>DATJQX010000023.1:0-27742 GCA_035505275.1 Streptosporangiaceae bacterium | reverse complement strand
CTGGCTGACCCGCTTCCTGGCCACGCTGTCCATCGCCATGGGCACCTTGTACCTGCTCTACTTCCTGCGCGACAAGGTGCACTACTCGCGGCTCTTTCCTGGCCAGACCGCCGCGGACGGCCTGCTCATCCTGATCCTGATTTACACCGGCGGCGTGGTGGTGGCCTCGATCGTCGGCGGGATCATCTCCGACCGCCGCGGTCGCCGCAAGATGATGGTCACCGTGTCCGGCCTGCTGATGGCGGCGGCCGCCCTGCTGCTGGCGTTCGTGGAGACCTGGCCGGCGGCGCTGATCGCAGCGGTGCTCTACGGCATCGGGTTCGGCGCCTACATCGCGGTCGACCAGGCGCTGATCACCCAGGTGCTGCCGAAGGCCCGCGACCGGGCCAAGGACCTCGGCATCATCAACATCGCCATCGTCACCCCGTACGCCATCGGCCCGGCCATCGCCGCCCCCATAGTCTCGCTGGCCGGCTACCCGGCCCTGTTCGGGGCGACCGCGGTGGTCGGCATCGCGGCCGCGATCGGGGTCTGGCGGATCAAGAGCGTCCGCTGAACTCCAGGCCCGCGAAGTCGCCGGACCTGCGCCACCGGTCGATGTACCGGAAGTAGGCCGGGGCGCCCAGGTGGTACCCGCCGCCCAGCGCGAACTGCCGGCCCTCGAACTGGCCCTCGTTGTTGTAGTAGCCGGGGGTGCAGTCGGCCAGGAACGAGGTCATCAGCGGGTTGGGCCTGACCTGCGCCATCCAGGCGTCCTCGGCCTGTTCGGTGACCTCGACCACGTCGTAGCCGTTACCGGCCATGTGGGAGACGACGGCCGCGGCGGTCTTGGCCGAGTCGGTCAGGTTGTGCGGCACGTTGGCCACGACGTTGCCGCCCTGCCATAGCTGGACGTGGAACGCGTTGGGGAACCCGTGCACGTGGACGCCGTGCATGCTGCGCATCCCGCCGGACCAGTAATCTGACAGCTTGACCCCGCCGCGGCCGGTCATGTCGAACCCGTAGCGCCTGGTCGCCTCGGTGCCGACCTCGAAGCCGGAGGCGTAGATGATGCAGTCGACGGGGTACTCGACCCCGGCGACGACGACCCCGGCCGGGGTGATCCGCTCGACCCCCCGGCCGTCGGTGTCCACCAGGTGCACCGAGGGCAGGTTGTACGCGCTGAGGTACTCGTCGTGGAAGCAGGGCCGCTTGCACAGCTGGCGGTACCAGGCCTTCAGCCGCTGCGCGGTCCGCTGATCGGCCACGATCCCGTCGACCCGGTCGCGGATCTCGCTCATCTTCTCGAAGTCGGCGATCTCGAAGTCGTCGAGCAGTTCGGCGAATCCCGCCGGGCCCGAGCGCGGTGCCGTCAGCCGGCCGCGGATCCGCTTGGCCAGGTCGGTCCAGCCGTCATTGACCAGGTCCTCGGCGGGGAACTCGGTGGCCGCCATGTTGGCGACGAAGTTCTCCAGCCAGCGCTCCTGCCAGCCGGGCGTGGCGACCCCGGCGAACCACCGCGGGTCGATCGGCCGGTTATCGCGAACGTCCACCGACGACGGCGTCCGCTGGAATACGAACAACTCGCCGCACGCCTGCGCCAGGCGCGGGACGCACTGGATGGCGGTCGCGCCCGTCCCGATGATGGCGACGCGCTTGCCGCCCAGGCGGTCCATCGGCGCGCCGTCCGGGTCCCCGCCGGTGTAGGCGTAGTCCCAGCGGCTGGTGTGGAACGCGTGGCCTGCGAAGGTCTCGATACCGGGGATCCCGGGCAGCTTCGCGACGTGCAGCGGACCCGTCCCGATCCCCACGAACTGGGCGGTGAACGCATCACCCCGGTTCGTCCGCACGATCCACCGGAGACCGGAGGCGTCCCACTCCAGGTCGGTGACCTCGGTGTGGAACAGGGCGTCGTCGTACAGACGGTACTGCCGCGCGATCCGGTCGCAGTGCGCGCGGATCTCCGGGGCGTGCGCGTACCGCTCGGTGGGGATGTGCCCGGTCTCTTCCAGCAGCGGCATGTAGATCATCGCGGAGGTGTCGCACTGCGCGCCGGGGTAGCGGTTCCAGTACCAGGTGCCGCCGAAGCCGCCGCCTTTCTCCACGATCCGCACGTCCCGCACGCCAGCCTCCCGGAGCCTGGCGCCGGTCACCAGCCCGGCGAAACCGCCGCCGACGAAGGCGAACGTCACGTGGTCGCGCTTGGGATCGCGCTCGTCCCGCGGGGTGTAGGGGTCATCGAGCAGCTGGCGGAACTGACCCGTGAATTGCAGGTACTGGTCGTTGCCGTCCGGCCTGAGCCGCTTGTCCCGCTCCTGCTCGTACTTAAGGCGCAGCTCGGCGCGTTCGGCTTCGATCATGGGCGCTCCTCCAAGCCGGGAGGCCAGCTGCTAGCCGCGTTGCCGTCCGGGACTACCGCAAGTCACTCACGGCCTCGCGCGAATCGTCAAGTGCCGCAGGCTCCCGCGCCAGCCGGCTGCTTCGCCCACCCCAGAAGACCCGTCTTCCGGCAGCACTGCCTGGCGGCCGGGCGCGACCCGGACAGGCCGGGGTGACCGTGCTCGACATCCCGGCGATCGGCCGCGACCGCGACGATGCCGCATCGATCGTGGGGAGACTGCGCGGCCGGACCACCGCCGCCGCCTTCGCCCGGAGCCACCACGCCGGCACCCCCGGCACCCCCGGCACCGTCGGCACCGTCGGCACCGTCGGCACCGTCGGCGACCATATCGGCCGCTACCGGCTGCTGGCCGGCCGCGGCGTGAAGACGGTCTTCGTAGTGCTCCCCGACCTGACCCGCCCCGAGGACCTGCTGCGCCCAGCCCCGGTCGCCGCGGCGTTCGGCTGAGCGCACACTATGACCGTAACCTCGCTTGTGCCGGCGCCTGATAAAAGGGGAACTATCACTCCATGTCGATCGCCATCTCTGAAGAACACCGGGCCCTCGCGCAGAGCGTCGCCGACTTCCTGACCAGCCATGAGTCCCGCGCAGCGGCCCGAAGCCTGCTGGGGGCCGACGCCGATGCGCGGCCCGCGTTCTGGGCTGAGCTCAGCGGTCTTGGCCTGCTCGGGCTGCACGTGCCTGAGGAGTTCGGCGGCTCGGGCTTCGGGCTGCCCGAGACGCTCATCGTGGCCGAGCAGATGGGCCGGTACCTGGCACCCGGGCCCTTCACCCCCACGGTGATCGTCAGCGCCGTGCTGGCCGCGGCCGCGCCCGCTGACCTGCAGAAGCGGCTGCTGCCCGGGCTGGCCGACGGCAGCGTGATCGGCGCGGCGGCGCTGAGCGGCGAGGTAACCCACTCCGGCGGCGCCGCGACGGGGCAGGCGGGCGTCGTGATCAGCGGCCACCTGGCCGACGTGCTGCTCGTCCCCGCGGGCGACGACGTGCTGGTAGTCGAGACGTCGGCGGGCGGCGTCCGCGCCGAGGTGCCCGCCAGCCTGGACCCGAGCCGGCGTGCGGCCCGGGTCAGCCTCGACGCCGCGCCGGCCACGGTGCTGGCGGGCGCGCGCCGGCTGCTGACCGACGTGGCCCGGGCCGTGCTGGCGGCGGAGGCGGTCGGCGTCGCCGCCGAGACGACCGAGCAGGCGGCCGCGTACGCGAAGATCCGCCAGCAGTTCGGCCGGCCGATCGCGACCTTCCAGGCGGTCAAGCACCACTGCGCGAACATGCTGGTCGCGGCGGAACTGGCGACGGCCGCGGCGTGGGATGCGGGCCGGGCCGGGCTCGGCGGCGGTGACCAGCTCAGCTACACCGCGGCCATCGCCGCGGTGCTAGCCGCGTCGGCCGCGGTCGGTAACGCCAACCTCAACATCCAGGTGCACGGCGGCATCGGGTTCACCTGGGAGCACGACGCTCACCTGTACCTTCGCCGGGCCACGGCCGTCGCCGCGGTGCTGGACGCCGAGCGGGCCGCCGTTGATGTAACCGACCTGGTCCGCCGCGGCGTGCGCCGGGCGGCGGCGATCGACCTGCCCCCGGAGGCCGAGGCGATCCGGGCGGCGATCGGCCCCGACGTGGCCCGGCTGCGCGACCTGTCCGGCGACGCCAGGAAGCAGGCGCTGATCGACACCGGCTACGCGATGCCGCACTGGCCGGGGCCGTGGGGCCGGGATTCGGGCGCCATCGAGCAGCTCGTGATCGAGCAGGAGTTCGCCACGGCCGGGATCAAGCGGCCCAGCCTCGGCATCACCAGCTGGATCATCCTGACCCTGATCCAGCACGCCAGCCCGGATCAGATCGCGCGCTGGGTCCGCCCGGCGCTCAGCCAGGACGTGATCTGGTGCCAGCTGTTCAGCGAGCCGGGCGCCGGGTCCGACGCGGCCGGCATCAGGACCAGGGCGACCCGGACGGAGGGAGGCTGGCTGATCAACGGCCAGAAGGTCTGGACGAGCGGCGCCCACCGGTCCGACTTCGGCCTGGCCACGGTGCGGACCAACCCGGACGCCCCCAAGCACGAGGGCATCACCACCATGGTGATCGACATGCACGCGCCCGGCGTCACCGTCCGGCCGCTGAAGATGCCGAACGGGAGCTCGGACTTCAACGAGATCTTCTTCGACGACGTGTTCGTGCCCGACGCCGACGTGGTCGGGCCGGTCGACGCCGGCTGGACCGTGGCGCGCGCGACGCTCGGAAACGAGAGCGTCAGCATCGGCGGCGGCGACGGCGGCCGGACCATGCCGGTCGAGGCGTTCATCCGCCCGCTCGACGCGCACCCCGGACGGCTGGCCGGCGGGGCGGGGCGGGTCGGCAGGCACATCGCCCGGACGCAGGTGATGGGCGTACTCAACCAGCGGGCCGCCTACCGGGCGGTGACCGGCGGCGGCCCCGGGCCCGAGGGCAACATCACCAAGCTGCTGCTGTCCGAGCTCGGCCACGAGACGGCCGCGATCATGGCGGAACTCGCCGGCCCCGACGCCGTGTTCCTTGACGGCGACGGGGCGATGGGAGCGAGCCTGATGCTGATGAACCGGGCCTTGTCGATCGCGGGCGGCACGTCCGAGATCAAGCGCAATCAGATCGCCGAACGGATACTCGGCCTCCCACGCGACCCGCTGATCAAGTAGCGGTCTTTAAGCTTCCTCGATCGCCCGGGCGACGCGCTCACGGGTCAGCGGCAGGTCGCGGACGCGCACCCCGACCGCGTCGGCGACCGCGTTGCCGATCGCGCCGGCCACCGGCCCCTGGGCGACCTCGCCGGCGCCGGTCTCGGGCTCGCCGGGCGCGTCCACGATCCGCACCTTGACCTCCGGGACGTCGGTGAACCGGAGGATCGGGTAGGTGTCCCAGCTCGCCGAGGTGATCGTGTCCCGGTCGAACCGGACCTGCTCGCACAGCGTCCAGCTCGTGCTCTGCACGGCGCCGCCCTCGACCTGGTTGATCACCCCGTCCGGGCTGATCACCCGGCCCACGTCCGCCGCGAGCCACAGCCTGCGCACCCGGATATCGGTATCGGCCGCCACCTCCGCCACGGCGGCGCAGTACCCCGCGTTCCCCTTGTACCGGGCCACCGCGATCCCGTAGCCGGTGCCGTCGCGGCGGGCCCGGGTGTCCCAGCCGGCCATCCGGGCGGCCTCGGTGAGGACCTGCCGGGCCCGCGGGTCGGCGAGGTGGGCGAGCCGGAACGCGACCGGGTCGGCGCCGGCCGCCTCGGCCAGTTCGTCCATGAAGGACTCGATGGCGAACACGTTGAGGTGCGCGCCGAGCGAGCGCAGCGAGGACGTCCTGATCGGCATGTCCAGCAGCCGGTGCCGGGTGACGTGCAGGCCCGGGATGTCGTAGCCGGGCACCGCGTTACGGGTGGCGCCCATCGCGCCGGAGGGCGGGCCGTCGGGCGCGGGCGGCATCGGGACTCCCCCGGCGAGGTGGGTCAGGGCGAGCAGGCGCGGTTCCCCGCCGCTAGTCGGCCGGCCGATGAAGCCGTTGCTCCACACGTCCTGCCGCCAGGTCACGATCCGGCCCCTGGCGTCAAGACCGGCCGCCAGGCGCGCGAGCATGGCCGATCCCAGCGGCGCCCAGCCCATCTCGTCCTGGCGGGTCCACTGCACCCGCACCGCCCGGCCCGGGACGGCCCGCGCCAGCAGCACCGCGTCCATGGCCACGTCGTCCGCGCCGTTCTGGCCGTAGACCCCCGCGCCCTCCAGGTAGTGCACCGTCACCTGCCCCGCTGGTAGCCCCAGCCCGGCCGCGATCGCCGCGCGCAGCGGGAAGATGCCCTGGCTGTGGCACCACACGGTGACCTCCTCACCGTCCCACCGGGCGATCGCGCAGCTGGGCGCCATCGACGCGTGGGCGATGAACGGCCGGCTGAACTCGGCGGTCAGCGTGCGGACGGCCGGACCCGCGGCACCCGTATCCTGGTCCACCACCGTCTGCGTTTCCGACGGCGCCGCCAGCATGAAGGCGCGCAGGTCGCGCGAGTCGGGCAGCGACGGGCGCGTCCGCCATCGCGCCGCGCGGGCGACCCGCCGGGCGGCCCGCAGCGCGGCACGGTCGGTCGGGGCCACCACGCCGAGGAACGAGCCGTCCCGCACCAGCACCGTCTCGCGGCCCAGGTCCTCCTCAGCGAGTCCGGTCAGGCCGACGACCCGCGCAGGCGGACGCACGACCCGGCCGTAGGCCATGCCCGGCAGGACCAGGTCGTGCAGGAACCGCGGGCGCCCGGTCACCTTGTCCGGGATGTCCAGCCGCGGGGCACTGCTCCCGGCCACCGACCACTGGCCGTGAGGCCGGGACGGCACCGGGGCGTCGGCGGGCCGGTCCAGCATGCCCCGCCGCGCCAGCGTCCAGTAGCTCAGCCCGGTCGGGCCGTCGGCCAGGATCTGCCCGTCGGAGGTGGCCAGCGCGGCCTGGCTGACCCCGAGCTGCGCCGCGGCGGCGTTCAGCAGGACGTCCCGGGCCTGCGCGCACGCCTGCCGGAGCGCCGAGCCGGAATCCTGGACCGACATGCTGCCCGCCGTGACGCCCTCGTCCGGGCTGGCGTCGGTGGATACCGGGGCGACCCGCACCCGGGCCAGGCTGACCTGGAGTTCCTCCGCGGCGACCTGAGCCAGCGCGGTCCAGATCCCCTGGCCGTACTCCACCTTCCCGGTCCGGATCGTGACCTCCCCGTCCCGGCTGAAATCCAGCCACCGGGCCAGCACCGGATTGGCCGCCAGGTCCTTCGGGAGCGACGGGATCGCCGGCGGCGCCGCAGGCGCGGCGGGCGCCCCAGCCTCGCTGGCGGGAAGGAACGGCCGCGCGGGCAGGTCCAGGGGTACGGCCGGCGTATCCGGACCCCGCGCCGCCGCCCTAAGCACCGCGCGGATGATGCGGCCGTGCGTCCCGCAGCGGCACAGATTGCCGTCGAGCGCCTCCCTCACCTGCTGCCCGGTCGGCGCGGGACGCTCGCCGAGCAGGCCGACGGCGGCGATCACCATGCCGGCGGTGCAGTAGCCGCACTGGGCGGCCTGCTCGTCGATGAACGCCTGCTGGACCGGGTGGAGCCGGCCGTCGGCACCCGGCAGCCCCTCCACGGTGGTGACCGCGCCGTCGACGGCCGATACCGGCAGGTCGCAGGACGAGCGGGCGCGCCCCTGGATGAGCACAGAGCACGCCCCGCACAGCCCCATCCCGCAGCCGAACTTCGGCCCGGCCAGGCCCAGGTCGTGGCGGAGCACGTCGAGCAACGGCGCCTCCGGCGCGCAGGTCACGCTGCGCTCGGTACCGTTCACGATCAACCGGAACTCGGCCGCTGGCACGCCTTCCCCGGCGGGGGCGGTCATGTCAGGCCGTAGCAGCACTGATCGTTCGGTTCATGCATGTCATTGTGCCGAACGGGCGGTGGTATCACCTCGCGGCGGTGGGCCGCCGGGCCGCCGCGGTGTCCGCCGACGTCAGGTCATGCAGCACCGCATCGACCTGGCCTCCGCGCCGCGGGCGGTATCGTTCGGCCAGGTCGCGCCGGTGGCGATGATGCTCGCGTCCCCCGGAACTGCTGCGGCCCTGGGTGTCCGGCACGGTGGCCGAGCTGGCCACGGACGGCGAGCACCACGCCCGCATGCGCGACACCCTGTGGGTCTTCCTGGAGTCCGGGGGCAGCTACAAGACGACCGCCGAACGGCTCGTGCTGCGCAAGAACACGGTCCAGTACCGGATCCGCAAGGCGGAGGAGAGCCTCGGGCGGCCGGTGGGCGACAGCCGGCGCGACGTGGAACTCGCGCTGCTGGCCAGCCACTGGCTCGGGCCGACGGTGCTGCGGTCGAAGTGACTAGGCGGACTTGCTCAGCTGATGGACGTGCACGCCCATCGTGATCTGCGAGAACCCGTAGATCATGGCGTACAGGCCGAACAGCAGCGCGAGGGTGACCGCGCCGAGACCGGGGCGCGCGAAGAGCACGACGCCGAACGCGACGGACACCAGCCCGGCGATGAAGAACAGCGTGCGGGTGCCCGCGCTTTCCCCGCTCTGGAAGCCGGCCAAGACCTCGGCGAAGCCGCCGACTAGCGCCCACGCCGCCACGACGATGACCAGCACGAACGCGGTAGGCACGGGCCAGGCCAGGGCGACCACGCCCGCGATCAGGTCCACTATGCCGAGCAGCAGGTGGCCGAGGACGGGTGGGGCGGATCGGCTCCGGAAGGCCCGTCCGGCCTGCAGGCCGGCGGCCATGAACGCGTAGACCGCGAACAGGATGACCAGCGCGAGAATCGTGACGCCGGGCCAGGCGATGGCGGTGATCCCGACGATGACGGCGAGAATGCCGAGCAGGATCATTGCGGTCGAGCTTCTCTTGAACATGGGCATCCTGTCCGGGCTTATGACCATCCCCCCTGACCAGAGCATAGAACGTGGTGCGCCGGCGTCCATTGGCCGCTCATCACGAACCCGGCGCCCGGCTTTGGTTCGGCAGCCACATCCTGCGGCCGCTACCTGCCGCGCGCGATCGCGGGTCAGCCCAGGTGCTCGGCCAGCCACGGCCCGGTCACGGTGGCGGCGTCACGCGCGTCCTGCTCGGGCAGGCCTGCGGCGAAGCCGCGCAGCTCGCCCAGGCCGAGTGCGCTGATCTCGGCGAGATTCCGGCCGCCGAGGTGCGAGGTCGGCGTACAGGGTGCCCATGGCCAGCGACGTCTTGCCCGAGCCGGACACTCCGACCACCGCGACCGTCCGCCACAGCGCCACGTCCACTGAGGTGAACGCGGTCAGGGGTGCACGGGTCCGCTGGGCCCGCGGTCCAGGCGCAGCGACTGCATGATGGCGAACGAGGTGGTGTAGGTGAATTCCTCGATGTCTGCGGCGGCGAGCACGCCGGTGTACTTGGCGACGACGGGCGCGGCGGTGCGCTCGGTGACGGCGTCGAGGTGGGCCTTGACCCCGGCCCACATGTTCGGCCAGGCCTGGGTGTAGAAGGGCACCGGGTCGACCGAGGCCAGCGCCTCTTTTGCGCTGGCCTCGATGTCGGCGATGTACTGCTGGTGCACCGCTACGTCGTCGCGGGTGGCGAGCCGGCCGAGGTGCCCGCTGATGAAGTGGGTCCACGGGTAGGACAGCGCAATGGCCGGGGCACCCATGTACCCGACGACGTCCTCGGACAGGTTGGTGTTGTAGATGGGCACCCAGCCAGCGTTGACGACGTCGATGAACATCAGCGTGTCGTGGCCGGGAAAGTGGATGTAGATGTTGTCCGGCGTGTGGTTGGGGCCGTGCCAGGCCAGCTCGACGCGCTCGCCCCCGACCTCAAGCGTGAAGCGGTCGCCGAAGGTGATCTCCGGCGCGGGCCGGGCCGGGTTGTTGTCGCGCAGCAGCAGCCGGCGGGTCTCCTCGTGGCCGATGCGGACCACGTCCCCGCCGAACAGGAAGGACGCGCCGCTGTGGTCGTCGTGGTGGTGGGAGTAGACCAGGTGTGTCACCGTGTTGGTCACGCCCTCGGCGGCGGTGACCTCGTCGATGGCCCGCTGCAGGTTATGGCCGATGGACGGGGGGGCGTCGAACAGCACGACGCCGTCCCTCGTGGCCAGGAACGCGCAGTTGTAGACGCTGTCGGTGACCCAGTAGAGGTTGCGCTCGACGCGCCCTACGTAGTACCCCTGCTCGTTGACGGCCGGGCCGAGTGCTGACTGCGGGATCGGCGCGTACTCGGGCGAGTCTGGTGTGGTCACGGTATCTCCCTCGGATCTGGCGCACGTGCCCAGGCGGCCGTGCGAGTGTATGCAGCGGATTCAGGCTGGCCGCCGGGCAGGTGAGCGGTCCTCACCGGATCCTGGTGATTCACGCGCGGCTTGCTCAGGCGCCGTAGGCCGGGAGTATCGCTCCGCTCACCGGCGCCGCGGCGTCGCTGACCAGGAAGGCGATCACGGCGGCGATCTCCTCCGGTGCGACCGCGTGCGCCATCGTCTCTGCCGGGAATATGCCCCGGTTGGTCGGGGTGTCGAGCAGCTGCGGCGCGACCGCGTTCACCCGGATCCCGTGCGGGCGGAGCTCGATGTCGAGGATGCGGGTCAGGTGGACCAGGGCGGCCTTGCTTACGCCGTACGCCGCCATGCCGCCGGTCGGCTCGAGTCCCGGGCGGGAGGTCACGTGCACCATGGCACCTGAGCCCTGCTGCTGCATGTGCCGCGCGACCGCCTGGCTCAGCCAGAGCGCAGGGCCCAGGTTGACATCGATCATGAGCCGCAGCGTCTCGGGCGTCACGGTGAGCGCGTCTCCCAGGCCGAACACGCCGATCGTGTTCACCAGCACGTCCGGGGGACCGATCTGGTCGGCGATCCGGTCGACCAGCGGCGCCGCCACGGTAGGGTCGGTGGCGTCGGCCACCTCGCGGTGGATGCCGTCGGGCAGTTCAGCCAGCCCAGGCTCGTTCCGGTCGACCCCCACCACGGTGAGGCCGCTGGCGGCGAGGGCCACCGCCGTCGCTCGTCCAAGCGGACCGCCCGCGCCGACCACGATTGCTACATGAGAGCTCATGGCCCCACGCTTGCCGCGCGTCAGGTGACAGGTCGTCACCGGATCCTGGTGATTCGCGCGCCGTTGACAGTGCGCGGGCTGGCCTGGTACCGAGAGGACTAGGTGCCCGGCGGTAGGGCGTCGGGCGTAGAGACCAAGGCAGGCCTGTGACGGTGGCTCAGACAACCCCCGGGTTGATAAACAGGGCTGATCTTCTCGCCGCCCTGGATCGCGCGGCGTCGGGGAAGGTGACGATCATCTCGGCTCCGGCCGGCAGCGGGAAGACGTCCCTGTTGCGGGCTTGGGCCGACCGTCAGGGACGGCCGTACCGGCTCGCCGTCGTGCAGGTGCAACGCGATCAGCAAGACGCCCAGCAGTTCTGCCTGGCCCTGCTCGGAGCGGTTCGCCGGGCCACCGGGGCCTTCAGCGACGCGGAACCGCAACCGGCGACGCCCGAGTTCAACGCCCGGGCGATGGCCGACAAGGTGCTCTCGGAGCTCGCCGAGGCTCGCGGTGACATCACCCTGGTTATTGATGATCTCCACGAGCTGACTTCGCCGGATGCGCTCGGTCAGCTCACGCGGTTGCTGACCAACCTTCCCCCGCATGCGCACGCGGTGCTGACCACCCGTCGTGATGTCCCCCGCCTGCGGCTGCATCAGATGCGCCTGGCGGGCGAGCTAACCGAGATCCGCGCGGCGGACCTGCGTTTTCCCGAACGCGAAACCCGCGAGCTCCTCGAAGCCTCGGGGATCGCGCTGTCCGAGGCCGGCGTGGCGCTACTGCACCAGCGGACTGAAGGGTGGGCCGCGGGCCTGCGGCTCGCCGCGATCTCGCTGGCTGGCCACCCGGACCCGGAGCGGTTCGTCGCGGAGTTCTCGGGCAGCGATCGCACGGTCGCCGAGTACCTGGTCGATGAGATGCTGGACCGCCAGCCGGCCGAGATCCAGGACCTGCTGCTGCGCACCTGCCTGCTCGACCGGGTCAACCGGGAACTGGCGGACCTGCTGACCGGCCGCCCGGGCTCGGAGCGGATCCTGCTGGAGCTGGAGGACGCGAACGCGTTCGTCGTGTCGCTGGATCCCGAGCGGACGTGGTTCCGCTACCACCACCTGTTCTCGGATCTGCTGCGGCTGGAGCTGCGCCGCAGGATGCCGGAGGAAACGCCGGCGCTGCACCGGCGGGCCGCCTGGTGGTTCAGCCGGCATGGCCAGGTAGTGGACGCCATCCGGCACACCCAGGCGGCGGGCGACTGGCCAGGCGCGGCGCGGCTGCTCGCCGACCATACGTTCAGCCTGACCCTGGACGGGCAGGCGGAGACGATGCAGGCGCTGGTGCGGGCGTTCCCGCCGGGCGTGGATCACCCCGAGCTGGCCCTGGTGCGCGCGGCGGGTGATCTGGTCCAGGGACGCCTGGACGAGGCGGCCGCCCACCTGGCCGTGGCGGAGGCGCACGTCGAAGCGGCGCCGCCGGATCGCCAGCGCCGCCTGCGGGTGGCCGTCGCGGCGCTGAAGCTGTCTCTGGCCCGGCGGCGCGGTCACCTGGCCGGCGTCCTGGAACAGGTCAGGTTCCTCGACTCCCCGGTCACCGGGCAGTCCGATGAGGACATCGCGCTGGGCAGCGACCTACGGGCCGTCGCGCTGATGAACCTGGGGGCGGCTGAGGCGTGGTCGCTGGGGCTCCGCGACGCCGAACGTCACCTGCAGGAAGGTGCTGCCCTGGCCCGGGAGATCGGCCGGCCCTACCTGGAAGTCGGCTGCCTGGCGCAGCTCGGGTTCGCGTCGAAGGTCGACCCGTTCGCCACGACCCAGCGGCGCTGCCGCGAGGCGATCGGGCTTGCCGAGCGGTACGGCTGGGGCACCGAGCCGGTGATCGCGCCGGCGCTGGTCACGCTGGCCGGCACGATGGTCTGGACGGGTGAGTTTGACGAGGCGGAGCGGTGGCTGCAGCGCAGCGCACAGGCCCTGGAAACAGACACCGGGCCCGAGATCCGGCTGCTGATGCATCACACGACCGGGATACTGCACGCCTGCCGCGGCCGCCACGACGAGGCGCTCGAGGAGTTCAGCGCGGCCGACCGCCTGCGATCGCAGCTGGAGGGCTCGCACGCGCTGGCGAATCAGGTGACCGGCTGGCTGCTGGCCAGCCAAGCCCGCGCCGGGATGCCCGGCCAGGCCCTCGCCGCTCTGGCGGCGCTGGGTGACGAGCGGGCCAGCTCAGGGGAAATCCGTAACGCCCGCGCCGTGATCTGCCTGGAGGAACGCGATCCGGCCGGAGCGCTCGGCGCGGTACGGGAGGTCCTGGACGGCACGGCACCGGTCATCGGTTACGTCACGCTCGTTGAGGCTCAGCTGCTAGCCGGGCTCGCCCACGGTGAGCTCGGTGACCAGCGCGCGGCGAACCAGGCCGCCGAACGCGCACTCGCCCTGGCCGAGCAGGACAGGCTGGTCCTGCCGTTCGCGATAACGGGCTCACGGGAGCTGCTGGAGGCCCTGCCCCGGCACGAGACGGCGCACGCCGCGCTGCTCGCCGACATCCTGGACGTGCTGCACGGCTCATCCCGGTCGGCCAAGGACCGGTCTTCATCGCCGCCGGCGGAGGAGCTCAGCCCGGGCGAACTGCGGGTGCTGCGGTTCCTCCCGACCAACCTGTCCCGGCCGGAGATCGCCGGCGAACTGTCGGTCTCGGTGAACACGGTCAACACGCACGTCCGCAGCATCTACGCCAAGCTCCGGGTCCGGGACCGGTCCTCGGCCGTGCAGCGGGCCCGGGAGCTTCGGCTGCTCTCGGCCGGGCTCACACGTTAGCGTCACCATGGCGCTCACCTGATCCTGGCGATGCGGTTTCACCTGCCCGCCTTAAACCATGGCCGCATGGACCCGGCACCTGCCCTGTACACGATCCGGATCCGGGGCCGCCTCGGCGCGACGCTGCTGTCGGCATTCCCGGCGCTGGCGTCGCGGCAGCACGGTGCGCACACCGTGCTCACCGGCCCGCTGGACCGGTCGGCGCTCTACGGCGTGCTCGCGGAGATCGAGGCGCTCGGCCTGGACCTGATCGAGGTCCGCCAGGTCATGTTGGAGCGCGGATCACCGGAATCTGGTGACTGCCGCTCACCGTGATGGCGGCTAGCTTCGGGCACACCCGACCCCGCTACGAGAGATGACGCTCCCATGACCAGCGCCCCGATTCGCGACCCGCTCGCCGACCATCTCCTCACGCCGGAAAACGCAGCCTTCCTGATCATCGACTACCAGCCCGCCCAGCTGGCCGAGGTCCACTCGATGGATCGCGCGCTCCTGCTCAAGAACGCCGTCTCGACGGTCCGGACCATCAAGGCCTTCGCCGTCCCGGTCGTGCACTCGACGATCAACGTCGCCACCGGCCGGGGAAAGCCAACCCTGCCCGAACTCGCCGGGCTGCTGGAAGACGACAAGCCGCTCGACCGGACCTCGACCAACGCGTGGGAGGACATCGAATTCGTCCAAGCCGTCCACGCGACCGGCCGGCGCAAGCTCATCATCTGCGCCCTCTGGACCGAGATCTGCATGGCCTTTGCCGCCCTGGATGCGCTGCGCGAGGGTTACGAGGTCTACCCCGTCGTCGACGCCATCGGCGGCACCTCGCCCGACGCCCACCGGGCCGGCCTCGACCGCGTGATCCAGGCCGGCGGGCAGCCGATCAGCTGGGTCTCGCTCGCGGTTGAGTTGCAGCGCGACTGGGCCCGCCAGGACACGGTCGACGCGGTCATCGAGATCGTCCTCACCGACCGCCTCCTGAAGGAGGAATAGCGACCCATGGCCGCCGAGACTGCCAGCCGCGTCCGGGACCGGCGCTGGCTCATCCTGGGCGTAATCGGCCTGGCGCAGCTCATGGTGATCCTCGACCTCACGGTGATGAACATCGCGCTGCCGTCGGCGCAGCGCGCGCTGCACTTCAGCACACCCGACCGGCAGTGGGTGGTGACCGCCTACACTCTGGCGTTCGGCAGCTTGCTACTGCTCGGCGGCAGGCTGGCCGACCTGCTGGGCCGGAAGGTCACGTTCCTGATCGGCCTGGTCGGCTTCGCCGGGGTCTCCGCCGTCGGCGGCGCCTCGGTCAACTTCGCGATGCTGATCACTGCCAGGGCTTTCCAGGGTGCGTTCGCGGCCCTGCTGGTGCCGTCGGCGCTGTCCCTGCTGACCACGACGTTCACCGAGCCGAAGGAACGCGGCACGGCATTCGGCATCTACGGGGCGATCGCCGCGGCCGGCGGAGCGCTGGGCCTGCTGCTCGGCGGCGCCTTGACCGAGTACCTGTCCTGGCGCTGGTGCCTGTACGTGAACCTGGTCTTCGCCGGGGTGGCGTTCATCGGCGGGGCGCTGCTCCTGGAGCGGCAGCCATCCCCGGTTAAGCCCAGGCTCGACGTCCCGGGCGTGCTGCTGGTCTCCGGCGGGGTGTTCTGCCTGGTCTACGGGTTCTCCAACGCGGCCGCGCATAACTGGCACACGCCGTCCACGTACGGCTTCCTGGCCGTCGGCGTGGTGCTGCTTGCGGTGTTCACGCTGTGGCAGGGCCGGGCGGCCCACCCGCTGCTGCCGCCCCGCGTGGTGCTGGACCGCAACCGCGGCGGCGCCTACCTGTCGTTCTTTATCGGCGCGGCCGGGATGTTCGGGATCTTCTTGTTCCTGACCTACTACCTGCAGCAGACGCTCGGGTACTCGCCGCTGGTCACCGGCGTCGCGTTCCTGCCGTGGAGCGGCTGCCTCATCGTCATGGCCAACCTGTCCACGATCGTGCTGATGCCCAGAGTCGGGCCCAAGCCGCTGATCGCGTCCGGGATGCTGGCCTCGGCGGGCGGGATGGCCTGGCTCGCCCAGCTTGGCCAGCACACCAGCTATACCGCCGGCGTGCTCGGCCCGCTCATCCTGGCCGGGATCGGCCTGGGCCTGATCATCGCGCCGGTGATCAACACCGGTACCTTCGGCGTAGCCCCGCAGGACGCGGGAGTCGCCTCCGCGACCGTCACCGTCGGCCAGATGCTCGGCGGCTCGGTCGGCACCTCGCTGCTGAACTCCATCTTTGCCGGCGCGGTTGCGTCCTACCTCGCCGCGCACCTGGCCCTGGGCAGGCTCATCGGCCGCCCGGCCATGACCAGGCTGGCGCTGGCCCATGGCTACGACACCGGGTTCTGGTGGATCGTCGGCATCTTCGCCGTCGGTGCGGTCGTCGGCGGCGGCCTGCTCCGCCGCGGGCCGCTGCAACAGAAGGGCGCGCCATCGCAGGCCGACGGCAGGGTCACCACGGCACAGGCGCAAGCGGTCCCGTCGGACTAATAACCGAAACCACGTCACGAAAGGCAGACCACAATGACCATCTCGGACAGCACGGTGGCCATCATCGGCACCGGCAACATCGGCAGCAGGCTCGCGGCGAACTTCGCGGCCGGGGGTCGGGACTTCCTGCTGGCCGGCCGCGACCAGGAGGCCGCCCTGAAGATCGCGTCGGACCTTGACGGGCATGCGGAAGTGGTGAGCGTCGACGAGGCGGTCGACCGGGCCGACGTGCTCGTGCTCGCCGTCTGGCTCGACGCCTTCGAGCAGCTCATCGCCGAGTACGGCGAGCGGCTCGCGGGCAAGGTGATCGTCGACCCGACCAACCCCATCGAACCCGATGGCAGCGGCGGCGTCCGTAAGGTCATCCCCGAGCAAGAGTCCTCGGGCCAGATCCTGGCTGGCTTGCTCCCGGCCGGGGCGCGGCTGGTCAAGGCGTTCGGCACGCTGTCGGCCCCTACTCTGTCCGCGGCCGCGCGGCGGGAACCTGAGCGCGCGGTCGAGTTCTACGCCGCCGACGACGACGCGGCGGGCAACCTGGTCGCCGACCTGATCCGGGTCGGCGGCTACGAACCGGTCCGCGTGGGCGGCCTGGACCAGTCCATTCGCATTGAGATGCTCGGCGACCTGCATGAATACGGTGCCCTGGGCCGGGTGGTGACCAAGGCAGAGGCGCTGGCGGCGATCTGACTCGGCGATGTCGTCAACCTTCGCCCTCAGCCGCGTGCAGGTCAGACGGTCGGGGTACGGTGCGATGCAGCTCGCCGGCCCGTTCGCGTTCGGGACGCCACCTGACCGGGCGACAGTCGATGAGGGCGCTCGAGTGCCTGGTCACCATCGTGGATCAGGGCTCGCTGACGAAGGCGGCGGCGGTGCTGCACATATCGCGGCCTGCGCTATCCCACCAGATCGCCGCCATCGAGCGGGAGCTGGGGACGCCGGTCATCGAGCGCCTGCCGCGGGGCATCAGGCCGACCGCAGCCGGTCTGGCGGCGCCGGTTCCCCGGCGTCGAACGCCGCTACCCGCCGAAGGCCATCCTGGGCACGGCTTATGAGCTCGCCAACGGGTCGGCGCCTGATCCCCGGTGATTTCGAGGGCGGGAAGACCGGCGCCGTCAAGGTGCTCGGAAAGGCTAGGACTCACCGTCCAGCACCTTTCCTGAGTGCGGCTACCGCGTCTGGGTAGTTGGCGAGCTGATACGGCTTGTTTCCCGGCTGAGGCGGGCCAGAATACGACTTGATTGATGGCGGGTTCGGGACGATAGGCACGCTGAGGACCAACTGGTAGCCCGCGCCTTCCCACGGGACGAGCACCGGCTGGTCTATGTCGCCGGAGAACCACTGGTCGTCAGGCAGGTAAACGCCGGCGTACTGCACGCGGCCGCCCATCAGCGCACCCAGCGCGTTGACCTCGCCCGGGGTGTTGTCCTGCGCCGACGCGCCCTGGTTGACCAGCAACGGACCGCTAGCGGTCGGGGCCGGGGTGACGTGCGACCCCTCCCAGTAGAGCCCGATGGCGTCATGTGCCCTCATCCACGCCATCATGTTCGTGATGAACTGCGGGTCGTCCTGACCGCCGAACGTATGGAAGTCGAGTCCCCACTCCGGGATGATGATGGGCTTGCCCGTCGCGGCTGAGAATGCCGCCGTCCAGTTCAGGCCGCCCGGCTCGGTGGTGAGGATCTGCTGCCACTTCGCCGCGTGATCGAGCGCGCCGGATGCGGTGTGCGGGTAAGTGCCGTCCGGGCCGCCGTACCAGTCGAAGATATCGGTGCCGATGTAGTCAACGTACGCACTGCCGGGCCAGGATTCGGCTACCGACTCATCGGTCATGTAGGCGGTCCACAGGAACTTGAAATCCTGACCGGGCACCGACCGCATGGTGGTGACGATCTGCCGCCACGCGAGGATGTAAGCATCCGGCTCGGACGGCGGCGCGCGATGCTCGCTCCATTCGTACCAGGCCCCGTTCATCTCGCGGCCGAGGTCAATAATGGTGTTGCCGAGCCCGTCCATGACCAGCAACTCGCCGAGGTTATAGAACTCCGAGTTGTAGTCTCCCGCCGCCGCCGCGACGAGAGTCGAGCTTGTCGCCTCGAAGTAGCCGTTCGCCGTGTCGCCACGGCCCTCATTCAGCAGGGTTTGCATTTCGGCGGCTACCTCGACGGATACGGTAATAGCTCGAGGGTGAGCAGGCGGAGCAGCAAGCAGGGCCTTCCACGTTTTCCGGCCGACAATTCCGTCGATCGGCAGGTCCTTGGCTATCGCGAACGCTTCGACCGAGCCGAGGGTTAGCGGACCGAAATCGCCGTCAACGGAAAGCCTCGGCTGGACATTCCACAGGTTAAGCCTGGTCTGCAGGGTCTCAACGTACGTGCCTTTTGCGCCCTCTTCGAGGGTTGGGTAAGCGGATAGCTCGACCGGGCCGGTAGCCGCGTGCTTACCGATAGTCGCCCGAAGCAGCGCTGTGATCCCTAGTGCGCCAAGGAACAGCAGCACGATCAGGATGCCGAACATCCGCCATGGGGTCTTCTTCGTTGCGGGCGTGTGGTTCATTTACTGGAACCGTTGAGCCTGACTCCTTGGCTTCGTGGCCTACGGTCGATCATACGCCAGATGATCCGGCCCGATTCCGGCCAGGAACCCTGGACGCGCGACGTCCGGTTTGGGGGATTTGCTGCCGGGTACCGGACAGGACCGTGCGGCTGATCCTCAACGTGATCTGGCTGACCCTGTGCGGCTGGTGGATGGCGCTGGCCTACGCGGTGGCCGGCCTGATCTGCGTCGCCCTGATCATCACGATCCCGTTCGGGATCGCCGCGTTCCGGATCGGCGGGTACGTGCTGTGGCCGTTCGGCCGGCAGATCGAGGCACGGGAACGGGCCGGGCTCGGCGCGGCGGTCGGCGACATCATCTGGATCGTGCTCATCGGCTGGTGGCTGGCACTCGGCCACCTGGTCAGCGGCATGGCGCTGTGCCTCACGATCATCGGCATCCCCCTCGGCCTGGCCAACTTCAAGATCATCCCGATCTCGCTCATGCCGCTCGGGGTCCGCATCACGTCCGGTCGGCCGTTCTAACCGGCCCTGGGTGCCCTTGCCGGCCCCCGGCGGAGCGAGCAGCAGCAGCCTCACGACGCGGTGAGGTCGGCCGGGATGACGATCTCCCGCTTGACGATCTTGCCGGTCCCGCCCTTGGGCAGCGCGTCGACGATCCACACGTGGCGCGGGTACTTGTAGGCCGCAACCTGGCCTTTGACGTAGTCCCGCAGTTCCTCGGCGGTGACGACGGCGCCGGGCTTGAGGGCCACCGCAGCGCCGACCTCCTCGCCAAGGGACGCGTGCGGCAGGCCGATCACGGCCGCCTCCGCGACCGCGGGATGCTCGTAGAGCACCTCCTCGATCTCCCGCGGGTAGACGTTGTAGCCGCCGCGGATGATCAGGTCCTTCTTACGGTCCACGATGTAGAAATAGCCTTCGTCGTCGACCCGGGCCAGGTCGCCGGTGTGGAACCAGCCGTCGCGGATCGCCTCGGCGGTCGCGTCTGGGCGGTGCCAGTACCCCTTCATCACGTTCGGCCCGCTGATGACGATCTCGCCTACCTCCCCCTGCGCGACCTCGTGGTCGTTGTCGTCTACGACGCGCATCCGCACGTCCCGGATGGGCGTGCCGATCGAGCCGGGCTTCCGCTCCCGGTTGGGGTGGTTGAACGAGGCGATCGGCGAGGTTTCCGACAGGCCGTATCCCTCGAGCACCGCGACGCCGAACGCCTCCTCGAACCCGCGCAGCACCTCCACGGGCAGGGCCGCGCCGCCGGAGATGCACATCCGCAGCGAGGAGGTGTCGTAGTCCGCGCGGTCAGGTGCGTGCAGCAGCGCCACGTACATGGTCGGCACGCCCTCGAAGACGGTGACCCGGTGGGCGGCGATGATCCGCAGGGCGTGCCCGGCGTCAAACCGCGGCAGCAGGGTCAGGCACGCGCCCGACGCCACCGCGACGTTGAGCGCGACCGTCTGCCCGAACACGTGGAACAGGGGAAGCCCGCCGAAGATGACATCGTCGGGGCCCGCGCGGACGATGTCGGCGCGGGCCACCTCCGTGTTGCTGATCAGGTTGCCGTGCGTGAGCTCGGCGCCCTTCGGGTGGCCGGTCGTGCCTGAGGTGTAGAGGATGACCGCGGTGTCCTCGTCATCGGCGTCCGCGACCTCGTAATCAGCGTCGACGGAGGCCAGCAGCTCCGGGAAGCTGGCCCCGTCCACGACGATGGCCTCGGCCTCGGCCTGCTCGGCGCCGGCGCGAGCCTGGTCCGCGAACGCGGGAGCGGCGAAGATAAGGCCGGCACCGGAGTCGCTGAGGTAATAGGCGACCTCGCGTGACTTGAGCAGCGGGTTCATCGGGACGACGACGCCGCCGGCGCGGAGCACTCCGTAGTACACGACGGGGACCTCGGCGACGTTGGGCATCATGATCCCGATCCGGTCGCCGGGCTTGAGGCCGCGCTCGTGCAGCAGCCCCGCGACCCGGGCGCTCGCCTCGTCCAGTGCCCGGTACGTCATCGCCGCGTTGTCCACCCGCACGGCAACCCGTCCGGCATGGGCCCGGGTGGTGTTCGTCAGGTTTGTCGCCAGGTTCGTCACGCTGCTCATTGTCCGGCGGCAGGCCCGGGCGGTCGTCGGTCCCCGGTATCAAGCCTGTCCCCTTGCGTTGGTATGGCGGCACAACCGTTGTGCCGCTGGCCCGACGAAGCGGCCCATCCTCGTGTTGCCAGCACGTTAACCCGCGGTTCGCCGCGGTTTAGCGTCGCGGATCACACCCGAAGGGAGACCGGGATGGACACCGTCCGGCGCTACTCCATGCTCATCGACGGGGACTGGGTCGATACCGACGACCGGTTCGAGATCCGCAGCCCGGCCACCGAGGAGGTGGTGGCCAGCGTAGCCAAGGGCGGCCGCGAGCACGCCGACCAGGCGGTGGCGGCGGCCAAGGCAGCGCACGAGGACGGCCGGTGGCGTCGGACGTCGCCGCAGGAGCGGGGCGCCGTACTCGACGCGATAGCCCGACGGCTCGGCGAGCAGATCAATGAGCTCGCCGTCACCGAAACGCTGGAGAACGGCGCGCCGATCCGCCAGGCCCAGGCCTTCCAGATCGGCTTCTCCATCGGCCACCTGCGCTACTTCGCCGACCTGGCCCGCACCTACGCCTTCGAGCGGACCGGGCCGCTGCTGCGGGTGCCCACGCTGGCCAGTGGGATCGTCCGCCGCGAGCCTATCGGCGTGTGCGCCGCCATCGTGCCGTGGAACTTCCCGCTGCTGCTGGCCATGTGGAAGATCGGCCCCGCGCTGGCCGCGGGCAACACCATCGTGGTCAAGCCCGACGAGCACACCCCGCTGACGCTGCTGGAGTTCGCCAGGATCGCGCAGGAATGCGGGCTGCCGCCCGGGGTCCTGAACGTCGTGCCAGGCGAGGGTCCGTCGTCGGCGCCGAGCTGGCCAGCCACCCCGACGTGCGGAAGATCGCCTTCACCGGCTCGACGGCCGTAGGGCGGGAGATCATGCGGATGGCCGCGGGCAACGTCAAACGGCTGACGCTGGAGCTCGGCGGCAAGGGGCCGAACATCGTCCTCGACGACGCCGACGTGGAGCTGGCCGCGGACGGCACGCTGTTCGGCGGCCTGATGAACCAGGGGCAGGCGTGCGAGTCGGGCACCCGGATCATCGTGGCCTCGGCCGTGCACCACAAGTTCGTCGAGCGGCTGATCGAGCGGACCAGGACGATCACGGTCGGGGACCCGCTCGACCCGGCCACGGATCTGGGCCCGGTCATCTCGGCCGAGGCGCGCGACCGGATCCTGCGCTACATCGACTCCGGCCAGAAGGCAGGGGCCACGCTGGCCTACGGCGGCGGCGTGCCGACCAGACCTCAGTTCGAGCGCGGCTTCTGGGTCGAGCCGACGATCTTCACCGAAGTCCGCAACGACATGACGATCGGGCGCGAGGAGATCTTCGGCCCGGTGCTCTCGGTGATCCGCGTCGAGAGCACCGACCAGGCGATCCGGATCGCCAACGACACCGAGTACGGGCTGTCCGCCGGGGTCTGGAGCACCGACAACCAGCGGGCCCTGGACGTGGCCGGGCAGATCGAGGCCGGCACGGTGTGGATCAACGACTGGCACATGGTCAACGCCGCCTACCCGTTCGGCGGGTACAAGCAGAGCGGGCTCGGCCGCGAGCTCGGGCCGCACTCCCTCGACGAGTACACCGAGGAGAAGTTCGTCCACCTCGACCTGTCCGGCCGGCTCGACCGCCGGGCCTTCGCGCTGCTGCTCAGCACGCCGCCGGACTGAGCACCATGGAATTCGACGTCCTGATCGAGATCCCGCGGGGCAGTAGGAACAAGTACGAGGTCGACCACGACACCGGCCGGATCCGGCTGGACCGGACGCTGTTCACCGCGACGCAATACCCGGCCGACTACGGCTTCGTCGAGGACACCCTGGGCGAGGACGGCGACCCGCTCGACGCGCTCGTACTGGTGCTGGAACCCACGTTCCCCGGCTGCGTGATCCGCAGCCGCCCGATCGGCATGTTCCGGATGACCGACGAGAAGGGCCCCGACGACAAGATCCTGTGCGTGCCCGCCAGCGACCCGCGCTGGGAGCACCTGCGCGACCTGCACCACCTGCCCCAGTTCGACCGAATGGAGATCGAGCACTTCTTCCTGATCTACAAGGAACTGGAACCGGGCAAGAGCGTCGAGGGGGCGTCCTGGGCCGACCGCGCCGCCGCCGAAGCCGAGGTAGAAGCCTCCCGGCACCGCCTGCGGGAGACCCAGGAGCCCGGGTCAGGCTGATGAGGCCCAGGTCGAGCGGGCCCAGGTCGCGCAGGCCGTCGAGCGGTTCGGCGGGATCGACGCATGCGCCCAGCGCGGCCTAAGCGGTATCAGCCGCTTGCTGCGAAGCGGGTTCACCCGCGTTCGTTGATCCACACCGAGATGTGGGCCCGGTTCCAGCGCCCGGTGCACGACACCGGCCAGGTCATCGCGGACCGAATCCAGGTCTACGGTGTCCTTCAGTCGCGCCGCGAACCCGGCCACGATTAGCTCGGCGTCGTAGCGGGCCCGGTTGAACCGCCGGTCCACCACCCGCTGCACCCGCCGCCGCAGCGGAGTGAACAGGGCCGCCGCGGCCAGGGTGGCGGCGGCCACCGCCACCGTGCTGTGCAACCCGAGCACCTGGGTGGCCAGCAGCACCAGCCCGGCGTAGACCCCGACCAGCAGCCCGGTGATGATCGCGTACGCCAGCGTCCGGCTGATGATCCGGTCGATGTCGTACAGCCGGTACTTCAAGATGGCCACGCCCATGCTGGCTGGGACGGCCAGGATGGCGATGAGCGCGACGGCCGCCAGCACGTGCCCGAACACGGAGTTGCGGAACGGGTGCTCCACCGAGACGGCCGCGCCCGCGCCGGCCAGTACCGACCCGGCCAGCAGCCATTTCAGCTGCTGGCGGCGCTCACCAGAAGAGCGGCGGTAGCTGACCACCTTGGCGGCCACCGAGACAAGCCAGCCCACGGCGAGCAATGGGAAGAACAGGCCATTGACCACTCCCCACCAGGCCGAAAACCCGGCCGGGCGGTCGAACAGCAGCAGATTCCCGCCGGAATCAACGGCCGTGCGGTGGGCGGCGATGGCATAGACGGTGACCACGATCGTGCCCGCCGCCCACAGCGCGGCCACGCCCAGATACGGCCACAGCAGCCACCGCAAGCGCGGCAAGGCTAGCCGGCCATCGGGGAACAGGAAGAAGACCAGCCCAAACAGCACGATCGCCGGCGCCCAGCCGGGCTGGGCCAGCAGCGCCACCCAGCCGAACGGCAGCCCGCCATGCCGGAGCCGGTAGTCGGCCACCACGTAGAAGCTGGCGTCCTCGCTCAGCGCGAGAAAGCTCGCCCCCGCCAGGATGATCCAGCCGAGCGGGGTTGCCCGGCTTGCGCCAGGCCACCACCAAACCGACCACGGCGAACGCGGCGGAGAACCAGACCGGCAGTGAGGCGTTGCTGGCGTCGATGTTCTGCCGGGTCAGGATAGCCAGCGGCGGCTCGGCGGCCATCATCGCCAGGACCAGGCCGCCGAGCACCGCCGCCGACCGCGGTGAGGCCAGCCGCGAGCCGCTGGACCGCCCGGCCGCTGGCTGCTCTGCTCGCATAGACCAGACACTACGTCCGGACCGTTCCGGAAACGTTACCGCCAGCACGCCCTCCGCCCCGCCTGCGCCGGCCACCCGCCGGCCCGCGAAAGCCTGAGCGAAATGCCGGTCTCCGCCTCCGACCATAGTGGTTGATCCGGTGCATTCCGACGCGCCAAATACTCCGGGAACCCCCATCTCCTGGCAAGTCGCTAAAGCATCGCCTGCTGGGGTGGCGTGCGCACCACGATGACCGTCGTGGTGTCGGCGCCTAGGGCCGTCTTGAACTCCTGCTCCAGCTCCTGCGTGGTCGCGACGCCGACCGCGCTGCGGCTTGCCCGACGCGCGCTCCAGCCGGCACTGAGCCTGGTGCGACTGACGATACCCCGGCGCCTCGTGGTGAGCCCGGGACCGGATTTCGTGGGAGGACCGGGCTTGCGGGAGGATCCAGTGCGCCCGAGGGCCATATGCCAACTGTGAAAGCGGCCGCCGCCTGACCATCGAGGCGACGATCCGGCTTTAGCCCGGATTTGCGTGGAAGTTCCGTGCCTAGCGGAAGAAAGGGCGCCGTATTCGACGCCTTAATTTCCGTCAGGCACCGATCCTCCGTGATCTTTTGGTGCGCGAAGGGCTGCGGAGCCTGCTGAAACGTGGCGGGACGTAACGCATAAGTTCCGTGCAGGGTTTCGAGCAGTCAGGAGAACCCGGCTGAAAACGTGATAGAAGCCGGATCGATTTTCCCGGCCATCGGTCAGGAACGGCAGTAACGGATCGGTCCTAGCTGCCGGAGGCCGCCGTCAGGACTGCTCGAATTGCTCCCGGATCTTGCGCGACGTCGCTTCTGCGGCGCTGAACGAGGTCGTAAGAGGGGGCTGCTGCGCCAGGTAGGCCACGCCCCGAAGTTCTCCCTCGTCCTTCTTCGGTACGAGCCACAGGTGGAAGTGAGGCGCGCGCTCCATCACCGCCAGGAGATAGACGCGCTGGACCCCCGTGGCCGCCTTGATCGCCGGAACGAGCCGGCGGGCGACCGCACCGAACTCGGCAAGCTCGGCCGGAGTCATCTCACCCCAATCCAGGACATGCCGCCTGACCTCGAGGATGACCGTTCCTGCGCTGGACTCCTGGAGCGGGGCGTGCTCGGCGAGGAAGTGCTCGCCTTCGACGATGTAGCCCCCTGGACGGGGGACGTCCAGGAGCTCCGACCCCGTTTTCAGGCCGTCTTGCTTCCGGCAGATGTTGCAGTCGGACCGGTGATGATACGGAGGCGGGCCGACCTCCACAGGACTGGACATTAATCTCCTCGGTCGGTCGGTCAGTCGGGTCGGCTAGCCAGGAAAGGCAGGAACTCCGCGAGGAACTGGTCAGGAACCTCAAGGTGCGGGATATGCCCGCACTCGGGTATGACCGTCCTCGTCGCGCGGGGAATATCGCCGACGGCCGCCACGGAAAGCGCCACGAAGTCACCGAGCCTGGCCGCGTCCTCCGGCTTGGCGTACTGGCCGAGCGGCACGACGTGGTCCTCGGCCCCGACGATCAGCAGCGTCGGCGGCGCGATCAGGTGGTACTCGTAGCGGACCGGCTGCTGGTAGATCATCTGGAAGGTGAGCGCCGCGGCCCGGGCCCACCGTGGGTAGTCCGGGCTCAAGGTGACTCGCACCAGGACCTCGGCCAGCGGTTCCCATACGCTGGGCTTGGGATGCACGAAGTACCCCTCGACGTAGGCGCGGATGACCGCCGGGTCGGTCCAGTGCACTTCGTGCTGGTAGAGCGTCTCCTCCGATTGCGGCGGAATGCCGATCCGGTAGTCCGCCAGGCCCAGTGGGTCCTCGAGGACCAGATGCGTGACCCGGTCGGGGTTCATCAGCGTAAAGCGCGCCGCGGTCATGCCGCCGGTCGAGTGGCCAAGGACAGCGACCTCCCCGACGCCCAGGTGATCCAGCAGCGCCGCGGTGTTGGCGGCCAGCAGCTGGAAGCTGTAGTGGATTTCGGGCTTCGGTGACTTGCCCCAGCCGATCTGGTCGGGGGCGACCACCCGGTACCCGGCCCCGGTCAGTGCCGGGTCAGTGCCTCGATGACGTTGCGGAAGTAGTAACAGCCGAAGGCCTTGCCGTGGATAGGGACCACCGTCTTCCCGTTCGGCTCTTTGCCGGGCGGGATATCCATATACGCCATCTTCAGCGGCTGCAGGTCAACACTGAGGGGAAAGAACTGGACCGGATAGGGGTACTCGTATTCCTCGAGGCAGATTCCTAGGGCGGGCAGGTCGTGCGCCATACGTGCGTCCCTTCCTAGGTGAAAGCGCCGATGCCGGTGATGGCGCGGCCGACGATGAGCGTCTGCATGGTCTCGGTGCCCTCGAAGGTGTGGATAGCCTCCATGTCCACCATGTGCCGCATGACCTGGTAGTCCAGCAGGATGCCGTTGCCGCCCAGCATGTCACGCGCCTGCGCGGTGATCGCGCGGGCCTTGCCGGTGTTATGCATCTTGGCTAGCCCGGCCACGGTCGGGGTCAGCCGGCCGGCCTCGGCCAGGCGGCCGATCTGCAGGCAGTACAGCTGCATCGCGGTCAGGTCCGCCAGCATCGAGACCAGCCGCTGCTGGATGATCTGGAAACTGGCCAGCTGCTCGCCGAACTGCCGCCGTTCCAGCGCGTACCGCAGGGCGGCGTCGTAGGCGGCGGTGGCGTGACCCAGCGCCGCCCAGGCGCAGGTGCTCCGGGTGGTGGCCAGGACCCGGGTGGTGTCCTTAAACGAGCGCGCCCCGGGCAGCCGGTTCTCGGCCGGCACCCGCACGTCGTCCAGGGTGATGTCGGCCTGCCACACCGAGCGCAGCGACACCTTCCCCTCGATGACCTTCGCCTGGTAGCCCGGCGACCCCTGCTCCACGACGAAGGCGTTGACCTGCCCGTCGTCGGCGTTGCGCCCAGACGACGATCAGGTCGGCGACGGTGCCCAGGCCGATCCACCGCTTGCGGCCGTTCAGCACCCAGCCGTCACCGCCCCGGCGGGCCGAGGTCTCCAGGGCGACCGAGTCCGAGCCGTGCTGCGGTTCGGTCAGCGCGAAGGCCCCGAGCTTGTCCAGCCGGGCCATGTCCGGCAGCCAGCGCGCCTTCTGCTCCTCCGAGCCGCACATCGCGATCGACAGCATGGCCAGGCCCGCGTGTACGCCGAGGAACACGCCGAGGCTGCCGTCGCCGCGGTGCAGTTCCATCGTGACCAGCCCGCACGCCATCGGGCTCATCCCGGCGCACCCGTATCCCTTGATGTCCTCGCCGACGATGCCGAGCTCGGGCAGCCGCCTGACCAGCGGCCAGCAGATCTCGGCCCGTTCCCAGTACGCGCCGACGAC
>DATJQX010000022.1:0-14107 GCA_035505275.1 Streptosporangiaceae bacterium | reverse complement strand
CCGCCAAGCTCCGCCGCGTCATCATCGCCGCCAGATTTAAGGCATCTCGCCCCCACCAGCCAACACCCCAGGAAATCAGCATCCTCCGGCTGGCCTGGGAAGACGCCGCGCCCCTCGCCGCTTAAATCCGCGAAAGTCGAGGGGATATCGACTTGTCAATTAATCGGGATGCCGATATCGGCGGTCCGGCTTTTTCCTAACATTCATTATTTATCGCGGCGCGGTTTGCGGACTCGGCTAGCCTCCTCGCGACCGGCCAAGTCTCCGGGCATCTGCCCTGCGTACGGCTGGCCGTCAGGGCCGATGGTTATGACCGTCGGGGAGGCGCTCGACGCAGGGGCCGTGCGGGGACGGCGGCAAGCTTGCCGCGGTCCCGACCTCCTCCCACAGGATGACGAGCCTGGACGGATCGGCGCGGTCGATGACGACGGGCAGCTCCTAGCCGATGGCCACGCGGCCGCGCTCGTTCGTCTCGTGCTCAACCTGTCTGGGCGAGATACCGCGCACCGTGATGACGCCGGTGATTTTTTGATGGGAGAGCCCGTCGTGGACTCCGGTGACGCGCAGGATCCCGCGCGCGGGAAGCCCGATGTGTCGCATGGCCCGCCGGTCACTGTCCATGAAGCATCACCCTGCCCACTCGGGGGAACGGCATCTGCCGTGAGCGTAGGGCACGAATGCCCCGCTACCTGACCACTAGGCAGAACGGATGCCCGGCTGGATCGCGATAGACCCGCCACGGGATCGGCTCGCCGGCCGGACCCGGGCGGGGCGAGACGTGCTCGCCGATCAGCACGGCGCCGGCGGAGGTGGCCCGGTCGTGCGCCGCGGCCAGGTCGTCGACGAGGACGTCGAAGTGAACGCGCGATACGTCGTCTGCCAGCGGCGTGGCGGTGCCCTGGAAGGAGAGACGCTGGCCGTGCGGCGGCGGTTCCAGTGTGACCCATCCCGGATACCACTCCACCGGCGTGCCGCCTAGCAGGCCGGCCCAGAAGCGCGCGAGCATCCACGGGTCGGCGCAGTCCAGCACGACTTCCCTGATCCAGCCGATGGCATCGCTCATCCGATCATCATGACCGAACGGCTCCTAGCCGCGAACCGCAACGAAGATCATCTCGGGAGTTCCCGGGCCGGGCGGGCGCCGGTCCCAGTCGCCGAACACGCGCTCCACCGTGTACCCGGCGCGGTCCAGCGCCTGCGTCAGCTCGGCCCGGGTGCGGAACCTCAGCTCGTTTTCCGACACCAGTTCCTCGCCGGTGGCCGGGAAACGGTAGTGCACCTCCGAGCGCACGCGCGCGCCCTCGCCGAGCACCTCGGTGACCTCGTACCACCACTCGAACGTCCGGCCCGCGCCGTCCTCAGCGATCCTGAGCGAGTCGCGCCGCGTCCAGGCCTCCCAGCGCCGCGCGCCGGGATCGCGGGACTCGAACGCCACCCGGCCTCCCGGGCGGAGCGCCTCGCGGGTGGCGTCCAGCGTCGCCTGCCATTGGTGGTCATCGGCAATCACCTGGGCCACGTGCCCGGACATCACGGCCAGGTCGGCCAGCCCGCTGCCCAGGGCGGCCGCCTCGCCTTCGATCCAGCGCACGAGGTCGGCGCCGGGGCGACCCCTGGCCACGTCCAGCATCGCGGCCGAGGGGTCCACGCCGGTCACCGCGTGACCGCGCCGGGCGAGCTGGCAGGCCAGCAGCCCGGTGCCGCACCCGATGTCGACGACCGAGGACGCGCCGAGCTCAGCGGCCAGGCCGGCGTAGAAGCCCGTGTCGGCCCGGTCGGGGCCGAGCGCGTCGTAGACGGCGGCCATCCGCGGATCGGTGAACTCGCTGAACAGGGTCACGGCGGCTACGGTAAGAGGGACAGGGCTTGAGTGTCACGTCAATTTCGGCTTGGTCAGGCCGACGGCACGTAGGTGAGGTGGAGGACACCGGTCCCGAACGCCTCGGAGCCGGCCAGCCGGAGGGGGATCTCGCCGTCGGGCTCGCTGAACAGCCGCTTGCCTGCGCCTAGCACGACCGGGAAGACGAGCAAGTCGAGCTGGTCGAGCAGTCCTTGACGCATCAGCCAGCTGACCAGGGTGGAGCTGCCGCTCATCCCGATGGTCTTCCCCGGCCCCTGCTTCAGCCTGCTGATCTGGCCGGCGACGTCGACCCGCTGACCGCTGATCAGCGTCGAGTTCTGCCAGTCGGCCGAGGCCAGGGTGTCTGACACGACGTACTTCGGGGTGTTGTTCATCCGGTCGGCCATTCCGCCGGACTGGCCGCCGAAGGCGGATGCGAACCCCTCATAGGTCACCCGGCCGAGCAGCATGGCGTCGCTGGGTGCCATCAGAGCATCGATGGCCTGCCCGACCTCGTCGTTGAAATACGGCCCCGTCCACTTCTCTGGTGCCTCCACCACGCCATCGAGCGAGATGAACAAGCCTGCGGAGATCTTTCGCACGTCGGGATTCCCTTCTAGTCGCGGGTGTTGAAGAAACTAGTCAGCGCGGGGGCGATGGCCTGGGCCCTGACCATGTGGTTCTGGCCCGCCAGCGTCCGGTACGTCGCGTCCGGCAACGCGGCCGCTAGGGCGCGCGTCCCGCTGGTCATCCAGGCCGGGCTCTTGCCCCCGGCCGCGACCAGGGTCGGCACCTTGACCCCGGCCCACTCCGCCGTGGTGAGCGGCGCTCCGCGCTCGTGGTCCTGCACGATCGTGATGTCGTAGACCAGGGTGGGCGCCACCGCCTTGAGCTTGGACCAGGCGGGGGTGAGCGGCATCACGGCGGTGAAGATGGCCGGGGTGCCCACGAAGCTCATGAACATCTTGACCGCGTCGCCCCTGCGCCCCTCGGACACCAGGCGGGTCAGCCGGGCCGGGTAGTCGCCGGGCATGGGCGGGCGGGTGTCATCGACGATGAACGGCGGTTCGTACACCGCCAGCATCGCGATCGCCGTGATGCGCTTCGCCGCCTCGAGGGCCAGGGCGGCGCCGGACGACGTGCCGTGCACGTACACGGTGTCACCTGCGAGCGCCACCAGCGCCCCGAGGTCGTCGACCTCGCGGTCCGGTGAGTAGGGGGCGGTGTCGCCGCTCTCGCCGCGGCCGCGGCGGTCGTAGGTGTACACGGTAAAGCTCGGCGCCAGCTGCTCGGCCAGCTTGGGCATCGGCCCGAACCCCCTGCTGCACAGGGCGCCGTCCACGAGGATCAGCGGCGGCCCCTGGCCGACCCTGGTGAAGGCGATGGTCGTCCCGTCGGCTGAGCGAACGGTATTCATGGGTCCTCCCCGTCGTTGCGGGCGCGGTCCGTACGCTCAGGCGAGCGTGCGCGCCAGCCAGGCTGCCCAGGCACGCTGGGCTTGCTCGGGTTCGGCGTCGGCGCCGAACAGGTGGTGGGCCGCCATGACCGGCCTGGCGAACCCGCGCATGACCCGGTAGAGCGCATCCGGGGTGCGCACCCCGATCGCGTGGGCGTTGGCAAAGTAGACGCGGCCGTCCGCGGGCCCCACCTCTCCGGCCAGCCGTACCGGGTCGCCGGGGGCGGGCGACTCGGTCAGCCCCAGCTCGCGACAGAGCGCGGCCCGGTCCCTGGGCCAGCTCGTGCCGGGCGGGCCGAACGCGGTGACGGGTGTCCCGAACCGGCCGGCGAAGTGCGTGAGGTACGCGGCCAGGGTGGCGAAGTGCAGCTCGACGCCCAGCATCATCGCCTCGAATTCCTCCGCCCAGTCTTCGCCGGGCAGGAAGCCGCTCGTCACGGTGCGCAGCACGGTGCTGCCGCCCGCCCGGCCCTCGATCAGGAACTCGTACGCGATGAACCGCCCGTCCGGAGCCTCGCCGCTGCGGTAGGCGAACCGGCGATCAGGATCCCAGCAGGTGATCTCCAGGTCGGCGAACACGGTGCGGACGGTTCCGCCGAGGCCGGCCTTGACGTCGTTGCGGCCCATGAACCAGGAGTCGATGCCGGGTCCGGTGGCGATCGCGGCCCAGACCTCGTCCGGGGTCGCGGGAACCTCTGCCTCGTGGTGATGCGTGAACTGACGGCCCATCAGGCTTCCGCCTCCTCGTCCTCGGCGCCCGGCCGGGCCGTGACGCTCGGGTGGATGGCGACGACCAGGTGGTGGTCACGCCCGCCCTCGGCCCTCTCGTCGTGGTACTTCGCCACCAGCGAGGTCACGGCCTGCACGAGCTCGGTGGCGAACGCGGCCCGGTCGGCGGCCGAGGCGAACCGTACCGTGCCGTCCATCGCGAACGTCGCGAGCTTCTTCTGGACCCGGGCGGCCCCGGTGATCAGGTCACCGACGTCGCGGACGAGCTGCGCGGCCAGGGCCAGGAGCCAGCGGGCGGACAGGCGGTCCGGGGCCCGCGCCGGGTCGGGTGCGACGGCCGCCAGGACGGACGGCGAGATCACGTACGACGCCGCGGCAGCCTGCAGCAAACGCTCGGTCACGTTGCCCTTGCGGCGCTCTTCCACCAGCTCCACCAGACCATGGCGTTCCAGGGTCCGCAGGTGGTAGTTGACTTTCTGCCGCGGAAGGCCGATCGAGGCGGCGAGCATGGCCGCCGACCTCGGCTCGGTCAGCTGGGCGAGCAGCCGGGCCCGCGCCGGTTCCAGGACGGCTTCTGCCGCCGCCGGATCATCGATTACCGCCACATCGATCATGAGCCAAGTTTGCTACCCGACGACTTTTCTTGTCAAGAAAATTAAATCTGTCGGATGGAGATCGCTGGTAGGTGGGCATGCTGTCCAGACGGCGGCCGTAAGCGAGGGAACGCGGGACAGGATGCGCGCCCAGTTCCGGCCCCCGGTCGTTTGCCCACGCCATCCACAGCCATAGGGCGATCACGACCGGGCCGGAGATTATCGCGAGCGTGATGAGCGTGTTCAGGTCGCGGGCAACGGACGTGTGGCGGGCTAGCGGGGGGCCGCGGCTACGGAGGTGCGGCGGGATAGTTCGGCGCCGCCGGCGGTGCGCATCGCTTGCAGGGGGGCGGGCTCGATGCCGGTCATCAGCTCGAACTGGCGGGCGGCCTGGTGGAGGAGGAGGTCGAAGCCGCCGGCCACCACCGCGCCCGTTTCCGCCGCCGCCTGCGCCAGGGGGGTCGGCCAGGGGCTGTACACCACGTCAAGCACGGCGGCGGGGCTTGGGCCGGGAACCAGCAATCGTTCGGCATAAGAATCAGCGGCGCCGGCCGGGACGGTGGAGATCAGGAGCTCGCCGTCGCGGACCTGCGAGCCGAACGGCCGCAGTTCCACCTCCATGCCCAGCCGGCTCGCGGCAGCCAGCAGGTCACCGGCCCGGGCCTGATCGCGGACGTGCACGACCGCCGCCGCGAGGCCGGTCGCGCGGAGGGCGGCCAGGGCGGCGCAGGCCGTCGCGCCGGCGCCGATGATCGAGGCGGCATGCGGGGCGGTCACCCCGGCCTCGGCCAGGGCCGCCGCCATGCCGGGGACGTCAGTGTTGTATCCGTGCCGCTCGCCGCCGGCGAAGACGACCGTGTTCGCGCCGCCGACCTCGGCGGCCAGCGGCTCGGTGCGGTCGAGCAGCGGCAGCACCGCGCGCTTCAGCGGCATGGTCAGCGAGAGCCCCGCCCACGTTTGGTCGCACGAGGCGATCAGCCCGGCGAGCCCGGCCTCATCGCACTCGATCGCCGTATAGGTCCAGCCGTCCAGGCCAGCCACGGCGTAGGCGGCCGTGTGCAGCACCGGCGACAGCGAGTGGGCGATCGGCGAACCGAGGACCGCCGCTCGCACGGTCAGCCTTGGCCCAGGTTGTGCTCGAGCTCGGCCCGGTACTGCTCGAACTGCGCCTGGCTCGAGGTGAACAGGGTCAGGCCGGTCTTCGGGTTCACGGTCACGAAGTACAGCCAGTTTCCTGAGGCCGGGTGCAGGACGGCCTGGATCGCCGCGTTCCCCGGGTTGTCGATCGGGCCGGGCGTCAGTCCCTTGTGCCGGTAGGTGTTGTACGGCGAGGTGCTGTTGAGCTGTGAGTCGCTGGCGATGATCCCGTAGGCGTTCAGGCCGTAGAGAACCGTGCTGTCCAGCTGGAGCGGGATGTTCTGGGCCAGCCGGTTGTAGATTACCTCGGCGATCTTCGGGTAGTCGCTGAGCCTGCCGCCCTCGGCCTGCACCAGGCTGGCCATGGTGATGACCTGCGCCGGCGTCAGGTGCACCTGCCTGGCCGCGGCCGCCAGGTTGATCGACGCCGCCTCCTGGTCGAAGCGCTGCACCATGGCGGTCAGCACGCCGAGCGCCGTTTCGTGCGGCAGCACCTCATACGTCGCCGGGAACAGGTAGCCCTCTGGATTGCCCTTGGCGTAAGCAGGCAGGTTCAGCTGCGCGGGGTCCTTGAGCACTCGCTCGTACGCGCTGGCCGGGAGGCCGGACTTGGCGCCGAGCCACCCCACGATCTGGCTCAGCCGCCAGCCTTCCGGGATGGTGACCGTGGTCTGCACCAGGTTCTTCGGGTCGAGCAGCAGCGCGTAGGCGAGCGAGGCCTGCATGTGCTCGTGCATCCGGTAGAAGCCGGGCTTGAGGCCGGCGGGTGTCGTGCTGTGTTCGGCGGCCAGGACCAGCGAGCGGGCGCTCGCGATCACGCCGAGGCTGACCAGCTTCGGGCCGAGGCTGGTCGGTGTGTCTCCCGACGTGACCTGGACGACGACGGAACCGTAGCCCGCGCCCGAGTAGTCGGCCGGGTGATACCGGTTCTGGTACAGGTGGTAGCCGTAGGCACCCGCGATCCCCACCGGGATGAGGATGACCAGCAGGGCGATCAGGGGCGCGAGCCAGCGGAACCTGCGGCGCCGCCGTGACGCTGGCCTGCGGCCCGTCGGGCCGCGCCCGCGGGGGCCGCCCCGGTCCCTCCGGCCGCGCGGCTCGTCAGCGTCCTGGAAGTCGTCGCGGTCGTCGCGGTCGTCGCGGCCGCCGAAGCCCGGGACGAACCGGTGCCCGCTGTCGTAGTCGTCTTCGTCCTGGTACTGGTCGTAGCCGTCCGCGGCGTCGTACTGGCCTTGCGGATGGCCGGGAGCCGAGGGATTCGGTTGGTAACTACCGCCTGCGGGCCTCGCGCCCTGCCACCCGGTGGCCTCCGGGCGGGAGCGCCGCTGGGTCCTGCTCCACGGCGAGTCCTGGACCTGGCGCCGATCCTGACGGTGCGGATCCTGACGGTGCGGATCGGCGTCCTCGGGATCGTGGCGCATCTGCTCGTACCCCGGCGGCACCGGCGGTCTGGGCCTTGGGTACGTGTAGCTCCGCGGGTCCGCCGATCCCCGCGGGGACTGGTATCCCCTCGGGTCCCGGAATTCCCGCGGGTCCTGGGATTCCCGCGGATCCCGGGGCCCGTGCGAGCCTGGAAGCCAGGTGCCGCCGTTCTCGCTCACCTGTCGGCCTCCCCTTTCGTGGTGACGGGCTGGCCGGGGGGCTGCCCGGTGGCTCGCTCGGCGTCCAGGGCGGACTGTAGCAGCAGGGCGGCCGCCGCGGCGTCGACTACCCGACGGCGCGCGCGGGAATCCCGCCCGCCGCGGCGCAGCGCCTGATGGGCTTCGGTGGTGGTGAACCGCTCGTCGACCAGCCGAACGGGGATGGGAGCGACCCGGCCGGCCAGGTCGGCGGCGAAGCTCCGCGCACCCCCCGCGGCCAGGCCTTCCCGGCCTGACAGCGACGTGGGCAGGCCGACGATGACCTCGACGGCCTCTGCGCTGACGGCCAGCTTGGCCAGTTCGTCCAGGTCGCCGGGGCCGGCGGCCAGGACGGTCAGCGGGCTGGCGAGGATGCCGCCGGGATCGCTGCGGGCGACGCCGATGCGGACCGAGCCCACGTCCACCGCGAGCCGCACGCCCTGTCTCACCGGCACGGCCCCGGCCGGGCTCGCCAGGCGCTGCAGCATGGCAATACGTTACCTACCGGATCCGCGGGATGTCCCGCAAGGCGCCTCGAACAGCCTCAAATGCATCATGGATCACATCAGCACGGCGATCCTGGGTTACCTCGGCCCCGCCGCCCTGCGCGACGTCCGGTTTCCCGCCGCCGCCGCCGCCGAGCGCCCGCGCGGCGATCCCCACTAGGACCCCGGCGGACAGGCCCGCTTCCTGGCCTTCGTCGTTGACGGCGATGACCACGACCGGCCGGTCCTTCGGCACGCCGATGACCATCACCGCCGCGGGGCGGCCGCGGGGCATCCGCCCGCGCACGTCGAGCGCCAGCGTGCGGAGGTCGTCGGGTTCGGTGCCGTCCGCGACGCGGTGCGTGACCAGCGCCGTCCCGTTGACGTCCGCCGCCCCGTCGGCGATGTCCCTGGCCGACTCGAGCAGCCTGGCTGCCCGTAGCCGCTGTAGTTCGCGTTCGGCATCCCTGAGCCGGGTCACCACCGAGTTGATCCGCTCAGGCAGCTGTTCGCGGGGCGCCTTGAACTGCTCGCTCAGCTGACTGACCAGCGCGGATTCCCTGGCCAGGAAGCGGAACGCGTCCAGGCCCACGAGCGCTTCGATCCTGCGCACGCTGGAGCCGATCGACGCCTCGGACAGCACCTTGACCAGGCCGAGCTGGCCGGACCTGGCGACGTGGGTGCCGCCGCACAGCTCCCGCGAGTAGTCACCGACCTCGACGATCCGGACCACGTCGCCGTACTTCTCCCCGAACAGGGCCAGCGCGCCCAGCTCACGCGCCTCCTGCTGCGAGGTGTAGAAGGCCCGCACGTCCAGGTCGTTGACCAGGACCTCGTTGACCTCGTCCTCGGTGTCCCGCAGCACCGACGCCGGAACCGCGCCGGAGGCGGTGAAGTCGAACCTGAGCCGGCCGGGCGAGTTCTCCGAGCCCGCCTGCGCGGCCGACTCCCCGAGCGCACCGCGCAGCGCCCGGTGCACCAGGTGGGTCGCGGTGTGCGACCGGGAAAGCGCCCGGCGGCGCTCGATGTCGATCTCGGCGAACGCGGGCGCGCCGGCCATGACCTCGCCGGCCTTGACCCGGCCGCGGTGCACGATGAGGCCGGGCATCGGCGTCTGCACGTCGAAGACCTCGATCTCGCCCCCGGTCATGATGATGCGCCCGGCGTCGGCTAGCTGGCCGCCGCCCTCGGCGTAGAACGGGGTGCGGTCCAGGACCACGTCCACGTCGGCGCCCTGGCCCGCGGACGGCACCGGCGCGCCGTTGACCAGCAGGCCGAGGATCGTCGCCTCGCCCGACACCTCGTCGTAGCCGGTGAAGGTGACGGCGCCGGATCGCTCGAGCAGGTCGGCCAGGACCGAGACGTCCGCGTTTCCGGTCTTCTTCTCGGCCGCGTCCTTCTTCGCGCGCTCCCGCTGCTCGCCCATCAGGCGGCGGAAGCCCTCCTCGTCGACGGACAGGCCCTGTTCGGCCGCCATCTCCAGGGTCAGGTCGATCGGGAACCCGTAGGTGTCGTGCAGCTGGAAGGCCTGGGCGCCGGACAGCGTGCGCAGGTTCTTGCGCTTGTTCTCCTCGACCGCTGCCTCGAAGATGGCCGTCCCGGTGCGCAGCGTGCTGCTGAACGCCGCCTCCTCACCGTCGATGACGGTGTGGATGTTCGCCGCGTCGCGGCGCAGCTCCGGGTACAGCCCCGCCATCGCGTCGATCGCCACGGTGGTCAGCTCGTGCATGTAGCGCTCGCCGGACGGCCCGCCGCCGCGCTGCCCCCCGGCCAGCAGGCGCAGGTTCCTGATGCTGCGCCTTACGATGCGCCGCAGCACGTAGCCGCGGCCCTCGTTGCCCGGCAGCACGCCGTCCTCGATCAGCATCACGGCGCTTCGCACGTGGTCGGCGATGACCCGCAAGCCCACGTCAGCGCGCTGGTCACGGCCGTAGGTCTGCTCGGTAAGCTCCGCCGCCCGGTCCAGGATCTTCCACGTCGTGTCGATCTCGTACAGGTTGTCGACCCCCTGCAGGATCGACGCCATCCGCTCCAGGCCCATCCCGGTGTCGACATTCCGCGCGGGCAGCGGGCCCTCGATGTCGAAGTCGTCCTTGGCCCGGAACTTGCTCAGCTGATCCTGCATGAAGACCAGGTTCCAGACCTCGAGGAACCGGTCCTCGTCGGCTTCGGGGCCGCCGTCACGGCCGTATTCGGGGCCGCGGTCGTAGTAGATCTCCGAGCACGGGCCGCCGGGGCCCGGCACGCCCATGCTCCAGTAGTTGTCCGCCAGCCCCCTGTGCTGGATCCGGCTCTCCGGCAGGCCGATCTCGTCCCGCCAGATCGCGAACGCCTCGTCGTCGCCGTGCAGCACCGTCGCCCAGAGCTTGCTCTCGGGGAACCCGAAGCCGCCGTCGGCCTCTGACCGGGTCAGCAGCTCCCAGGCGTAGTGGATCGCGCCCTGCTTGAAATAATCACCGAACGACCAGTTGCCCAGCATCTGGAAGAACGTCGCGTGCCTGGTGGTCTTGCCCACTTCCTCGATGTCCAGTGTCCGGACGCACTTCTGCACGTCCGCCACCCGCCGGTGGGGCGGGGTCCGCTGGCCGAGGAGGTAGGGCTTGAACGGCTGCATGCCCGCGATGACGAACAGGACCGTCGGATCGTCGGCGACCAGGGAGGCCGAGGGCACGATGACGTGCCCTTGCTGCTTGAAGTACGCAAGGAAGCGGCGGGCGATCTCTGCCGACTCCATTAGTAGCCATCCTTGGGTCGAGGGTCGTGGTGAGTAAAGGCGCTCCGGCCCCGGACGGACGGGAGGTCTCGTGCTCCGAGGGTAGGGCCTTCGGGCGGGGAATGCCGAGCCATATACAGGTCCATGCCTTCCCTGACGTCGCGCGCGAACCGGATGGCCTGCACGGCCAGGCCCGGTCCGGCCAGGCGGTGGCGGTCGAGGCTGGGCCCGTCCAGCCGGGGCGCTCCCCCGCGGGTAAGCCTGCCCGACACGCGCCGCCGCACGGCGGAGACACGCCGGTAACCGGCGATCCCGGTCACCGCCCCGACCGTCAGCCAGAACCCCCGGCGGATCACCGCGCGGCCTTCCCGCCGCGGGCCAGCTCGCCGCGTTCCACTCCCCTGCGTTCCACTCCCCTGCGTTCGACTCCCCTGCGTTCCACTCCCCTGCGTTCCACGACCCGGCCCGGCAATGTGCGCCGGGCGGCCCGGCGCAGGCCGACGGCGTGGCGCACCCCGTAGGCCAGGGCGGCGGTGCGGCCCACGGGACCCGCGGCGATCGTGCGGCCGAGCCCGGCCAGGGCGGTGACCTGCCCGGCTAGCTCGGTCATCCCGGCGCCGAGTTCGTCCATGCTGGCCGTGACGGATTCGGTCTGGTCGAGCTGCTTTCCGGCGCGGTCGACGGCAGCCTGCGCCCCGTCGACCGCGGTCTGCGCCCGATGCAGGAGCACGTCACCGCGCTCGCGCAGGTCGGCCACCAGTCGGGTGGACTCGGACAGGAGCCGGCCCAGCCGGAAGAGCACGACCACCCCGACGCAGACTAGCAGGGCCCAGAAGACGGCCGCGATCAGCGCGGCCAGGTCCGCCGCGTTCATGACCGGCTCGTCCGCCTCATGGCTGCTCCTTTGCCGTTTGCGCGAGGATGGCCCGGATCCGCCTGGCGCGTTCCGCCACGCGGGCCTCCAGGCCGTGCTCGGACGGCTCGTAGTAGGTGCGGTCCGCTACCGGATCCGGCGCGTACCGCTGGGCGACGATGCCGTCGTCGAAGTCGTGCGGGTACTGGTAGCCCTCACCGTGCCCGACCTTGCCCGCCCCAGGATAGTGCGCGTCGCGCAGGTGCGCGGGCACAGCGCCAAGCAAGCCGGCCCGAACGTCGGCGTCGGCCGCGCCGATCGCCTTGATGACCGCGTTGGACTTGGGCGCCATGCAGATGTGGATCACGGCCTGGGCCAGGTTGATCCTCGCCTCCGGCAGCCCGACGAACTCCACCGCCTGCGCGGCGGCGACGGCGGTCTGGAGCGCGGTCGGATCGGCCATCCCCACGTCCTCGCTGGCGTGCACGATGAGCCGCCTGGCGATGAACCGCGGGTCCTCCCCCGCCGCGATCATCCTGGCCAGGTAGTGCAGCGCCGCGTCCACGTCGCTGCCCCGCATGGACTTGATGAACGCGCTGATCACGTCGTAGTGCTGGTCGCCGTCGCGGTCGTAGCGGACGGCGGCGCGGTCTACCGCGCGCTCGAGTGTCGCGACGTCGATGACGCCGCCTTCGGGCTGGCCGAGCGCGGCGGCCTCCAGGTAGGTCAGGGCCCGCCGCGCGTCGCCGCCCGCCAGCCGCACCAGGTGGTCCGTGGCCGCGGCGTCCAGCGTGACGGCGCCGCCCAGCCCGCGCGGGTCGGCCAGCGCGCGCCCGATGACCTCGCGCACATCGTCATCGGACAGCGGCTGGAGGGTCAGCAGCAGCGAACGGGACAGCAGCGGTGACACGACGGAGAAGAACGGGTTCTCCGTGGTGGCGCCGATGAACGACACCCACCGGTTCTCCACCGCGGGCAGCAGCGCGTCCTGCTGGGTCTTGGAGAACCTGTGCACCTCGTCGATGAACAGCACGGTCTGCTTACCGCTCATCCCGAGGGTCCGGCGGGCCGCGTCCACCGCCGCCCGCACGTCCTTGACCCCGGCGCTGACCGCCGACAGCTCCACGAACCGTCGCCTGGTCACCTGGCTGACCACGTAGGCCAGGGTCGTCTTGCCGGTGCCGGCCGGCCCCCACAGCAGCAGGGACATCGGCGCGTCGTTGTCGATCAGCTTACGGAACGGCGTCCCCTCACCAGTCAGGTGCCGCTGCCCGATCACCTCGTCCAGGCGCCGCGGCCGCATCCGCACGGCTAGCGGCGCGGCCGCCTGAGCAGCCGCGTCCTCCGCCTCGTCGAACAGGCTCGCGGCGTCTCCATCAATACTGCCCACGTTCCCGACCATACTCCCGGCTACCGGCAGCAACGTCCGTCAGCGCCCGCGGCGGTCGGCCTACTGACCGGCGTGGAGGTCGGCGCTGAGGGTGCCCCAGGTGCCCGGCCGGACTAGGGCCTCCACGGTCCCGGTGACGCTGTTGCGGCGGAACAGCAGGCCTGCCCGTCCGCTCAGGTCCCGCGCCTTGGCTTGCTGGCCGCCGGGAAGCGCGACGATGGTCCCTGCGGTCAGGTACAGCCCGGCCTCCACGACGCAATCATCGCCGAGGGAGATGCCGAGCCCGGAGTTCGCGCCGAGCAGGCAGCGCTGGCCGACCGAGATGACCTGGGTGCCGCCGCCGGACAAGGTACCCATGATCGATGCTCCGCCGCCGACGTCGGTGTCGGCGCCGACGACCACGCCCTGGCTGATGCGGCCCTCGACCATCGCGGGTCCGAGGGTGCCGGCGTTGAAGTTGACGAAGCCCTCGTGCATGACGGTGGTGCCTTCCGCCAGGTAAGCGCCCAGCCGGACCCGGGCCGCGTCCGCTACCCGGACGCCGGCGGGCACCACGTAGTCGAGCATCGGCGGGAACTTATCGACCGAGCGGACCTCGAGGTAGACCCCGCGGGACAGCGCCCGCTGCCGGGCAGCGCCGATCTCGCCGACCGCGACCGGTCCGAGCGAGGTCCAGCAGACGTTCGGCAGGACCTTGAAGATCCCGTCCAGGTTCATCGAGTTGGGGCGCATGAGGCGGTGCGAGAGCAGGTGCAGGCGCAGGTAGGCGTCCGCGCTGTCGGCCGGCGGTGCGTCCAGGTCAGCGGTCACGCACACCTGATGGCGGATCCGCACCGCCCGGACCGGATCGTCCTGCTCGTCAAGGGCGGCCAGACCGGCCGGCTCGCCCTCATCGGGGCGCCCCAGCTGGGGAGCGGGGAACCAGAAGCTGAGCGGGATTCCCTCCTGGGTGACCGTCGCGACCGCGTTTCCCCATGCCGACTCACCCATCCTGCGACGTTACCGCGCGGCGTGCTGCTCGGCCATCCAGTCGAACGGGTTTACGCCCCAAGGCGACGGTTGGAACGGCTCGGGCCGGTCTTGCGGGTCCGGGCGTTGCTGGTCTGCGGGTTGCTGGTCGGCGGGTTGCTGGTCTGCGGGTTGCTGGTCGGCGGGTTGCTGGTCGGCGGGTTGCTGGTCGGCGGGTTGCTGGTCGGTTGATTCTGGCCGCTGGGCCTGGTCGCGCTGGCGGGCCCGGAGTCCTGCGTTGGCTAGGCAGACGTAGATGGCGTGGTCCAGGTCGAGCCGCTCGCCGT
>DATJQX010000021.1:0-6948 GCA_035505275.1 Streptosporangiaceae bacterium | reverse complement strand
TGTCCGGCGCAGTGAGCCGGTAGCTGTCCGGCGTCGTGTACCGGGGCGCGCTCGTGCAGTCGGCCACGACGCCCGGCGCAGAGGTCCGGGGTCGGGGGCGGACCGGCCGGGCTCGGCGGGATGGTGCTGGCCGCCGCCGGGGTGGTTGCAGGCGCGGGCTGCGGGGTGGCGGCTCAGGTGACGTCGAGGTAGCTGACGAGGAGGTCGGACAGTTCCTCCGGGTGACTGAGCGCGGCGCAGTGGCAGCCGGGAATCTCGTCGGGCACGGTGGCCAGGCGCTGTTGCGCTATCCGCCGCAAGAAAGCGGCGGGGAAGAAATGGTCGTCTTGACACAGGATGAATTTGGTGGGCACGTCCGGCCACGCCTCGAGGGGCCAGGGCGTGTTCCAGACCGCCGATGACTCCCCGCGCCCTCCCCGCCGCAGGGCTTCCTCGGCCAGCGGGCGCGGTACGCCGTTGTAGAAACCGACCAGCGGGTCGTCATTGCCGGTCTTGCCGCCGTCCAGCCGGGCCTGCTCCTCGGCGGCCTGCTGGTACCCGGTATTGGTCCACCATTCGCCCGGGCTTTCTCCCGGAGCCGGGATCATTCCGGCCAGCAGGACGAGGAGCCGCACGGGTAGCCGCGCGGCGGTCAGGGTCGCGGTGAACGCGCCGTAGGACTGGGCCACGACGACCAGGTCCGGCCGGCCGTCGGCGGCATCGATCACGGTGCCCGCGTAATCGTCCAGGCTGGCCGTGTGGTTGTCGCACGGCAGGTCCGGCGCGATCGTCTGGTGGCCCTGGGCTCGCAGTTGCGCTTCCGTCAGATGCCAATACCAGCCTGCATCGCCAGCACCGTGGATCAGCACGAAGGTCGCCATGGCGGGAGACTAGGCGACCGTGCTGACAGCGGCGGCCTGCTCGCCGGCGGCGGGGCGGGTGATGATCCGCGCTGAGACAGCCTGGTTACGCTTGCACGATGGATCTTCGGGCCATCAAGGCGGCGGGGAGAAATGAGCTGATCGCGTGCGCCGTCGCGGCGGCGCGCAACACGCAGGGGCTTCTCTGCGACGCCGAGACGCTGGCTGGCTCCGGCAGAGTGGCGCGGGCGTACTCGGTGGCGGCGATGGCGGTCGAGGAGTGCGGCAAGGCGGGCTGCCTGACCGCGCTCGCGCTGCTGCCGAGGGGCGTGCGGATGCAGGCACCGGTAGGGCGGATGCTGCAATGGCACCAGCTGAAGCAGGTCGGGGGGTTGCTGATTGCCGCTCTGACGTTCGACGAGCCCGGTCTGGCGCCCAGGCTCGCCGCCATGCCCGCGGCGCAAGTGGTCCAGGTCCTGAGCGTCCTGAGCGAGCAGTCGGAGGAGTCGGACCGGCTCAGGCGGCGTGGCCTCTACGTCGATATGGACGGGTCTGGCCGGATCCGCGAGCCTTCGGAGATCACTGAGGCTGAGGTCATCGGCGAGCTCGCCCGGGCCCGGCAGGCCACCAAGTCCGCCGCCTGGCTGCTCACGCCGCAGGCGCAGATCCGGCTCGCGGATCCGCCCGCCGAGGCGGTGGAGCTCGCCTGCGAGCTGGCCGCCGCTCTTGCCCGGGCCGGCCACGCCCGCACGCCCGAGGCCGCCGCCGATGTTATGCGGCGCACGATCAACGCGCTGCGCCACGACCGTCCGGGGGCCGGCTTACGCTGGCGGTGTGGCGGACGGTGCGCAGGAGCGCTACGAGGAGCTGGTCGACGAGCTGATCGGGACGGACGGGGTCACCCCGCCCCGGGGCGGCAGCGGCTTCGGGCGCGGAGCCATGCGCTTCCAGAACAAGATCTTCGCGATGTTCGTGCGCGGGCGACTGGTGCTGAAGCTGCCCGCTGACCGCGTCGACGCCCTGGTCTCGGCCGGCGACGGCATCCGCTTCGACGCCAACAAGGGCACCCCGATGAAGGAGTGGTTTAGCCTCGACCCGCAGTCCCGGCGGGAGTGGCTGGCGCTCGCCCGCGAGGCGCTGGAGTTTGCGAAGTCGGCCGCGCCCTGACGCGGTCAAGGCCCCCGCGGCCGACCGGATGGAGGAGACGTGAGCGTTCTGCGGGTGCGTGGACCGGCGCTGCCGGACGGTGAGCCGGTCGACCTCTACGCCGACGGCGACCGGTGGACCACGGACCCGGTCGCCGGCGCCGAACTCGTGGCGGAGGGCTGGCTCTTGCCCGGCCTGGTCGACGCGCACACGCATCCCGGGGCCGCTGCGCCGGGTGACCCGCTCGACGAGCCGTTGCTGCGCAAGGACCTGCGCCGGCACGTCGCCGCCGGGGTCACGATGATCCGCTCACCCGGGCTGGCCGGTGACCCGCCCGACTGGTTCGGCCGGGACGATGACGTCCCGCGGGCGCTGCACGCCGGGCCATGGATCGCGCAGTTCGGGCAGTTCTTCGACGGATGGGGCCGGCGCGCGGACCACGCCGGGCTGCCGGCGCTCGCCGCCGCGCAGGCGGCCGCGACCGGCTGGGCCAAGCTGATCGGCGATTGGCGGCATGATGGCGAGCCGATCCCGGTCGAGGTGCTCGCCGCGATCGTGGCGGCGGTTCACGCGGTCGGCGGGCGCGTCGCCGTGCACTCGCAGCAGCCGGACGGCGGCGCGGCGGCCGTCGCCGCGGGGGTGGACTCGATCGAGCACGGCATGGGCCTGGATCCGGCGCTGTTGACCCAGATGGCGGTGCAAGGCACGGCACTGACGCCGACGCTGACCGTCATCACCGCGTCCCTGAACACCGTCCAGGCCCGGCCGGACAGCCCGGCGAAGGAGTGGTACATCGGCGGCGCGAGCGTCCACGCGAAGCTATCCGCCGCGGCCGCCGAGGCCGGGGTCACGGTCCTGGCCGGAACCGACTCCCGGCCGCACGGCAAGATCGCCGACGAGATCCGGGCGCTGGCCGCCGCCGGGGTCCGGCCCCACGACGCGCTGGCGGCCGGCTCCTGGGCCGCCCGGGCCTACCTGGGCCTGCCCGGACTGGCCGAAGGAGCCCCCGCCGACGCCGTCGTCTACGACAGCGACCCGCGCGCCGGCCTCGCCCAGCTCGACCACCCGCGCGCCGTCATCCTGCGCGGGCGTCTGATGCACCGCCGCCGGGCCAGTCGGAATGAGCCAAGGCAGGCCCGGCGGGCGACTTAGCTCACAGCGCTTCGCTGACCGGGAGGTCGAGCTTGTACTTGGCGATCGCCTGCGACAGGACCTCCGGCTTGAGCTCGCCCGTCTTGACCAGCTCGGTGAGCACGGCCAGCGTGATCGACGCGGCGTCCACGTGGAAGAACCGCCGCGCGGCCGGCCTGGTGTCCGAGAACCCCCAGCCGTCGGTGCCGAGCGAGGTGAACGGGGCGTTGACCCAGCGGGCGATCTGGTCGGGTACCGCGCGGATCCAGTCGCTGACCGCCACCACCGGGCCGGGGTGCTCGGCCAGCGCGCCGGTCAGGTACGGGACCCGTGGTTCCACGTCAGGATGCAACATGTTCCACTCGTCACATTCCACCGCGTCCCGGCGCAGCTCGGTCCACGACGTGGCGGACCAGGCCTCGGCCGCCACCCCCCAGTCCTCGGCCAGAAGCTGCTGCGCCTCGAGCGCCCAGCGCAGCCCCACGCCCGAGGCCAGAATCCGGGCACGGGGCCGGTCGGCCTCGTTTTCGGCCGACCCGGCGGGCGCTGGCGTGTCGGCGTACCGGTACAGGCCGCGCAGGATGTCCCGCTCGAGTGCCTCGGTGCCGCCGGGGTAGTCGGCCGGCTCGGCCGGCTGCTGGTAGGGCTCGTTGTAGACGGTGAGGTAGTAGAAGATGTTCTCGCCGTCCGGGTGCTCGGGGGACGAGCCGTACATCCGCCGCAGGGCGTCCTTCACGATGTAGGAGAGCTCGTACGCCCAGGCCGCGTCGTAGGCCACGCAGGCGGGGGAGACCGAGGCCAGGAGCACCGAGTGCCCGTCATTGTGCTGCAGGCCCTCGCCGGTCAGCGTGGTCCGCCCGGCCGTCGCCCCGATCAGGAAGCCCCGGCCGAGCTGGTCGCCGAACGCCCACATCTGGTCGCCGGTCCGCTGGAACCCGAACATCGAGTAGAAGACGTAGACCGGGATCATGTGGGTGCTGTGCGTTGCGTACGCCGTGCCAGCGGCGATCGTCGAACCCATCGCCCCGGCCTCGCTGATGCCCTCGTGCAGGATCTGGCCCTTGGTCGACTCCTTATAGGACAGCAGCAGGTTGCGGTCCACGGCCTCATAGGTCTGGCCGTGCGGGTCGTAGATCTTCGCCGTCGGGAACAGCGAGTCCATGCCGAAAGTGCGCGCCTCGTCCGGGATCACCGGAACGAACCGCCAGCCGATCTCGGGGTCCTTCATCAGGTCCTTGAGCAGCCGGACGAACGCCATCGTGGTGGCGACCGGTTGCTTGCCTGAGCCCTTCTTCAGCTCGGCGTAGGGCCCGTCGCCGGGCAGGGTGACCGGCCGGGCGCGTACTACCCGGCGCGGCAGGTAGCCGCCGAGGGCCGCGCGGCGCTCCTTCATGTACTGGATCTCGTCGGACTTCTCGCCCGGGTGGTAGTACGGCGGCAGCTCGGCTTCCAGGGCCGCGTCCGGGATCTCCAGGTACAGCCGGTCCCGGAACTCCTTGAGCTCGGCCACCGTGAGCTTCTTCATCTGGTGGGTGGCGTTACGCGCCTCGAAGTCGGGGCCGAGCGTCCACCCCTTGATCGTGTGGGCCAGGATCACGGTCGGCTGGCCGACGTGCGCCTGGGCTGCCTCGAACGCCGCGTAGACCTTGCGGTAGTCGTGGCCGCCGCGGGAGAGGTTGCGGATCTCGTCGTCGGACAGGTGCTCGACCATGGCCCGCAGCCGCGGGTCCCCGCCGAAGAAGTTCTCCCTGGTGTAGGCGCCCGACTCGACCGCGTAGGTCTGGAACTGCCCGTCCGGCGTGGTGTTCATCTTGTTGACCAGGACCCCGTCGGTGTCCTTGGCCAGCAGGGGGTCCCAGTCGCGGCCCCAGATGACCTTGATCACATTCCAGCCCGCGCCGCGGAACGACGACTCGAGCTCCTGGATGATCTTGCCGTTGCCGCGGACCGGCCCGTCCAGGCGCTGCAGGTTGCAGTTGATCACGAAGGTGAGGTTGTCCAGCTCCTCGCGCGCGGCGACCTGGATGGCGCCGCGGGTCTCCGGCTCGTCCATCTCGCCGTCGCCGAGGAAGGCCCAGACATGTGACCGGCTGGTGTCCTTGATCTCCCGGGCCAGCAGGTATCGGTTGAACCGCGCCTGGTAGATCGCGTCGATCGCGCCCAGGCCCATGGACACCGTCGGGAACTCCCAGAAGTCCGGCATCAGCCGGGGGTGCGGGTACGAGGGCAGGCCGCCGCCCGGGTGGGACAGCTCCTGGCGGAACCCGTTCAGCTGCTCCTCGGTCAGGCGGCCCTCCAGGAAGGCCCGGGCGTAGATGCCCGGGGCCGCGTGGCCCTGGAAGAACACCTGGTCGCCGGACTCGCCGTGGTCCTTGCCCCGGAAGAAGTGGTTGAAGCCCACCTCGTACAGGCTGGCCGCCGAGGCGTAGGTGGCGATGTGGCCGCCGACGCCCATGCCCGGCCGGTTGGCCCGGGACACCATCACCGCGGCGTTCCACCGGATGTAGGCGCGGATCCGGCGCTCCACGTACTCGTCGCCGGGGAACCAGGGCTCGCCCTCGGGCGGGATCGTGTTGATGTAGTCGGTGCTGCGCAGCCCGGGCACGCCGACCTGCTGCTCGCGGGCGCGCTCCAGCAGCCGGAGCATCACGTACCTGGCCCTAGCCCGGCCCCGGGTCCGCATGACGTTGTCGAATGAGTCGATCCACTCGCGCGTTTCGTCGGGGTCTATGTCCGGCAGCTGAGTGGGCAGGCCGTCGCTGATGATCGAGAAGCGCTGGCGTCCTGATGCCACGGGGTGTTCCTCGCCTTCCTACGGAGACACGGCCGGTCCGACCTAGCCCCCGCTGGTGTGTCTTGCCTGGCAGCGCACTGCCGTCACGTGTACTTTCGTTCTCTCCATTCTCATCCTGGTACGTGGGTGCCCGGAACGCATCTCTACCGGGCGGTAACAGGGCCGCGAGAGGAGCCGGAGGTCCCTTCACTTGACTGTTTGCCTATGTCACGCTGGGTACACCAGGAGCAAGCAACTGGTGAAGGAGGTGTACGCATGCATGCTGTGGTCGGGGACCGGCTGCACGTGCGCGGGAACGTCGTCGGGCATCCCGAGCGGACCGGTGAGATCCTTGAGGTCCGTGACTCAGGCGGCTCCCCGCCGTATCTGGTGCGGTTCGACGATGGCCATACCTGCCTCGTGTTCCCCGGTCCAGACGCGGTGGTCGAGCACCCGCGGAAGAGGGCGAGAACAGCGGCCAGGGGCAAGGCAGCCCGGTCCTAGCTCCCGGTCTTCCGCACCGGCCGTGCGGGAGACGGGGTGTTAAAAATGAAGTCTGAAGTTTTCCGGGTGCATACGGGCGGCCGCGATGCCGTGCACGACATCACGCCGCAGTGCGCCGACTTCGCCCGCCAGGCATCCGGGGGCGGCGACGGCCTGCTGCACGTGTTCGTGCCGCACGCGACCGCTGGCGTGGCGCTGATGGAGCTAGGGTCGGGCAGCGACCAGGACCTGCTGGCCGTGCTGGCCGAGCTCATGCCCGCCGACGACCGGTGGGTGCACGCCCACGGGTCCCGCGGGCACGGCCGGTCGCACGTGCTGCCCGCTTTCGTGGCGCCGTTCACGATCCTGCCCGTGGCGGGCGGCCGGCTTGCGTTGGGGACATGGCAATCCGTCGCAATTGTGGACCTTAATGTCGATAATCCGGACAGGCAGGTACGGTTGTCGCTGCTCGGATAAACGGGGACGGCGCGGGGGAAGATCAAGTCATGACCGGTGTTTTGGCTCTGTGTACGAATTGTGACTTGCGCACCGGGCCAGCCCAGTGTGAACTGTCCG
>DATJQX010000020.1:0-2044 GCA_035505275.1 Streptosporangiaceae bacterium | reverse complement strand
CCGTTCGGTGGCGTGAAGGCGTCCGGGCTCGGCCGCGAGGGCGGGCAGCACTCGATCGACTTCTACACCGATTCCCGGATCGTGCACGTGGCACTCGGCGACACGCACGTGCCGCGGTTTGGAGCGTGATGTCTTATGGCTGAGTCTCTGCTGCCGCCTCCCCCGGACATCGTGCGGTCGGCGTACGCGACGCTGGTCGTGACCTCGCTGGCCGAGGCCCGGCGCTTCTGGGTCGACCTGCTCGGCTTTGTCGTGACATATGAGGATTCGTCCGCGCTATATCTGCGGGGATTTGACGAGCTCACCCACCACAACCTGATCGTGCGGTCCGGGCCTGCCGCGGCGGCCGGCGCGCTCGGGTACCGGGTGCGGTCAGCTCTCGATCTTTCGCGCGCGGAGACCTACTACGCCGCGCTGGGCTGCCGGACCGCCCGGTTGCCCGCGGGTTCTGTCCGCGGGGTCGGCGAGGTCGTGCGGGTGGAGGACCCGCTCGGCTTCCTGGTGGATTTCTTCGCGTGGTCGGATCACCCGGAGCGGCTGCAGCAGCGGTACGACCTGCGGCGCGGGGCCGAGGTCGCGCGGCTTGACCACTTCAACATCTGCGTGCCCGACGTGCCCCGCGCACTCGAGTACTACGCCGGGCTCGGGTTCGGGCTGTCTGAGACGATCGAGGACGACCAGACCGTCTACGCCGCCTGGATGTACCGCAAGCAGACCGTCCACGACGTCGCGTTCACCGGCGGCGCCGGGCCGCGGCTGCACCACCTCGGGTTCTTCGCGCACGAGCCGCATTCGGTGCTGCGGATCTGCGACATCATCGGGTCGCTGTCCCTGGAGTCGTGCATCGAGCGCGGACCCGGTCGGCACGGCGTCTCCAATGCTTTTTACGTGTACCTGCGGGACCCCGACGGGCACCGGCTGGAGATCTACACCTCCGACTACTACACCGGCGACCCGGACCACCCGGTGCTCCGCTGGTCGGTGCTCGACCCGCGCCGCCGCGATTTCTGGGGCAACGCGGTGATCCCGTCCTGGTACTCGGAGGCGTCGCTGGTCCTGGACCTGGATGGCACGCCGCAGCCGGTGCGCGAACTGGCCCAGACCGCCGAGGTGACGGTGGGCGCCGACGGCTTCACGGCCCCTCCGTCGGAGTAAGGCGGCCGGCGCACTTTGTACCCAGGGCGCCACTTTGTACCGCTGGTGACCACCATCGGGCCCGATCAGGCCTGAAATGACGCCGAAAATGGTCGTGGGAGGTACAAAGTCCACGGGTGTGGCTGGTGTGACCCGGCAGCGGGCGATGCCCCGGCCGTCCGTCTTATTGGCGGGTTCGTGCAGCCACCGAGCGGGAGGAAGCCATGACGGGTGCGGTGACCAGCGGGTATGCGCCGGTCGATGGGGTTGACGTGTACTGGGAGAGCCGGGGTAGCGGGGGGACACCGCTGCTGATGGTGCACGGCGGGACGCGCTGTGGGACGGCTCGCTGGCGCCCGCCTCGCGGCTGGCGATTCTGCCGGGGATGACGCATTACAACGTCGGCCCCTCCCCGCAACTGGCGGCCGTGGCCGCGGACTTCCTCGCGGCGTCGTTACCGCGGCCGGCGGCGCGCTGGGCCGGCTTACTGGGCGGGTGCCGGGCCGGTGAGGGCGGCTAGTTCGGCGAGCAGGTCCGGGGCCTCGGCCGCGCCGATCCGCTGGAAGATCTCCAGTGCCTGCCGCAGGAAGGTCCCGGCCTGAGCGGTGTGGCCGGCGGCCGCGGCACACCGGCCCAAGCCGGCCAGCGCGTGGGCCTCGTTCCAGGAGCTTGCGATGGCGCGGGCCAGGTCCAGGGCCTGCTGGTGGCACCCCTCAGCCCGCGTGAGGTCACCGCTGATCCGGTGCAGCGTCCCTTTCTCGTTGAGCGCCTCGGCCTCACCGCTCCGGTCGCCGAGGTCGCGGAAGACGCCCAGCGCCTGCTCCAGGGCCTGGGCCGCGGCCGGGTAATCACCCGTCGCTCGCCGAGCGATCCCGAGGAAGCCGAGGGCGTTGGCCTGGCCGAGCCGGTC
>DATJQX010000019.1:0-24448 GCA_035505275.1 Streptosporangiaceae bacterium | reverse complement strand
CGCGGATCTTCCGTGATCTTTTGGTACGCGGGGGGCTGCGGAGGCTGCTGAAACTTGCGGGACGTGGCAGCCTGAACGCGGCGCCGCCGGGTGGCTCCGGTTTCTGGGGTTGATCCGGGCTTCGCGGTCGATCCGGTGCATTCCAGAGCCACGTTCCAACTCTGAAACAGCCTGCCCCGGGCGCAGGGTCACCATCGAGGCGACGGTACAGCTCTGACGTAACGGCAACGACCACTCCTGCCGCCGGGGAGCGGCCCGCCAGGGCGAGCCCGATATTCATCGTCGCGAGCCCATCTTGCGATCGCCGTACAGAGCCATGCGATCTGCATAGGGAACGGCGGCTGTGGCTACCAACTCGCTAGATGCATCGTGAACGGATGGCTCGTGATCGAGGCCACTTATGGGTCCGTTGCAGCCGAGACACGCGCGTGCTGAGCAGGCCAGATCTGACTCTCGCGGCTACAGCGGCCCTGGCCGATCGCGGGACCGCAGGGCTCGGCGCTGGTAAGGCATCATTGGGGCTGTGACCCGCCCAGTGCCCACCCGCGTGCTCCATATGGTGCGAATCGAGCGACTTCCAAGCGTTATCGAGCACGGACTGCTTTCGGACAACGAATGCAGGCGACGACAAATCGCTGGGGTTGAGATCGGGTACGACCACATCAAGCAGCGCCGCGCCCTTCGCGTCGTGCCGTGCGGAGTGGGCGGCACCCTAGCTGACTACGTTCCCTTCTACTTCGCCCCACGAAGCCCGATGCTGTACGCCATAACACGCGGCCTGGTCAGCGAGGAGGCCGCACGCACCGAGCAGATCGTCTACCTGATGAGTTCCACCCAGACTTTGCGCGGGGCGGGCCTGACCGTGATAGCCAGCAACCGACACGCCGAGCTGGGGTACGCCGAAATGACCGATCAGGACAGGGCCCTAGACGACAATGACTTCATCGACTGGCCCCTCATGACGGCGACGTACTGGAATAACACGCCCGACGATCCTGACCGCAAGGAACGCCGACAGGCGGAGTGCCTCGTCCACCCCCGCGTTCCATGGCAGGCCATCGAAGCAGTCGCGACGAAGACCGACTGGGCCCGTGCTCAGGTCGAACTCGTACTGGGTACGGCTGGTCAGCCGAAACCTGTCGTTGTCAGAGCCGAGTGGTACTTCTGAGGGATGCCGATGCCGATCACACGAGGTACTGGGAACCTCCTCACACAAGACGCCGATGCGCTCGTCAACACCGTCAACACCGAGGGCATCATGGGCAAGGGGATCGCTCTGCAGTTCAAGAAGGCATGGCCCGCCATGTTCAAAGACTACGAGGCAGCCTGCAAGCGGGGTGAGGTCACGCTCGGTCGCATGCACGTATGGGAGACCGGATCTCTGGCTGGTCCTCGCTACATCATCAACTTCCCCACGAAGCGGCACTGGCGTTCCCGATCCAAGCTCGTCGACATCGAGACCGGCCTCCAAGACCTGACCAGGGTGATCGGCGAACTCGGCATCGTATCCATCGCTATCCCACCCCTCGGATGCGGCAACGGCGGACTGGACTGGCGTGACGTCGAGCCACGAATACTGCGCGCGCTCGAGCCGCTAGCTGGCACTGTCGGCGTACGCATCTTCGCTCCAAAGGGTGCTCCGAGCGCTGCTGAGCAGCCAAGCCGTGAACGAGCGCCGAAAATGACACCACCCCGCGCCGCGCTGCTGGCGCTTATGCGGGAGTACGAGCGAGTTACTTTCGAACCCCCGACGCTCGTTGAGGTCCAAAAGCTCGCTTACTTCCTCCAGACCAACGGGGAAGCGCTTCGGCTGGTCTTCACCGAGGCTGTATATGGTCCGTACGCAGACGACCTGCGAAAATCTCTGCGCAACATGGAAGGGCATTTCATCATCGGTTTCGGGGATGGCTCACTGCCCATCACCAAGGCCGAGCCAATCCAAGTGAAACCCGAGATCTACGAGGCACTGGATAGATACATCGCCAGCCATCCGGCGACCGCTGCGCGGATCCGTTCGGTACTAAGCGAAATCGAGGGCTTCGAGAGCACTTACGGACTGGAGCTTCTCGCGACAGTCCACTGGGTCATGACTCACGACAGCACTGCAATGGCGAACAGCGGTGTCGCCCACCAAGAGGTTCGCCGATGGAATCAGCGCAAGTCCTCCCTCTTCACCCAACCGCACGTTGAGAGCGCCTGGCACGTGGTGCATGACCGGGGCCTTGCGGCAACGTCCTAGCGTCTAAACGGGCTCCGGGAGGTCGCTCGGGGGACGTGTACTGACTGTCTGACTTCAGGCACGAGGCACCCCAGTCCACCGGATCCTCCCGCAAGCCCGGATCCTCCCGCAAGATCCCAGGCCTCCCCGTACCTGTGATCGCATAGGGGCGGATGAGGATAGCGGGACGGACGAGGAACCAGCAAAGCGCGGGCCAAACCGGCCAGGCAGCCGCCGCGCCGTACTCATCCTTATCGAACGCTCACTACGACTTGCGCGGCGGGATGAGTCAACGCCGTCGGCTGTGGCCGACGGTAGGAGTCCGGGGAATCGCGGGCTGCTGAATGCCCCAAATGCCTGAGTCGCTAGCTTTGCGGGTAAGCACCGGCAACAGCAGCCCCTGGCGCTCTTCGTCTGTCAGCGGCGTGCCGTCGTCGGGCTCGTCGAGTGGGTCACTCATGGGGCACTTCGACTCCACAGGCCGCCTCGTTCGACCAACTGCCGGGTAAGCCGGTCCTCCTTCTCCCCCGCCTCGCCTGTCGCCTGGTCCTCGAGCCGCACAGTCTGCTCGGTGGCAGCTACCTGCCAGCGGGCCAGTTCGCGGGCTCGGTCGCGTACGACCGTGGTCAGCGGGCGACGGGTACGAGCAGGTACCTAGCCGTCCGGCGAGGGCTGCGGCGCTCATGCCTGGTGCGTCGCGGAACGGCGCCGCGACAGCGTGAAGTTCTCCCTGCTGCCGCCCTAGCTGCCGGGAATCTCGGCGGCGGCCGTGTGTAGTCCCTGCCGTCCTAGCTGTCCGGCGTCTTGGCCGCCCTCGTGTGGTCCGCGACGCCATCCTGGGCCGGGGCGCCATCCTGGGCCGGGGCGCCCGCGACGTCAGCGCGGGGCTCCGGCATGGCATCCTCGACCGCCGGTGAGACGGCCCCTGTTACCTCGGCGCCTGACGGCTCGGCGATGCCCGCCGCGCGGCGCTTGGAGATCACGATCGCGGCCACGATGATGATCACCGCGGCCAGGGCGACCCCCACCCGCAGGCCCGTATTGCTGCTGTACTTCACGATGCTGGTCGCGATCAGCAGCGAGACCAGGTTCATCACCTTGATCAGCGGGTTGATCGCCGGTCCGGCGGTGTCCTTGAACGGGTCGCCGACGGTGTCGCCGATGACGGTGGCGGCGTGCGCCTCGGAGCCCTTGCCGCCGTGCGCGCCGTCCTCGACCACCTTCTTGGCGTTGTCCCAGGCGCCGCCGGAGTTGGCCAGGTAGACCGCCATCAGCACGCCGACCGCGATCGCGCCGGCCAGGTAGGCGCCGAGGGTGGAGTAACCGAAGGTGAACCCGATGGCGATCGGGGCCAGCACCGCGAGCAGGCCGGGGGTGACGAGCTCGCGCAGCGAGTCCCTGGTGACCAGGTCGATCACCCGGCTGTACTCGGGCTTCTCGGTGTAGTCCATGATCCCCGGGTGCTGCCGGAACTGGTTGCGCACCTCCACCACCACGCCCTGCGCGGCCCGGCCCACCGCCATGATCAGCAGGCTGGCGAACAGGAACACCACCGCTCCGCCGATGATCACCCCGATCAGGACCCTGGGCTGGTCGATCGACAGGCTGAAGGTGCCGCCCGCGCTGCCGAGCGCCTGGGCGACGATGGTGTGGAAGGAGCCGAACAGCGCGGTCGCGGCGAGCACCGCGGTCGCGATCGCGATGCCCTTGGTAATCGCCTTGGTAGTGTTGCCGATCGCGTCCAGGTGGGTGAGCGCCACGGCGGCGTCGCCTTCCACGTCGCCCGACATCTCCGCGATGCCCTGCGCGTTGTCGGTTACCGGGCCGAACGAGTCCATCGACACGATGACGCCGACCGTGGTCAGCAGTCCGCCGCCGGCCAGGGCCACCGCGAACAGCGCGATGGTGGCGTTCCCGGTGGCGAGCAGGTAGGCGCCGAACACCGCGCCGGCGATCAGCAGCGCGGCGTACGCGGCGGACTCCATGCCGCTCGACGTACCCGACAGGATGACGGTGGCCGGGCCGGTCTCCGAGGCGTTGGCGATGTCCTGGACCGGCCGCCGGTTCATCTCGGTGAAGTACCCGGTCAGCAACTGGATGGCGCTGGCCAGCACGATGCCGATGGCCACCGCGCCGAGCGCGATCCAGCGGGGGTTGCCATGGTAATGCGCGATGGCCGGGTCGGTGACGCCCGCGAAGCCGCTGAACCTGGCCGGCAGGAAGGTAAAGGCAGCGATCGCCACCCCGATGACCGAGATCACCGCCGAGATGAAAAAGCCCCGGTTGATCGCGGTCATGCCGCTGCGGTCGCCGCGGCGCGGCGAGACCGAGAAGATCCCGATTACCGCGGTGATGACGCCGATCATCGGCACGATCAGCGGGAAGACCAGGCCCTTGTCGCCGAACGCGCTCTTGCCCAGGATCAGCGACGCCACGAGCATGACCGCGTAGGACTCGAACAGGTCCGCCGCCATGCCGGCGCAGTCGCCCACGTTGTCGCCGACGTTGTCGGCGATCGTGGCCGCGTTCCGCGGGTCGTCCTCGGGGATGCCCTGCTCCACCTTGCCGACCAGGTCCGCCCCGACGTCGGCCGCCTTGGTGTAGATGCCGCCGCCGACACGCATGAACAGCGCCAGCAGCGCCGCGCCGAACCCGTAACCCTCAAGCACGCTCGGCGCGTTGGCCTTGTAGCTCAGTACCACGACCGCCGCGCCGAACAGGCCAAGGCCGACGGTGAACATCCCGGCCACGCCGCCGGTCCGGAACGCGATCCGCATCGCGGGCTGCTCCCCGCCCTCGCGCGCCGCGGCCGCGACCCGGACGTTGCCGCGGGTGCACAGCGTCATCCCCACGAACCCGGTCACCGCCGAGAACACCGCGCCGACCAGGAAGAAGATGCTCCGGCCCCATTGCACGCCGGGGCCGGAGGCGGGTAGCAGAAGCAGGATGAAGAAGATGACGACCACGAACACGCCGAGGGTCTGGAACTGGCGGCGCAGGTACGCCGCCGCGCCCTCCTGCACGGCGCGCGCGATCTCCTGCATCCGCTCGGTTCCCTGGCTGGCCGCGAGGACCTCCCTGACCAGCACGCCGGCCACGCCGAGCGCAAGCAGGGCGACGACCCCGACGATGACAACCCAGGTCAGGTTGGAGCCGCTCACGCTGACGGGGTCTGCCGCCAGCGCGGGGACGAGCCTGGACATTCGACCTCCTGGAAGCCGGTTCTTGGAATAACGCCCTCGGCGCCGATCGGGAATAAACGAGTGCCGGGAGTCTACGCAGGCGCGGGCGCAACCACGAACACCGGGCCGTTCCTAACAGTTTTGTTATCTTTTCGTTATCTTCACGATAAGGGAACGCGATGCAGCTGACCAGCGGTGGGGCTCGGGGAGAACCGTACGCGGCCTGCGCAGGCTCAGGCCGTGGCCGCCGCCGACGGCCAGCTCATCTGGACACTGACGCCGGAGCTCGTCGACGAGACGCGGACGTCATCGGCGAGGCCGGATATCACGGCCAGCCCGAACCCGGCCGGGATCGCCAGCGCGCCATCTTCCGCGCCCTGGACGGTGACCGGGGCGGTGCTCGTCGGGGCGGCGTCCCGCACCACGACCACGAACCGCTCGCCCTGGTCGGTCATCTCGATCCTGACCGGCTCAGCCGGGCAGTGCCGCCGGTGCACCTCGACCGCGCGCGAGCAGGCCTCGCCCACGGCGAGGCGCACCTCATCGAGCAGCGCTTCGTCCACGCCGCTGCGCCGGGCCACCGCGGTGGCGACCAGGCGTGCGGTGCGGACGTGCGCAGGCAGCGGAGTGAACGCGACTTCTACGGTGGCCATCGGCGCTGGTTTCGCCGCCCTGGCCGGCGTTACTTCTCGGATTTCTTGGCCGCGATGGCCAGGTCCACCGTCTCGTGGATGCCGAACACCTTCGTCAGCCCGGTGATCCGGAAGATCTTGAGTATCCGCTCCTGCGTGCAGACCAGGTCCAGGGAGCCGTCGTGCGCCCGCACCCGCTTCAGCCCGCCGACCAGGACCCCGAGGCCGGTGGAGTCAAGGAACTCGACCTTTTCCATATTGACGACGAGCTGGTAGTTGTTCTTGTTCACCAGATCGATGAGCAGCTCACGGAGCCGGGGCGCCGTGTAGACATCGATCTCGCCCTCGACGTCGACGACCTCAATGCCGTCCTTGTTGTAGTGACCTAGCTTCAGATCCACAAATCCTCCAGCGCCATCACGGCGTCTTCTGTCGTCCCGCCTCGGCGCGGGCTCACGTTCGTCAGGGGCGGGGCGATCCTGTCGGCATTCAACCACGCTCCGGTGTCATGTCTATACGAAATCATGCCTCCGGGCATCCCCCAACGGGTGACACACTGAAAACCTGGTGTCGACAATCGCTGATCCCCCCCATTCCACGGGCGGCTGCCCGCCGCCCGTGCCCCCCGGCCCCGGCCGGGCCCTTGGCATCCTACTCGGCGGCGAGCACGCGGGCCGACCGGTGCACGTCGAGCACATCCCCGCCCGGCAGGCACGCGAGGTGCCCTGGCCGGACTGGGTTCCCGCCCAGATCACCGGCGCGCTGGCCGGCCGCGGGATCCGCGCTCCCTGGTCCCATCAGGCCAGCGCCGCGTGCCACGCCTGGGCGGGCCGGAACGTGATCATCTCGACGGGCGCGGCGTCGGGTAAGTCCCTCGGCTACCTGCTGCCCGCCCTGACGTCGGTCCTGGCCGGTGACACCGTGTTGTACATCACGCCGACCAGGGCGCTCGCGGCCGACCAGCTGGCCTGGCTCCGGTCCCTCGCCCTGCCGGGGGTCCAGGCCGCGACCTTCGACGGCGACTCGAGCACGGCCGAGCGTGCCTGGGCGCGCAGCCACGCCAGGTACTTGCTGACCACACCGGACATGCTGCACCGTGCGCTCCTGCCGGGGCACGCGCGCTGGTCGGGGTTCTTCAGCAGGCTGCGCTACGTGATCATCGACGAATGCCACGGGTACCGCGGCGTCTTCGGCTCCCACGTGGGGCACGTACTGCGCCGGCTCCGCCGGGTGGTGGCCCATCACGCCGCGCCGGACGCGCTGCCGCGCCCGGTGTTCGTGCTCGCCTCCGCGACGATCGGCGCCCCCGGCGCCTGCGCCAGGCTGCTGACCGGGCTGGACGCCGAGGTGGTGACCGAGGACGGGTCACCACGGGGGCCGCTCGCGTTCGCGCTGTGGGAGCCGCCGCTGACCGAGGCCCGCGGCGAGGCCGGGGCGCGGCTGCGCCGGACCGCCAACGCCCAGACCGCCGAACTCCTCGCCAGGCTCGTCGGGGAGAACGTCCAGACGCTCGCCTTCATCAGGTCCCGCCGCGGCGCGGAAACCGTCGCCCTGGCGGCGCGCAGGTCACTGCGGGCCCACGAGGCGCCCGCGGCGCAGGTCGCCGCCTACCGGTCCGGGTACCTGCCCGAGGACCGGCGCCAGCTCGAGGCCGCCCTGTCCGAGGGGCGCCTGACCGGCCTGGCCACCACCACCGCGCTGGAGCTCGGCGTCAACATCACCGGCCTCGACGCGGTGCTCATCGCCGGCTGGCCGGGGACGTGGGCCTCGCTGTGGCAGCAGGCCGGTCGCGCCGGGCGCAGCGGCAGGAGCGCGGCCGCGGTCCTCGTGGCGCGCGATGACCCGCTGGACACCTACCTGGTCCGGCACCCGGAACTGCTGCTGCGGCACCCCGTGGAGGCCACGGTCCTGGATCCGGGCAATCCGTACGTGCTGGCCCCGCACCTGTGCGCCGCCGCGGCGGAGCTGGCCCTGACCGAGGCGGACCTGGACCTGTTCGGCCCGGCGGCGCGTCAGGTCGTGGACGAACTGACGAGTTCAGGCCGGCTGCGCAGGCGCGCGTCCGGCTGGTACAGCATGCGCCGCGGCACGGCCGCGTCGGGGCTGCGCGGGGCCGGGCTGGCCCCGGTGCGGGTCGTCGAGGAGGCGACCGGACGGCTGGTGGGCACGGTGGACGAGCCGTCCGCGCACCTGCTGGTCCACGACGGCGCGGTCTACCTGCACCAGGGAGACAGCTACCTGGTCAGCCGCCTGGACCTGGCCGAGGAGGTGGCGTTCGTCGAGCAGCGCGACCCCGGCTACACCACGACGGCCAGGGCCGTGACCGAGGTCGAGATCCGGGCCGAGCTTCGCCACGCGTCCTGGGGCGAGGGCGACGTCCGCTTCGGTGACGTCCAGGTGACCCGCCAGGTGGTCTGCTTTACCAGGCGCCGGGCCGACACGGGCGCGCCGCTCGGCGATACGCCCCTTGACCTGCCGCCGCGCCGCCTGCAGACGCGGGCGATCTGGTGGACGGTTTCTGACGCCGTGCGCGGCAGGCTGGCCGGCGCGGGAGTCGATCTCGGCGGCGCCGCCCACGCCGCCGAGCACGCCGCGATCGGGCTGCTGCCGCTGTTCGCCACCTGCGACCGCTGGGACATCGGCGGAGTATCCGCCGACCTGCACCCGGCCACGGGCAGGCTCACGGTCTTCGTCTACGACGGTTACGACGGCGGTGCCGGGTTCGCCGAGCGGGGTTTCCAGGCCGCCCGGGACTGGCTCAGCGCCACCAGGCAGGCCATCTCGGCGTGCGACTGCGAGGCCGGCTGTCCCTCATGCGTCCAGTCGCCCAAATGCGGGAATGGTAATCACCCGCTGTCCAAGCCAGGGGCCGTCACCCTGTTGGATGCTCTCCTGGCGGGCAGCCCCTCACCACCGCCCGGCCGCTGACCCATTTGAACCATTTAGCCCATTTGTCTTCTAGGCACCTTTTGCTCCATAAGAGGGGGGGCGGCGGCTTATACCGGGACAGCGGCGGCTCATACCACGGTGGGCGGCGGCTCATACCACGGTGGGGGCGGCTTATACCACGGAAGGCGGCGGCTCACAAGATGAGGAAGGGCCGCGTACCGGTGATCACGAGGCCGGCCGGTCCGGAGCCCGTCGCGGGCACCGCGCGCCGTAAGGAGGCGGGCCCCCGCCGGGGGGGAGAGCGGGGGCCCGCGCGCACGGTCCGGCCCTGGGGGGGGAGGCCGGCTCCGTCCTTATAAGAAAGCTTATCCGCATTGGGCTCTCATATCGACCCTAGATGCCCCGATGCAGCGTCAGCCAACCGATTTTTACATATGTGACAGGCACCTGAACAGTAGATCAGAGCCAGTAGTTAAGAGATTCTTCGGAGCAGGACAGGCGGCGGCCGGGCGGGATACCCCCGGCCTGCGGCGTCCGCGCGGATGGGGTCGTTAGGGCCTTGCCGTCGCTCTTGTGCACAAGTGTCCGCGACTTGATCGTTGTGGGGAGATCGGTGAGTCACTAGTGCACGGCATGTGAGCGGGCGGACTGATTCAGATCACGAATTGGATACGTGCCAGGTCTTTTCATGCGAGCGTTTTCGTCGTAGAACGGTGGTACGGACGTTGGAGCGTCCGGGCACGGCAGCCAGGTACCCACGCGCGACCAGCCGCGGGAGGCGTGTCAGGGCAGGTCAGGCCGACATGAGCGGCCGGCCTGACTGACAGAGAAGGTGCACGCTTGGTAGCCCGGCATGACGTGCTTTGCGCAGCGGCGCCCCGGCCAGGGGCGCCGCTTGCTGTCCGGGACGACACGAATCGCCGGGCCCGCGCGCAGGCGCGCTAATATCGGCCCTCAGACCCACAGGATGGGAGAGGGACACGATGGCCCGCAGCGAGACGCCGGAGCCGTCCGGCACCGACCAGTCACTCGGGGACCTGGTCGCGCTGGCGGCCAAGGACGTCTCCCAGCTCCTCCGCAACGAGATCGAACTGGCCAAGATCGAGCTGCGCGGAGACCTGCGCCGGGTCGGCCTGGCCGGGGCGCTCGGCGTAGTGGCCGCCTTCGTCGCCTGCCTGTTCCTGGTGCTGGTGTGCTTTGCCTTCGCCTACGGCCTGGTCGCCCTGGGCATCTGGATCTGGGCGGCCTTTCTCATCGTCGCGGGGACCTGCGTGCTGCTGGCCGGGCTGGCGGTCGGGATCGCCGTGCTGACGATGCGCCACTTCTCTGGCCTGCGCCGGACCAGGAAGTCGGTCACGGAGGGCTTCGGGATGCTCCGCCGCGGCGGAGGGCGCCCCGTGGTGAGCGGCGACGGCCAGGCCGAGATCGGTCCCGACGGCCAGCGCCCCGAGATCGCCGGCAAGTCCCGGTGAGGTGAGCGCGATGGCGGTGGGCGCGGATTCCGCGGTCGAGATCGGCGGGCCCTGGACCCACCGGTCGGTAAGCGCCAACGGGACCCGGTTTCACATCGCCGAGGCCGGCGACGGGCCGCTCGTCCTGCTGCTGCACGGCTTCCCCGAGTTCTGGTGGACCTGGCGCCACCAGCTGGCCTGGCTGCCCGAGGCGGGCTTCCGGGCCGTGGCGGTGGACCTGCGCGGCTACGGCGGGAGCGACAAGCCGCCGCGCGGCTACGACCTGGTCACCGCCGCCTCCGACGCGGCCGGGCTGGTCCGCTCGCTCGGCGAGGCGAACGCGGTCGTCGTCGGCCACGGCTGGGGCGGGCTGATCGCCTGGACGCTGGCCGCCTACCACCCGAAGGTCGTCGGCCGGCTCGCCGTGGTGTCGGCGGCCCACCCGCTCCGGATGCGCTCGGCGGTGCTGACCGACCCGCTCGGGCAGGGCCGCGGGAGCGGCTACGCCTTCGGGTTCCAGCTGCCCATGCTGCCCGAGCGCCAGCTGGTCCGCGGCGGGGCCTGGCGGGTGCGCCGGCTGCTCGAGAGCTGGTCGTCGCCGGGCTGGCCGGACCACCAGACCGCGCAGGTCTACGCCAGGGCCATGCAGATACCGTCGGTGGCGCACTCGGCCCTTGAGTACCAGCGCTGGCTCGCGCGGAGCAGCATCCGCCCGGACGGCTTGCGGTACGCCTGGCGCATGCGCACCCCGATCCAGGTACCCACCCTGCACCTGCACGGGGCCCTGGACACCTGCGTGCTCCCCCGGACCGCGCGGGGGGCCGGACGGTACGTCGAGGGGCCGTACCGGTGGCACGTGATCGACGGCGCCGGGCATTTCCCGCACGAGGAACGCCCCGACGCCTTCGACACCGAGCTCCGCGGCTGGCTCGCCGACCCGGAACCGGAACGGTGACGCGGGACCGGGACCGCGATCCATCCGGCCGGCCCCGGAACGCGCGCCCGCGCGATGCTCTCGGGCGCCCGCTCGACCGCGCCTCGCCGGCCGCGCGGGCCGGGGCCGGCGAGGCGCGGGTGCCCGACGACCTGGCCCTGCCCGGCGCGCAGGCGGCCGCGCTGGCCGATGAGCTGCTGCGGGCGGGACGCCCGTTCCACGCCCACGAGGTTCTCGAGGCCTCGTGGAAGTCAGGCCCGCCGGGCGAACGTGACCTCTGGCAGGGACTAGCCCAGGTCGCGGTGGGACTGACGCACGCGCACCGCGGCAACGCCCGCGGCGCCGTCGCGCTGCTGACCCGGGGGGCCCGGCGCGTCCGCGCCTACCAGGCGCAGGCGCGCGCCGCACCAGGCCGCGAGCATCCGTACGGAATCGACCTCGCTGCGATCCTGGCCACCGCGGACGACCTGACGGCGCGCATCGAACGGCACGGGCTCACGGACATCCCGCCCGCCGACCTGCTGCCCGGGCTGCTCACGGCCGACCGCTAGTCGCAGCCCTGCGTGGAAACCGGCGCGGTGGCGTGCGCGCCCGCGCTGGCATCGGCCGACACCTCGGCCGCCGTCAGCGCGAAACCGGTGTCGGACTCCCCGATCGCGGCGGCGAACACCACCCCGTCGACGGTGCCGGCCGGCGAGAGCAGCGGGCCGCCGGAGTTCCCCGACCTGACCAGCGCCCTGATCTCGTAGATCTGACGGGTAACCGTGCTGGTCTTGTAGATGTTCGGACCCTGCGCGTTCAGGATGCCGCCGATCCTGGCCGGGTCGGCCTGCAGGTACTGCGAGTCGAGCGGGTAGCCCGCGACGACGGCGTCGGCGCCGGGGTCGGCCTGCCCGGCGAACTGGAGCGTGGGCAGGTTGAGCCCGGGCACGTACAGCACCGCGACGTCCACCTGGGGGTCGTAGAACACCACGGTGGCCGGCAGGGTGTTGCCCGACGTGGTCGTGACGGTCTGCCGTTCCGTCACCCCGGCCACCACGTGCGCGTTGGTCAGGATGTGGTCGGGCGAGATGACGAACCCGGAGCCTTCGACGGACAGCGAGCAGGACGGCGCGATCCCCTGCACGCGTACCACGCTGGCGCGCGCGGCCTGGTATCCCTGGCTGTTGAGGACGGCCGGGTCGGGGGCCGGGATCGCGAGCAGGCGCTCGGCGCCGATCCCGGAGAAGACCTGGGCGAACGTGGTGTTGCCCGCGAGCAGCCTGCGGAAGTCGGAGAACATGGTCTTGGCCGGCGCCGGCATGACCTTGTCCAGGGTCTGGAGCACCAGCGAGTTGTTGACCTGCTGGACCACCAGCGGGAACGGGGACCCGATCAGCACCGACCCGACGACCCAGGCGATCAGCAGGAAGGACACCACGCTGACCACCGAGCCGCCGATCGAATCCAGCGCGGTCGCGGACCCGGAGGTCACCGTCGACCGCATCGCCGCGCCGATGGAGGAGGCGATGAACTGCCCGATCACCGCGAAGCTCACGAGCAGGACCACGGCGATGACGTCCTGCTGCGTCTGGCCGCCGACCAGGGCTTTGGAGATGCTCGGGCCGAATTCCGCGCCCAGCAGCGCGCCGCCGACGAACCCGGCGAAGCTGAGGACTCCGACGATGAAGCCCTGCCGGTAACCCGACACGGCGAACGCGGCGACCACCACGATCAAGATGAGGTCGAGCACATCTCCGCCCACGAGGTCAACGGTATAGCGTCATCCGCACTCGCCAGCCCGCCGCGGCGGTCACAGGTCGATGATTTCGCCGGTCTCCCACGGCTGCTCCCAGCCGCCCAGGCGGAGCAGGCGATCGACGAGCATCGCCGTGAAGCCCCAGATGAGCATCCCCCGCACGCGGAAGGCGGGCGTGGTGCGCCCGTCGGGTACCCGCACCATCGTCCGGACGGCCGGATCGGCCAGCTCACGCACGCCGATCCGCTCCACCGCGGCCACCTCGCCGGGATCGACAGGCGCGACCGCCGCCGGGCGCCGCCACCACGCGAGCACGGGGACGACCCGGAACCCGGTCGGCGGGATGAACAGCTCCGGCAGGGTGCCGACCACGTCGACGCCGGCCGGGTCGACGCCCACTTCCTCCGTCGCCTCGCGCAGCGCCGCCGCGACCGGCCCGGAGTCGGCGGCGTCGATGGCCCCGCCCGGGAAGGCGGGCTGGCCCGCGTGCAGCCGCAGCCCGTTGCTGCGCTGGATGAACAGCAGGTCGGGTCCGTCCGGACCCCCGGCAAACAACACGAGCACCGCGGACGGCCTGCCGACGCCGGCGGGCGGCAGGAAGGGCGGGGGCGTGTCCACCTGGCCGGCGTCGGCGGCCAGCTTGCGCAGCCACGCCGGTACCGGGGGGTCCCCGGGACCGCCGGGGGTCAAGAGAACGGGCCGGGCTTGACGAGCTTCGCGGCCACCACCGGGTCGATCGGACCCTCCCCGTACGACGGGCACCAGCGCGCCACCGCGCACGCGCCGCACGCGGGCCGGCGGGCGTGGCAGACCCGGCGGCCGTGCCAGATCAGCCGGTGCGAGAGCATCGTCCAGTCCTTGCGCGGGATCAGCGCGGCCACGTCGGCCTCGACCTTTTCCGGGTCGGTATTGCCGGTCCAGCCGAACCGGCGGGCGAGCCGGCCGAAGTGCGTGTCCACGGTCAGGCCGGGTATGCCGAAGGCGTTGCCGAGCACGACGTTGGCGGTCTTGCGGCCCACCCCGGGCAGCGTGACCAGGTCGCGCAGCCTGGGCGGCACCTCGCCGCCGAACCTCTCGCACAGGGCCTGCCCGAGCCCGATCAGGCTGTTCGCCTTGGCGTGGTAGAACCCGGTCGACTGGATGATCTTCTCCAGCTCGTCACGGTCGGCGGCCGCGTAGTCCGCGGCGGTCGGGTACCGGGCGAACAGCGTCGGCGTGACCAGGTTGACCCGCTTGTCAGTGGTCTGCGCGGACAGGATCGTCGCGACGAGCAACTCCAGCGGCGAGCCGAAGTTCAGCTCGGTGTGCGCGTCCGGGTACAGCAGGGCCAGCTCGCGGTCGATCCGGCGGGCGCGCCGGACCAGGGCGGTATGCGAAGGGGACGCCTCGGTCACGGTCCAAGCTTAGGCCGCTACGGCGCCGGCTCCGCCGGGCAGGCGCGGGCCCCGGCTCCCGGCCCGGCGTGCACCGCGCACCCCGACGGGTCGTAGGGACCGGGGACCAGCCCGGCGGCGAACCGGGCCGCCCGGGGGTCGGCCGGGTTGACGTGCCGGCCGAGCACCACGATCGCCACGTGACGGGCGCCGGCCAGCTTGAGCGCGGCGGCCGCCGACTGGGCGCTCGCGCCTGACACCCAGGTGTCGTCAAGCAGCAGCACGCTCCCCCCGGCCCCGGCCCCGGCGCGGCTGGCCTGGAACCGGCGCACGTCCAGGTCGCGGCCCTGGCGTCCGGGGCGGATGGCCAGCGGCCAGAGCGGCACCCCCAGGTAGGGCGAGGCCAGCGCGAGCAGCGGGTGCGGGCCCGGGCGGCCGCACCCGCTGGGGACCACGGCCAGGCGGTCGGGCGCGGGCATGGCCGCCGAACGCCAGACGCAGGCGCCGTGATCACCGAGGAAGGCGAGCAGCAGGGCCAGCACCGACCTCCGGGCCGGCGCATTGCCCGCCTGCCCCGACTTGTAGCGCCACAGATCATCGGCGTACGCGGTCCCCTTGACCGCGTACGAGACCGGGACGACCGCGTCGGCCAGCAGGCCGTGACCGAGCAGGTGATGGGAGTCGCACTGATAGCAGCGGGCCCACCCGGATCGTGCCGGGCCGCGGCACAGGATGCAGGCGCCCGCCGCGAGTCCCCGCGGCCCGGCCGCGCGCGGACTGGGCGGCCCGATCGGGTACAGCGAGGGCAGCGCCGAGCGCAGCGACGGCCGCACGATCTCCCGGCTCACAGGCCGATGCTACGGAAAGGAACCGTCAAAACACCCGGCGCGGCCGCGAGCCGGCCAGCGCGAGCCGGATGTGACGCACCTCACATGCACCCGGCTCCTGGGCACCGCGTCCTCTGAGTGGGGCACGCGGGTGAAATCTCGCGCTTATGCACGCCTGTCACTTCCTGATGCGGCAGAATGTTCCGTGCCAAGAAGGCGGCCGGGCTCCAGCGCGGCATCTCCCGCTGCCTGCTGCGACTCATGCAAGGATTCTGGGTGATTGACGGGAGCGTAACCGCCGGTAACGGGTCCCGCCTGGACCGCGCGCTCTGGGGTGCCGCAGACCTGCTGCGCCGGCACTGGGTGCTGGTCCTGCTGCTGGTCGCGGGGCTCGCGCTGCGCGCCCTGGCCCAGATCGGCTACGAGCCGGCGCTGCTGTTCATCGACTCGAAGAAGTACATCTTCGGGACGACATCGGACTACAACGACTGGGGCTCGTACGACCCGATCGGCTACACCCTGGTGGTGCTCCGCCCCGTCCTGATGTTCGCCGACCTGGCCTTCGTCGCCCTGCTGCAGCACGTCCTCGGGCTCGCGATGGCGGTCGCCCTTTACGTGCTGATGCTGCGCCGCGGCGTGAGCCGCTGGCTCGCCGCCCTGGCGGTCGCGCCGGTCCTGCTCGACGCGTACCAGCTGAACGCGGAACAGACGATCATGCCCGACGTCGTGTTCGAGGCGCTGCTCGTGGCGGGGATGCTCCTGCTGCTCTGGCAGCCCCGGCCGGGGATCGCCTTCGTGATGCTGGGCGGGCTCGCGCTCGGCGGGTCCGCGCCCATGCGCCAGGTGGGCGAGGCGCTGATCGTGCCCGCCCTGGTCTACGTGCTGGTCGCCACCCGGGGCTGGCGGACCAAGCTGCTCCACGGCGTGGCCCTGACCGCCTGCTTCCTGGTGCCGGTCGTGGGCTATATGAGCTACTCCGCCGTCATCCTGCACTACGGCTTCGAGATGTCGAACATGGGCGACGCGTACCTGTACGGCCGGGCCGCGCACGCCGCCGACTGCGCCACGCTGAAGCTCCCCGCCGACGAGCGGCCGCTGTGCCCCACCCCGGCCCAGGCGGCCACGCTCGGCGTCGACGGCCTGGTCAACTCCAAGCACGCGCCGCGCGTGACGTACCTGCCGGTCAACGTCCAGCTCGGCCTGCTGATCAACACGATGCCGTGGCAGCGCGGGCTCGCGTACAACGTCATCAGGCAGCAGCCGCTGCGGATCGCCGGCGACATCGCCAAGGACTCGGTGAAGATCTTCGCGCTGACCAGGAACACCCAGGAGGGCGACACCCCGATCTCCCGCTGGCAGTTCCAGACCAGCTACCCGACCTACCCGCCGGGCATCACCCTGTACGGCCCCAACAGCGCGACCAACGTGTTCAAGGCCGCCGGGGGCGGCGGCGAGGCGCGCGTCGCCCGGTCCGCCACCGTCGTGCTCAGGGATTACCAGCTGCACGGCGGGTACACCCCGGGCCCGGTCTTCCTGCTCTCGCTGCTGGCCGGGATCGCCGGGATCTTCACCTACCGCAGGCGCGGTGACCCGGTGATCCAGAGGCAGGCCCTGGCCTGCCTGCTGATCACGGCCTGCGGGGTCGCCGTGCTGCTCGGCGCGGACGTGTACGAGTTCTCCTGGCGCTATCAGCTGCCCGCCCTGGTCACGCTGCCGATCGCGGGCGCCATCGGCGCGACCGCGCTTGTCCGCTACGTCCAGAACCGCCGCGGTACCGCCGCCGCCGCGCGCGTGCCGGCCGACGACGTCAGCGAGCTGGCCGTGGCGGGATCCGAGCAGGTGTCCTGACCGATGCCCGTCGCGCCCGACGGTGCGGACGTCCGCATGCTCGCCTCCGGCGTCGTCTACGAAGACAGCTGGATGCGCCTGCGCCGGGACGAGATCGAGCGGCGGGACGGCTCCCGCGGCACGTACGCATTCGTCGAGAAGCCCGATTTCGCGCTCGTCATCCCGGCCGAGGACGACGGCTTCCACCTGGTCGAGGAGTACCGGTACCCGATCGGCCGGCGCACCTGGTCCTTCCCGCAGGGCGGGTGGCCGCACGGGCAGACCGGCACCCCGGAGGAACTGGCCCGGCTTGAGCTCATCCAGGAGACCGGGCTGCGGGCGAGCACGCTGACCAGGCTCGGGTTCCTGCACTGCGCCCACGGCATCAGCAGCCAGGGCGGGCACTTCTTCGTGGCCACCGGGCTGACCCCGGGGCCGCCGGAGCGCGAACGGGAAGAGCAGGACATGCGCCAGGCCTGGGTGCCGCGACCGGCGTTCGAGGAGATGGTAACCGCGGGCGCCATCACCGACGACTCCACCCTGGCCGCCTACGCCCTGCTCCTGCTCAGCGAAGCAAGGGAGCGAACAGGTCACCGCGCCGGGCCACCCGGTCCAGGACCGCATCCGCGGTGAAGAACAGGTCGCCGGGCTCACGGCAGGCTTCCACCTCGTCCCAGCTGACCGGGGTAGAGACCGTGGGCTGCTGGCGGGCCCGCAGCGAGTAGGGGGCGACGGTGGTCTTGGACCCGTTGTTCTGGCTCCAGTCGATCAGGACCTTGCCGGTGCGCAGCACCCTGGTCATCCGCGACACGACCAGGCGGGGCTGATCTCGTTCCAGGCGCTCGGCGAAGGCCCTGGCCTGCTCGCTGGCCTGGTCCGAGGTGACCCCGGAGATCGGCGCGTACAGCTGCAGGCCCTTGCCGCCCGACGTCTTGGCCAGCGGGGCGAACCCCTCGGCCTCGAGCAGCGGCCGCAAGGCCTCCGCCACCCGGCAGCAGTCCACGATGTCGGCCGGGGCGCCGGGGTCCAGGTCGAAAACCAGCAGGTCGGGCTGGTGGATCCCCGGCACCCGCCACTGCGGCACGTGCAGTTCCAGGCCCGCCAGGTTAGCCGCCCAGATCAGGGCGGGCAGGTCGTCCACCACGAGATAGGTCACGGTCGTGCCCCGGCCGCGGGAGCTGTCCGAACGGACCGTGGCGGTGCGGATCCAGTCCGGCCGGTGCGCGGTCACGTGCTTCTGGAAGAACGCCTCGCCGTCGACGCCCTCGGGGTACCGCTTCAGGGTCAGCGGCCGGCCCGCGATGTGCGGCAGCAGCACGGGCGCCACCCGCTGGTAGTAGTCGAGCACCTCGGCCTTGGTGAACCCGGCCTGCGGGTACAGGACCTTGCCGAGGTTGGTCAGGGTCAGCGTCCGGCCGTCCACCAGGACCGCCACCTTGGTCTCAGGGCTCACGGATCACGTCCGCGGGATCCTTGTCGTCGCGCAGCCCCTTGTAGACCGGGGCCCGCATCCGCCCGGCCCTGGTCCACCGGTCGAAGGTGACGTCGATCACCAGCCTGGGCTCGACCCACACGGCGGTCCGGGCGTGCTCGGGCGGTACCGGGCCGTCGAACGGCGAGTCCGGGCGGCGCAGCGGCGCGAGCCGCCCGCCGAGCATCCGCAGCGTCTCGACGCTGAAGCCGGTCCCGACGTGGCCCGCGTAGACCAGCCCGGACGCATCGTTCACCCCGATCAGCAAGGACCCGACCTGCCCGGTCCGGTTACCCTGACCCGGCTTGTACCCGGCGACGATCACCTCCTGGCGCAGCACGTTCTTGATCTTGCGCCAGTAGTCCGTCCGCACGCCGGGCGCGTAGACCGAATCCAGCCGCTTGGCTACCACGCCCTCCATGCGGCGGTCGACCGAGACGCCCTGCACGGCCTGGAAGTCCTCGCCGGCGAACGAGGGCGGGGTCTGCCAGCACGACCCGGCCAGGCCCAGCCCGTCAAGCAGCGCGCGGCGGTCCCGGTACTTCTCCTCCAGGAGCGGCCGTCCGTCCAGCTGCATCAGGTCGAACACCAGGTACGTCACCGGGGTCTGGCCGGCGAGCAGCGCCGCCTGCGCGGCGGAGGTGACGTGCATGCGCGGCTGGAGCGCCTCGAACGACGGCCACCCGTCCTCGCCGAACACCACGATCTCCCCGTCGAGCAGGAGCTGCTTGTGCGCCGTGGCCGCGCCAAGACCGGCCAACTCGGGATAGGCGACCGTGATGTCCCGTTCGGTCCGCGACATCAGGCGCACCCGGCCCCGCTCGATGAAGGCCAGCGCCCGGACGCCGTCCCACTTCATCTCGAGCGCCCAGTTCTGGCGGTCGGCCGGCATGGCCGTCCCGGACAGCGCCAGCATGGGGCGCATCGCGGCGGGCAGCGGCTGCCGTTCCCGGTGGATCATCCACTGGCTGCCGCGGGTCTGGAACAGCACGTACCCGCCCTGCACCCGCCGCCCGTGCAGCGTGACCTTGACCTCGTCCGGCGCCCACTTCAGCGTCTCGTAACTGCCGTGGTCCCAGATCGTGACCGCGCCCGCGCCGTACTCGCCCCGGGGGATCGTCCCCTCGAAGCCGCCGTACTCGAGCGGGTGGTCCTCGGTGTGCACGGCCAGGTGGTTGACGGCCGGATCGTCCGGCACGCCCTTGGGCAGCGCCCAGGACACCAGCACCCCGCCGCGTTCCAGCCGGAAGTCCCAGTGCAGCCGGCGGGCGTGATGCTCCTGGATGACGAACGTCCCGCCCGCCTCGTCCTCGGGCCTTTCCCCCGGAGCAGCGGCCGGCGGCACGGGCTCGGGCGTGCGGGCAGCGTCTCGCTTGTCCCGGTACGCCTGCAGCCTGTCCACGTCACCTGTTTACCCGGTTACCCGGGCTGAGAACTGATCCCACCGTCCGTTCGGCATGAAGGGGTTTGAAGCCGCCACCACGGCGGCAGCTAATGTCTATAATTTGACTTCGGATAGTTAGGAACCGGATGGGGCTAGACGGCTACGTCGTCCTCGGCAGCGCGGTGGTCGGGCTGCTCGTCGGGATGACCGGCGCGGGCGGCGGCGCCCTGATGACCCCGATGCTGATCTTGCTGTTTGCCGTGAAACCGGCCGCCGCGATCTCCAGCGACCTGGTCGCCGCCGTGGTGATGCGGCCCGTCGGCGCGCTGGTGCACCTGCGCAAGGGCACGGTCAACCTGCGTCTGGTCGGCTGGATGACGCTCGGCTCGGTGCCCATGGCGTTTCTCGGCGCGTACCTGCTGCACCTGCTGGGGAACGGCGCCGCCGATCAGCTGAACGTCGAGCGGGCCCTCGGCGCCGCGCTGCTGGTCGGATCCGCCGCCATGGTGTTCCGCTGGTTCCTGGACGGCAGGTCCGCCCTGGCGCGCACGGCGGAGATCCAGCAGGTCACCATCCGTCCGCTGCTGACCGTGCTGATCGGGATGGCCGGCGGGCTGATCGTCGGGATGACGTCCGTGGGCTCGGGTTCGCTGATGATCGTCCTGCTGCTGTTCACGTACCCGCTGCTGAGCGCGAAACGGCTGGTCGGGACCGACCTGACGCAGGCGGTTCCGCTCACCGCCGCCGCGGCGCTCGGCGCGCTGGCCTTCGGGCACGTCGAGTTCGCGGTGACCGCGTCGATCATCGTCGGCAGCGTCCCCGCCGTGATCGTCGGCTCGCTGCTGTCGTCCCGGGCGCCGGACAAGTACATCAGGCCGGTCATCACGTTCGTGATCTTCGCGTCCGGCCTGAAGTACGCCGGGGCCGGTACGACCGCGCTGGGGTGGACGCTGGCCGGCGTGCTGCTGGCCGCCGGCGGCTACTGGCTGGTCCGCACCAGGATTTTGCCGAACGGGCGGCTGGTGCCCGTGGTTGAGGACCGGGAGCCGGATGACGCCAAGGTGACCTGACCCGGCGGCGCCCGCCCATACAGTGGTCTGCGTGACCGAAACCTGGCAGGTTGAGCCCTCCGGGCCGTTGCGCGGCGATATCACGGTGCGCGGGTCGAAGAACGCCGTGACCAAGCACATGGTCGCCGCGATGCTGGGCGACGGCCCGAGCACCATCCGGAACGCCCCGGAGGTCGGCGACGTCGACATCACCGCGGCCATGCTGGAGTCCCTCGGGTTCGGGGTGAGCCGCGCGGACGGCGAGATCACGATCGCGCCCGGCCGCGAGGTCCAGCCCCGGGTTCCCGAGGCGTTCACCGGGCTGAACCGGATCCCGATCCTGATGCTCGGGCCGCTGCTGCACCGGACCGGGGAGGCGTTCGTGCCGCTGGTCGGCGGCGACCCGATCGGGCGCCGGCCGGTCGACTTCCACGTCACGGCCCTGCGGGCGCTCGGCGCCGAGGTCGAGGAGGGCCCGGCGGGCATCACGGCGCGGGCCAGCGGGCTGCACGGCGCCCGCATCGACCTGCCCTACCCGAGCGTCGGCGCGACCGAGACGGTGCTGCTGTCCGCCGTGCTGGCCGAGGGGAAGACGGTGCTGCGGAACGCCGCCACCGAGCCCGAGGTGGTGGAACTCGCGCTGTTCCTGCAGCGGATGGGCGCGCACATCGAGCTCAGCCCGGACCGGCGGATCGTCGTCGAGGGCGTGCCCCGGCTGCGCGGGGCCTCGAGGTGGCTGGCCGGCGACCGGCTCGAGGCGTTCTCCTACCTGGTGGCCGGGCTGATCACCAGGGGCGAGGTCCGCGTGCACGGCTGCCCGCAGGACCGGCTGGTCACGGCGATCAGCACGCTGGCCATGATGGGCGCCAGGTTCGACATCACCGACGACTGGATCACCGCGACCGCGCCGGAGGGGCTGCGCGCGGCCGCGGTGCACACCGACACCCACCCCGGCTTCATGACCGACTGGCAGCAGCCGCTGATGGTGCTGTTCACCCAGGCCGAGGGGATGTCGGTGCTGCACGAGACCGTGTTCGAGAACCGGCTGGTGTACGTCCCGGCGCTGCAGAAGATGGGGTGCGAGATCGAGACGTTCGCGGCGTGCCTCGGCGGGCCCGCGTGCCGGTTCCACGACACGAACGCGGTGCATTCCGCCGTGATCAGGGGCGTGTCGAAGCTGCGCGGCGCCGACGTCACGCTGCCAGACGTACGCGCCGGGTTCTCCGCCGTGCTGGCGGCGGCGGTCGCCGACCAGCCTTCAGCGCTGCGCGGGATCCACCACATCGAGCGCGGCTACCACCGGCCGTTCGAGCAGTTCGCCTCGCTCGGCCTGGTCATCCGGCGCGGCTGAGCCCTCGCGGCAGGGGTCAGCCTGCGTACTTCTGCACGAGCGTGCCGAGGTTGGGCAGCGCGGCCGTGATGTGCCTGGCCGCGCCGCCGCGGACGGCGTTGTACGCCTTCACGATCGCCGGCCTGTTGCTCTGGGCCGCGTGCGCGTCGGTCACGGACAGCAGGGCCTGCGACACCTCGTCACCTCGCTTGACCAGGTAGTCGCCGAACCCGGACGAGCCGGAGGCGCTGAAGTCCGCCCAGAACGGCTCGAGCTGGATCACCATTTCCGGGACCAGCTGCTCCACCTTGCTCCGCAGGTAGCCCGGCGCGAGGCCGTTCGCCGTCTTGTACGCGAGCTTGACCGCGGTGCCGGAGACCCCGGACTTGGCGGAGAGCTCCTGCTCGATCAGCTTCTGGCAGTCGTCGACGACGTGCGGCTGGGTATCGGGCGCAAGCAGGATTTCCTGAAGCGTGGCGGCCATAGACGTGTTCTTTCTCCTCGTCGCCGGGGGTTTCCCGAGTAACCTCGCGTGCCCTGGGAGCCCCTGACACGGCCGTGCCACCCCGCTCCCCTTCGCAGGCCGGACAACAGTAACGCGCGGGGTATGCCGTCCGTCAGGGAGTTCGGCTAATGTCACCCAAGCGTCAACTGCGGTGCTGGTTAGGCTTCTCCCATGACCACGGCTTTCGTGCTCGGCGGGGGCGGGCTGCTCGGCGCGCACGAGGTCGGCATGCTCCGCGCGCTCACCGAGGCGGGGGTCCGGCCGGACCTGGTCGTGGGCACCTCGGTGGGCGCCATCAACGGCGCGATGGTGGCGGCGGACCCCTCTGGCGCGGCGGCGCGGCTTGACCGCATGTGGCAGGGCGACGAGCTGCGCCTGGCGTTCAGCGAGACGCTCTGGGGGCGGGCCGCCCGGCTCGTCCGCTCCGGCACGCACCTGCACTCGCTCGAGCCGCTGCGCCGCGTGCTGGCGGACGCGCTGCCCGGCGAGGACTTCGCCGACCTGAAGCTGCCGTTCCAGTGCGTGGCGGCCGCGATCGAGACGGCCAGCGCGCGCTGGTTCAGCAGCGGGCCGGTGGTGCCCGCGGTCATGGCCTCCTGCGCGGTGCCTGGGCTGCTGCCGCCGGTCGAGGTCGGCGGCGTGCACTACTTCGACGGCGGCCTGGTCGACTCGATCCCGGTCGGGCGGGCCGTCGCCCTGGGCGCCAGCACCGTCTACGTACTCCAGGTCGGCCGGATCGAGAGCCCGCTCGAGGTCCCCGCCCGCCCGTGGGAGGTGGGGATGGTCGCGTTCGAGATCGCCCGGCGGCACCGGTTCCACGAGGAGATGTCCTCGCTGCCGGAGAACGTCCGGGTCCATATCCTGCCGACCGGCGGGGAACGGCTGCCGCCCGGATTGGCACAGTTTCGCAACCGGGACCTGGCTAGGGTGGGGCGGAGTATCGAGCGAGCGTACACGGCGTCCGCCAGCTACCTGGCGGCGCTGACCCGGCCCTAATCCGGCCTTGTCTTGGTCCGGCCTCCTTTCCGACGGGAGGGTGCTGTTGGTCCCGCCTCGGCTGCTCCGCCGGCTCGTGCTGGCCCCGATGGTGATCGTCATCGCCGTGGGCATCATCGTCCTGTCACCGCTGCTGGGCCTGCTCGCGCTGCTGTTCGGGCTGGCTGGCCTGTCGCGCGCGGGCCGGATGCGGAACCTCCGGCTGGTCTCGTTCGCCGTCGTCTGGATGACCGCGGAGCTCGTCGCGCTGTTCGTGCTGCTCGGCCTGTGGGTGATCAGCGGGTTCGGCGGCCGGATGCACACCGAGGCCTACCAGAGCCGCCACTACGCGGTCGTCAGGAAATTCCTCGACTCGCTGTACCGGGGGGTCGAGCGGACGTACGGGCTGCGGGTCGAAGTCGAGGAGCCGGAACTGACCGCCGAGGAGCGGATCGCGCGGCTATCCCGCCCGATCATCGTGCTGTCCAGGCACGCGGGCCCCGGTGACTCGCTGCTGCTTGTCCACCAGTTGCTGAGCGTCTACGGGCGGCGGCCGCGGGTGGTCATGAAGGCCTCGCTCCAGCTCGATCCCAGCCTGGACGTGATGGGGAACCGGCTGCCCAACGTGTTCATCCAGGGCCGCCGGATGGGCGAGAGCATCTT
>DATJQX010000018.1:0-5241 GCA_035505275.1 Streptosporangiaceae bacterium | reverse complement strand
CTGACGGACGAGCAGCTCGCGCTCGGCATCCGCTCGGTGGCCGCCCCGCTGCGCGACGGCGAAGGGCGGGTGGTCGCCGCCCTGAACGTCACCGTGCACGCCGCGGAGACCCCGGTCGAGATCCTCACCGGCGAGTACCTGCCGCTGCTGCTGCAGACCGCCGGGGCGATCAGCGCGGACTGGGCCTCCTGCCAGTCCGTCCCCCAGATCATGGTGGCCCAGGCCACCTCCTGACAGGAGCATGCGTATGGCCACGATCGCCGCGATCATCGCCTCCACCCACCACCCGTTCTACCTCCGGGCCAGCACAGCCACGGGCGAGGACCGGCCGCCGTTCGCCGACGAGTGGGTGGCCAAGATCGAGGCGTTCCGCGAGACGCTGACCCGGGCCAGGCCCGACGTCCTGGTCATGGTCGGCAGCGACCACTTCCATCAGCTGTGGCTGGACAACATGCCGCAGTTCCTGGTCGGGAAGGCGCCGTTCTACGACGCGAACTACTACAACGAGGAGCGCGAGTTCGGGTTGCCGAGGATGAAGCTGCGCGGCGACGAGGACCTGTCCGCGCACCTGCTGCGCGGCGGCATCGACGTCGGCTTCGACCTGGCGTTCAGCAACGAGCTCCGCGTCGACCACAGCATCACCTGCCCGATCATCACGCTGCGGCCGCAGGCGGACCTGCCGATCGTGCCTGTGTACACCAACATCTTCGCCCCGCCGATGCCCCAGCCGAAGCGGTTCGTCGAGCTCGGCCAGGCCATCCGCGCCCTGGTCGAGAGCTGGCCGACCGACCAGCGGGTGGCGATCATCGGCACCGGGCACCTGTCGCTGGAGCTGGGCGGCCCGCGCCAGTTCGGCCCGCACGGCCCGGATCCTGAGTTCGACCGCAAGGCCGTGTCCTGGATCGCCTCGTCCGACCTGGACGCGGCGCTGGCCGAGGTCAGCCTCGACAGCCTGTGGCAGCCCGGCAACGCCACCCACGGCTTCATGGACTTCATGCTGATGATGGGCGTGGCCGGGAAGAACGTGAAGGCCGACTACGCCGACTCGCTCGACCTGTTCCACACCATGGAGGCCTACTTCACCTGGTACCCCGAGGGCACATCATGAGCAAGTACCTGGTCGACAAGTTCCTGTTCACCATCGACCGTGACCCGGACCTGGTCGAGCGCTACCGCGAGGACCCGGGCGGCACCGTGGCCTGGTGGGAGGCGGAGCAGGCGAACCTCATCCTGAACGGCCACGCCGGCGAGCGGAGCACCTGGCTGAGCTTCACCGATACCGAGCGCGACGCGCTGAGCACGCACGACTACGTCGCGCTGTTCGAACTCGGCGCGCACAACTTCCTGCTGCTCACCCTGTTCATCGCGCTCTTCGAGCGCGATTACGCCGAGCCGCTGGCGTTCCAGCGCGAGTTCGCTGCGCGCCTGCGTCACTGGAGCCTGCCCTACCCAGACATTTCTACCTAACGCCCCGGCACCCGGCGAATCCGGCCGGCTGTGAGACGGGGCGTAACAAAAATCAAGGCCCGGTGTTCTCGGCGACCACGTTCTGCGCGGACGCGGAACCCTGGGACCGGCGCGTTGCCTGGATCGCCTGGTCCACCATGCGCGCATACACCATGGTTCCCGGAACGATCGGATGAACCTGGTCCGGCCAGAGCAGGTCGAGCCGGTTCTTGATCGTGTCGTACCAATCGGCCAGAACGACCTTCGGGTGCTGCCGTATAAAGGCCGCGTCCGTGGCATTGACCTGTTTGCTCCACCCGTCGGGCACATAGGTGTTAATCAGCACGAGCTTACGGTGCGCGCCGATTACCTGCAGCAGCTGCTGGAGCTGGCTGGTGGTGACGATGTAATTGGTGCCGAGGCCCATCACCACGACCGGTCGCAGCTTTCCGCTGGCGGCGAGCTGACGAACGATGGACAGCCCGGCCGGCATCTCCCGGTCCGGCTTCGCGTCAATGTAAATGCCCGGCAGCACGTCGGCCAGGGCGGGCGCGCTCGCCGACATGACCGAGTCGCCGATCGCGGTTACGTCGCGGCCACTGACCGCACCCTGATTGGACGAGAGCGCGGGCGCCGCAGGACGCGTCGCGTGCGCCCGGCTAGCGGCGCCGACCTGCTCGCCGGTGACGATCTGCTTTTCCATTCCGGACGAATCCGGCGGCGCGGTGAATATGCCGCAGCCGGCGATACCGATCCCGGCGGCGCAGGACACAGCGATGGCGGCGGCCGCTCGAGCCGCGCGTTTATTGCTCATAGGAGCTTTTCTCGCCGCCCCCCGGGTCGCGCAAACTCGGTGTCATTGAATGGGCGGGAACGGGCGGTTAAGCATTGGCCGCCGTTTTGGCCCGGCGCAGACCGTTTAGGAAAGACATCCCGGAAGGGGCTGGCCTGCGGCCAAGTTCTAGTTCATCATGGCATGGCAGACCTGTTCGCCAGGCAAAACTGGCCCGAGCGCGACCTGCCCGCCCGCTGGATGAAAAATTCTACGTGGCGGCGAGCAGCAGGATGGCGGGACGCGCGTCTATCTGGACGTGAGCGCGTATGACGTCGGTGCGGGACTCGCCGTGAAGCTGCCCGAGGCTGCCGGGGCAAAGTCGGCTGCCCGGGAAGACGCCGAGGAAGCCGTCGCCGCGCTTTACCAGGCCAGCGCGCTCAGCCTGATCCGGATGGCGTACGTCATGCTCGACGACCTGCAGGGCGCCGAGGACGTTGTACAGGAGGCCTTTTACGGCCTCTACCGGCGCTGGGGCCGCCTGAAGGACGCCGACCACGCGATCTATTACGTGCGGGCGGCGGTGCTGAACGGCTGCAGGTCTGCGCTGCGCCACCGGGCGGTACGCCGCAGGGTGCTGGCCGAGCAGTCCGATCGGCGGCTCGCTGTGTCGGCTGAGGCGCTGGTCATCAAGGGCGAGGAACGCGACGAAGTGATCCGTGCGCTCGGGCGGCTGCCGCACCGCCAGCGCGAGGCCGTCGTGCTGCGCTTTTACCTGGACCTTTCCGATGACCAAATCGCGCGGGTGATGGACATCCGGCAGAGCACCGTCAGGTCCACCGTGCACCGGGCGCTCGAAGCGCTCGGCCGGGACCTGAAGGAGACGGCATGACACCGCTTGAGGAGAAACTCCGCCGAGCGATCGAGGCGAAGGCCAGCCAGGTGCCGCCCGAGGCGGTACCGCCGCTGCGCCTTTCCGCGCATCGCCGACGCTCCTCTTCTCTGGCCCACGGTGGCGGTGAGAGGAGTGGAGCGCCGGCGATGCGGGGCTGGCTCGCCCCCGCGGCCTCCGCCGCGGTGGTGGTGGCCCTGATCGCGGTGTCCGTCCTGGTGTCCCGCAATCTTGGCGCGCGACAGAAGCCTCCGCCAGGCCGCCAGCACGAGCCGGCCGCGGTCTCGGCCACGGACGAGGCGGCCGCCTGGGTCGCCGCCCAGGTCAACGGGTCCGACAGCGTCTCCTGCGACCCGTCAGCCTGTCGTGCGCTGGCGACGGCCGGGTTCGCGCCCGGCGAGCTGGTGATCCTGCGGCGGGGCGGGACGGCCGCCGCGCTGAGCTCGGCGGTGATCGTGGAGACCGCGACCGTCCGGGCCGACCTCGGCGCCCGGTTCAACGCCCGCTACGCCCCTGTGGTGCTGGCCAGCTTCGGCTCGGGCGCCGCGCAGATCGAGGTCCGCGTCGTTGAGGCGAAGGGCACCGCCGCCTACCAGCGGGCGCTCGGCACCGACCTGGACGCCAGGGAGCTGGCCACGACCGCCCTGCTGAACAGCTCGAAGGTCACCATCGCGGGCGCCGCCCGCAGGCAAATGCGAGCCATGCGCGTCGACGAACGGCTGCTGATCATGATCTCGTACCTGACCACGCTGAACCGGGTAACGGTCGTGGCGTTCGGCGATTCCGGTCCTGGCGCGGGCGCGAAGGGACCGCTGCGGTCCGCCGAGCTAACCATCGAGAGGAAGACGGGCCGGCCAGCGACGCCGGGCCAGCTTGAGCAGGCACTCACCACTATCCAGCAGAGCCTGAAACCCTACCGGGCCACGATCGCCAAGATCATCACGCTCGGTGACGAGCGGGACGGGCTCGAGGTTGAATACGCGGCACCCACGCCGCTCGGAATCATCAGCTACAACGGCTGACGTCCTCGGGGGGAGACGCCAGCAGGACCCGCCCTGGTCTCCGCGGCGGGCCCGCCGCGGGCACGAGGGGGGTCCGCGGCGGGCCCGCGGCGGTCTGGACGTCCGGGCGCCAGCGTGTTATCCCGAAGCGGCCCCCGCTCTCGCATAGCCTGGATTGCCTACCGAGGACGCCTCAGGCGAAGGGACGGATTCGTGGCCGGCCTGCTCATCGTTGGCATTGTCATCGTGGCGCTCGCACTGTACGGCCTGGACCGCGCGATCAAGGCGCGGGCGCAGGTCCGCAGATTGCGCACCATGACCGACCGGCTCGACGCCGCCACGGTGAGAGCCGACAGACACCAGGAGAAGCAGCAGGCGGCCAAGGCGGCCAGCGCGGCGCTGACCTCGGTCATGCCCGCGATCGAACGCCCGCCGCTCACCCTGCCCGGGACGCCGTCACACGACGCGGCAGCCCAGGCCGCCGCGTCGCACGGCGGCCCGAGGAGCAAGACCGGATGCGAACACACCGGCCCGCAAGAGCGCCGGCCCACCCATCCGGGGCGGCGGCCCTCCCACGTCACCAAGCACGTTGGCACGCTGCGGGCCGCGCCGGACGGGGAGCGTCACGCCGATGACGCGCACACTCGCGTCATCGGCGCGTCACTCGACGCCGAGTAGCACCGCACCAGCGATCGCTCCGCGCGGTGGCGGGCCTGACGGGCTGGCTCGCCCGCCGGGCTCACCAAAGGTGACGCTCGGGCGGGCGAAGCCGGCGCAGCGATTTCTCGAACGCGTCCATCCGGGCTCCGATGACCCCGCCCTGCCCGCCGCGGCCGTCGATCGCTGACCGGAGTTCCTGGAGCGACTCGAGCGCCGCGACAGCATCCGCGCGGTCCTCCGGGTCGCGCGCCGTGTTGCGCAGGGCGTTCAGGCGCCGGTCCAGGTCGGCGACGCTGCGCTCAATGCTGGCCCACCGAGCCTCGGCATCCTTCGCGCCCGGTCGCGAGGCGTCGCGGATCGCCCCGTGCAAGGCCTGACCTTGCTCGTACGCGTCGATCGCCCCGGCCAGCCACCCGCCGAGGACTACGGAGCGGTGCCCGAAGAACGGGCCGAACCCCCGCCCGGCCCGC
>DATJQX010000017.1:0-3232 GCA_035505275.1 Streptosporangiaceae bacterium | reverse complement strand
CTGCGTCAGCTCACCGATGCGACCGGGCACACATCGAATCTGGCCATCCGCGACGACACCGACGTGATCTTGATTGACCGGGTCCGGGGACGCCCGGGCCGCTACCACCACCTCGAGTTCTCGCTGCACGTTGGCTCGCGGCTGCCCTCCTACTGCAGCGCGACCGGCAAGGCCCTGCTGGCTTTCCTGCCGCGTCCCGACCTCGACCGGCTGCTGGACCGCGTCGACCTGGTCCAGCACGGGCCCCGCACGTTCACCGACAAGAACTCGCTGCTCGCCGAGCTCGAGCAGGTACGCCGCACCGGTCTGGCCACCAACGACGAGGAGCTCGAGAGCGCGCTGCGGTCGATCGCCGCGCCCATACGCTCGCGCTCGGGCCAGGTTGTCGCCGCCGTCAACGTGGCAATTCCCTGGTCCCCCGCGGCGATGAGCGAACTCGTCGCCCGGCTCGGCCCCACCATCAAGGCAACCGCCAAGCAGATCGCGTCCAAGGTGATCTGAGGCCGGTTATCCGGTGGCTTGACCACTGCTGGTCAGGAACGGCGCCAGCAGCCCGGCGGTGACCGTGCGCAGCCGGGACCGGATCCCCGGATCGTAGGTTGCTTCGTGCGCTCTGGCTTCAGTCCTGCCGTCGAAATAACGCCCGGTGAGGGTGCCGCCGACCGGTCCGGTGGCCAGGTTCATGACCGCCGTGACGCCGTTGGCCACGGTCGACATGGGCGGGATCATTGACTGCCTGACCATGTGGGTGTTCATCAGCGACGCCGGGTGCAGGCAGTTCACGGTAATCCCGCTGTCCGCGAGCTCCTCGGCAAGGTCGAAGGTGAACGCGGCGAGGGCGAATTTGCTGCGGTAATAGGCTTGGGCGCCGGTGTAGTGGTTGTCCATCCGCAGGTCGGAGACGTCGACGGGAGCCTGCCCGACCGAACCCACGTTGATGATCCGGGCGGGGGCCCCGTTCTCGAGGGTCGGGATCAGCCGCCGCGCGAGCAGCGCCGGGGCCAGGTAGTTGACGGCGAGCCGCAGTTCATAACCGTCCGCGCTGAGTTCCCGCTTGCGGTAGGGCGGCCTGCCCGCGCCGACCCCGGCGTTGTTGATCAGCAGCGTGATCGCGTTATGGTCTGAGGTTATCCGGTCGGCCAGCTCACGGACCTGATCAAGGGAGGCCAGGTCGGCGAGCACGGCCTGGGCGGTACCGCCGGATCTGGAGATCTGGTCCACGACGGCGGCCGCGCGTTTGGCGTCCCGGCCGTGCACGAGGACACCAATCCCGTGGTCGGCGAGGGCGCCAGCGACCGCCCGGCCCAGGCCCGCGGTGGCGCCGGTCACCAGGGCGAGTCGTGTGTCAGTCATCAGTCCTCCGGTCGGGGATTTCGGGGGCGGGCGGGGTCAGCCGGCGAGGGCCGCGGCGGTGAGGTTGGACCCGCCGGTGCACTCCAGGACGGTGCCGGTGACGAAGCCGGCGCCGGCCAGGTAGACGATGGCGTCGGCGACGTCATCCGGCTGGCCGACCCGGCGCACCGGGGTAACGGCGGCCACCGTGTCGAAGTAGGCCCGCCGCTGGTCCTCAGGCAGGGCGTTCCACCAGTGCGTGTCGATAACGCCCGGCGAGACCGCGTTCACCCGGAGCGGGGCAAGTTCCACCGCGAGCGGGGCAACTATCGTCTCCAGCGCCCCGTTGGCGGCGGCGATCCCGGCGGTCCCGGGGAAGGCCGCCCGGGCCGATGCCGCGGTGACCATGGTCACCGAGCCATCCCCGCGCAATCGTGGCAGCGCCGCCTGGATCGCCTTCACGTGCGCGAAGAACTTGCCGTCGAAGGCCTGCCGGAGCGCGGCCTCGTCGAGGGCCGCGATCGGGCCCACGCCCACCGCGCCGGGGCTGGCGCTCAGCACCAGGTGGTCGATCATTCCGGTGGTGGCGAAGAAGGCGTCCAGCGCCCCGCGGCTGGTCGCGTCGAGTTCGGCGGCGAGGACGGGGTGGCCGATCCGCTGCGCCGCCTGGTCCAGGCGGTCCTTGGACCGCCCGGTGATGGTCACCGCCGCGCCTCGGGCCACGAAGGCCTTGGCGGTCGCTTCGCCGATCCCGGCGCTGGCGCCGATGATCACTATTCGCTGCCCGTCGAATGACATGATGCCGAGCCTTTCGATTTGTCGAGACTGACTGTCTCTGCAAACTTTACCGGGACTGGTGGTCTCGTCAAATTGGTAGGCTGTCCTGTCATGAGTGATGGTCCCCGTCGGCCGCATACCGGCCGGCGGCGTAACGACGCGGCGCAGGCAGCGATCCTCGACGCCACGTTCCGGCTGCTCAGCGCGCCCGGAACCGAGGCCGTGACGATCGACGCGATCGCCGCGGAGGCGGGCGTCGGACGGCAGACGATCTACCGCTGGTGGCCGTCGAAGGGCGCCGTGGTCGCCGATGCGCTGGCCCGCCACGCGCAGGCTGTCGTCCCCGGGCGGGATACCGGTTCGTTCACCGGGGACCTGGCTGCGTTCTTCACCGACAGCTTCGCGGGCCTGGAAAGCGAGGTCCTGGCCGACAGGCTCCGGCAGATCGTCGCAGAAGCGCAGCACGATGAACACGTCGCGCGAGTGCTCGCGGACTTCACCGCCGTCCGGCGGGCAGCGCTGCGCGCCCTGCTGGAACGCGGCCGGACGGCCGGGGAACTCGCGGCGGACGCGGACCTCGACATGCTGGTGGACATGGCCTACGGCGTGCTCTACTACCGGCTCCTGGTCCGCCACGCGCCGCTCGATGAGAAGGCGGCGCGGTCACTCACCGCCGAACTCACCAGATCCGCGGGGTAGGCGCGGGCCGCCATGCGGTCAGTACTGTCGGGGGGTGCGGTTCGAGCAGCGGCTGCGGGACGGGATCCACTCCGGTGCGATCGTGCTGGCCTTCCGGCGGTGGAAGCACAGCCAGGTCGTGCCCGGCCACCGCTACCGCACCGGGACCGACATGGTCGAAAACGCGCCCAACGCGGGCCACGGCCGGGGCGACCAAACCACATCCGGCAGCGGGCAGCACCCAGACGATGACAAGGCCATAGCCGCGAACTGAGCGTAAGACGGCCCTATGCGCGTCGCGCTGGCCGGTGCTATCTGCCCGGCGTGTCCCAGCGAATGCCGGTGCGGCGGGCCGCCTCGTCAGAATGGATGACAGGAAAGATCTCGAAGTCGCAAAGGTCGGCCCATCGCTCACGCCAGGCACCGAAAAGGTCCGGGTTGCTGG
>DATJQX010000016.1:0-20220 GCA_035505275.1 Streptosporangiaceae bacterium | reverse complement strand
GGGCGTAATAGCAGGAAAAACCACCGATCGTTCGGTAAAAAAAGAACCTGCGACCCACCGTAAGAAAGGGCTCCCTGGGCGCGACATACGGCTGAGCGGCGTTTGGGGGGTAGACCTAGGTACACCTACGGTTCGGTGCGTAGCGTCACTTCCGGTCCGGCCGGCGGCCCGGCAGACTGGAGAAAGGTGATTCCGGGGGCCAGGAGGCGAACGATCGTGGCGGGTGAAGGTCCGGACGGCCGACGGACCCGGGGCCGCCCGCCGGCCTCGGGTCCGTCTGGGCCCCGGCCGACCCGTGATGTCCCGTCGGGCTGGGCGGAAACGCTGGACTGGGCCGGCGGGCGCCTCAAGGTGGCCGGGCGAGGGCTGGTGCTCGGCGGGCTGGCGCTGACCGGGCTCGCCGTCCTGCTGGCCGTGCTGGCCGTCCTAGGCGTATCCGTGCTGCTGGCGGTAAAGGCCTTTAGCCCGTACGAGGAGCTCCGCAAACACCTGCTCGGCGCCGGCCTCCTGTTCGTGCTCTGGGTCGCGATGGGGCCGGTCTTCCTGCTGTGCTTCCGCCCGGTGGCCAGGCTGACCAGGAGGTTGTCCGCCCGGTGGTGCGGGGTGCCGATCGCCGCGCCGTATCTGCCGAAGCCCTGGGCCGACGGCGGGAAGGGCGGCTTGCGTCGCCGGCTCGCCTGGCTCCTGACAGACCAGGCGACCTGGCGGGACCTGCTGTGGGTGACCGTCGATGGCTTCGTGGGCTGGGTCCTGGCCATCTTGCCTGCGGGGGTGATGGTGCTCGGCGTGGTCGGCGTGGTCGCGCCCTACGCCACGATGAGCCTGCGCCTGTTCTCCGTCGCGGTCGCCGCGGCCGGGGTATGGGCGTCGCCGTGGCTGCTGCGCGGGTACGGTGCGTTCGCCCGCTCCATGCTCGCGCCGACCCAGCAGGCCGAACTGGTGCTGCGCGTCCGCCAGCTGGCCCAGACCCGCTCGGACGCCCTGGACACCGGAGCGGCGGAGATCCGCAGGATCGAGCGCGACCTGCACGACGGCGCGCAGGCGCGCCTGGTGGCGATGGGCATGACCCTGGATGCCGCCGGGCAGATCATCGACACCAATCCCGAGGCGGCGCGAGCACTGCTCTACGAGGCCCGCGACGCGTCGGTCAAGGCCCTCGCCGAGCTGCGCAACCTGGTTCGCGGCATCCACCCGCCGATCCTGGCCGACCGCGGCCTGGGCGAAGCGATCAAGGCGCTGGCCATGGACAGCCCGATGCGCATCCACCTGGCCAGCGACCTGTACGGACGCGCGTCCGCGCCGGTCGAGTCGGCGGCTTACTTTGCGGTCAGCGAACTGCTGGCCAACGTGTCCAAGCACGCTGAGGCGCGTGAGACCTGGGTCGACATCCGGCATACCGATGGGATGCTCCGGATCGGAGTGACAGACAATGGCCACGGCGGAGCCGACCCGGCCCGCGGGAGCGGCCTGCGCGGGATCGAGCGGCGGCTGGCTGCGTTCGACGGAATTCTCGCGGTCAGCAGCCCGCCAGGCGGCCCCACCGCGGTGACGATGGAGATCCCGTGCGAGTTGTCATTGCCGAAGACCTCTTTCTCCTGAGAGACGGCCTGACCCGGATGCTCCAGGCCCACGGCCTGGAGATCACCGCCGCGGTCGACAACGGGGCTGACCTGCTGAAAGCGGTAGTCGCGGACCGGCCCGACGCGGCCATCGTGGACGTCAGGCTGCCGCCGACCTTCACCGACGAGGGGATCAGGGCCGCGCTGGCCGCGCGGCGCGAGGTGCCAGGCCTGCCGGTCCTGGTCCTTTCCCAGTACGTGGAGCAGCTGTACGCCCGCGAGCTGCTGGCCAGCGGCACGGGCGGGATCGGCTACCTGCTCAAGGACCGGGTGTTCGAGAGCGCCCAGTTCGTCGACGCCGTCCGGCGGGTCGCCTCCGGCGGTACCGCCATGGACCCGGAGGTGATCGCCCGCTTGCTCGCGCGTAACACCGGCGATACTCACCTGGACGCGCTCAGCCCGCGCGAACGCGAGGTACTCGCGCTGATGGCCGAGGGCCGGTCCAACGCCGCCATCGCCGCGCGCCTCGTGATCACCGAACGCGCCGTGGCCAAGCACACCGCGTCCATCTTCCTCAAGCTCGACCTGCAGCCTTCCGACGACGACAACCGCCGGGTCCTCGCCGTCCTGGCCTACCTGGGCGGCTGAAGCGGCCAGGCCGCCGAGGCCGCCGAGGCGGCTCAGGCTCAGGCCGCTCGCCTGGGCGGTCGTGGTGTTCGGCCGTGAGGCCGCGTCCACCTTGCTGGCCATACCGGTCCTCGGCCGGCACGGCCCGCGGGGCGTGCCGGTGCACGCCACCTGGCTCGCGGCGGCCGCGGCCGGAGTCCTGCTCGGCGGGCCGGCCCCCGGCCGGCGGTCTGGGCCGGCATCGCCGTGGTCGCTGCCGGTCTGGCCCTGGGCCTGCGTTCTAACCGGACCGAACGCGCCGGGCGAGCCCGACGTGAGCATCACAGGACCTGTAACGCCTCACCGACGCCAGGCGACCCAGCCCGCGGCCAGGTCCGAGGCCACGACCCGCCATCCGGCCGGGTGATTCGGCCAGCTGGCCTGCGCGGCCTGGCCGGGTTGCCACTCCATTTCCACGACGGTCGCGTTCGCCGGCGGCGGCCCGGTCGCGGGGTTGAAGAACTCCAGCGGCGCCCAGTAGATCTCGAACGCCTGCGGCATCCACGATTCCCAGTTCACGCCCTGGGCGTGGATGCCCTCGTCCACGGCCAGGTGCTCGCCCGGCTTCAGGCCGGTGGCGGTCACCAGGCCGGTCGTGTTCGCCGCCTGGGCGGGGGTACTGGCCTGCGAGATGTTGCTGGTCATCTGGAGCACCGCGACCAGGCTCGCCACCCCCAGGCCCGCCAGCACCGCGGCGCGCCCGCGCGCTGCCGAGGTACCGGCCCAGCCACCAGCCCAGCCGCCTCCCCAGCGGTCGGCCGCGACCACCATCCCGACCCAGGTCGCGAGCAGCAGCAACGCCACCGCCGTGGCCAGGAACACGTTCGCCTGGGTCCAGTTCTGGGTCAGCACCGCCGGCTCGGCGAACGCGAACCCTGCCCCGAACCCGGCCGTGGGCACCGAACCTCCGGCGTACGCGAAGACGGCGACGGCCGCCAGCAGGGTCGGCGGCACGAGGCACGCGGCGTAGAGCAGGATCCGGCGCCGGTCCGCGCGCAGCAGGACAGAGGCGCCGACCAGGAAGAACGCGACGACCATGCAGTCCAGGTACCGCCCCGACGCCCAGGTGACCGACTGGTCAGGGGGGAGCGCGGCGGGCGCGATGACCGCGATGGCCAGGGTGACCACGGCCGAGATCGCCGCCATGATCTTCAGGTCCTGCGGCGCGCCGCGTCGCAGCGCGAAGGCCACGGCGGCCACCAGGCCGATCCCGGCCACGCCCCAGCCGTCAAGGACGAACCGCCACATCTGGCCGGCCGCCTGCTCGGCGATCAGCACGACGTCGTGCGGGCGGTCCAGCCGGATGACGATCTGGTGACTCAGGCTGCGCGAGCCGCTCGGGTACATCGCCGAGGCCAGCTTGCCGTTCAGCACCGAGCTCACCCACAGCGGCACGGCCAGCGCCACCGCCGCGGCCGCCACCGTGCCGCCCGGCGCGAGGTGGCGCCAGGCGATGAGGGCGCCGACCGCGACGAAGACCGCCACGATGACCAGGCCCCGGGAATGGACCGCGTCGGCGTACCCCGCCAGCAGCGCGGAGCCGATCGCCGCCGCGTACCGCCCCCGCCGCGACGAGGCGGTCAGCCAGCTGTGCACGGCGAGCAGCCAGCCGAGCACGAGGACCGGGTAGATCGCGTCGGTCATCGCGTATTGGCTGTAGAACAACCCGGTGGGCAGCAGGGCCGCCACCGTGGCGACGCCGTACGCCGCCGGCCGGTCGAGCCGCAGGCGTCGGCTGGCCAGGTAGGCCAGCGGCATCAGGGCCGCGCTGATCGGTGCGTTGATCATCAGCACGGCCCGGTACACGGTGACCGGGTTGTGGGTGAACCAGTACACCGGCGCGATCAGCAGCGGGTAGCCGACCGGGTAGAGCGTCGAGTAGGAGAAGTTGGCCGGGACGCCGCCCGTCAGGACCCTCCCCGCGATCAGGTACGCCGCCTCGTCCGGCGTGGCCAGCGGGACCGTCTGCATCCGGCTGAGCCAGACGCGCAACCCGGCCTGGACCAGCCAGCCGGCCACCAGCAGCAGGCCCCACCGGCGCGCCTGATGGTCGCGTTTGGCGGGCCGGGTTTCTGCTGGTGCCACGTCACCGGGACCGAGCCCCGCGACATGGACAGGTCGCACCACGGTCAGTCAGCCTAGCGTCACGCGCGTCGCCAGGCGATCCAACCCGCGGACTGGTTCTCGCCGGCGATCCGCCATCCCGCAGGCGCCTTCGGCTGGATGGCCTGCGCGCCCTGACCGTCGGCGGGCCAGGGCACCTCGACCACGGTCGCGTCCGCGGGCGGCGCCGAGTTGGGGTTGAAGAACTCCAGGGACGTCCACGGCACCTCGAAGGCCAGCGGCTCCCACAGCTCCCAGCTGACGTCGGAGGCGACCGCGATACGGTCGCCCGGCTTCAGCCCGGCGGCCGCCACCAGACCGGTCGTCTGCGCCACCTCGGGGGCGGTGTTGGCCTGGGAGATGTTGCTGGTCATCTGCGTGAGGGCCACGAGGTTCACCGTCATGATCGCCGCGAACCCGAGCCCCCCGGCCAGCGAGGCCAGCGAGACCGGCGCGGCCAGCGCGGCCGGCACCGTCACGCGCCACCGGCGTCCGGCGAACACGGTCAGGACGGCCGCGCCCCAGCGGCGAGCGGCCAGCACGGCCAGGACCGCGACCCCGAGCAGGGCGAGCACGACCGCCGTCGCCAGCGCCACGCTGGCCTGGTTCCAGTTCTGGGTCAGCACGGCGGGCTCGGCGAAGTTGAACGAGTACCCGAACCCGTTCGTCGGCAGGGAGGAGCCCGCGTAGGCCGCCACGACCACCGCGGCCAGCACGGTCCCCGCCGCCACGCCCGCCGCGCCCAGCAGGATGTGGCGCCTGCTCGCCCGCAGCAGGACCACGATGCCGACCAGGAAAAACATGACGATCATGCCGTCCAGGTAGCGGCCGGACGCCCAGGTCTGCGACTGGTCGGGGGGAAGCGCGGCGGGCGCGGTGAAGGCGGTCAGCACGGTGACCGACACCGCCAGCGCGGCCATGATCCTCGCCTCGACCCGGATCCCGCGCCGCACGACCACGGCCGTGGCGGCGACCAGGCCGAGGCCCGCGATGCCCCAGCCGTCGAGGACCAGCCGCCACATCTGGCCCGTCGCCATCTCGAGCACGTTGATCGCACCGTGCACGTTGGCCATCCGGGACGCCATCTCTTCGCCCAGGCTCCGCGTTCCCCCGGGGTACATCGCCGCGGCCAGGTAGCTGTTCAGCCACCACGCCACGCCGACGGCGGCCAGCAAGGTCGCCGCGGCTGCCACGGCGGTCCACCGCGGTGCCAGGCGGCGCCAGGCGATCAGGAGGCCCACCGCCCCGTACGCGATGACGATCACCAGGCCCCTCGGGTGGATCGAGTACGCGTACCCGGCGAGCAGCGCGGAACCCACGGCCGCCGCGTACCGTCCGCGCGCCGACCCGGCGGTCAGCCAGCCATGCACGGAAAGCATCCAGGCGACCACGACCACGGGGAAGATCGCGTCGGCCATCGCGTACTCGCTGTAGAAGAGCCCCGCGGGCACGGTGGCGGTCAGGGCGCTGGCGCCGTAGGCGGCCGGACGCCCCAGCCCGAGCCGCCGGCCCGCCGCGTAGGCCAGCGGCATGAGCAGGGCGCTGACCGCAGCGTTGATCAGCAGCACCGCGTGGTACACGACGGCCGGGTTGTGCGTGAACCAGTACACGGGCGTGATCAGCAGCGGATACCCGGCCTGGTACAGCGTGGAGCCGGAGAAGTCGGCCCCGTGGCCGCCCGCGAGAACCCGCGCCGCGATCAGGTAGGCGGATTCGTCGGGATTGGCCAGCGGCACGACCTGCATCCGGCTGAACCACGCGCGTATCAGGGCCTGGACCAGCCATCCCGCGACCAGCAGCAGGCCCCACCGTCGCGCCGAACGCCGTGCGCTACCGCCCCGGTCCGCCTCATCCCGCGCGGGGATGGCGTCGGGCAACGCCACGGCGGCCGACGTGATCAGCAAACGTGCCAAGGGGGGTGCCTCCCTGGTCAATGGTCTGGCCCCAGCCTTGGCCCCGGGCCTGCGCGCGGCAACACGCGCCCACCCAAGCTTGACCGCCTAGCCTGGGAAAACGGTGTGCCCGCGCCAAGAACTCCCTGGCGGGTTATCCGCGGACCGGGCCGCCATTGGACGGCACAGTACAGGGTGTAGCATCGGTCGGGTGTCACCGCAGTGGTATTGGCGCTTTACCCTGGCTCCCGGCGGAGCCAGGCGTACCCGCGTGCGCTTACCACCGCCTGGAGCCGCTAAACCAGGACAGGGCTCGCCCTGTCGCTAAGGGTGTGCTGGCTCCCGGCGTCCGGGCGGCGGCCCGCCCGGGAGGAGACGCGCCTGATGCCGCGCACCTGGGATACCCGGATCACCGGCTACGAGCCGCTGCTGTCCCCGGCGGCTCTGCTCGACGAACTGCCGCTCACCGACGAGGCGGCCGCCACGGTGGAGCGCACCCGCGCCGAAGTCCGCGCCGTGCTCGCCGGTTCCGATGACCGCCTGCTGGTGATCGTGGGCCCGTGCTCGGTCCATGATCCGGTCGCGGCCCTGCACTACGCGCGCCGCCTGACCGAAGTGCGAGACCGGGACCACGCAGACCTGCTGGTCGTGATGCGGGTGTACTTCGAGAAGCCGCGCACCGTGACCGGCTGGAAAGGCCTGATCAACGACCCCGGCATGGACGGCGGCCACGAGGTGCACCGCGGCCTGCGCATCGCGCGCACGCTCCTGCTCGACATCGTCGGCCTGGGCCTGCCGGTGGGCTGCGAGTGGCTGGACCCGATCACGCCGCAGTACATCGCGGACACCGTGACCTGGGGGGCGATCGGCGCCCGGACCACGGAAAGCCAGGTCCACCGGCAGCTCGCCTCGGGCCTGTCGATGCCGGTCGGGTTCAAGAACGGCACCGACGGTGACGTCCAGGTCGCGGTCGACGCGTGCCGCGCCTCGGCCACCGCGCACACGTTCTTCGGCGTCACCCAGAACGGCGCGGCCGCGGTCGTGACCACGGCCGGGAACCCCGACACGCACGTGATCCTGCGCGGCGGCCGGACCGGCCCGAACTACGAGGCCAGCCACACCGCCAAGGCGCTGGACCTGATCGCGGACGCCGGCCTGCCGCGCCGGCTGATGGTGGACGCCAGCCACGGCAACAGCGGCAAGGATCACCGCCGCCAGCCGCTGGTGGCGGCCAGCATCGCCGAGCAGGTGGCGGCGGGGGAGCGCGGCCTGACCGGCGTCATGCTGGAGAGCTTCCTGCGCGACGGCCGGCAGGAGCCGGGCCCCCCGGCCACGCTCACCTACGGCCAGAGCGTGACCGACGCCTGCATGGATATCGAGACGACCGCCGCCGTACTCCGCGACCTGGCCGTCGCCGTCCGTGACCGCCGAAGATCCTTATCTCCCGAACGAACCGCCGGTCCCCGTCCCGCGGACCCTTAACCTCCCGGGCTTACGACGGCACCACGGGCAGTTTCGCGACGGCCGCGTCGATCCTGTCCTGCGGGAGCTCGAAGTCGGCCATCTCGCCGGACAGGTACTTCTCGTAGGCCACCATGTCGAAGTGCCCGTGCCCGCACAGCGCGGTCAGGATCACCTTCGGCTCGCCGGTCTCCGCGCACCGCTTGGCTTCCTCGATGGCCGCCGCGAGCGCGTGCGTCGGTTCCGGCGCCGGGATGATGCCCTCGCTGCGCGCGAAGGTCAGGGCGGCGGCGAAGCACTCCCGCTGCGGCTTGGCGACGGCCTCGAACATCCCCAGCTCGTACATGTGCGACAGCAGCGGCGACATGCCGTGGTACCGCAGCCCGCCGGCGTGCACCGGGTCCGGGATGAAGTCGTGCCCCAGCGTGTGCATCTTGAGCAACGGCGTGAACCCGGCCGTGTCGCCGAAGTCGTAGGCGTACACCCCGCGGGTGAACGACGGGCAGGCCGAGGGCTCGACCGCGCGGATCACCGGGTTGGCCCGCCCGGCCAGCTTCTCCCGCAGGAACGGCAGGAAGAGCCCGGCGAAGTTCGAGCCGCCGCCGGTGCACCCGACGATGAGGTCCGGCATGGCTTCCCCGGCCGCGTGGAACTGCTTGATGGCCTCCTGGCCGATAACCGTCTGGTGCATCAGCACGTGGTTGAGGACGCTGCCGAGCGCGTACCTGGTGTCCGCGCTGCCGCCGGCCGCCTCCACGGCCTCGCTGATCGCGATGCCGAGGCTGCCCGGCGAATCCGGGCTGGCCGCGAGCACGGCCGCGCCCGCGCTGGTGGCCCGGGACGGGCTGGCGTGCACGGTGGCGCCCCAGGTCTCCATCATCGTGCGCCGGTACGGCTTCTGGTCGTAGGAGGCGCGGACCATCCAGATCTCGCAGTCGATGCCGAACTGCGAGCAGGCGAAGGCCAGCGCGCTGCCCCACTGGCCGGCGCCGGTCTCGGTGGTGAGCCGCTTGGTGCCCTCCGCCGCGTTGTAGAAGGCCTGCGGGACCGCGGTGTTCGGCTTGTGCGACCCGGCCGGGGATACCCCCTCGTACTTGTAGTAGATGCGCGCGGGGGTGCCGAGGGCTTTCTCCAGCCGGTGCGCGCGGTACAGCGGGGTCGGCCGCCACAGCCGGTAGACGTCGAGGACCTCGTCCGGGATGTCGATGAAGGAGTCGGTGGCCACCTCCTGCAGGATCAGCGCCATCGGGAACAGCGGCGCCAGGTCACCCGGACCGACCGGCTGGCCGGTCCCCGGGTGCAGCGGCGGGGGCGGCGGAGAGGGCAGGTCGGGGATCACGTTGTACCACTGGCGCGGGATCTCGGACTCATCCAGGGTGATCTTGGTTCGGTCAGCCACGACGTCCTCCTTCGGCACTTTCCCGAACCATACGCCTCACGCCAAACACCGCAACAGCCGCATCGTCTCGCCGACCTGGGCCGCGCCGCCGGGGCCAGCCTTGCCTTGCCGCTCTCAGGAGGCGCCGAGCTCCTTGCGCATGTTCATCGCCGTGATCTGGTAGCCCGAGGACTCGTACAACCGCCGGGCGACGGCGTTCGTGCCGAAGACGTTCAGGCCGACGGCGGTGCTGCCGTGCTTGGCCGCCTCCCGTTCCGCCGCTTGCAGGAGGGCGCGGCCGTAGCCCTTCCCCCGCTGCCCGGCGCTGACCTCGATGTCATAGATCCACGCCTCGCCCGGGCGTGGCCGGTCGAGCGCCACCCAGACCAGGCCGACGGGCTCGCCGTCGGCGGTACTGGCCATCAGCATGAGCATCCCGGGGCTGGCCGGTCCTTCCGGCAGCAGGTCGTCGACCTGCCTGGCGGCCAGCGTTTCGGCCTGGTCGGCCGTCCAGTGCCCGGCACGGACGTGCTCGGCGGCGTATTCGGGTACGAGCCTGGCGCGGTAGGGCTGGAATTCCGCGGCGGTCATCGGCCGGAGGGCAAGCTCATCCATGGTCAGAAGCTACGTTCTTCGAGCCAGGCGTGCACGTCTGCGATGTGACTTTCCCTGAGGCTGTGCCCGTCGTCGGCGAAGAACCAGGCTTCGGCGCCGGGGATGCGCGAGGCCAGCCACTGGCCGTGGCTGAAAGGGCAGACCCGGTCCTGGCCGCCGTGCAGCACCAGTACCGGGACCGATATCCGGGCCACGTCGAAACCCCACGGGGTGAGTTGCGCCACGCCGTCGTCCCAGGATCCCTCGATCCCCGGCGCCAGGGCCTGCTGGATGGAGACCGCCTTGTCGGTGAGCTCCGCCAGGCCGGCACCGGGCGAACCCGCCAGCATGTCCAGGGCCACCTTGTCCGGCGACCCAGCCAGGATCTTCTCCCGCTCGCTTTCGAACAGCGCCCGCGCCGCGGTCGGATCGCCGAGCGTCAACTCGACCTCGTCGAGGGCGGCCGGGCTGAAGCCGGCGAGCCAGTCCAGCCCCTCGGCGTCGTAGGGGGCAGGCGAGGCCAGGGACGCTACCGCCGGGACCAGGTCCGGCAGGAGCGCCGCGCAGGCCAGCACGTGCGGTCCGCCGCCCGACCAGCCCCACATCGCTAGCCGGTCGATCCGCAGGGCCGCACAGATCGCCCGGACGTCCGCGGCGCAATCGGCCATGACCCGTCCCGGCGCAGGTGTCGACCCGCCGTAACCCGGCCGGTCGTAGGTGATCAGCCGCAAGTGACGCCGCCGCGCGTCAGCCAGCGTGCGGGGGCCGTACAGGCGGCGGCCTCCCGGCGTGCCGACGTGGACCATCACCGGGCGGCCGTCACGATCCCCGGCATCCTGGACGGCCAGCGTCCTGCCGTCCGGTGCCTTGACGAACCACTCCATACCCCACCTCCAGCTTCCCCGTTGGTCACGGTTTCTTCTGCCGGTCGCGGTCGGCCTGCGGGTGAGCGGCCATCAGCATCATGGCGTCAAGCAGCCGCCACCAGTCTGCCTCGCTGGGCTCGGTGTCCATCGCGGCGGCCAGCATCGCCATGGCGCTGGTCAGGCGGACCGAGAAGGCCTGCTCATCGAGCCCCAGAGCCCCGGCCATTAGCTCCGTAGCGTGGCGGAAGGCGACCGTGCGCCTGACGCGCACCAGTGAGGCGGGCAACTGCGGCGCAGCATCCGACGTTGAAGGAGCGCCGTCTCCGGCCGGGACCAGCAGGACCGCCAGCCGCACGCCGAGCGCCGAGGCGAGCCGGTCCAGCGCGGTGATGGTCGGGTTCCCCCGCCCGTTCTCGAGGTTGGCGATGTAGGGCACCGACAGGCCCGCGTCCTGGGCCACGGAGGCGACGGTCCGGCCCGCCGCGGTGCGCAGCGTGCGCAACTGATGCCCGAGCCGGGGATCCTCCATGGCCCTCCTGTCTTGACAGAATAATTCTGTCTGGTTGACTATTCTACTGAGATACAGGCGCGAGACGGTGGTGGTCATGCTTGCGGCTTTGCGGGTACGGGACTTCCGGTTGCTGTGGGCCGGGAGCCTCGTCAGCGTCCTCGGGTCGTGGCTGCTGATCCTGGCCCTCCCCGCCCACGTCTTCCTGGTCACCGGGTCCCTGCGCGACACCGGGCTCATCCTCGCCGCGCAGTACCTGCCGCCCCTGGTCCTCGGGCCCGTGGCCGGCGTCCTCACCGACCGCTGGGACAGGCGCCGCCTGATGGTCGCGACCAGCGTGTTCCGCGCGGGCGCGGTGACCCTGATGCTGCTCGGCACCGCTCCGGGCCGGTACTGGGTACTGTATGCCGCGCTGGTCGCCGAGAGCGCCGGCGGTGTCCTGTACCTGCCCGCCGCGCGCGCCCGCACGCCCGCCATCGTGGGCACCGGCGCCCTGCTGAACAGCGCCAGCTCCCTCAACGCCGTGGCCGACGGCGCCGTCAGGCTCATCGGCGGGCCGCTCGGCGGCATCCTCCTGGGCGTCGTCGGCATCAGGTGGCTGATCTGCGCCGACGCCCTCAGCTACCTCCTGTCCGCGGGCGCCATCGTCATGACGTCCCGGCCGGACCGTGACCGGCCGGACCGTGACCGGCCGCACCGTGACCGGCCGCACCGGAGGGCCGCGATCGGCGCCGTGACCCGCGAGCTCATCGAGGGCCTGCGGGTCCTGCGTGGCCAGCCCGTCGCCCGGGCGCTGCTTCCGGTCACGGTGGTCTTCCTGGCGGCCAACGCGTCGCTCGGCGCGGTGCTCATCCCCTTCGGGATCGAGCGGCTGGGCGGCAGCGAGCACGCGGGATTCCTGCTGTCTTGCCTGGGGGCAGGCGTCCTGCTCGGCGCTCCCGTCGTGCGTGCCCTGCTGGACCGAGGGCAGCCCCGCCGCCTGCTGACCGTGACCCTGACGGTTACCGCCGTCGCGTACTTCGTGCTGTTCACCTCGTCGTCGCTGCTCATCGCGCTGCCCGCCGCGGTAGCCGTCGGCATGGCCGGCTCGATGTGCGAGGTGATCCCGCTGACCGCGATCCAGCGCGTGATCCCCGGCGCTGTACTCGGCCGGGTCAGCGCCGTGTTCCTGACCGGCGAGGCCGCGGCCACCCTGCTCGGCGCCGTGGCCGGGCCCTTTCTCGCCCAGGCCGTGCGCCTGCCCGGCCTGGCCGCCGCCGCAAGCGCCGCGACCCTGCTCGCCGCCCTGCTGGCCTTCCTGATCGTGCCTGGCACGGGACGGCCCGTACCGCGGGTCCCGGAGCTCGTCAGCCGACCAGGGTCTTGACCGCAGCGGTCAGGTCCGCCATCGCCTTCTTCGCGTCGGCGAAGTACATGCTGGTCTTGGGGTCGGCGTACAGCTCGTTGTCGATCCCGGCGTAGCCGGTGCCCATGGAGCGCTTGATCACGATGATCGACGTGGCCTGGTCGACGTCCAGGATCGGCATGCCGGAGATCGCGGTACCGGGGCGGCGGGCCGCCGGGTTGGTCACGTCGTTGGCCCCGATGACCAGGGCTACGTCGGTGCGCGCGAACTCCGGGTTTATCTCGTCCATCTCCCGCAGCTGCGGGTACGGCACGTTCGCCTCGGCCAGCAGCACGTTCATGTGGCCGGGCATCCGGCCCGCGACCGGGTGGATGGCGTAGCTGACCTCGACGCCGTGGTCCTCGAGGGTCTTGGCCAGCTCGGCCACGCCGTGCTGGGCCTGCGCCGCGGCCAGGCCGTAGCCGGGCACGATGATCACCTTGTGCGCGTACGCGAGCTGGATGGCCGCGTCGTCGGCCATGATCGAACGGACCTGCGCGTCAACGGGCCCGCCGATGGCGGCGGCGGAGTCCCCGGTGCCGAACCCGCCCACGATGATGTTGGCCAGCGACCGGTTCATCGCGTCGGCCATCAGCTTGGTCAAGATGCTGCCGGAGGCGCCCACCAGCGCGCCGGCCACGATCAGCGCCCAGTTCCCGATGACGAACCCGGCCATCGCGACCGCGGTGCCGGTGAACGCGTTGAGCAGCGAGATCACCACCGGCATGTCCGCGCCGCCGATCGGCAGCACCATCATCACCCCGAACGCCAGCGCCGCGAGCACCAGGATGAGCAGGGCCGGCAGGCTGGCCGTGCTGAACAAGAACGCGCCCGTGCCGATCGCGATGACCGCGAGGGCGAAGTTGGTCAGGCGGCCGCCCGCAAAGACGAGCGGCTGGCTCGGGATGAAGCCCTGGAGCTTGCCGGCCGCGACGATCGAGCCGGAGAACGTCACCGAGCCGATGAGCACGTCGAGCACGGTGAATACGGTGGTGGAGCCGAGCACGCCGCCGTGCAGGGACTCGGAGTGGATGTACCCGTAGATCGCCACCAGGGCGGCGGCGCCGCCGCCGACGGAGTTGAACGCCGACACCAGCTGCGGCATCGCGGTCATCTGCACCGTCCGGGCGGCGTACAGGCCCACCCCGGAGCCGATCAGCGCGCCGCAGATCAGCACGGCCCAGCCGGCCGCGGTGACGCTGCCGTCGTGGATGAGCAGGATGAACGTGGCGATGACGGCGATCACCATGCCGGTCAGGGCGACCTGGTTGCCGCGGCGCGCGGTGACCGGGCTGTTCATCAGGTGCAGGCCGACCACGAACAGCGCCGCCGTCAGCACGTAGACGAGCTGGATGTACCCGGTGAACCCGCTCATGAGGAGGCCTTGCCCGCCCGGCTCAGCAGGCCCCGCAGGCCCTTGTGGCCGTTGAGCGAGTCAACCTCGGCCTGCCCTCTGGCTGACGGCGGGGCCTCCCGGCGGAACATCTTCAGCATCCGCCCGGTCACCACGTAGCCGCCCACCACGTTCGCGCCGGCGAAGACCGCGGCCACGAACCCGAGGATGTAGCCGACCACGGTGTGCGACGTGACGCCGATCAGCATGGCGCCGACCAGGACGATGCCGTGGATTGCGTTGGTGGCCGACATCAGCGGCGTGTGCAGCGTGGCCGGGACCTTCCCGATGACCTCGATGCCGACGAGCAGCGCCAGGATGAAGATGGTCAGGTCAGTCAGCAGGGCCGTTGACACCGGCGCCTCCTTCGGCTGGTTGGAGCAGGGCCGCCACGTCCTGCCGGACGAGGGTGCCGTCGTGGGCGATGACCACGCCCGCCTGGATCTCGTCGCCGGTGTCGATGGCCAGCGCGCCGTCCTTGGTCAGGTACTCGAGCAGCGCGGTGATGTTCCTCGAGTAGGCGCTCGAGGCCGCGGTCGGCATCGTGGAAGGCAGGTTATCGGCCCCGACGATCGTGACGCCGTTGCCGGTGACGACCGTCTCGCCGGGCCTGGACCCGGTCACGTTGCCGCCGAGCGCGCTGGCGCCCATGTCCACGATGACGGACCCGGCGGCCATCGCCTTGATCGCGTCCTCGGTCACCAGCAGCGGCGGCCTGCGCCCGGGGACCTGGGCGGTGGTGATCAGCACGTCGTGCCTGACGATATGGCCGATCAGCTCGTCCTGCTGGCCCTGGCGTTCCTCCGCGGTCAGCTCGCGGGCGTAGCCGCCCGTCCCGGCCGCGTTGCCGACCGAGGTCAGCTCGATGAACGTGGCCCCGAGCGACTCCACCTCCGTCCGGGAGGAGGGCCTGACGTCGTAGCCGCTCACGACCGCGCCGAGGCGCCTGGCGGTGCCGATCGCCTGGAGCCCGGCCACGCCGGCGCCGAGCACGAGCACCTTGGCGGGCCGCGCCGTACCCGCCGCGGTGATCAGCATCGGGAAGAACCTGCCGAACGCGTTCGCGGCGACCAGCGCCGCCTTGTACCCCGCCACGTTCGCCTGGGAACTCAGCGCGTCCATCGGCTGCGTACGGGACAGCGTGCGCGGGATCCCGTCCAGGCTGATCACGGTCACGCCCCTGGCCGCCAGCGCGGCGGACAGGCCGGGATCGGTGAGCGGGGCCAGCATGCCGATGACCGCCTGTCCCGCTCGCAGGCCGGCCGCCAGCTCCGGCGACGGCCTGGTGACCGTGAGGATCACGTCGGCGGAGGCCAGCAGCTCGGCGATGCTGACGATGGTCGCGCCCACGGCGGCGTAGGCGGAGTCGGCCAGCCAGGCGCCCTCGCCCGCGCCGCGCTCGACCAGCACGTCGATCCCCGCGGCCTGCAGTTTGGGCACCCCGTCCGGTACCAGGGCCACCCGGCTCTCACCGGGCGCGTTCTCCTTGACGACGGCTGCAATCATGCGCGCGACCTCGTATCCATTTCCCCGGTAGCGTCGTATGCGTCCGAGTTGACAATACCCACCATGACCTGTGCCCGGTGCCCGGGTATCAGGGTAGTACTGTGAAAAGTCTAAAACTTTTCACATATCGCGGAGCAGCCGGGTGACCTTCTCGCCCGCGGCGACCACGGCCGCGGCGTGCAGCCGTCCCGGCGACCTGGTCAGCCGCTCGATCGGCCCGGATACCGAGACGGCGGCGATCACCCGGCCGCCGGGTCCGCGGACGGGCGCGGACACCGATGCGACCCCGGGCTCGCGTTCCGCGGCGGTAGCCGCCCAGCCGCGCCTGCGGACCTGCGCGAGCGTCGTGGCGGTGAACTTCGCGCCGCGCAGGCCGCGGTGCATGCGCCCGCCCTCTTCCCAGGCGAGCAGGACCTGGGCGGCGGAGCCCGCGGTCATCGGCAGCGCGGCGCCGACCGGCACGGTGTCCCGCAGCCCGCTGGCCCGCTCGGCGGCCGCCACGCAGATGCGCGTGTCCGCGTGCGGCCTGTACAGCTGGGCGCTCTCCCCGGTGACGTCCCTGAGCTGGGCGAGCACGGACTGGGCGATGGCCAGCAGCCGGTCCTCACCCGCCGCGGCGGCCAGCTCGCCGATCCTCGGCCCCAGCACGAACCGGCCCTGCGCGTCGCGCGCCAGCATCCGGTGGCTCTCCAGGGCGACCGCGATCCGGTGCGCGGTCGGCCGGGCCAGCCCCGTCGCCTTCACCAGCTGCGCCAGCGAGGCGGGCCCGCTCTCCAGGGCCGACAGTACGGAAACGGTCTTGTCGAGAACGCCGACTCCGCTAGAGTTGTTCATGGTACGAATACTGCCGTCTCAGAATGCGAGACGCAAGCCAAGGGAGAGAGCGCGATGGGCCGTACGCTCGCCGAGAAGATCTGGGACGCCCACGTGGTGCGCAGCGCGCAAGGCGAGCCCGACCTGCTCTACATCGACCTTCACCTGATCCACGAGGTCACCAGCCCGCAGGCGTTCGACGGGCTGCGGATGGCCAGCAGGAAGGTGCGCCGCCCCGACCTGACCGTCGCCACCGAGGACCACAACGTGCCCACGACCGGGATCACCGGGCCGGGCGTCCCGCTGTTCGGGCCCGGCAGCCCGGTGACCGACCCGGTTTCGCGCACGCAGGTCGAGGCGCTGCGGAAGAACTGCGCGGAGTTCGGCATCCGGCTGTACCCGATGGGCGACGCGGGCCAGGGCATCGTGCACGTCCTCGGGCCGCAGCTCGGGCTCACCCAGCCGGGCCTGACGATCGTCTGCGGCGACTCCCATACCTCCACCCACGGCGCGCTCGGCGCGCTGGCCTTCGGCATCGGGACCAGCGAGGTCGAGCACGTGCTCGCCACGCAGACGCTGCCTCAGCAGCGCCCGAAGACGATGGCGATCACCGTCGACGGCGCGCTGCCCGACGGGGTGACGCCCAAGGACCTGATCCTGGCCATCATCGCGCGGATCGGCACCGGCGGCGGCCAGGGCTACGTCCTGGAGTACCGCGGCAGCGCGGTCCGCGCGCTGTCCATGGAGGGCCGCCTGACCGTCTGCAACATGTCCATCGAGGCGGGCGCCCGGGCCGGCCTGGTGGCCCCGGACGACGTGACGTTCGCGTACCTGGAGGGGCGCCCGCACGCGCCGCGGGGCGCCGCGTGGGAGGCGGCGCTCGACTACTGGCGCGGCCTGCCCACCGACGACGACGCGGCCTTCGACCACGAGGTAACCGTGGACGCCGGGTCGCTGACCCCGTACGTGACCTGGGGCACGAACCCGGCGCAGGCGGTGCCGCTCGCCTCGTCCGTGCCGGACCCCGGCTCCTACGCCGACCCGGCCAAGCGCGCGGCCGCCGAGCGCGCGCTGGCGTACATGGACCTCAAGCCGGGCACCGCGCTGCGCGACGTCGCCATCGACACGGTCTTCCTCGGCTCGTGCACCAACGGCCGGATCGAGGACCTGCGGGCCGCCGCGTCGGTGCTGGCCGGACGGCGGGTCGCGCCGTCCGTGCGGATGCTCGTCGTGCCCGGGTCCATGCAGGTGCGCGCGCAGGCCGAGGCCGAAGGGCTCGACGCGGTGTTCACCGCGGCCGGGGCGCAGTGGCGCGCGGCCGGGTGCTCCATGTGCCTGGGCATGAACCCGGACCGGCTCGCCCCCGGAGAGCGCAGCGCGTCCACCTCCAACCGCAACTTCGAGGGCCGGCAGGGCAAGGGCGGGCGCACCCACCTGGTCTCGCCCGGCGTGGCCGCCGCCACCGCGGTGACCGGCTACCTCACGGCGCCCGCCGACCTGTGACAGGAGAACCAGCGATGGAACCGTTCACCACCTACACCGGCCGCGCGGTGCCGCTGCGGCGCACCAACGTGGACACCGACCAGATCATCCCGGCCGAGTACCTCAAGCGCGTCAGCCGGACCGGCTTCGCCGAGGGCCTGTTCGCCGCCTGGCGCGAGGACCCGTCGTTCGTCCTCAACCAGCCGCGGTACGACGGCGCGACGATCCTGGTCGCGGGAACCGATTTCGGCATCGGGTCATCCCGCGAGCACGCGGTCTGGGCGCTGACCGACTACGGCTTCCGCGCGGTGATCGCGCCCAGGTTCGGCGACATCTTCCGCACCAACGCGACCAAGGCCGGCCTGCTCCCGGTGATCCTGCCCGAGGCCGCGGTCAGCGCCCTGCAGGACGCGGTGGAGGCCGACCCGGCCACCGAGATCACCGTCGACCTGAACGCCCGCCGCGTGCTCGCCGAGTCGGCCGGCGTCGCCGCCCCGTTCGAGATCGACGACTACACCCGCTGGCGCCTGATGGAGGGCCTCGACGACATCGGCCTGACCCTCCGCCACGTCGACGAGATCACCGCCTTCGAGCAGTCCCGCCCCGCCTGGCTCCCGGTCACCGCCTGACCCACCCGCACTCCCTACCGTCCGCTGGCTCGACGAAGCGGCTGCGGATAACGGCGCGGGCCGGCCGCGCACCCGTGTCGGCCACCCGCGCTCAACCACGATGATGGTCCATCGTCGTTGCTATACCCACGACGATGGACCATCGCTGTGGTTAGCGGTCAGCCCGCACCTGGCGGCGGCATCGGGCAAATTGGCGTTTGGTTACCTGAATGAAGCAGAAAGTAGCTGATGCTCGACATTTGGCTATTCGGCGTGTACCGAGCGCATCCCCGGGAGTGTGATCTTCGCCGACACGCCGGCCAATGTGGCCGTGGTTATTGTGCAACGGCTCTTGATCGCCTACTTTCGGGCAGGTCAGAGGTCGCCGTTTCGCCATAGGAACAACGGCCTCCCGTGGGGGAAGTGCAGGAGTGAACAATGAACAAGCGTGATCTGATCGACGCGATCTCGGGTCGGTTGGGGGATAAGAAATCCGCGACCGAAGCCGTGAACGCTGTCCTCGAGGCCATCCAGTCCGCCGTGGCGAGTGGTGACAAGGTCGCCATCACCGGATTCGGCGTCTTCGAGAAAAGCGAGCGCCCGGCTCGCACGGCCCGCAACCCGGCCACCGGTGCGACCATCCAGGTGCCGAGTTCCTCGGTGCCCAAGTTCCGCGCGGGCGCCGACTTCAAGGCCCTCGTCAACGGCGACAAGCCTGGCGACAAGAAGTAGAGCCGAGAAGTAACTGCTGTACGGCCGCGGGCGGCTTGCGGAACAAACCCCGCAAGCCGCCCGCGGCGGCCCGCTCAGCGCTGCTTGCGCAGCGCCGTCTGGATGATCCGGTCGACAAGCCGCGGCAGCGGCAGGCCCGAGGCCGCCCACATCATCGGGAATCCCGACGCCGGGGTCATCCCGGGCATCGTGTTGATCTCGTTGACCAGGACCGTCCCCGCCGGGGTGTAGAAGAAGTCCACCCGGGCCAGGCCCTCGCAGGAGATGGCGTCGAACGCCGCGCAGGCGAGCCGCCTGACCTCGGCCGCAGCCGCAGCGGGGATGGGCGCCGGGATCCGCATTGTCGTACCGGACAAAAGGTACTTCGCCTCGAAGTCGTAGAACAGCGACCGCTCGTCCACCACGACCTGGCCGGGCACGCTCGCCTCGGGCGGCCCGCCGTCGAGGCCCTCGAGTACCGCGCACTCGACCTCCATCCCGTCCACCGTGGCCTCCACGAGCACCTTGAGGTCGTGCTCCCGGGCCGCCTCCACGGCATCCTCAAGCTCAGGCCGGGCAGCGACCCGCGAGATCCCGATGCTCGACCCGCCGCGGGCCGGCTTGACGAACACCGGCCAGCCAAGCTCGGCGATCTCGTCCAGGACCCGCTTGCGCTCGCCCAGGCCGCTGCGCCAGTCGCGGTCGCGGACGACCACGTACCGGCCGACCGGCAGGCCGCGCGCGGACATGATCAGCTTCATGTACTCCTTGTCCATGCCCGCCGCGCTGGCGAACACCCCGGCGCCCGCGTACCTCGTGCCGGTCATCTCAAGCAGTCCCTGCAGCGTGCCGTCCTCGCCGTAGGTGCCGTGCAGCAGCGGCAGCACCACGTCCACCTCGCCCAGCGACCGCGGCACCTCGCCCGGCGTGCTGACCTGCAGCGATCCAGCCAAAGGGACGATCTCGGAGCCACCTTCGACCGCGACCGACTCCACCGAGGGCAAGGACCCGGAGGAAAGCGCCAGCCGGGCCGGGTCACCCGAGGTCAGCACCCACCGCCCGTCGGTCGCGATGCCGATCGGCAGCACCTCGTAGCGCTCCGGGTCGATGGCCGAAAGGACCAGGCCCGCGCTCGCGCAGGACACCGCGTGCTCAGTGCTGCGGCCGCCGAACACCACGGCCACCCGGATCTTGCGCTGCCCCACGCATCCTCCCGAACGCCGGCCAGGAACCGAAGAACCCACGAACCAGAAAGCCTACGGCCTGCTCAGCGACTCCAGGGCCACATACGCGTCC
>DATJQX010000015.1:0-14002 GCA_035505275.1 Streptosporangiaceae bacterium | reverse complement strand
TGGCACCCGGGTGCACGGTGAACGCCACGCCGCCTTCGGTGCCCGTGATCTGGACCTGCACCTGGACGAGCGTCTTGCCGTCCACGCGGTCGAGGTAGACGGTCCGGCCGGCCAGGCCGGCCTTGTCGGCCGCGAGCCGGCCGCTGACCACGTCCTTGCCGCCGGCCTTGATGTGGGTCTTGGACTCCACGATCGACAGCGTGGTGTGCACGAGGGCGGGGATCACCTTGACCGTGACGATGCCGCTGTGCGTGGGCGCGTAGACCGAGTTGCCCTTGTACACGAGCTCGTAACGCGCGGTGGCACCCGGGTGCACGGTGAACGCCACGCCGCCTTCGGTGCCCGTGATCTGGACCTGCACCTGGACGAGCGTCTTGCCGTCCACGCGGTCGAGGTAGACGGTCCGGCCGGCCAGGCCGGCCTTGTCGGCTACGAGGCGCCCGCTGACCTTATCGTCTTGCCCGACCCTGATGACGTTCTTCAACTCCACGATCGACAGCGTGGCGTGCGTCCGCGCCGGCACGGGCGCGGCATGGGCCGGGCCGGCCAGCGCCAGCACGGTGGCCGCCGCGACCGCTGCACCTGCCGCGGCCCGGGTCAGGGAAGTGCGCATGCTTCTCCTCCTCCTCAAGTTCGGCCTCGAGCAAGGCGAGGCACAGGGTTTCGTCGGAGAGCGACGCAGGACCGGCATCTGTTACTCAAGGGGCGCGGGCGCCGAGTCGTTGACCCGGGCGACACCGGACGTAATCCTCATTACATGAGTACGGAGCGGCAGGGCCCGGGTCCGGCGGACGACGCGGCCGACTACGGCAGCACCGAGGAGAAGGTGCGCGGCTGGTTCGCCGACCGCCTGCCCGCCGACTGGTTCACCGCCGCGCCGGACATCGAGGTGGACCGCGAGGAAATTACCATCGTCGGCCCGCTGGCCGCGCCCGACACGCCCGCGGGCTCTGACGCCGAGCGGGGCGCCGCGGCGCAGGGCAGGATCCGCCGCTTCCGCGAGGAAACAAGGAACCGTCGCGTCGAGATTGCCCGCGAGGCGGAGCACAGGTTCCAGCGCAAGGTCTCGTGGGGGGTAACCTGCGGCGACGCGAGCGAGATGTTCACCATGCTCTCGGTCCCGGTGATGACCAGGCTGCGGCAGCCCGAGCGCCGGGTCCTCGACACTCTCGTCGACGCGGGCGTGGCGCGCAGCCGCAGCGACGCGCTGGCCTGGTGCGTCCGGCTGACCGGTGAGAACGCGGATTCCTGGCTGACGCGGCTGCGCGAGGCCCTGCGGCACGTGGAAGAAGTGCGCGATCAGGGACCCTGGAGTCCGTAGCTCAGCGTCAGCGCAGGTTAATAGCTGTGAACGTCGCATGCGCAAAAGGATCCGGACGCTATATAGTCGCGCCGGAACCACGGTCACGGGCCGGAACGTTCCACCGGTTAGATACCTTTGCACACGACAGAGGGTGACGAGGAAGGCCGCAGCATGAGACTTGGTGACCTCGCCTACCGGCTCTACGAGCGCAGGCTCGCGGCCTCGCTGTCGCCCGAGACGATGCCGCGCCACGTCGGGGTGATGTGCGACGGCAACCGGCGGTGGGCCAGGTCGGCCGGGTACCACGACGTCAGCAATGGCCACCGCAAGGGCGCGGACAAGATATTCGAGCTGCTCGAGTGGTGCCGGGAGACCGGTGTCGAGGTCGTCACCCTCTGGCTGCTCTCCACCGACAACCTGGCCCGGCCCGCCAGCGAACTCGTGCCGCTGCTGAAGATCATCGAGGACACGGTGCATCACCTGGTGGCCGAGGAGTGGCACGTGAACCCGGTGGGCGCGCTCGACCTGCTGCCGACCGAGACGGTCCAGGTCCTCAAGGGCGCCGCCGAGGCGACCGCGCACTACCCGGGCCTGCTCGTCAACGTGGCGGTCGGGTACGGCGGCCGGCGGGAGATCGCCGATGCGGTGCGCTCGCTGCTGCAGCAGCACGCGAACCGCGGGACGACGATCGAGGAGCTCGCCGAGGTACTCGACGCCGAGCACATCGCCGAGCACCTGTACACGGCGGGCCAGCCCGACCCCGATCTGGTCATCCGCACCTCCGGCGAGCAGCGGCTCGGCGGCTTCCTGCTGTGGCAGAGCACCCACTCGGAGTTCTACTTCTGCGACGCCTACTGGCCCGCGTTCCGCAAGATCGACTTCTTGCGGGCGCTGCGTTCCTACGCCGCCCGCCACCGCAGGTACGGGACGTTACCGCTGGTTAACCTGCTGGTAACGCGGCGGTGCTTTTGACGTGGCGCGATGGCGGGTACCTTCGTTAGTGGTGGGCGGCGCGCGCCGTCTCCCGGGAGGGCCCTCGAATCTCCAGGCTTCGCGCAGGTTTGCGCAGGCGAGAAGACGGAAGGGCCGGCGCGGCCCTTCGAGGGCCAGGCCCGGTCCAGCCGACACGTTTGTGTCCTGTCGCGGCGCCGGTCCCGAGCCGGCGCCCAAGGGAGTCTGCGTGGTCAAAACCCAAGGTCGCCGTACGTATGTACTCGACACCAGCGTCCTCCTCGCCGATCCGGCCGCTATCACGCGCTTCGATGAGCACCAGGTGGTGCTGCCGGTCGTCGTGATCACCGAGCTGGAAGCCAAGCGGCACCATCCCGAACTCGGCTACTTCGCCCGCCAGGCTCTGCGCTACCTCGACGACCTGCGCGTCGAGCACGGCAGGCTGGACGAGGAACTGCCGGTCGGCGCGCTCGGCGGCACGGTCAGGGTAGAGCTGAACCACGCCGACGCCTCGGTGCTGCCGGCTGGGTTCAGGCTCGGGGACAACGACTCCCGGATCCTGTCGGTCGCCTGCAGCCTGGCCGCCGAGGGTCACGAGGTCGTGCTGGTCAGCAAGGACCTGCCGCTGCGCGTCAAGGCCGCCTCCGTCGGGCTGGCCGCCCAGGAGTACCGGGCCGAGCTCCCGGTGGACTCGGGGTGGACCGGGATGAGGGAGCTGGAGGTCAGCAGCGGCGAGATCGAGCAACTGTACGAGTCGGGCACCTTGGACTGCGAGGCCGCGCGCGAGCTTCCCTGTCATACCGGGCTGGTCCTGAACTCCCCGAACGGCAGCGCGCTCGGGCGGGTCAAGCCGGATAAGTCGGTGCAGCTGGTACGCGGCGACCGGGAGGCGTTCGGGCTGCGGGGCCGCAGCGCCGAGCAGCGGGTCGCGCTGGACCTGCTCCTCGATCAGGAGATCGGCATCGTCTCGCTGGGCGGCCGGGCCGGCACGGGCAAGTCCGCGCTGGCCCTGTGCGCCGGGCTCGAGGCGGTGATGGAACGGCGGCAGCACAGGAAGGTCATCGTGTTCCGGCCGCTGTACGCGGTCGGCGGCCAGGAGCTCGGGTACCTGCCGGGATCGGAAGCCGACAAGATGGGCCCCTGGGCCCAGGCCGTGTACGACACGCTCACCGCGGTCACCACCCAGGACGTCATCGACGAGGTGCTGGCCAGGGACATGTTCGAGGTCCTGCCGCTCACCCACATCAGGGGCCGGTCGCTGCACGACGCGTTCGTGATCGTGGACGAGGCGCAGTCCCTCGAGCGCGGCGTCCTGCTCACCGTGCTGTCCCGGATCGGCTCGGGGTCGCGGGTGGTGCTCACCCACGACATCGCGCAGCGCGACAACCTCCGGGTCGGCCGGCACGACGGGGTGATCGCCGTCATCGAGAAGCTCAAGGGCCACCCGCTGTTCGCGCACGTCACCCTGGTCCGCTCCGAGCGGTCCCAGATCGCCGCGCTCGTCACCGAGATGCTGGAGGACTCCGGCCTGGGATAGAGCGACCACTGCGCCGGCTGCGGTACGGTGACCAGCGTCATGGAATACCCACCCGTGTCCGTCGTGATGCCGGTCAGGAACGAGGAGCGGTATCTGGCGGAGTCCGTGCGGCACGTGCTCGACCAGGATTACCCGGCGCCGCTGCAGGTCGTGCTCGCCGTCGGGCCATCGCACGACCGGACCGAGCAGATCGCGCGCGAGCTTGCCGACCCGAGGGTCACGGTCGTGGCCAACCCGAGCGGCCGGATCCCGGCCGCCCTCAACGCCGCTCGCCGCGCGGCGCGGTACGACGTGATCGCCCGGGTCGACGGGCACGCGCTGCTGCCGCCCGGGTACCTGAAGACCGCGGTCACCGCGCTGGCGGACACCGGCGCGGCCGACGTCGGCGGGATCATGGCCGCCGAGGGCGTGACCCCGTTCCAGCGGGCCGTGGCCTGGGGGATGACGTCGCCGGCGGGCGTCGGCGCGGCCGCGTTCCACACCGGCGGGAGCGCGGGATCGGCCGACAGCGTCTACCTCGGGGTGTACCGCCGGGACGCGATCGAGGAGGCGGGCGGCTACGACGAGGAGATGCTCCGCGCAGAGGACTGGGAGCTGAACTACCGCATCCGGGCCCGGGGCAGGCTGATCTGGTTCGCCCCCGAGCTCCGGATCACCTACCGGCCGCGCGCCAGCGTGGGCGCGCTCGGTTCCCAGTACTTCCACTACGGCCGGTGGCGGCGGGTCATCGTCCGCGAGCACCCGGAGACGGCCAACTTCCGCTACCTGGCTCCCCCGGGGGCCGCGGCCCTGGTCGCGGCCGGCCTTGTCGCCGGGCTGATCGGGCTGATCGGGATCGCGACCGGAGGGCCGTCGGCGGTGAGCTGGCTGACGGCCGGGTTCGTGATCCCGCTCACCTACCTGCTCGGCATCACCGCGGTCACCGCCGCGCTGTCCCGCGGCGTCCCGCGCGGAGTGCGGGTGCGGCTGCCGCTGGTCCTGGCGACGATGCACATGTGCTGGGGCACCGGCTTCCTGACCAGCCCCCCGGGACTGCACCGGGTGCATGAGCCGGGCACCACCGCTCGTTCGGGCCAGGTCACCGCCGATGCGCGAGAATAATGAGGGAATGGACTTCGATCTTCCCGGGCTCCTGGCCGAGCACCGCAGCGACGGATACGAGCTGTGGGGCAACTACCTGAACCCGCAGCAGCCGCGGATGCTGCACGCGATCGGCTTCGACCGGGTCTACGACCGGGCCGAGGGAGCGTACCTGTACGACTCCGAGGGCCACGCCTACGTCGACTTCCTGGCCGGCTTCGGCGTGTTCGCCACGGGCCGCAACCACCCGGTGATCCGCAAGGCGCTGCACGACGCGCTCGACGCCCAGCTAGCGGACTGGACCCAGTTCGACTGCCCGCCGCTGCCCGGCCTGCTCGCGGAGCGGCTGCTGGCCAAGGCCCCCGGCCTGGACCGGGTGTTCTTCTGCAACAGCGGTACCGAAGCGGTCGAGTCCGCGCTGAAGTTCGCCAGGTACGCGACCGGGCGCTCCCGGATCATCTTCTGCGACCACGCGTTCCACGGGCTCACCACCGGATCGCTGTCGGTGAACGGCTCGGAGGAGTTCCGGCGGGGGTTCGGCCCGCTGCTGCCTGACACGTCAATCCCGCTCGGCGACCTGGACGCGCTCGAGGCCGAATTGCGCAAGGGCGACGTCGCCGCCCTCATCATCGAGCCCATCCAGGGCAAGGGCGTGCACATGGCGCCCGACGGTTTCCTGACCGCCGCGGCCACGCTGCTGCACGACCACGGCGCGCTGCTGATCTGCGATGAGGTGCAGAGCGGGTTCGGGCGGAGCGGTGAGTTCTTCGCCTACCAGCACGAACGTGTCGTGCCGGACCTCGTCACCGTCGCCAAGGCGCTGAGCGGCGGGTTCGTCCCGGTCGGCGCGGTGCTGGCCAAGGGGTGGATCTTCGAGAAGGTCTACTCGTCGATGGAGCGGGTCCTGGTGCACAGCACCACGTTCAAGGGGGGCGTGCTGGCCATGGTGGCCGGCCTGGCCACGCTGGCGGTTCTCGACGACGAGGGACTGGTCGCCAACGCCGCCCGGACCGGGGAGGTCCTGCGCACCGCCCTGACCGCGATGGCCGAGCGCTACGACGTGCTAGCCGACGTGCGCGGGCGCGGGCTGATGATCGGGCTCGAGTTCGACAAGCCGTCCTCCCTGCGGGCCAGGACCAGCTGGAACATGCTGCAGAAGGCCCGCGTTGGCCTGTTCGCGCAGATGGTAGTGGTCGCGCTGTTCCAGCGGCACCGCGTGCTGACCCAGGTGTCCGGCGATCACATGGAGGTGATCAAGCTCATCCCGCCGCTGATGATCGGCGAGGGCGAGGTGAAGCTGTTCACCGAGGCGTTCGGCGAGGTCCTGGAAGACGCCAGCAAGGGCACCGGCCTGATCTGGGAGTTCGGCCGCACCCTGGTCAAGCAGGCGGTGCGGGGCTAGCCGGCCAGCAGCATCTCGGCGATGGCGAGGTCTTGCGGGTAGGTGATCTTGATGTTGCGCTCGCTGCCCTCGACGACGTGCACGCTGACCCCTGGCAGGTAGCGGAGTACCACGCCGCAGTCGTCGGTCGGGGCGAAGTCGGGGTCGGCGGCGGCCAGCTCGTGGGCGCGGGTGATCACGGAGAGCCGGAAACACTGCGGGGTCTGGCAGCGCAGCAGCGTTTCACGGCGCGGCATCGACTCCATGACCCCGTTCTCGGTGACCACCATGGTGTCGGAGGCGGGAACCGCCACCCCGGCCGCGTCATGAACCCGCAACGAGGCGACGCAGTCCGCGATGATCCGCCCGTCCACGAGCGGGCGGGCGGCGTCGTGCAGCAGCACGCCGGCCTCGCCTGGCTGGGCGCGCGCGACGGCCGCCAGGGCCACGCGGGTCGAATCCGGGCGGGTCGCCCCGCCCTCGATAACCGCGCTGACCTTCCGGTAGCCGCCGTCGGCCAGCATGGTCTCGACCTGCCCGACGTACCCGCCGGCCATCACGACCAGGATCTCGTCGACCCCGGGGGCCTGCTCGAACGCGGCCACGCAGTGCTCGATGAGCGTCCGTCCGCCGAGCCGCAGCAGTTGCTTCGGCAGGCTGGCGCCGAGCCGCTGGCCCACCCCGCCGCCGAGCACTACCGCGACCATCCGCATGAGCCGGACTTTACCGGCCCGTACGGCGCCGTCGATCCGTTAGGAATCCGTGACCGGCCGGCGTGTTCCTCCCGATGAGCATCCCGCGTCGGCTACCGTTGGTAACGGTCTATGCGCGAGTCACGGCAGCCATGCCGCTGGGAGGGCATGCATGACGGTTGCGCTGATCCTGGCGAGCCAGGCGGACCCCGGGCTACGCGGTCAGCTGGCGGCCCTCGGCGTGCGACGGGTTGACGCGACCGACCGGGGCGGACCGGCCCTGCGGACCGTCGCCGCCGCGGCGCAGGTCGCCGGAGAGCGCGTGCTTATCTGCGGCGGGGAGGGCCCGGTCTCCGAGGAGATCCTGGCCAGGCTGCTCAGGGCGGGCGGTACCACGGCGTTCACCAGGGTCGGAGCCGGCGCGCTGGTCGTCGACGCACCCGACCTGGAGGCGCTGGCGGGGGCCGCCGGGGCGCTCGCTCCGGCACCGGGCGCGCCCGAGGCGATCGGCGCGCTCGTCGGTGAGCTCACCGGGCGAGGGATCCGGGTCCGCGTGCTCGACGCCGGGCCGGACGGCGTCGGCGCGGTCGCCCGGCTGATCGTCGATCCCGTCGTCTCCGCGGTAGCCGGGTGGCTGGTCAAGCGCGGGCTGACTCCGGCCGCACTCTACGGGATCGCCCTCGGCCTGGGGCTGCTGTCCGCGGTCTGGTTCGCCGACCCGTCGACCGGGGCGAAGGTAATCGCGGCCGTCGTCCTGTTCGGCTCGCTGGCCGCCGGGCGGGCCGGCGGCGTGCTGGCCGCGGCCGGCCGCGAGGACCGGCTCAGGCCCGCCGTCGGCTGGCTCGGCACCGCCTCCGGCCTGCTCTCGGAGTTCGCGGTCTACGCCGCGCTGGCCGCCAGCGCCGGTGCAGGCCGTCCGGCCGGGCTGGGCGGCGTGTACGGCGCTGACCTGCGGAACACCGTGGCCGTCAGCGTAGGCGGATCCGGCTCCACCGGCGTGTGGCGGCTGGCCGTCGCCGCGATGGTCCTGCTCGGCATCCGCCAGATCGCGGGCATCTGCCGGGAGGTGGCGCCCGCACCGTCTCCGAACCCGCCCGCCGGCATCCTGGGACAGGTCGTGGCCCTTCCGGCCGGCGAGAGGTACGCGCTGATCGCGGTAACCGCGATCCTGGCCGGGCCGCGGGTGACGTTCCTGGCGCTGCTGGCATGGGGCGTGCTGGCGGCGGGTTACCAGCTCGCCCGGCCGGTGCCCGGCTCGGCGGAGACGACCGGGGCAGGCGGCGATCTCGCCGCCTGCCGTGGTGACGGCGTCGTGTCGCGCTGGGTCGGCGGTTCCGTTCAGGGCAACCTACCGCCGCTGCTGCCCGTACTCGTGGGCCTGCTCGTGACCGGCGTCCTGGCCGCGCTGGGCCTGGCGAACCTGCCGGGCAGCCTGGTCCTCATCCCGGTCGTGGTCATGCTGCTCCCGGCCCTGGGTTCCCGCCACCCGCACGACGGGCGGCTGGACTGGCTGGTGCCGCCGCTCCTCCAGATCATCGAATGCGTCTTCCTCGCCGCCCTCGGCTTCTCCCGCCACGTCGCCGCCGTTCTGGTCTTCGCGCTGGTGGCGGCGGTGCTCATGCGCCACGCCGACCTGGCCTACCGGGCGCGGCTCGGCCGCGGGATCCCGGCCGACAGGTTCGGCCTCGGCTGGGACGGGCGGATGCTGCTGGCAGGCCTGCTTGCCGCGGTGGGGCTCGCGCCGTTCGCCTACGCCGTGCTCGCCGGGTACCTGTGGCTCCTGTTCTGCTGGGACTACCTCAGCGGATGGCTGAGCGCCGCCGGCTGAGGTTCCAGCGGTCGGCCGCGCAACGCGTACCATTGGCTAGGTGGAGGGTCGCGCTACTCGCGTACTCGCGTCCACGTCGGCGGTCGGGGGCGGCGGGGATGGCAGTATGCCCACCGGATGGCAGTCCGTTACCACACTGCCGCGGGTTTGGCTGGTGGCCGGGCTGGTCTCGTGCGCCCTGTTCGCGGGCGGGGTCGCCCTGTTCAGCGGGGACTCGCTGCACCGCCTGTGGGGAGTTTCCGCCGCGTGCGCCTACGCCGTCGCCGCCCTGGTGATCATGGCGTGGCGGTCGCGCGCGGAAACCGGAGTCGACGTCGCCCTCGGCGTGCTCATCGGCGGAGCCATCCTCGTCCCGCTGCTGCTGATGGTGCTGAGCGGGCACGGGGAGCCTGAGGTCGGCGTTGTGGCCAACTCCGCCAAGACGCTCATCAAGCACGGGACGCCCTACAAGAGCTCAAAGGTGCTGGCCACCACCACCGACCCCAACCAGTACAACCCGTACCTGCCGCTGATGGCCGTGTTCGGCGTGCCGCAGGCGGTGCTCGGCCACGGCGTGCTGACCGATCCGCGGGTCTGGTTCGGGATCGTGTTCCTCATCGTGTTCGCCGTCGCGCTTAAGATCGCCGGGGCCAGGGACTGCGGGCGGTGGGCCCTGCTGGTGACGGCGTCCCCGATCATCGCGTTCGAGCTGTGCGTCGGCGGCACCGACGTACCCATGGTGGCGTTCATGTGCCTCGGCTTCGCCCTGCTCTGGCAGCCGAACCCGGTAGCGGCCGGGCTGGCGCTCGGCGTCGCGTCCTCGATGAAGGCGACCGCCTGGCCCGCGCTGGTGGTGGCCTTCACGCTGCTGTACGTCAGGGACGGCAAGCGCGCGGCGTGGCGGTTCATCCTGGCGGCCCTCGTCGTGGTCGCCCTCATCGTCGGGCCGTTCGCGATCCTGCGGCCGGACGCGCTGGTGCGGAACACCATCTTGTTCCCGCTCGGCCTGGCCAGCGTCAAGTCGCAGGCGGCCAGCCCGCTGCTCGGCCACGTGCTGGCGTCGACCGGTCCCGTCGGCCACACGATCGCCGTCGCGCTGCTGATCGGCTCCGGGCTCGCCATCGCGGTATCGCTGGTGGTCCGCCCGCCCGCTGACGTGCCGTCGGCCACCATCCGGCTGGTCATCGGGCTCTCCGCCATGTTCGTGCTCGCGCCCTCGACGCGGTTCGGCTACTTCATCTACCCGGCCGCGCTGATGGTGTGGCTGCTGGTCGCCAGGGCCGGGCACAAGTCCGCAGGCCAGGAAGGGCCAGAAGCGCCCGGGGCGCCGCCGTCCGGCCCCGCGCCGGACGTCGTGCCGGCGTCTGGCTAGACGCTTCTCTGCCCGCCGAGGCGTTGGCAGGATCTAGCAGAAGGTTGGCGATCCTGCCACTCGTCACGGCCGGCGCAGCCTGGCAGGCTGGTGGATCGTGAGCGAGCGGAAGGTGCCCCTGGTCGACGCCCCGCAAGCGGGGCACGGAGGCTCAGGAGAGACACCACCGCTCGTTCGGGCTAAAGATGAGACGGAACCCGGGCGGCGGGTCAGCGCTAGCGCATGGGTGGCGCTGCTCATCGTGTGGGTGGTGTGGGGGAGCACCTACCTGGCGATCCGGGTGGGCGACGAGACGATCCCGCCGCTGGTGCTGGCGGCGGTGCGGTACGTGATCGCCGGGGTGATCATGTTCCCGGCGGCCCTTCGGAACGCCGGGTCCGCGGCGCGCGCGGCCGGGCAGGTGGGCCCGTCCGGCCGCTACTGGCCGCGACGCTCGCAGTGGCTGGGCTGTGCGGTCGTGGGGATCCTGCTCATCGGCGCGAACGCCGCGGTGTGCGTCGGCGAGACGACCGTTCCGTCCGGGCTGACCGCGCTGCTGATCGCCACCGTGCCGCTGTGGCTGCTGGGCATCGACGCGGTGCTCAACCGCGCCAGGCTCGGGCTCGCACCGGTGACCGGGCTGGCCATCGGGCTGGCGGGCGTCGGCCTGCTCTCCGGGCTCGGCGGCGGCAAGGGCGGGGCGTCCGTGTCCGGTGTGGTGATCATCTTGTGCGCCTCGGCGGCGTGGGCGACCGGCACGATCATGGCCAGGCGTGTTTCGACACCCGCCAGCCCGGCGCTGACCAGCGCGATGCAATTGCTCATCGGGGGCGTCTTCTCGCTGGTCCTGGCGGCGGCGAGCGGGGAGTTCGGCGCCTTCCGGGTGTCCGCGGTGTCGGACCGGTCCTGGCTCGCCCTCGCCTACCTCATCCTGGCCGGGTCCATCGTGGCGTTTTCCGCCTACGTCGTGGCGGTCAGGATGCTGCCGACCGCGACGGTCGCGACGTACGCCTACGTGAACCCGGTCATCGCCGTCCTGCTCGGCACGCTGATCCTGAACGAGCGGGTGAGCGTGGGGATGCTCGCCGGCGGCGTGCTCATCGTCGGGGCGGTGGTGCTCGTGGTGCGGCGGAGCCCTCCGGCGCACTGACCGTTCGGCGGGGGTGCGTTGACCCCAGGGAACCGCGGGCGAACAATGAACAGGTGCCACTGGAGATCAGGCGCCTGCACCTGGCGAGCGTGGAGGCCCCCGGCGGTGGCGGCCGGTGGCCGGTCCACGGGTTCGTGGTCACCCACCCGGGCGGCGCCGCGCTGGTGGATACCGGTGTCGGCGGGCCGCAGGAGGTACTCGACGACTGGCGCGTCGTCAACCGCTCCGTCGCGGACGCGCTAGCTGAGCTGGACATGAGCCCGGCCGACATCGGGCTGGTGATCAACACCCACCTGCACTTCGACCACTGCGGTCAGAACGCGGTCTTCAAGCACGCCCCCGTCTACGTCCAGCGCGCCGAGCTGAGCCGGGCCGAGCGCGAGTCACCGGAGCTGTGCGGCTGGTTCGACTTCATGAACGCGCGGTGGGAGCTGCTGGACGGGGACGCGGAGGTACTGCCGGGACTTGAGGTGATCACCACGCCCGGTCACACCGAAGGCCACCAGTGCGTGGTGGTACGCGGCGACGACGCCGCGTTCGACCTGCTGATCGGTGACGCTGCCTACACGCCGCGGCTCTACGCGGACCCGGCCAGTGAGCGCCTCCCGCCCGGACAGGCCAGCGACGTCGCAGCCTGGCGTGACACGGTGCGGCGGATTCACTCGCTGCGCCCGGCCAGCGTACATTTCTGCCATCACACCGATACCGTCCACAGCTAGGGGATACGCGTGCGGGTCATCACCGAGGCCGGTACTTACACGCCGCCGGACGACGGCGAGCAAACCGACTGGATCACGCACCTGACCAGCGACGACCTGAGCGTGGGAACGTACTCGCTGCCCGCGGGCGGCCTGGATGACCAGACTCCGCACACCGAGGACGAGATCTACGTCGTCCGGTCCGGCCGGGCCACGCTGGTGACGGACTCGGGGACCGCGAGGGTCGGGCCGGGCAGCGTCGTGTTCGTCCCGGCGATGGAAAGGCACCAGTTCACCGAGATCCTCGAGGACCTGGCCATGGTCGTCATCTTCGCGCCGCCGTACGGATCGCGCCGCGCGGGCTGAGGTCCGCGAATTTATCCCGAACGAACGGCGCGGCCCGTCTCCTCGATGCCGAGGCGTGCCAGCGCGTCGGCGCGCTCGTTGCCCTGGTCGCCCGCGTGACCCTTGACCCACAGCCAGGTGATCTCGTGCCCGTTGATGGCCTCGGTCAGCCTGCGCCACAGGTCCGCGTTCTTGACCGGCTTCCTGCCCGCGGTCAGCCAGCCGTTGCGCTGCCAGCCGCTGACCCACTTGGTGATCCCGTTCAGCAGGTACGTGCTGTCCGTGTACAGGCTCACCGTCGCGGGGCGGTTCAGCGCCTCGAGGGCCTGGATGGCTGCCATCAGCTCCATCCGGTTGTTCGTGGTCTGCGGGTCGCCGCCGTGCAGTTCCTTTCCGGTGTCCTTCCAGCGGAGCACCACGCCCCACCCGCCCGGGCCGGGATTCCCGCTGCACGCCCCGTCCGTGTAGATCACGACCTCGGTCATGCCCGAAGGTTACGCGCTGCCCCGGCGGATCCTCGGTGATTTGCTTTGACCGCCGGGAGTTCATACAGTGAAGGGTCACGCCGACGCGGGGTGGAGCAGTTCGGTAGCTCGCTGGGCTCATAACCCAGAGGTCGAGGGTTCAAATCCCTCCCCCGCTACCAAGGCCAGAGGCCCTTTCTCGAACAGGGAAAGGGCCTTCTGCATGCGGTTTGTAAACTGATTTGCTAACGAGCCCGGCCTGTCGCCGTCTCGCCCGGACGGCGACCGCCCGCGCTCATGGCACGCCGTAGCAATCGGTGCTACAGTGCTTTTTATGAGCACTCAGCCCGAGATCACCCAGCGTGACCTGCGGATGAGGTCCAAGGAGATCATGGATGCGGTCGAGCGGGGGCAAGCCTTCACGGTTACTCGTGATGGTCATAGCATCGGTGAGCTGGTGCCGTTGCGGCAGCGTCGCCGCTTTGTGCCCCGGGCCGAATTCGCCGCGATGTCGCGCACCGCCCCAGTGATCGACACGGAAGCGTTCCGGGCCGACCAGGACGCCGCCACTGACCAGGCGGGAAGCGCCTATGACCGGTGAGCCGGCGCGGCGCGGCCTGCTGGACACCAACATCATGATCCTCCGGAGCCGGATCGCTCCCGACGAGCTTCCCGAAGAGATGGCGATCAGCGCTGTCACCCTCGCGGAGCTGTCCGCCGGACCGCATGAGGTACGGCCCGACACCGAGCAGGACGCCTACTTCGAGGCCGCTGAGCGGGCTCGAAGGCTGGACGTGCTGCAGCGGGCTGAGCACGAGTTCGACCCGATCCCGTTTGACGCGGACGCTGCTCGTGCCTACGGGCGGGTGACGGCAGCGGTGGTCGCGGCAGGCAGGAAGCCCCGCCGCAGGGCGGTCGACCTCATGATCGCCGCGACGGCGATCGCCGCCGAGCTGCCCCTGTACACGACAAATCCCGATGATTTCGCAGCCCTGGGCCACCTCGTTACCGTAATCCCGGTAACCAGGCCCGAAATCCCAAACGAGCGCGGAACTGCCCGATAAGAATGACGCTAAGCACTTCGCGTCGGTCCGGCGATCCAGGACCAATGCCACTTACCGTAAGTTGATCTTGGCCGTGCGGCGGTTTCAGTCCTGATGCCGGGCGGTCGGCTGGGATGATCCCGGTCTGTGACGCAGAATGCTGTGGTGGCTGCTGGCGGCCGGTGGACGGACCAGGTGTC
>DATJQX010000014.1:0-9550 GCA_035505275.1 Streptosporangiaceae bacterium | reverse complement strand
GGCCGCCCGAACGAGGTCAGCCTGGATGCCAGCAGGGGATCATCATCGGCAAGCTTGCGCTCCATCTCCTCGAGGATGCGCTGCTCGTCCATGGACAGCGCCATGGCCACCTCCGCACCACGCCGGGCCGCCACCGCGTGCCCGACGGTGGCGGGGATCCACTTCTAACTATCCCCCGCTTGATGAGCTTTTACCCGCGCTTTGCCGACGCTCTGCGAAGTCTGTCTGCACGACTCTGGCAACACACATGAGCGAGCGGGCCGTAACCTGGTTGAGCTGATCGAACAATTATTCTATTCTGAACGGTATGCGATGGGATACTCTGCGTCTCGACGACGGCCAAGCCGACGGGTCCCCCGGGCGGGGCGCGGGCGCGCCAGCCTTGTTCGAGCGGGGCGCGGTGGCGCGGACGTTCGACACACCCGGGTTCCGCGGCATGACCTTCTACGAGGTGCACGCCCGCTCCATCATCAACCAGGTCCCCCCGGCCTCCCGCATGGCCTTCCGCTGGACGATAAATCCCTACCGCGGATGTAGCCATTCATGTACCTATTGTTTCGCTAGGAATACTCATAAATATCTCGATATGGATGCCGGGCACGACTTCAACTCGCGGATCGTGGTCAAGGTCAACGCGCCGCAACTGGCCCGCAAGGAGCTGGCCGCGCCCAAGTGGCAGGGCGAGCACGTGGCCATGGGCACCAACGTGGACTGCTATCAGCGCGCCGAAGGCAAGTACCGGCTGATGCCGGGGATCATCGGCGCGCTGAAGGACGCGGCCAACCCGTTCTCGATCCTCACCAAGGGCACGCTGATCCTGCGCGACCTGGATCTGCTGGCCGAGGCGTCGGAGGTCACCGAGGTCGGCCTCAACGTCTCCGTAGGATTTGTCGACAAAGAGCTTTCTCGGTCTGTCGAGCCGGGAACGCCCAGCCCCGAGCGCCGGATCGGAATCTGCGCCGCGCTGACCGAGCGCGGCCTGCGGTGCGGGCTGCTGATGGGCCCGGTGCTGCCGTTCCTGACCGACTCCCCCGGCCAGCTCGAGGCCACGGTGCGGCTCGCCGCCGAGGCCGGGGCCGCGCACGTCACCCCGATCGTGCTGCACCTGCGGCCCGGCGCGCGTGAGTGGTTCCTGAAGTGGCTGGGTGAGAACTTCCCCGACCTGGTGACCGCCTACCGGGACCTGTACGGGCGCGGAGCGTACGCGCCCAAGTCCTACCAGGGCCGGATTGCCGAGCAGGTCGCCGAGCTGGCCCGCCGGTACGGGGTCGGGCGCACCAGCCCGGCCGCGGCCCGGCGCATCGGGCCGCCGGCCGGCGCGCGCCCGGGCGGACCGGCGTCCAGAGTCGGCGCCTCGCCCCCCGACGAGGTGCAGCTGTCGCTGCTGTAAGGGGCGGGCCCCGCAGCTCAGCCGACACACCGGAACCGCGAGGGGGCGGGCCCCCGCGGCTCAGCCGTCGCCGCCGCGAAGCGACGGGCCTGGTTCGGCGGTGGCGGTCGTGTGAGTTGCCGGGCCCGGTTCAGCCGGCGGCGTGGCCCGGCCGGGTCGGCAGGCCCGCCGCCTTCCAGGCCACGAAGCCGCCGTCCAGATCGGTCGCGTGGCGGACACCGAGGTCCTGCAGCGCGGCGGCGGCCAGGCTGGAGGTGTAACCCGCGGAGCAGACGACGATCACCCGCAGGTCGTAGCTGGCCTGCGGCAGCCGGGCGTCCGAGGCCGGGTCGAAGCGCCATTCCAGCACGTTGCGCTCGACGATCAGGGCATCGGGGATCTCGCCCTCGTCGGCCCGCTGCGCGGCGGGGCGGATGTCGACGAGCACCGCGCCCGCCTCCACGGCCTGCGCGGCCTGTTCGGGGTTCACCCGGTCCAGCCGCTCCCGGGCGGCGTCGAGCACCTGATCGATGGTCCGGCTGCCCGGCGGGGCGGAAGTAGTCACCGCAGGAGAGTACGTCACCAGTCCTGCTCCGCGCACTCGGTTCCCGTGTGTACCAAACCGGAGTCGGTGAGCTCGAACCGCCGCATCGCGGTGAGCGGCGGCGAATAGGCGTGGACCGTGATGGCCGGCGCGGCGAAGGTGTTGACCACGTCGTGCACGTGATGTGAGCCGAACGGCCTGACGCCGCCCTCGGCGACCGTCAGGTACCGGACCGGTGGCCGGCCCCCGGCGGCCACCGTCCGCTCTTGGATCCGGCCCTGCGCCACCGCAAACGCCCCGGCCGCGCGGCCATGATCATGAAAGCCCGTGCTCTGCCCGGGCAGCCAGGACAGCAGCCACACCTCGTGATCCTCGGCCAGATCCAGGCGCCGGTACCAGCGCCGTCCGGCGTCGAACCGCACGAGCTCGCTCCAGCTGTCCGGGCGCGCGGCCACCGCGCCGACGATCTGGCCCAGCCGGGCCTGGCTGAGACGAGTCCGGGCGGCGGGCCTGTCCAGGCCCAGGCGGGCCCGGCTGAGGCGGGCCTGTCCAGGTTGGGCGGCACCGTTCCCGAGTAGCATCCTAGTTTGCCTATCGTTTTAGTCGGATTTCGGTAGCAAAGAGAGTACCACGGTTCCCACCCGCCTCGCGAGTAAAGCCGCCGCCTGATTTTGGCCGATGCCGCGGACAGCCGCCGGTCTCGCCCGACCCCGTGCCGGTGCCTGCCCACGAATTGTCCGGTCCTGCGCACCGATGGGTCGTTGGGCCCGACCCATTGCTGGCTCGGATGGCGGAACGTGACTACCGGCGGTCGGCGGCGGCGGTCAGCTCGACATCGAAGATCCGGCCACCCATCCACTTTGCCGTCGTCAGTCCGAAGGCGACCCGGTCGATGCGTGCAGTGGCGTGTGCGCGGAATCCCCGGCCCGACCGCTCGACCGAGTCGATCTCCAGTGTCACCGGCCTGGTCACGTCGCGTACGGTCAGCTCACCGGCCAGTGCCCAGCGGCCGTCGTCCTGGCTCAGGGCGTCGGCCCGGTAGCTGAACTCGGGGTACTTGCCCACGTGCAGAAACCTGGGCGATCGGATGTCGTTGTCCCGGCGGGGGTTATCTGTGCTGAAGGACGCCGCGCTGATGGTGGCGGTCACGGTTGCCCGTGGGACGGCTGGGTCGAGGTCGATCTGGCCATCGGCGATGTACATGGTGGCTGACAGTGCATGCAGGCCGAACAGGCGGGTCCGGAGGGTGACCAATGAGCGAACCGCATCGAGGGTGTACCGGCCTGCTACCGGGGTGTCGATTGGCCGGGTTACGGCATGGCTGTCAGTCATGGATAACCTCATGCTCTGAGTACGCGCCTGGGTCGTCATTGCCTTGGGATCGGGCCGTCTCGCGTGGGCGTCCCCCGGTTTGTCTTCTCGTTGTATTGACACGCTGCGGACGGCCGGTGTGACGGCCACCGGGAGCGGGTGGCTGAAATAGCGCCCACCTGCGGGCCTGGCGATCAAAGAACGGGCAGGTCGAGCCGCCCGAGGCGGTCGTGGTCGGTGATCACGTCGATTTCGGTGATCCGCCCGGCCACGATCGTGAAGCCCAGGAGGGCGACCGGCCGGTCCTCGTAAGTGAGGACCGCGCCGGCGGCCCCGTTGACCAGCGACGGGCGCACCTGCAACACGGGCCGGATGAACATGGCGGCCCGCTGGGCGACGGCGGCGGCGCCGCGGAGCAACGCCGAGGCCTGCGGGCGGGCGCCCCCGTCAGCGCGCAGCACGACGTCGGGGTCCAGCAGCGCGATGAGCTTGCCGAGGTCACCGCCACGGGCGGCAGCGAAGAACGCATCCACCAGGGCCCGCTGGGCGACCCGGTCGGTGTCGGGGGCCCGGTACCCAGCTCTGTGTACCTGGCGCCGGGCCCGGCTGGCTAGCTGCCGGGCCGCGGCTTGTGAGCGCCCGACGATGGGGGCGATCTGATCGAAGGGGACGTCAAACAAGTCGTGGAGGACGAAGGCCAGCCGCTCGGCCGGCGCCAGGGTGTCGAGCACCACGACCAGCGCGAGGCCGACCGAGTCAGCCAGCAGCGCCTCGATCTCCGGATCGGCGCCCTGTTCGCTGCTGACGACGGGATCGGGCACATGCACGCCCACCGGGTCCTCCCGCCGCGTCTTGCGGGCGCGCAGCGTGTTCAAGCAGACCCGAGCGACGATAGTGGTCAAGAAGCCGCCCAGGTTGTCCACGCGGCCGGCGTCTGACTGGCTGAACCGGACCCAGGCGTCCTGCACCGCGTCGTCGGCGTCGGGCAGCGAGCCGAGCATCCGGTAGGCCACCGCCCGCAGATGCGCCCGGTGCTCCTCGAACACTTCCGCCAGCCAGGCACCATCTTGCGTCCGCTGCCGCATCGTCACATTCCCCCATAGCCGCGTGTCATAGATAGTGACCCGGCGAAGCCAGCCGATGTGACAAGAAGACACCGTCGTGGGCCAGCACCGCTCAGCCTTGTCTGGCCAGTTTCCGTCATGCCCGCGGTCAGTGGGCCAAGGCATTAGGAGGAACCAGCATGGGCCCGTACCTTCCCCCGATCGGCAAGCCGCGGGGCATGTACCTGAAGCTGGCGTTTTTCTTCGTCCGCCGCCAGTTCGGCAAGGTGATGATGTCGATGCGGGTGTTCGCCGCGCGGATGCCGACGGCGTTCATGAGCTACTACTACAAGATGTCCAAGCTCGACAAGAAGCTCCGGCTTCCATCGCAGACCGCGGTGCTCATCCGCGAGCAGGTTGCCACCACGAATATGTGCCTGTTCTGCATGGACGCTTCCCGGTGGTACGTCATGACCAAGGCGCCGGACGACCTGGCGCGCCTGGACGCGCTGCCGCAGTACAAGACGAGCCCGTTGTTCACCGACGCGCAGCGCGCCGCGCTGGACTACGCGACCGAGCTGACCCGCGATAAGCAGGTCCAGCCGACAACGTTCGCGCGCCTCACCCGCCACTACAACGAGCGCGAGATCTGCGACATCGTCTGGCTGGTCGCCAGCGAGCATCTGAACAATATGACCAACATCGGCCTGGGCATAGGCTCCGACGGCCTGTGCGAGCTGGCGCAGCGGACCGCGACGGCAGCCAATGACGTTCCACACGCCGATGGAAAGAACGCGGCCGTCTCCCGCTGACCCCACCGGTGATCAGCGATGTCCGTCAAAGGCGCCCACGCCCAGCTCGTAACGCGACCGGTGCGCCTGGACATGGCCGGGTGTGGACGGGGCTCCCGGGCGTACGCGACGGTAGCCGGCGGGCTGGCTGGAGAGTCCTCGCCGGGCCTGTCTTGTCAGCCGGTACCGGCCCGCAGCTCGGCGGCTATCGCAAGGATCGTGTCGGCCACGGCGTCGGGCCGGTCCCTGGGGATCTGATGGCCGGTACCGCCGACGACGACATGGCGTCCCTGCGGGGCCGCCGCGGCGAGCCCAGCCTGCAGGCGCGTCCAGCGCGCGCGGAACCGGCGGGGGAAGCCGCGGGCAGCGCTGAGGACGACGACGGGCACGTCGGGAAAGGGCCGTGCGGCGGCGCGCATCTCCCGCAGGGCCGCGAGGGTCACGGCGGGATCACCGTGCAGCTCATCGCGGCGGACGTTGCGCATGACCCGCCACCCCCACCGGACGGGCAGGGGCAACAGGCTCTCCATCTCCTCGTGCCCCGGGTCCACCAGGACCAGGCCCGCAACCAGGTCCGGCCGGCGGAAGGCCAGCAGCTGGACCAGAATGCCGCCCAAGCTGTGGCCTGCCAGCACGCATGGTCCCGCCGCCAGCCCGGTAATCACCGATGCCAGATCATCGATCATGCGGTCGATGGTCGCCAGGCCTGGCGCCGGGTCGCTGCCGCCTAGCCCCGCCCGGTCGTAGGCGACAGCGCGCACGCGCGGGGCCAGCAGCGGCATGACCCGCTGCCAGGATTCAGCCACACCGTTGCCCCCCGCTTCCAGCACGACGGCCGGCTCGCCGGCGCCGGCCTCCACCCGCCGCACGACCCGAGGTTCGGGGCCCACGTCAGCTTTCCGGACGCGGGTCGCCGGTCAGGTCTTCCAGGATCCGGGGATTGGCGTAGTCGCGGAACAGCACGATATGGCCGTCCCGGATCCGGAGGATCTGGATGGACGTCGTGGTGAACGACCGGCCCGTCGTGGTCACGGTCGCCTTGCCCCGCACTTCCGCGATCACCACTTCCGGGTCCTGGGTCTGGTAAAGCTCTGTCACCTCGTAGTCCTCCAGCCGCAGCGGCGACGCCATGACCTGGCGGGTGTACGCGCGGATCGCCTCCCGGCCCTCGAGGCGAGCGGGCATGCCAGCCTGGCCCGCGAAGGGCGACTCGATCACCGCGTCGGGCGCGTACAGGTCAGCGAGGCCGTCGGCGTCGCCGGTCAGGGTCAGGTGGCGGCGCCGGGCTAGGACGTCGGCGGGCGTGGCGGATGACATGAGGCCGTCCCTCTCATTCCAGGCAGTCCGGTCAACAGACGTTCATTGAACGAGCGTAGAATCGAATCACGTCTCTAGTCAACGCCCGTAGAATGAAATAATGACCGCTCCCCGGCCCACCTCGCGCGCCGAGCAGCGCCGCCGCACCGAAGCGCGCATCCTCGACGCCGCGACCCGGGCCTTCTTCAGCGCCGGGTACGACCGGACCACCATCCGGGCCGTGGCCTCGGCCGCAGGAGTGGACGCGGGCCTGGTCATGCATTACTTCGGGTCCAAGCAGGAGCTGTACCGGCGAGTGATCGAGGCTGCCCCTGCCCCTGAGATCGGCGGAACGCCGACGGAGGCAGCCGAGCAGATCCTCGCCTCGCTCGCCGACCGCCTGGTGAGCGAGCCCGTGGCATCGCTGGCCCTGCTGCGCTCGATGCTGACCAATCCCGAGGCCGCCAGCGCCGCCAGCACGGGCATCGCCCGCTACGAAGCGCAGATCGCCCAGGCCATCCCCGCCGCCGACGCGGGCCTTCGGGCGGCGATCATCAGCGCCATTACCCTCGGCATCATGGTCTCCCGGCACCTCATCAAGTCCGACGAACTGGCCAGCGCCGACCCGGCGCAGGTGATCCGGCTGCTGCGTCCCTGCATGCTCTCGCTAGCGGCCCGCGCCGACCACACCGGCCGCCTTAACTGATCCGTCCGCTGATGGGCCGGAGACAGGCGGAAATCGGCTGGGCCGGGCCTTCTTGGCCGCCCCGTCGGGCATGCTCGTTACTCCGAGGGCGGCGAATAGGCGGCGAGCTTCTGGCGGAGCCTTGCGCGTCCGCGGTGAAGCCGCGACATCACGGTTCCGACTGGCGTTCGCATGATCCGGGCGACCTCCTTGAGCCGGTAGCCGAGGATGTCGGCCAGGTACACCGCGGCCCGGAACTCCTCGGGCAGCTCGCGCAGCGCGCACAGGACGTCAGAGTCGGCGAGCGGCGCCAGAGCCTCGGCCTCCGCGGACTGCGTCGGCGGGGACATCGGGTAGGTGTCAGCCGGCAAGTCATCGTGGAGCCTTCCGCTGAGTACCTGGATAGGTTCACGCTTGCGCTTCCGGCAGGTGTTGAGGAAGGTGTTGGCCTCGATCCGGTAGAGCCACGCCCGCAGGTTGGTGCCCGGCCTGAACTGGTGGAAGCTTGCGTAGGCCCTCGCGAACGTCTCCTGCACCAGGTCTTCGGCGTCGCTGGCGTTCCTGGTCATCGCGAGCGCGGCGGAATACAGCTGCCTGCGGTAGGGCTCCGCGTCGCGCTCGAATCGGGCGGCGCGGTCCGGTTGCTGCTGGGTACTCCTGTTCGGGGGCACCGGGGGAACCAATGAATCGCCATTCAGTTCGCGGTACAAAGTGCTGCTCGTCAGTCTGGTCAGGCCAGTCAGTCCGGTCAGCCTGCGGTCGGTACCGGGAGTGGCTGCGGTCCGGGCCAGCCGGCTCCGAACAGGCCGCGCGCTTGCAGCTCGGCCGCCGCGGTCCGGTGCGTGAGCCTGTCGCGTGCGGTGGCGCCGTGTTCGGTGTTGAGCCAGATGAGCAGGACATCGGCGCTGGCCAGGGTTCCGATGGCGGCGCGCCGACCGTCCTCGGTGAGCGCGAGGCGACGTAGCACGTCCAGCGGCTTCACGCTCCCGGGCCTGCTGACTTGCTTTTTGCGGCCACGGCCACGTCGAAGCTCAGCCTTATCCGCTCCGCGCCCGCGATCCGGGTCCGCCGTGAATACCGCTATAGCTGCACACATCGGACTTGTCGATCCTTTCTGGGTTGCCACCTTCGGGACCCTGTTCGAGTCGGCGTCGCCCGCCGTACTCCCGCTGACCAGCGTCTTATGAGTGCACCAAGCGCTCATGCTCGCTCGGTGAAGCCGTGATGGTGACGAGATGGAGACGCCTGGTCGAGGGCTTGCCGAGCAGCTCATGAACGCCTCAGAGCGCCCCAGCCAGGGCACTTGGTACTACCGCACGTAAAGTTGTCTGCCGTGGGAGCCCAGCGCGATGATCCAGGCCAGCTGATGCCCGACCGGCTGGTGGTCCGGACGGTCCCCGTAGATGATCCGGGTGATCTTGTCGCCCGCCTGCCGCACCGCCAGTCCGTTGCCTGGGTCCGCCGCGGCGAGGGACTGGCCGGCTGGGGCGAGGTGGCCCGGGTCAGCATCCCGGCCGGCGAGGACCGGTTCACCGCGGGCGAGAAGTGGCTGGCCGAACTGTTCGACGGCGCGGAGGTCACCGATGAGGTGGGCGTCCCCGGCTGCGGGCCGGTCGCCTTCGGCAGCTTCACGTTCGACCCGACGTCGGATGGCTCGGTCCTCGTGGTGCCCGCGGCGGTGCTCGGGCGCAGCTCGGGACGCTCCTGGCTGACCACGATCGGTGACCGGTACCAGCCCTCCCTGGAGCAGGTCGCCCCGGCGCGGGGGCCGGCCGGCCTGCGCTGGCACGACGGGAGCCTGACCGCACCGCAGTGGGAGAACGCCGTGTCCGCCGCCGTGGCCAGGATCCAGGCGGGCGATCTCAGCAAGGTCGTGCTGGCCAGGGACCTGTGTGCGGCAGCGTCGGACGAGATCGACGCCCGCGCGCTGCTGGCCAGGCTGGCCGCTCGCTACCCGGACTGCTGGACGTTCTGCTGCGCGGGCCTGGTCGGCGCCACGCCCGAGCTGTACATCCGGCGGGAAGGGCCGGTGGTCAGCTCGCTGGTGCTGGCCGGGACGACACCGCGCGGCAGCAGCGCGGGCGACGACCAGAAGCTGGGCGCGGCGTTGCTGGCCTCGGCCAAGGACGTCGAGGAGCATCAGTACGCCGTGGCCGACGTGCGCCGGGCGCTGGCGCCGCTCTGCGACCGGCTCGATGTCGACGCCCGGCCGTCGCTGCTGCGGCTGGCCAACTTGCAGCACCTGGCGACGTACGTGACCGGGCGGCTCGCCGCACCGCTGGTACCCGGGCACAGCGACGCGCTGGGCGAGCGTGCCTCGGCCCTCGCCCTGGCCGCCGCGCTGCACCCCACCGCGGCGGTGTGCGGCACTCCGTCCGGTGCCGCCATGGAACTGATCCGCGAGCTCGAGGGCATGGACCGCGGACGCTATGCCGGCCCGGTCGGCTGGGTCGACGCCGACGGCAACGGCGAGTGGGGCATCGCCCTGCGCTGCGCGGAGCTGGACGGACC
>DATJQX010000013.1:0-32760 GCA_035505275.1 Streptosporangiaceae bacterium | reverse complement strand
CAGGGGTACTCGGCGGACGCGCAGTACGGTGCGGTGCCGTGGCTGATGTTCCGGACCGGGGTGACCAAGGGCGCGGCCCGGGGCCATGTCGGGTGGGCCCGCCGCGCGGCCGCGCATCCTGAGGTGACTGCCGCGCTGGCTGAGGGCACGGTGCTGTCGGAGTCGATGGCCCGGACCATCTGCCGGTGGACCGGCAGGCTCCCCGAAGAGTGCCGGCCGTCCGCGGACGCGATCCTGGTCGCGGCGGCGCGGGCCGGGGCCCGGGAGGAGGACCTGGCCGCGCTGGCCGCGGAGATCTACGCCCGGTCGCTGCCCCCCGACGACGGCGGCCCGGACGACGGGTTCGCGGACCGGTCCGTGCGGCTGGAGACGACGTTCGGGGGCGCCGGGGTCCTGGCGGGGGAGCTGACGGCGGAGTGCGCGGCGCTGGTCGGCGCGGTGCTGGCGGCGCTGGGCGCCCCGGCCGGGGCGGGGGACCTGCGCACGCATGATCAGCGGTATCACGATGCGTTGCAGGAGGCGATGCGGCGGCTGGCGGCCAGTGGCCTGCTGCCGGAGCGGGCCGGGCAGCCGGTCAAGGCGCTGGTGCACGTGTCGCTGGCGGAGCTGCGGGCGATGGACGCGGACACGGCCCTGGAGGGGGAGTGGATCACCGCGGTCCGGGGCCGGTGGGCCGCGGCCCGGGCGGCCGCCGCGGCCGGCGGGAGTGACGGGGGGGCGTGGCTGGACGGGGACGCCGCCCGCTCGGTCAGCTGCGATGCCATGCTGGTTCCGGTGGTGACCGGGGAGGTGGATCCCGGCGGGCTGGAGGACCTGGTCCAGCTGTGCGTGACCCTGGCCGGGCACCACCGGCCCGGCGGCTGCGATGACCACCGTGAGCCTGGCGGCCCGGCCGGACACGGCCAGGCCGAGCACCACGGTCCCGGCGGGCCCGGTCCGGCCGGTGACCCGGCGGGTCACGACCGGTCCGGGCACGGGTGCTGCGCCGGCGCGGCGCCGCTGACCGCGCACGCCCGGGAGATGCTCGAACGGCAGATCATCGGCCGGGCCGTGGACCTGGTCTCCGGGCCCGGCGGGCTGGCGTCGTTCCTGCGCCGCACCCAGCTCGGCGCCCGGCTGGCCGGGCCCAGCCTGCCGCTGGACATCGGCTATTCCGGCACCGTCCCGGCCGGGATCCGCACCGCGGTCATCCTGCGCGACCAGCACTGCCAGTGGACCGGCGGCTGCCACCAGCCCGCCGCCGCCTGTGAAGTGCACCACGTCCGGCACAAGGCCGACGGCGGCCCGACCAGCGTCAAGGACTGCATCCTGCTCTGCTGGTTCCACCACCAGGTGGTGATCCACCGCTGGGGCTGGACCTTGATCCTGCACCCCGACGGCACCACCACCGCGTGGAACCGGGACAAGACCCAGGTCCTGCGCAGCCACAGCCCGCCCGCCCGCCCCGGGTGACCGGCCCGGCGGCTCCAGCCCCGCCCCGGCCGCCGTTTACGGCCGGCTCATGGGACCAGCACATCCGCTGCGTGACCCGCAGATAGTAACGGCGACGAGCGCGCGGCCTCGGAGCACCGTGGATGGCTCCTGCTTTTCGAGGCCCTGCCGGAGGTGCTGCCCCAGGCTCGCGGTCCCCGTGAATGGAGATCGATCGGGCAGGTCCTGGCTACCCTGCGCGACGTCACAAGCACAGGGTCCGGCCTCGGCGACCAGCGCGGCTTCTTCGGACCGTGGCCGCAGGACAACCGCCCCGTCCCGACCAACCAGTGGACCGACTTCTACCTGGAGCGCCGCATTACCCCGCTGCTGCAAGCGGCCCTGGCCTCGGGCCACCTCCCGCCCGACCTAGCGGCCGGAGTTGACCGGATAGTCATCACCGTCGATGGCCGCCAGCCCGAGGGGCTGGCGGCCATGAACCGATTGGCTAGGGCCATACGCGCCTACGGCTAGGCCGCAGGCCGGCGGACCCTGGCGGGCAGGAAGGCGAGGGTGGCCACCGCGGCCGCGGCGGTCGCACCTGCGGCGACCAGCGAGCCGCCGTGCAGGCCCGTGACGAACGCCTGCCGCACCGCCGCCGCCGCGCCCTCGCGCACTCCCGCCGGCAGGAGAGCGGCCACGTGCAGGCCCGCGGTGACGGACCGCTGGGCCACCGAGGTCGCGGCGGCCGGCGCGCCGAGGCCCTTGAGCGCGGTGACCAGGTGGCTGCCGTAGGCCGAGCTCATCACCGATCCGACGATCGCCACGCCCAGCGTGCCGCCCAGTTCGCGGGTCGTGTCGTTGACCGCCGAGCCCGCGCCCGCCTTGGCCAGCGGCAGCGCGCCCATGATGGCCTCGGTCGCGGGGCTGGCCGTCAGGGCGAGCCCGGCGGACATCAGGACCATTGCGGTGATGATCCGGCCCCAGTACGCGGCGTCGACGCCCGTTCCCGCGGCGACCAGGAAACCCGCGCTCATCAGGACCAGGCCCGCGGTCACGACTAGCTTGGTGCCCGCGCGCTTCATCAGCGCGATCGCGGCCGGGGACATCGCACCGGTCACGATCGCGAACGGCAGCGTGGCCACCCCGGCCCGCAGCGGGTCGTACCCGCGGACCAGCTGGAAGTACTGAGTGATGAGGAAGATGAACCCGAACAGGCCGAAGAACGCCAGCGCGATGGCCCCGCTCGCCGCGGAGAACCGGGGGTTCCTGAACAGCCGCACGTCGAGCATCGGGTCCGGCCGCCGCACCTGCCACCAGCCGAACGCCGCCAGGATGACCGCCGACCCGGCGAACCCGGCGATGGTGGTGGCCGACGCCCAGCCGTGCAGGGGAGCCTCGATGACCGTCCAGACCAGCAGGCCGATGCCGCCGACCGACAGCAGCGCGCCGAGCGGGTCGAACCGTCCCGCGTTCGGGTCACGCGACTCGGGGAGCAGCCGCATCCCGGCCACCAGGGCCACGACCACGGTGGGCACGCTGACGTAGAAGACCGAACTCCAGGAGAAGTGCCGCAGCAGGAGGCCGCCGGTCACCGGGCCGATCGCCACCGCCAGGCCGGACACGCCCGACCAGATGCCGATGGCGGTGGCGCGCTCGCGCTCGTTGGTGAACGCGTTGGTCAGCAGCGCCAAGGTGGCCGGGTAGATCAGCGCGGCGGCCACGCCCATCGCGGCGCGGCTGGCGATCAGCTCCCCGGTGGTGCGGGACAGCGCCGCGCCCAACGAGGTGACCGCGAACAGGACAAGCCCGGCCTGCAGCACGCGGCGTCGGCCGAGGCGGTCGCCGACGTTCCCGCCGACCACCAGCAAGCCGGCGAAGACGAGCGTATAGGCGTCCACGATCCACTGCAGGCCCTGGGTTGACGCCGACAGCGCGCGGCTGATCGTCGGCAACGCCACGTTGACGATCGTGTTGTCGACCACGACCAGCAGCACGCTCAGGCACAGCACGGCGAGCACCCACCAGCGGCGGGTGTCGGTCTGGGTTGGGGGGGCGATGGCGATGGTAGTAGTCACGATGACCTCCTATAGAACCTTGTGCTATAACTATGTAACGACGTTCTATAAGAAGTCAAGCCCGTCAACCGATTTGCTCCGGGAGGGCCACGACGCCGGATGGCGGCGGCAGGTGGGACAGGCACCCCGGATGGCGAGAGGATGGTCCCCATGAGCTCTGGGCAGGGTGCGCCAGGCACGCCCGGTACGTCCGGCCGGCGGCCGCGGACGCCGAGCAGTGACATCGAGCGGGAACTGGTATCCGCCGCCGAGGCGGTCCTGCTCAGGGACGGGCCCGGCGCGGTGACCGTCCGGGCGGTGGCGGCCCAGGCGGGGATCGCCCCGATGGGCGTGTACAACAGGCTGGGCGGCAAGGACGGGCTCGTCGACGCCCTGCTGATCCGCGGGTTCGACGGGTTGCGCGCCGCGATCGCCGGCGGCGATCAGCCCGACCTGCGGGAACGGCTACGCGACTGCGGCCTGCGGTACCGGAAGTTCGCCCTGACCAACCGGCACTACTACGCGATCATGTTCGAGGGAGCCCTGCCGCACGACTTCGACTCCCAAGAGGTGGCCGAGCATGCCATCGCGGCGTTCGGTGAACTGGTCAGGAACGTCGAGCTTGCCGCCGCCGCCGGCGCCATCCATGCCCCGGAGCCGCAAGAGACCGCTCAGCAGATCTGGAGCACCGTGCACGGCGCCGTGACCCTGGAGCTGCAGGGCCTGGTCCTCACGCCCGACCCCGAAGCCACCTACCGGGCCACACTGGACACGCTGCTGCGCGGCCTCGCCCCCGGTCCGGAGCTCAATCCGGTGTGAACCAGGAGGTCGGCGGCTGCGCTGGCGTCGGCAGCGGCCTGCCGCCCCGTGCCGGGACGACAAGTTTGGAGAACGGACCGCCCGCTGGCCAGACGGCGCGAGGCCGCGGCGGCGGGGCGGGGTCGTCCACCGGGGCGGCGTTGGGCGGCAGCGGACTCACCGTCCGCCGCCGGGCTGAGCTCGCCCGGGCCAGCGCGCCGAGGTAGCACACCAACGCCACCCCGGTCAGCAGCGCCATCGCCAGCGATGCGCCCGGCCCGCCGATGCGCAGGCCGTACACGACGACCAGCGTGACGAGCGAACCCAAGGTCAGCCGGCGCCAAAAGGCCGGCCCCGCCCGGCGCGTGTGCCGACCGGAGGTGAGCTTGACCATTCCGTGTGCCATCAGATCACTGCCTTCCGTGCACGCCGCTACGCCTAGCGCCCTCCTCCTTACCGTGAGATACGGCCCGCACGCCCGCCGGGTTCAACCCGGAAACGGGAAACTAGCTCGCCACGAGCGGCTCGTCGGCGTCCACCGGGACCTCGCCGGAGGCGCCGGCCAGGACCCGGAGCGCGTCGGGCGGGAAGTAGCAATGCACCGGGGTACCCTGCGCCAGGTCCGGGTGCTCGCCATCGTTCTGGACCAGCGCCTGCAGCGGTACGCCCGGCGCAAGGCGCAGCAGCACCTGGGTGGCGGCGCCGAGGAAGACCACGCGCTCCACCATGGCGGGCACGCGGTTGTCGCCGGGTGATCCGTGCGGCTCGATCCGCACCCGTTCCGGCCTGATCACCGCGTGCGCCTTGCCGGTGAAGTCCCCGCCGTCGGAAGCGGCGGCCTCGCACCGTTTGGAGGTGAGCGCCCAGTCCCCGAGCCGGAGTGAGGCGGGTGGCCCGGCCGAGCTCACCCAGATCTCCATCAGGTTGGCGGCGCCGAGGAAGTCGGCCACGTAGGTGTCGGCGGGCTCCTCGTAGACCTCGCGCGGGGTGCCGATCTGCACGATCCGGCCGGCGTTCATCACCGCGAGCCGGTCGGACATGGTCAGCGCCTCCTCCTGGTCGTGGGTGACGTAGAGGAAGGTGATGCCGACCCGTTCCTGCAGCGCCTTCAGCTCGACCTTGAGCGAGCGGCGCAGCTTGGCGTCGAGCGCGCCGAGCGGCTCGTCGAGCAGCAGCACCGCCGGGTTCAGCACGAGCGCCCGGGCCAGCGCGACGCGCTGCTGCTGCCCGCCGGATAGCTGGCCGGGGCGTCGCTTGGCGAACGACGTCATCCGCACCAGCTCGAGCGCCTCGTTGACCCGCCGAGTCAAGTCGGTCCTGGCCAGCTTGCGGTGCCGCAGCCCGAACGCCACGTTGTCGAACACGGTCAGGAACGGGAACAGCGCGTAGCTCTGGAACACCGTGTTGACGTTGCGGCGGTGCGGCGGCACGTCGGACACGTCGGCCCCGTCGAGCAGGATCCGGCCCGACGTCGGCTGCTCGAAGCCGGCGATCAGCCGCAGCGTGGTGGTCTTGCCGCAGCCCGAGGGGCCGAGCAGGGAGAAGAACTCGCCGCTGGCCACGCTCAGGTCGATGTTGTCGACCGCGATCTCGGTGAACTTCTTCGTCAGCCCGCAGAGCTCGATGCTTCCTCCGGCCACCGCGCCACCTCCGTTTACCTGCCGCGTTTACGGGCCCGCCGGGCTGCGGGCTTCCACTCGAACCCAAGCTGGCCGGCGGTGAACCGCATCGCCAGCTCGTAAGCGCGCTCCGGCGACACCTCAGTGTCCTCGACCCCGATCTGGATCGCCAGACCGTCGAGCACGGCCGCCAGCGTGATCGTGAAGTCGTCGGCGTCGACCTGCGCGAACTCGCCGGCCTCCTGGCCGGCGAGCACGATGGAGCGGATCGTCGTCCGCCATCGTTCGTCAGACTTCTGCCGGATCGCAGCCGCCCCCTGACTGCGCGGCGAAAGCGCCCACAGGTCCAGCCACATCAGCCAGTAGGTGCGCGGCTCGTCGTCGGTCCCGGGCAGGCAGACGTTGGCGATGAGCTCGGCCAGCCGCCCGGCGGCGGTCGGGATCTGCGCCGTCTGCCGGAGGTATTCCGCGTACCAGGCGTCTTCTGAGAACCTGATCGCCTCGGTGAGCAGCTGATCGCGGGTCTTGAAGTAGTAGATGACCAGCGCCGGGCTCGTCCCGGTGCGCTCGGCGACGTCGGAGATCCTGGTGTCGGCGTACCCGCGCTCGACGATCACGTCAAGCGCGGCGCGCAGCATCTGCTCGCGCCGCTGCTCGGCGTCCCGCGACCCCCCCGAAGGCCCACCGGACGAACGCGACCCGCCCGAAGGCGAGCCGGACGAACGTGACCCCGCAGAGGGCGCACCGGACACCCGCGACCCCGCCGAGGGGGCGGCGCCAGCGTGCTCCTTCATCTGCCGGTCCTCCTGGCCGTTCCCGCGCCTGCTCATGGCCGTTCCGGCGCCCGCGGCCTTGTGGAGAAATCGTAGCACCTTCTAGACTGAATATTCAGTCAAACTTTTCCGTCGCGCCGGCAAGCACCGGAACCAAAGGTAGAGCACGAACCGGGAAGGCGCCGCACGGGGCGCGCACGGCGCGGGGAAGTGCTGGGAGGCACGAGATTTTCATGGCTACGAAGGCAACCAAGGCAACGGACGCGACCGGCCAGGCCCACACCGCGGACTACGACGCGATCGTCGTCGGCGGCGGGCACAACGGCCTGGTCGCGGCGGCGTACCTGGCGCGTTCCGGCGCCCGCACGCTCGTACTCGAGGCACGACCAAAGACCGGCGGCGCGGCGACCACCGAAGCCCCCTGGCCCGACGCACCGGAGTTCAAGGTCACCCGGCTGTCCTACGTGATGTCGCTCATGCCTCCGACCATCATCAACGACCTCGACCTGGCCAGGCACGGCTACAAGATCTTCCCGATGGGCCCGTACTACCAGGCGTTTCCCGAGGGCGGGTCGATCAAGATCTACGCCGACGACGCCAAGCGGAACTACGAGGAGATCTCCCGCTGGTCCAAGAAGGACGCGGAAGCCATGCCACGCTGGGACGCCTGGCTGGCCGGACTGGCCGAGGTGCTGGGCCCGCTGCTCCTGACCGTGCCGCCGAACATCGGCTCCCGCAAGCCCGGCGACCTCAAGGAAACGCTCAAGCTGGCCTGGCGCCACCGCAACCTGGACGTCCGCACGATCGCCGACGTGACCCGCTTGATGACGATGTCGATCGCCGACCTGCTCGACGACTGGTTCGAATCTCCGCAGGTCAAGGGGGCCCTCGCCGTCAACGGCGTGATCGGCACCTGGGCCGGCCCCTACGAGCCTGGCACCGCCTATGTGATGGCGCACCACTCGATCGGGGACGTCGGTGACGGGCACCTGGGCAACTGGGGCTTCCAGGAGGGCGGCATGGGCGCGGTCGCCGACACGATCGCCAAGGCCGCCCGCGAGAACGGCGCCGAGATCCGCACGGACGCCAGGGTCGCGAAAATCATCATCAAGAACGGCCGCGCCGCGGGTGTCGAACTCGAGAACGGCCAGCAGCTCAAGGCCAAGGTCGTCATCTCCTCGGTGCACCCGCGCATCGCGTTCCTCGACCACGTGGGCCGCGACAACCTGCCCGACGATTTCGTCGCCGACATCGAGCACTGGAAGACCCGCAGCGGCGTGGTGAAGATCAACCTGGCCCTGGCCGAACTGCCCGACTTCACCGCCGACCCCGGCACGAAACTCCAGGAGCACCACACCGGCTCGGTGGAGATGGCGCCGTACATGCCGTACATCGAGCGCGCCTTCCAGGACGCCCGCGAGGGCCGCCCCGCCGCCAAGCCCTTCTCCGACGGCGTGATCCCCACCGCGTTCGACACCACGCTGTGCCCCGAGGGCTACCACATCATGTCGCTGTTCACCCAGTGGGTGCCGTCCGACTGGAGCGAGGAGCCGCACACCGAGGAACTCCAGGCCTACGCCGACCGGATGATCGACTGCTACAACGAGGTGGCGCCGAACTTCAAGAGCGCGATCCTGCACCGCGACGTCGTCGGCCCCTACGAGATGGAGCACGACTACGGCCTGGTCGGCGGGAACATCTTCCACGGCGAGCTGTCCCTGGAGCAGCTGTTTCACATGCGCCCCGCGCCGGGCTTCGCGGACTACCGCACGCCGGTCCCCGGAATGTACTACGCCAGCTCCGCGACCCACGCGGGCGGCGGGGTGTGCGGCATCCCCGGCATGCAGGCCGCCAAGGCCGCACTCGCCGACCGCCGCGCGACCGCTCTTAAGGCGGCGGCACGCCGCCGGCGCCGCCGGTGACCGCCCCGCCCATGGCCGCCCCGCAACAGGACGCCGTCGTAACCGCGATGCTCGAGGCGCGCAGCATCGCGCTGGTCGGCGCAAGCGCCCGGGAGGGCAGCCTCGGCGCGCGGATGGTCATGCAGGTGGCCAAGAGCCAATCCCGGCCGCGCACCTACCTGGTGAACCCGCGCTACCCCGAGATCAACGGGCAGCCCTGCCTGCCCCGGCTGGACGAGATCCCTGAACCGGTTGACCTGGTCCTGCTCGCGGTGCCGGACACCGCGCTGGAGGAGCAGCTTGTCCAGGCGGCGAGCAGGGGAGATCGTTCGGCCGTCATCTTCGGCTACGCCCTTGACCCCCCGGCTGCCCCGAATCTGAAGAACCGGCTGGCCGCGATCGCCACGTCCGCGGGCATGGCCATGTGCGGCCCGGCGTGCATGGGGTTCATGAACGTGGCGCGCGGGCTGCGCGCGGTCGGGTACACCGAGCCCGACCCGGTGCCCGGGTCGGTGGCGATGATCACCCACTCGGGCTCGGTGTTCTTCGCGATGCTCCGAGCGCGCCGCGGGTTCGGCTTCAGCGTGCTCGTCTCGTCCGGGCAGGAGCTCATCACCACCACCGCGGCCTACGCCAGGTACGCGCTGGGGCTGGCCGAGACCAAGGTGCTGGCGCTGGTGCTCGAGGCGATCAGGGACGCCGCGGAGCTGCGCGCCGTCCTCAGCGAGGCCCAGGCCCGCGACGTGCCGGTGGTGCTCCTGTCCGCGGGCGGGTCGCAGGCCGGGAAGGCGCTGGTGGCCGCGCACTCCGGCGCGCTGGCCGCGGCCGACGGCGCGTGGGAGGCGCTGGCCTCCTCGCACGGAATTCACCGCGTCGCCGACCTGGCCGAACTCGCCGACACGCTCGAGCTGTTCGCCGTCGGCCCGCACGGCAAGGGCCGCCGGGCGGCCCGCGGAACCGGCATCGCGACCGTGCACGACTCCGGCCTGGAGCGCGCGCACACCGCCGACCTGGCCGCCGAGCTGAACGTCCCGTTCGCCCCGATCAGCCAGCCGACCACGGACCGGCTCGCCGCGGTACTCGAGCCCAACCTGGTCCCGGCCAACCCGCTGGACGCGTGGGGGAGCGGCCGGGGCGCCGCGGACCTGTTCACCGAGTGCCTGGCCGCGCTGGCCGACGACCCGGCGGTGGCCGCGGTCGCCCTGGCCGTCGACCTGGTGCCGGAACTGGACGGCGACCAGTCCTACCCGGAGGCCGTGCTGGCCGCCGCGGCCGGCACGGCCAAGCCCGTCGCGGCGCTAACCGGCCTGCCGTCCGCCATCGACCCGGTGGGCGCGGGCATGCTGCGCGCGGCGGGCGTGCCGGTCCTCGAAGGCACCCGCAGCGGCCTGCTTGCCCTGCGCCACCTGCTAGAACACGCCGAACCCCCCGAGCCGCCCCAGCCCATGCCCCCCGACCCGGTCCGCCGGCGGCACTGGGCGCAAGTGCTCTCCGGCGCCCCGCCGGGCGGCGAGATCCTGTTCGACCTGCTCCGCGACTACGGCATCCCGGCCGTGCGCGCCAGGTCGGCCGGCACCAAGACCGAAGCGCTGCGCGGCGCCGCCGAGATCGGCTACCCGGTCGTGCTCAAGACCGACGAGCCGCGTATCGCGCACAAGTCGGACGTCGGGGGAGTCCTCCTCGGCCTCGGCGACCCCGGGGCGCTCGGCGACGCCTACGACGACCTGGCCGAACGCCTCGGTCCCCGCGTGCTGGTGTGCGAGACCGCCGCGCCCGGCACCGAGCTCACGCTGGGCCTGACGCGCGACCCCGCCCTTGGCGCGCTGCTGGTGATCGGGGCCGGGGGAGTCCTCGTAGAGATTCTGGCCGAACGATCAGTGGTTCTCCCCCCCATCACCCGTCCCCGGGTCCTGTCGCTGATCGCTCGGCTCCGCCTCGCAGCGGTGCTGGCCGGCGCCCGCGGCCAGGACGCGGCAGACCTCGGCGCGATCGCCGACGCGGTCGTCGGCCTGTCCACGCTGGCCTGCGAACTCGGCGACGCGCTTGACGCGCTGGACATCAACCCGCTCATCTGCGGGCCGGCCGGGGCGGTGGCCGCCGACGTGCTGGCCGTACCCCGTGAGCAGACCCTCCCGCGGCAAGCGGCCGACGTCGAAAGGAAAGGAGAAAGGAAAGAGGTGCCTATATGACGCTCACGCAGATCATCGCGGCGCAGGAGGAGATCTTCGTCCGCCGCCAGCCCCAGTCCAAGGACCTGGCCGAAACCGCCCGGAGCCACCTGGCCGGCGGGGTCACGTCGAGCTGGCAGATCACCCGCCCGCAGCCGGTCTGGCTGAGCCACGGGGCCGGGTCGAAGGTATACGACGTCGACGGAAATGAATATGTCGACTTGCACGGCGGGTACGGGGCGATGTTCGCCGGGCACGCGCACCCGGCCATCGCCGAAGCGGTCCGGTCCCAGGTAGGCCGGGGCACGCACTTCGCCCAGCCGACCCCGGACTCCCTGGTCGTCGCCACCGAACTGGCCCGCCGGTGGGCCCTGCCGAGCTGGCGGTTCGGCAACTCCGGGACCGAGGCCACCATGGACGCGGTCCACCTGATGCGGGCGATCACCGGCCGCGACCTGATCATCAAGATCGAGGGCTGCTACCACGGCCATCACGACTCGGTCCAGGTGTCTGTCGCACCCGGTGCCGACGCGGTCGGCACGCGGCACAAGCCGAACAGCGTCCCCGCCTCCACCGGCATCCCGCGGGCCATCACCGACCTGACCCTGGTGGCTAACTTCAACGACCTGGACAGCGTCGCCCGCCTCCTGGACGAGCACCCGGACGAGGTCGCCGGGATGATCCTCGAGCCGATCATGATGAACGCCGGGATCATCCCGCCCCGGCCCGGCTACCTGGCCGCCCTGAAGACCCTGCTGCACTCCCGCGGCGCGCTGCTGACCTTCGACGAGGTCAAGACCGGCCTCACGGTCGGGCCGGGCGGGGTCACCGCGCTCAGCGGCGTCCAGCCCGACCTGGTCTGCCTGGCCAAGTCCCTGGGCGGCGGCGTGGCGGTCGCCGCGATCGGCGGCACCGCGTCGGTCATGGACTACGTGGCCAGCGGCCAGTACGACCAGGTTGGCACGTTCAACGGCAACCCGCTGGCCATGGCGGCCGCCCGGGCCATGCTGACCGAGGTGGCCACGCCCGAGGCCTACCAGCGGATCGACCGGCTCCGCGCCCGCGCCGCCGACGGCATCGAGCACGCCATCGCCGAGAACGGCCTGACCGCGCACGTGATTACCGCGGGGGCGAAGGGCTGCGTGGTCTTCGCCGCCGAACCGGTCGCCGACTACCGGGGCTACCTCGCCATCGACGACCGGTACAGCCACGCGCACTGGCTGTACCAGCACAACGGCGGCGTCTTCCTGCCCCCCTGGGGCAAGAGCGAGCAATGGCTGATCTCCGTCCAGCACGATGAGGGGGACATCGACCGGCTCGTGAACAACTTCGGCACCTTCGCCCGTGCCGTCGGAGCAGAAGAATAACCACTACGGGACCGATACGATCGTCGCCAACGGAGCGGGAATCGGGAGGGGTGACCAGGATGATCGCGATGGGTCGTCAAGGGCTGGCGCGCGCCGCCTTGTTCGTCGGCGTGATCAGCCTGGCCGCTGGCTGCGCCAGTTCCGCGTCGTCGAGCAGCGGATCGGGGACGACGACTCCGGCCGGCGGGACGACAAGCAGCACGGCCGCCGCCTCCGTGGCGGGGTTCGTCGACATCGTGGAGCCGTTCGATCCCGGCCACCCGGCCCGGCCCCGGTCCGCCCCGGCCAGCTGCGCCAACCAGCCCACCACGCTGGCCTTCGAGCAGTGCTTCGAGGCCAAGACGGAGAACACCGACGCCGAGATCGACGCGGTACAGCAGGCCAAGTACGCCGCGGCGTCGCCGGCCGGCAAGGCCGCGATCCTGGCCCAGGACCAGGCCTGGCTGAACGCGCGCGCTCCGGTGTGCACGGTGGCCTTCAACACCGGCGGGACCCTTGACCAAGTCGAGATCGGGTCCTGCCTGCTGGACGAGAGCACCTCCCGCCTGTGGGCCGTAAAGGGGCTCGCCCGGCCGGTGGACATGCTCAAGTCCACCGACAACTCCGACCCGGACTTCTTCTCCTGGTACACCACCCCGGAGGGCTCACGCATCGCCGAGCTGTCCACCCAGGGCGACCAGTCCGGCACCGGATCGATCATCGCCTGGACCATCGTCGGCGGCGCCGACGGGTTCGTCATCAACCCCAAGCAGTTCTACTATGCCGACGGATCGTTCACCGACAGCGGCACCATCATCGGTCCCAACCCGACCTACCACCGGGTCGCGACCGGCGTGGAGTACGTGTTCGACATCGACTACTCGCACCTGAACCAGGCGCCCACGGGCAATCCCGATTCCGGGTTTGAGTACGTCCCCGGCACCCCGGTCGCCATCTGGCACTGACTTTTGTCAGCTAGCCAGCACTGACTCTTGTCAGCTCGCGAGCAGAGCCCCGGTAAGAGGGCGTAGCGGCGCCGCTGCTCGATCAGCCGCCGCGCGTTCCGCATGGCCAGCGCGATCACCGTCTCCATCGGGTTGATGCCGATCGGGCCGGGGAACACGCTGGCGTCGCAGACGAAAAGACCGCGCACGCCGTGGAAGGCGCCGTAGCTGTCGACGACGCCGCGCCGCGGGTCCTCGCTCATCCGCGCGGTCCCCATCAGGTGGATCGAGTACAGCTCGACCGACCGCCTGGGCACCGGGCGGGTCAGCAGGCGGCGCAGGTCGGCGGGGTCGCGCACGTCGGGCGCCCCGTTGAAGGGGAGCACCACGCGGCGCGCGCCCGCCGCGAACAGCGCCTCGGCGGTCAGCTCGACACCCCGGACCACCCGGGCCGCGTCCTTGTCCGTGACCCGGTAGAAGACCTGCGTGCCCAGGCCGGGGACGTTGCGGACCCGTCCGGTTCCCGTGTCCTCGATCAGCGGTCCGGCGGTGACGACCCGGTTGTAATCGGCCATCATCTCGCCGAGCTCGCGGCCGTACCCGGGTATGACCCCGGCCAGCATCGATGGCGTCAGGTTCTGCGCGCTCATCATGATGCCCTCGGCCAGGAACTCGCGGATCTGGAAGGCCTGGTGAACGCCCTGCCAGCCGGTGACGTCGGAGTCGAAGAAGGCGACCACGTTGGCGTTCGGGTGCAGCGACAGGTTGCGCCCGAGCTGCCCGGAGGCCGACCCAAGGCCGGACCGCAGCAGCAGTGCGGGCGTCTGGATCGAGCCCGCGGCCACGATCACCGCCCTGGCCCGGACGACCACCCGCGGGCCCCGGACCCCGCCGGGCCCGACCACGTGACCGGTGACACCGGTCACGCTGTGCCCGGAGCGGGTGACCCGGTCCACCCGGCAGCCGGCGATGATCCGGGCGCCGAACGCGAGCGCCCGCGGCACGCTGGTCACGGCCATCGAGCGCTTCGCGCCGGTCGGGCAGCCGTTGCTGCAGTTGCTCGTGCCCGCGCAGTGCAGCTGGTTGCGCCGGTTCGGGAGGATGGCCCAGCCCTCGGCGTCGGCGCCGGCCTTCAGCAGGAGCGAATTGCGCCCGATGGTCTCCGGGTCCTGCGTCCCGACCGAGTTCCGGGCCTCGAACCGGGCGAAGTACGGGGCCATCTCGGCCTCGCTGATCTCCAGCACGCCGTCCTGTTTCGCCCAGCGATCGAGCACCCCGGCCGGCGTCCGCCACGACATCCCCCCGTTGACCACCGTCGAGCCACCGACGCACCGGCCCTCGGCGAACAGGACCGACGGCCGCCCTATCGTCGCCCCGCCGCCGCCGTCCCGGTACAGGGTGCGCAGTGCCCGCCCGGTCTCGGGCCGGAACGATTCGGTCGGGTGGTAGCCGCCTTCCTCGAGGACCACCACGTCGGCCCCCGCCTCGGCCAGGTCAGCGGCCACGGTCGCGCCGCCCGCCCCCGATCCGACGATCACCACCCCGCACTCCAGGCTCAGGTCTTCGGTGATGTCGGCCTGCGTGGTCAGTCCCGCGGGAGTGCTCACCGTCGCGAGCCCCCTTCCCTTGCGCCCTCGTCCCCTGCGCCCTCGTCCCCTGCGCCCTCGTCCCTCGCGCCCTCGTCCCTCGCGCCCGCTACGTCCCCGGCGCTCACTACGCCCGCCGCGCCCGCTACTTCTCCCGCCCGCATTACCTCAGGGGCGGTGACCGCGGCCTCGCCCGCGCGGATCTCGGGCCCGTAGGACTCCAGGCGACGTTTGGATACGGCCGCGATGTAGGGGGCTGGGTGGTATCCGATCTCCCGCTGGACTACGGGGAGTTCGTAATAGCACATCACGACCAGGCTCTTGAGCCGGCGGACGAACTCGGCCGGGACGCTGCGACTGGCCAGGACCGACCGGACGTACGCCTCGGCGGCCTCGTCGTCCAGCTGGGAGAAACGCCGCCCGCGTGACCGCGGGCGCAGGCGCGCGGCCTGGTCAAGGACGACGAGCGTGAAGGTCAGGGCCTTCCGCGCCTCGGGCGCCACGGCGGCCAGCATCAGCTCGAGTTCGCCGAGCACCCGGTCCGTCCGGTGGTGCGCCGCCATCTCCGGCGGGCAGACGATCTCCGCGAAGCGCCGTGCCGCGCGCCGGGCCCTGGCGGGCAGGTGCGGCGCCGAACCCCCAGCAGTCATCAGAGTCGCGGCGTGGAGATCCTGGCGTTGGCCCGGGGTAGACGCCGCTTCACCTCCTCGGAAAGTCGGTGGTCCTCGCTAGTAGGTTCGTATATCCAGGTACCGGCTGCTCCCTAATCCCGCCCAGGAGGCGGTGCTGCGAGGTCACTGCGCGCATGCCCGGTACATCTGGAACCTGGCCGTGGAGCAGCACGCGCACTGGCACCCGGGCCGGGCGGGCGCGCCGGGCTACCTGGAGCAGTGCCGGCAGCTTACCGCGGCGCGGGCGCAGCACACGTGGCTGGCCGCGGGCAGCCACACGGTACAGCAGCAGGCGCTGCGGGATTTCGCCCGGGCGATGGCGGCGTTCTTCGACCCGCGCAACCCGGCCCGGCGGCCTACCTGGCGCAAGGCCAGGCGGGATGAGGGCTTCCGCATCGTCGATAAGGCACCCAGCCGGGTGCCTCGTCGTCAGCGGCCCGCCGTTGTTGCAGTCGTGCTAGCTTGGATGCCGGGTCGGCGACATGGCATCTCTGGCGGATCCTGGTCGGTGAAGGCGAAGGGGTGTCCATGACCGGCTTTGTTAATTTGCTTTCCTTAATTTCATTCGTCGGAGACTCCGATGGCCAGCTCTGGACTGGTCATTTGACCATGGGGAATGGGCAGCCCTCGGCCTCCGTGCTTGAGCGCTACGGCGCGGACTATGGCGTGCCACGACGCGTCCCCGAGTTGGCAGGCGCGTCGGCCGTGTCGGCTCCCGCTAAGCCCGACGGCAGGAAAGGGAGGGCTCGCGTGTCCTGGAGTCGCGATGGGAGATGAGAAACCGGGCGCCTTCGGGTTCTCGGCCGGCTTCTCCGTCGGCACGCGGATCGCCGGGTATCGCCTAGAGGAGCAGCTTGGCCAGGGCGGAATGGCGGTCGTGTTCCGGGCCCAGGATGAGCGCCTTCAGCGGCAGGTGGCGCTCAAGATCCTCGCACCAGCGCTGGCGACCGATGAGGCATTCCGGCAGCGCTTCATTCGTGAATCCCGGTCTGCGGCGGCCGTGGATGACCCGCACATTATCCCGGTGTTCGAAGCCGGCGATGCGGATGGGGTGCTGTTCATCGCCATGAGGTATGTGCCTGGCGGTGACGTAGGGACACTGGTGCACCGGGAGGGCCCGCTGGCCGCTGCGAGAGCCGGTGCGATTATCTCCTCGGTGGCCTCAGCCCTGGATGCTGCTCATGCCGCCGGGCTTGTCCACCGTGATGTCAAGCCGGCCAACATGCTCGTGGATGCGCGGCCCGGTCGACCCGATCACGTGTATCTGTCGGACTTCGGGCTGACCAAAGGTGCGCTGTCCTCGGTGAACCAGACAGGATCTGGTCACTTCCTCGGGACGCCGACCTACTGCGCGCCCGAGCAGATCCAAGGTCGCCAGGTCGACGCGCGCACGGATGAATACGCGTTGGCGTGCTCGGTCTACGCCATGCTGTCCGGCGAGCCGCCATTTCCCCGGGACACCGGCGTGGCGGTGATGTTCGCGCATCTAACGGCGCCGCCGCCGCCTTTGACGTCGCGGCGCCACGACCTTTCGCCAGAAGTAAATGACGTCCTGCTGCGCGCCCTGGCGAAGGCTCCCGAGGATCGCTATGCCAGCTGCGGGGAGTTCGCCGACGCGCTGCGAATGGCGCTCGGGCTCCAGCGGTACGACTCCGACGTGGCCATTGCGCTACTCCAGCGGTCCCTGGTGGATCAGCAGCACAAGCTGGGGCTGGATCACGCTGACACCCTGGCGACTCATGCGAGCCTGGCCTCGGCCGACCGTGAGGCGGGAGGCTCGGCCGACGCAATCGCGCTACACCAGCAAGATCTGGTCGGCCAGCAGCAGATGCTGGGGCCGGAGCACCCGGACACGCTGAGTACCCGGTTCAGGGTCGCCCAGGACATGGCGCTGCTCGGCGAGAATACCGCGTCGGAAAACGAGTTCCGGCAGGTGCTCGAGGCACGGGAGCGGACGCTGGGCCCAGATCACCCGGATACGCTGGCCACCCGGTTTGCCATCGCTCAGGGGATGGTGGCGCGCGGCGACCACCACGGAGCAGAGATCGCGTTCCGGCAGGTGCTCGAGGCGCGGCAGCGGACGCTGGGCCGGGATCACCCGGATACGCTGACGACCTGGTTCAATATCGCCCGGGAGATGGCGGCGCGCGGCGATGGTGCCGGGGCGGATAAGAGGTTCCGGCAGGTCCTGGCGGCCCGGCAGCGGACGCTGGGCCCGGATCATCCGGATACGCTGGCCACCGGATTCGCCATCGCCAGGGAGATGGCCTTGCGCGGAGATCATGCCAGGGCCGAGGACCAGTTCCGGGATGTGCTTGTCGCCCGGCAGCGGACGCTGGGCCCGGATCACCCAGACACGGTGGCCACGCGGTTCAGCATCGCCCAGGAGATGGCGGCGCGTGGGGATCACGCCGGCGCCGAGGATCAGTTCCGGGATGTGCTGGCCAGCCAGACGCTGGCGTTGGGCTTGGACCACCCGGACACGCTGATCGTCCGGTTCAATATCGCCAGGGAGATGGCCGCGCTCGGGGATCACGCCGGGGCCGAGGACGAGTTCCGGGACGTCCTGCCCGATCTGGAACGAAGGCTTGGGCCGGATCACCCCGATACGCTCGCCACCCGGTTCAGCATCGCCAGGGCGATGGCGGCGCGTGGGGATCATGCCGGGGCCGAAGACGAATTCCGGCAGGTGCTCGCGGCCCGGCAGCGGACGCTTGGCCCAGATCAACCAGACACGCTGATCGCCCGGTTCAGCATCGCCCAGGAGATGGCGGCGCGCGGCGATCACGCCGGGGCCGAAGACGAATTCCGGCGTATGCTGCCCCATCTGCGGCGCAGGCTCGGGCCGGATCACCCGGATACGCTGGCCACCCGGTTCAGCATCGCCAGGGAGATGGCGGCGCGGGGCGATCATGCCGGGGCCGAGGACGAGTTCCGGGAGGTGTTGCCCCACCTGGAGCGGAAGCTGGGCCGGGATCACCCCGTCACGCTGGTCCTCTGGTTCAGCATCGCCAGGGAGATGGCGGCGCGGGGGGACCATGCCGAGGCGGAGAAGGAGTTCCGGGACATGTTGCCCCACCTGGAGCGAAGGCTGGGCCCAGACCACCCGGACACGCTGGCGGCTGCTGAGTGGATCGCCGACATGCAGGACAGCAAGAGACCCTTATCTTCGGCGCGGTCATGGAAGAGCGCTACATGGCCGGAGTCTTCCCGGACACGTCTCCCCAATATAAGAAGTCAACCGAAATGGTGATTCCTTTATCCCCTGGACGCCGGCTCGTTTCTCTGCGGTCAGTTCTCCAGCCCGCCCAAGAAGCCCAGGATGGCCTGGTTCACTTCGTCCGGGTGCGTCACGTTCGAGGCGTGCGGGGCGCCGTCGACGGCGACGAGGGTGACCGGACCGCCCAGGCCGGCCCGGACCGCTTCCGCGCGCGTCATCGGGATCGCGGCGTCCGCCGTCCCGTGCACGATCAACGCGGGGCAGGTGATCCCGGCGAGCCGGCCCGTGATGTCGTCCCGGTCCATCAGGCACCGGAACGGCCAGGTCAGCTGATCCAGATCGTCCGGCGCCCACTCCGCGTACTGCTGGTTCCATTTGGCGTACCAGTCATCCCACCGGCCCGGGCCCAAGATGATCGAGGCGACCGCCTCCTGCACCGGCCCGGGTCCGTTATCCAGCCAGACCTGGTGCATCTGCTCGTAGGCCGGCGCCGCGGCCGGGTCCTCCTGGCCGGCCTGGCTGTCGATCAGCACGAGCGCCCGCACCCGCTCCGGGGCGGTCAGCGCCGCGCGCAACGACAAGAAGCCGCCCTGGGACATGCCGGCCAGCACCGCGCGCTCGACACCTAGCTGGTCGAGCAGCCCGAGCACGTCGGCCGCCGAATCCCAGTACGTGAACTCTCCGGTAGCCCGGGTGTCGCCATGCCCCCGCTGGTCCCAGGTGATGACCCGGTAGTGCGGCGCGAGCGTGCTGGCCTGCTGATCGAACATCGTGTGGTCCATCAGGAACCCGTGGCTGAGCACCACGGCCGGGCCCTCGCCCCCCGAGTCGCTGTAGCTGATCTCAATCCCGTTCACTGCGGCTACTGGCATAGCCGGAAGCTAGCGCACCAGGGCGCCGGCCGCCAGGGGTGACTTCGCCGGCGTTCCGCCGCATGGCTAGGTACTGGGGTGCCCGACGCTGCAGCTAATGTGCGGGTTCACTCCCGCGTAGTTGAGGGGTCCGACCATGATCGTTACCGCGGCCGTAGCTGCCCTGCTGCAATTGACGGGTCCCTGGTAATCACCGCGCTGCCCGGCGGCGAAGCCGCCGATGATTAGCCAGATGACAACAATTACCGATCCGATGTGCACTTGAACCTCCGCGCCATCATCTGCATAATATGAATAGACCGTCCGGTCGCGATTGCCTGGTCTTTCTATTCCCGGAGCATACCCGCGTATAGCGGTTCCGGGTCCAGCGCGCATTGATCCCGTGTATTTTCCAGAAACCTGGAAGTCGAGCCGGCCACGCCGATCACCGGCAACTTCCAGATATCTGGAAACTGCCCGTAATTCCTTGACCGACGGCGGCGCTGGCCCGCATCCTCAGTCTCAAGTACTGCGGAATCAGGCGATCAGAGCACGTATGAATACGTCAAGGACGGTGCTCGATGACGGGAGGCAGGCAAGGGGCGCGTCGGCCGGCACGCGCTCCGCTGCCGCGGCGCAGCCGCCGGCGCTGGGCGGTCGTGGGCGGCGTCGCTGCGGGCTGGCTGATCCTAGAGCTCATGACGGGTTCCGTCGTCTCCGCCACGATGGTGCTGATCGTCCTCGTGACCCTCGCCGCCGCTGGCGTGGTCGGCCTGCGGACCATGGGCATCACCAGGGATCATCCGTGGATCCAGCGGATGGCCTCCCGGCCGTGGCGCGACGGACAGGACGTCCTGCGGGTGGCCATGCGGCATCTGGCGGACGTGTTCGTGGTCACGCCCAACGGGGCCAGGCTCGCGCCGAACCTCGTCGAACTGCAGTTGAACCCCGATGACCTCGACTCACTGTGCGAGCGGATGGAACTCGGCGTGATCAACACGAGCATGACCGAGGTCTACCAGGAGCAGGTAACCGCGTACGGTGCCCGCCTCGCCGGGGCAGGCAGGCCCGAGGTATACGTGGTCGCCGCCCCATCGGTCCCGCCGGGCCGCTACCGCCTGCGGCAGGGAGATCCGGTGAGCATCGGCGCCCAGCCTGACCATTACTCGAGCGTCGCGCCGGACTGGGCCTACGCCATCCCACCGCACGATTACGCCGAGTCGGGCAGCCACGCGCGGGGGGAACCGGGCCAGGGCCTGACGGTCGGCGGGGGGATGGCCACGATGCTGGAACCGGTCCCGGCGTCGGTCCCGGTGCTGCGGCTGGTCACCGGCTCCTCGGTAGCGCAAACCCGGCTGTCCGGCGCCCGCGCCGGGCGCGGGCCTGTTGAGCTGGTACTCCCCGACGTACTGACGGTGTCAAGGGAGCACGCGACGTTCACGTTCTCCGACGGTCGCTGGTGGATCACGAACCAGGGCAGGAACGGGCTCACCCTCAACGGTGCCTCGGTCGTGGGGGAGCAGCCGCTCAGCGACGGCGACACGATCCGCTGGGGGGCAAGCCCCGACGCGCCGCTGTCCCGTGTCGAGATCGGCTGACGCCGGGTAATGCGACAATTGTCATTCCAGACACGGCAAGACGGGACGGCCGCGCGCGGCGGCCGTCGTTCAGGAGTGGCGACGCAGTGGTGGCGGGTCGGCTTTTCCTGTGGTCAGCGACACTCGACGAATGGGTGAGCTGTCGGCCTGACGAGATTACCTGGCTGGACCGGCGACTGCTCAGCCGCGACGAGGATCTCACCCTGCACCGTGCCCCGCGTTGTGCGGGTCTGCGCTACGTCCACCACCGGTGGGAACTGTTCAGCCGTGACACGACCTACCGGGTCTACCTAGCGCCGCAATCGCCGGGGACCCCGGTGCGCGCCGAAGCCGTGCGGCAGACGGCATGCCACGTCCTGCCCGTCGCCCCGGCGCGCTACGAGGCGCAGCCGGTAACCCTCACGGAAGGCTCGTGGCTGGTCAGCATCGGTGCCTGGGTGCTGCGACTGCGGCTCGACACCGCGGCGCGCACGCGCGCTGATACGGCTGCCCCGGACGGTGACCAGAGCCCCACCACCCAAGCCGTGACGCTAGCGCGGCGGATCAGTGAGCCAGGGGCGGACGCGGTCGCCCGCGTGCGCGGTTACTTCGAGCGCAACGCCACCGCGCGTCTGGCCATGGCGTACTACTACCAGGACTACATCCTCGGTCTGGCCGCCCCGCAGCCGGTGCCGATGATGAACGTGGTCATCGCCCTGGACCTGAGCGGAGAGGGAGCGGTATCGGACTATAAGAAGCTGCTTCAGGGCTTCATCTGGAAAGAACGAGGTCACGCCCGTGATCTGGCCGACTTCCTGCTCTCCAACGGCCTGCTGACACCGGCCGACGTGGATGAGGCCAGGCAGACCGCGGCGAAGAACGAACGCGACGGCGTCTGCGAAAGGGCGCGGAAACGGCTTCAGTACCGCCCGAAAGACACATGACGTATCCCTGGCGGCCCGAACCTGCGGGGTGGGTGTGACGCGGTGGCGGCTGAACGGGAACTAGGTACGTGACCCAGAGGACAGCAGAAACGCGGCCAGCGGCGGCGGGCGCTGACGCGACCGCCGAATTCGAGCGGCTCTACCGGGCGAACGTGGCTGCGGTAACGGCGTACTTCGCCCGGCGGAGCGCCGACCCGCACGTGGTCGCCGACCTCACCGCGGACACCTTCGTCGCGGTGATCACCGGCTTCGGGACCTTCGATCCGCGGAAGGGCACCGCGCGAGCCTGGGTGTTCGGCATCGCCCGGCGCGTGTATGCCTCGTACTGCGAGGCGTACAGCCACGAACAGCACAGAGTGCAGCGGCTGGCCGGCCGCCGCGACCTAGACCCGGACGAGGTTGAGGAGCTACTCGACCGGGTCGACGCCGAACGAGCCGGACGAGCCCTGGTCAGCGGGCTGGCCACGCTTCCGGAACGGGACCGCGCGGTGATCGAACTGGTGGACATCGCCGGGCTAGGGCCGAAAGAGGCGGCGACCGCGCTCGGGCTGCCGCCTGGCACGGTGCGGATGCGCTTGATGCGGACCCGCAGCCGCCTGCGCAAGCAAGCCGGCCACGCCGCCACGGGGACAGACACCACAACCACGAACCAGATCAGGGGTAACAGGAATGACTAAGTTCGCAGATCAGCTCTACGCCGATCTGATCCGGGAGCACGGATCGGCGCTGGCCCACACCAGCCCGCCCACAGCATCTCGGCGGCCCATCACCTCACGCCGGGTACTGCTCGCTACGGGCGCAGGCGGCCTGGCCGTCGCGGCCACCGCCGGTGTGCTGATGGCCGGCGGCGGAACCCCGGCCTACGCGCTGACCATGAACCCCAACGGCACGGCCACCCTGGCGGTCTACCAGGCATCGGGGATAGCGCAGGTCAACGCGAAACTACGGCAACTCGGCGACAACGTGGTCGTGGTCCCGGTCGAGCCCGGGTGCCCGAGCCTCGCCTCGCTGCCCGCGCCCGCCGTGCAGCCCAGCGGCCCGATCAGCGTAGAGGGATCCGGGTCAGTCGACGGCTCAATCACCGTAAACGCGACTGGTGTCCCAGCCGGAGACATCCTCGTCGTGGGCGCCGAGATCACCATGCAAAGCAACGGCCATGTGGGAGGCCAGACGGGAGCCAGGCTGACCTCGCCTCCGACGCCCAGCTGCGTGAGCCTGCCCGCCCTGCCCGCCAGCGCCGGCCCCGGATCCGGATCCCGGACCGTGAGCGGATCGAGCGGCGGGCCGGCCGCGGGCACGGCACACGGCGGAGGGTCCGGTCCCGTGGTGTCCAGCAACGGCTGAGCCACCAGACGGGGGCGCCCAGCCGCGGGGGCTAAGTCAATTGCGCAATCGCCCTGCCCAGCGGGATCGGTTGCGCAATTGGCGCGTCACAGCCCGTCTGCGGCGTAGGGGCGACCTGGCCAGTAGGGCCACTCCTCGAACCAGGTGCAGCGGCCGTCATCCGCGAGCCGGATGACCCACAGATCGCGATACTCCTGGCGCAGCGGATCGCCGTAGCGGACCTCGGCCCGGACTACCGCGGTCTGGCCGTCGACGGCGAGGATATCGGTGGCCAGCGTGAAGACCTCGTCCGGGCCTTCCCTTTCGTCCTCCCACATCCGGCTGATCGCATCCACGCCGGTAACGGGTTCTTCGTACGGGGACTTCAGGTAGGCGGCGTCGCTGGTGAACAGGCTCGCCAGGCCCTCGGTGCCCGCCGCCCGCCACGCGGCCTCGTATCCGGTCAGCCACGAGCTCACCGTTGCGCGGTTGATCACCTGCTCCATGGTGCCGGTCATCGGCGCATCAGCCAACTCGGTCCGTGCCAGCCTGGCCCCGGCCGCCGGTCACGCCACGCGGCCGCTCGCCCGGGCCCAGCGAGGGCATGCCAGCTCGGTCACGAGGTTCTGGCCGAGCCGGTGACAGGTAATCGCTTGGAACACCTCGCGATCATTAGGGCCGGAGTAGGCTCGGGTTTCGTGACGGCCGATAAAGGGGCGGGAATGCGACGGCGACCGGTTGCGATTTCGGCTTTGGCAAGCTGTGCTGCTATCTTGCTCGCGGCCTGCGCCTCGTCGTCTTCCTCCGCGGTCTCGTCATCGAGTGCGTCGACGTCATCGAGTGCGGCGACCACAGGTGCGACCGCGGCGCCTTCTCGGTCGGCCCCGGCTCTGACCGCGGCCGGTAACTTCGACTCCTGCTCGGTGGTCACCAGGGCCGAGGCAGCGAGCGCCCTCGGCCAGGCCGTCACTGCGGGAGTGCTCGGCAACGCCACCGTCGAAGGAGGCCTGGCCTGCGTTTTCTACGGGCCGTCGGCTTCCATGCCGAGGGACCCGAATCTGGCCCAGGCAGACTCGGTGCGCGTGGTCGTTGTCTACGGCCCGAAAGCCCGCACCTGGTTCCGGAACTACAAGTCCAAGGTGAGCGCCCAGCCGGTGACCGGGTACGGCGACCAGGCCTATTACGACGGCTACGCCTCGCTCAGCATCCTCCAGGGCGACTACTATCTGCGAATCGCCGTCGCGCCCGCCGATGCCCCGCCGTCCCTGACCGCTGAAAGGCAGCTGGCCGCCGCAATCTTGCCGAAGCTGTAGCCACGACACGACCCCCAAGCCCCGCGGGCGAGGGTAGATCACGGTGCCGCGAACCCGGGCACCAGCACGCAGGCACGGGGCCATCGCGGCGGAGACGTTCCTGCTTGCCTTCCGGCAACGGGACTCCTATGACCAGGCCCGCGCCGACGCGCGACCCTGGCTGTACGGCATCGCCACCAACCTCATCGGCCGCCACCGCCGCGCCGAGATCCTGCTGTACCGTGCGCTGGCCCGGACAGGGGCCGACCCGGTCATGGAGCCATTTACGGACCGGGTTGATGACCGGGTCAGCGCAAGTACGGTCAGCCGGCGGCTCGCCGCCGGCCTCGCCCGGCTGCCGCAGGAACTTCGCGACACGCTACTGCTGGTGGTCTGGTCCCGGAGCACGGCCGTAATTGGCGCACGGCGGGCTATGGGTGAGGCACCTGGCGGCAGGTTCGATGAAGGTCGTCCTCCCCGGCTGCGCCGGCCAGATCAGGCGGGTCGTCATCCCCCCGAGGCGAGCTGGGCCAGTTGCGCCCGCGCGGCCGCAACCAGCTCCGCATTGGTGTTGGCGTGGCCGGCCAGTCCCCAGGCCCCGTCGGGCGCTTCGGTCAGCAGCACCCACGTCCGCTCTGGCAGTGACGGGTCTCCCGCCGCCGCCGCGATAAGGTCGGTCAGCTGGCGCACGACGGCGAGCTGCTTGTCGCGGTCCAGCGCCGCCGCGTTCGTCAGCACCTGTACCCGGACGTAGGTGCTGTCACCGTCGACGTTGGATAGGCAGTCAGCGGGCAGCTCGTGGACAAAAGCCGCGGTGTTCTGGCGGAACATCGGGATATCCGGTACCTGCTCGATCGTCATCAGCGTGCCGGCGAGATCACGCGCGAGCTGGTGCTTGTCACCGAAGGTCCCGGTGGCTGCATACACGTCAATCATGGGCATGGAGTGCCTCCCGGGGCAGTGGGTCACGACTATGTAGGCTAGCCGACATAGTAGCGAGAACTATGATGCTCTGCATAGAGCTTCCATGATTGAAGGCATACCCAAGGAGGTCGCGGGCGATGGCCGGCCAGGTGCGGGCGCGGATGGTGGAGGGCGCAATCGCGCTGCTGGCCAGCCGCGGGCTCGAAGGCACCTCGTTCGCCGATGTGCTGGAGCTGACCGGAGCCCCGCGCGGCTCGATCTACCACCACTTCCCCGGCGGCAAGGACGAACTGGTCAGTGCCGCGGTCGACGGCGCCCTGCGCCGGGCGCTGGACCTGATGGAACCGAAGGCCGGGGCCTCCGCGGTCGAGGTCACGGAGTTCTTTCTCGCGGCCTGGCGGGCGACCCTGACCAGTTCGGACTTCAGCGCCGGGTGCGCGCTGGTGGCGGTAGCGGTGGCCACTGGCTCGCCCGCGCTGCGCCGCCAGACCGCGGCCGCCTTCATCACCTGGCGAGATCAGCTCGCCCGGCTGCTCGAAGAAGGCGGTCTGAGCCGGCCCGCAGCAGGCCAGCATGCGGCCCTCCTGCTGGCCGGCAGCGAGGGCGCGGTGGTCATCAGCCGCGCGATGGGTGACCTCAGTGCCTTCGACAGCGCCGCGGCGGCGCTGGTCGAAGGCGTCCGCCGCGAGCTGGCACGCACACCCACCGCAGGGTGACCAGACGGCAGCCGTTCCCTCGCCCGGGAACAGGCACGATCACCAACCGTCACGGGATCTGACAGCACAATATCCCGGCAGGAAGTTACCGACTGGTCCATGAGGGATCTTCGGCCAGCTTCTCGGCTATGCGGTCGTGGAAGCTCTTGCGGGCCAGCACGGCCGCGATGTCCTCGGCGACGCGGGTCATCGGGTAGGGGATCTCCGCCTCGATCTCCGCGACCGACGCCTCGGTGGCGCGCCACTCAGCGGCGAGCCTAGCGACGATTTTCTCCGCTTCGGGGGTGAGCGTTACGTTCTTGCTGCGCGCGTCGGGTCCCGGGGTGGTCTTCACCCAGCCGGCGGCGTGCATGGCCGCCACCTTCTGGCTCATCGCCGAGTGCGTCCGGCCCACCGACCTGGCGAGCTCCGCGATCGTCATCGGCCCGCGTGCGTGCAGCCGGATGATCTCCATGACCCAGTTCGGCTTGAGGCCCTTGATGCCGTTCTCGGCGTATATGCGCGCGATCTCGTCGTCCATGCCGGACAGCAGCCGGAACACCTGGCGCCACCGGCTCTGCTCGGTCGGGTCCCGCGAGACGGCCAGGTCCGGCATCACATCGGCGTCCACGACATCCATTATAGACGTGACAGTACTTATACAAGCGCCATTACAGTGGTGTCGTGAAGTTGCTCACCGACATCACCCCCCTGCGCGAGATCCCCGCGTTCCGGCGCCTGTGGCTTGGCACCATGCTGTCGAGCACCGGCAGCGCGATGACGATGTTCGCCATGACCCTGCAGGTATGGGACATCACGCGGTCCACGGCGGCGGTCGGCGGGCTCGGCGCCGCGACCCTGGTCCCGATGCTGGTCATCGCGCTACCCGGCGGGACGCTGGCCGACCGGCTCGACCGGCGCAAGCTCGTGCTGGCCATGGCCGCATGCTCGACCGCGGTGTCGGCCCTGCTGTTCGTCCAGGCGCTGACCGGCCTGCGCTGGCTGTGGCTGCTGTACGCGCTCGAGGCGGCTGCCAGCGCGATCGGCGCGATCAGCGCGCCCGCGCGCCGCACGTTCATCCCCGTGCTCGTGCCCGCCGGGCAGCGGGCGCCGGCCATGGCGCTGAACCGGATCGTCATGCAGACGATGCTGATCGCCGGTCCCGCCCTGGCCGGCGTGGTCGCGGCCGGGTTCGGAGTGAAAGGCTGCTACCTCATCGACACGGTGAGCTTCGCCGGGTCGTTCTACGGCGTCACCGGGCTCCCGGCCATGCCCGCGGCCAAGACCCGTGACCCGCAGCGGTCCGGGCTGGCTCTCACGCTCGAGGGCCTCTCGTTCATCAAGCGCAGCCAGGCCCTGGCCGGCGCGTTCCTCACCGACCTGAACGCCACGTTCTTCGCCCTGCCGCTATCGCTGTTCCCGGCGATCAACGCCGAGCGGTTCGGGGGCGACCCGCGGACCCTAGGGCTGTTCACGGCGGCGATCGGCGCCGGCGGTATGGTAACCGCGGTGCTGTCCGGGCCGCTGAAGCACATCCCCCGTCACGGACTCGGGATGCTGGTGTGCTCCGCCGTGTGGGGCGGCGCGTTCGCGGTGTTCGCGGTCGCGCCGTCGCTGTGGCTGACGCTGCTCGCGCTGGGTGTGGCGGGCGCGGCGGACACGTTCACCGTGGTGTTCCGCGGGGTGATCGTGCAGGCGGTCACGCCGGAGGAGTTCCGCGGCCGGGTGAACGCGGCCGACTACGTGGTCGGCGCCGGTGGCGCGCAGCTGGGGTCACTGGAGTCGGGCCTCGTCGGGGCGCTGGCGACGCCGCAGATCAGCGCGCTGGCAGGCGGCGTGGCGACCATCCTCGGTACGGTCGTGATCGGCGCCGCGCTGCCGGGCTTCCGCCGCTACCGCGAAGCTCCCGCCAAGGCAGGACCTGCCCCGGCGAAGGCCCTTAAGGACGTCGCGGTCTAGCGGAGCCGTCCTGCGGGTGGATGAGAGAATGATGATCTCCACGGTGGTCAGCCTTCCGGCTGAAGACCTCTATTTGTCCGGCGCCGGGCTGGCCAGGGACCCGCGCAGCGCATCGGCGAACTGGTCGACGTGGCGATGGCTGAACGGCAGGGGCGGCCGGATCTTGAGGATGTTGCCGTGCGCGCCGGTCGCGCTGATCAGCACCCGCCGTTCGCGCAGTTCGTTGACGATGTTCAGCGCGGCCTTTCCGTCCGGCTCGCCCGTCTGCGGGTCGGCGAATTCCACGCCGACGTACAGGCCCGCCCCTCGGATGTCCGTGACTCCCGCGCACCCGGCCGTCGCCTCGGCAATGGCGTCGCGAAGGGCGGCGCCGACGGCACGTGAGTTCTCGGCGAGCTTCTCATCTTCGATCACATCCAGGACAGCCGAGGCTGCGGCCACACTGATCGAGTTGCCGCCGAACGTGTTGAAGTAGCGGATCTTCTGGCCGAATTCCGCCAGTAGCTCGGCGCGGGCGGCCACGCCCGCGATCGGCATGCCATTGCCCATGGGCTTGCCCATGACCACTAGGTCGGGAATGATGCCGTGCCGCTGGAATCCCCACATCGACTCGCCCGTCCGGGCGAATCCCGGCTGCACCTCATCAGCGATATATATCCCGCCCGCGGCGTGCACGGCGTCGACGACGGGCCGCAGGAATCCGGCTGGCTCAGGGATGATCCCGTCGGTCGAGAGCAGGCTGTCGGCGATGAAAGCGGCCAAACCGATACCGTGCCGCTTCAGGTCCGTGACGGCCTGGGAAATGCGCGCCGCGAAGGCCTGGCCAGCTTGCTCGCGGTCCTGCCGCGGGTCCGGCGGCGCGACGGTCCGGACCTGCGACCCGATGGGCGCCTCGGGGCCGAGAGAAGGCGAGATCTCCGCCGCCGCGGTGGTGACACCGTGATAGGCGTTGCTCGTCACGATGACGCCCGATGCCCGGGTGACAAACCGCGCCACGCGCAGGGCCAGGTCGACGGCCTCGCTGCCGGTGCAGGTGAACATGACATTGCCGATCTCGCCGGGGAACGTCGCGGCCAGCCGCTCGGCGTACTCCAGCAGGAGATCGGTCCCGTAGCGGGTATGCACATTGAGCGTCGCCGCCTGGCGCGTGATCGCCTCCACCACGCGCGGATGGCAGTGTCCGACGGACGGGACATTGTTGTAGGCGTCGAGGTAAGCATTTCCCGCGGCGTCATACAGGTACACGCCTTCCGCTCGGACGAACCGGACCGGATGCCGGTAGAACAGCTTGTAGGCCGGGCCGAGGACCTGCAGCCGGCGCGTGACGTGCTGCCTCATGTCCGGTTCGAGGTCGTCGACGGTACCCGGGTCGAATCCGTTCACCATGTACGCGGTACTGGCCATGCTCGCCTGGTCAGGCATCTCGGGCTCCGGTGGGACACGCTTGTGCGATTCGCTGGCAGATCTGCTCATCGGGAAGGGCAAGAAGGCCGTTCAGCTGGGTCCAGGCGCGGGCGGCATTTCGCAGCAGGTACCGCCGGTTGGCAGGTGACTGCATCGCCCGCCATTCCGGCACGATGACCCGCATGACCATCCTGGCGATGATCAGCCGGGGCAGCAGGCCAAGTTCGTCCGCGCTCAGCTCGGTTACCGCGTGGTACCCGGCGATCGCATCGATCGCCGTGGCGACCGGATCCGGTCCGTCACACAGCTGATAGGCGGCCATGACGGCGACATCGTTCACCAGCGCGGTGTAGACGGCGTCGCCGAAATCGAGGATGCCGCTGACCGAAACGCCGTCCGGCCCGACCAAGATGTTGTCGGAGTTGAAGTCGTTGTGCACGACCTGCGCGCGCAGCTTGCCCATCGCGGGCGCGGTCGAGTCCTCGAAGCGGTCGATCTCGCCGAGCAGTATTCGCCGCCGGTCCGGGGGATCGACGACATCGGCCATCGGACGCAGCGCGCTCACCTGCTGGATGTCCCATACCAGCCGCCGGTGTGCCGCCGGATGATCATAGTCACGCAGCGCCCGGCCGAGGACCGCGAGGATGCGGCCGATCTGATCCCGGAGCGGCCGCGTGCTGCGGACGATCCGGAGCGGCTCGCCGGGCAGGAACGAGATGACGCGGATGATTCGGCCCTCGAGCGGCCCGGCCTTGGGTATCAGGTAGCGCGCCCCGTCCGCCGTCTGCCGCAGCCGCGGCACCGGCAGCCGCGGAGCAGCCAGCTGGAGATGATCCAGCAGGCCGGTCTGAAAGGTCACCGTCTCTTCGGCCTCGCCCGCCTGGGCCAGCTTGACCAGGAAGGCAGTGCCGTCCGCGGTGTCGAGGCGGAAGGACTCGTCGACCTCGCCCTCCAGCCGGCGGATCATCCCGCTCAGGCCAAACGCCCGCGAGACGACATGGGCCACCGCCTCCTCGGTACCTGGCTGCGGTGACGGCAACGGGCGGCCGCTTTCTCTCATGTGGGTAAATTCAATTTTCAACGATACGGCCCGGCCTCCCGGTCGTAGCGCCTAGCAGGGGCGGGCGGTGCCCTGCGGGGTCGGATTCAGGTCCGGCGCGTCAGGGGCAGGCGTCTTTCGCGCGGTGACCCGCAAGTCATCCGCGATCTCGCTGGTCTCGTCGCCGCGGGCGCGCCGCTCCGCAGCCCGCAGCCGCACCTGCTCGCGCCGCCGCTGCTCGCCGGGGGTGTACCCGGCCCGTTGCGCATACCGCATGCCTCGGTCATACGCCCGCAGCCAGCCAACGACACCGACCCGAACTCTACGAGTTCAGTTTGGGTAAGCGATGCTTTTCCTCCAGCGGGCTGGTCTGTGCGTCCGGGCTCCCTCGCGCAGATGGCTGCCTGCTTCGGGCGGCGCAGCGCTGAGCCGGTCAATAGCCGGTGGAGGGAGCGCGTCCTCGCGCTGGATCTCGACGAGCTTATGGCGCGCGGTCGCACCCGAGACGATCGCCACCTGAGACGGCGCGACGCCGGCCCACCGCGCCAGGGCGCGGATCACGGCAGCGTTTGCCCGCCCGTCGGCAGGCGGCTCGCGGACCCACAACTGGAGCGTCGAACCGTCCCACTCCAGGCGCTCGGTACGCGCCCTCACGTGGACGCGCACGGCCAGCCGCTTGCGCGTGCACCCGTTCACCGCGGGCCGGCCGCAGCTTGCCGCAGGGTGCGGAACGTCATCGACCACCGCTCCTGCGTAACCGGAGGGATGTGATGCTGCCATTGTGCCCGCGCCGGACCAGACAGGAGGTATGCGGAGCGGGGCTCGAGGGTGAGTTCGGCCGTCTCCCAGGCGCGCGGCCGGCCGCGGCGGAACCGCATCCGGCACGCGGTCAGCAGCGAGACCCCGCTCACCTCGCCGAACTGCGGCGCATCGCGGTGCCAGCCGATGCCCGCGCCGGGCGGGTAGCGCGCCACGAGCAGATCCGCCAGCTCCCCGGGTTCGCGTCCCATCAGCCCGGCGCAGCGCTTCCGGAGCCACTCCAGCTCGGCGGGGATCGGCGCCGCGGGGCCGGCCTCGTATGCGCCGGCGACCAGGGTGAGGCCGAAGCTTCGCACCAGCCGCCGCGATGGCGTGTCGTGCAGCACATAAGGATGCAGCTCGAACGCCGCCAGCACCGCCAGCACATCGCGCTCCTCGGTCTCGGTGAGGAAGCCGGACACGTACATCAGACCCTCAGGCAGCGTCATCGCGGGGCCTCGCCGGCTCGCCGCCGCAGCGCGGGCATGGGCGAAGATCGTGCGGCCACCGTGCTCATACCCGTCCGGCCCATTCGTCGCGGGGGCCGGCTGGGGGCCGCCGCGGCCTCGGCGTCGGTGGTCACGGTCAGGCGGTGGGGCCGCTGCCCAGCCAGCCGCGCCGCCTGAACATCATCACCAGCAAGGTGATCGCGACCAGCTCGGAGCCGATGCCCAGGAACAGGAAATAGGGCAGGCTGGTCTGCAGATGGCCGGTCAGCCACGCGAAGTTCTGGCCGAAGAACCCGGTGAGAAAACCTAGCGGCAGGAAGAACGTGGCCACGATGGCCAGCTGCTTCATGATCACGTTGAGCCGGTTGGACACCATGGACAGGTGAGTGTCCATCGCCCCGCTGATCAGGTCCCGGTAGGAGTCCACCATGTCGGTGACGCGGATGGTGTGCTCATAGACGCTGCGGAAGTAAACCGAATCCGTGTCGGTCAGGCCAGGGATCGACACCATGCCGCCGTTAAGGCTCTCGATCATGTCTCGCTGCGGCGCGACCACCCTGCGGATCATCATGACCCTGCGTTTCATGTCGAACAGCGTGCCGAGTTGCTCCTCGGTCGGGTTCTTCAAGATCGCGCTCTCCAGGTTGTCGATGTCGTCGTCCAGCTCTGACAGCACCGGGAAGAACGAGTCGATCAGGCTGTCCAAGATCAGGTAGAGCAGGCCGACCTGGGGTGGGATCCGCGTATCGCGGTGGTCGCGGACCCGCTGGAGCACCACGGCCAGCAGCGCCGGGCACCTGCCCTCGTGCAGGGTAACGACGAATTTCTCGGTGATGAAGCAGTGGATCTCGGCCACCTCCTTCCCGTCGCCCGCCATGCCGAACGTGATGACCTGCGTGAAGTCGTCGAAGTCGTCGATCCGGGGCCGCAGGCCGAACTTCACGGCCGACGCCACCGCCAGCGGGTGGAAGTGGAAGGTGCCGGTCAGCAGCCCCTCGACATCGTCGTCGGG
>DATJQX010000012.1:0-25957 GCA_035505275.1 Streptosporangiaceae bacterium | reverse complement strand
CCGATGTAGGCGACGCAGCCCTTGGTGGCGGCGCAGCCCGCCACCATCCCGCTGTTGCCGGTCTCGGCGAGCGCGCCGGACACCGCCGGCCAGCTCACCGTGGTCCCGACATCAGCCGAGGTCCACAGGCTCGGGTCCTGGTCGTTCAGGTAGGTCGTGAACAGGAACGTGTCACCGGAGCTGTCGGCCCGGTGCAACGGCACGATCTTCAGGCTCGGCAGCGTGACGCCCGGGTTGAGGGCCGCGATCGCCGGGTCGTTCCAGCTGGTGATCTTGCCGGAGTAGATCCCGGCCAGGACGGTCCCGTCCAGCTTGAGGTTCGTCACCCCGGGCACGTTGTAGTTGACCTGCTGCGCCGAGATCGCCATCGCGATGTTGAGCATGGTCGGGTAGGTGGTCATGTCCGAGCTGGACAGGTAGGCGTCGGACCCGCCGAGGTTTACCGTGCCGGTGGCGGCGTCGGCGATCCCGGTGCCCGAGCCGGTACCGCCCGCCGTGATCGTCACCTGCGTGTACAGCTTCTGGTACGCGGTGGCCCAGCTGCCGAACAGCGGGTAAAGCAGCGTGCTCCCGGTCTCGGTGATGGAGGCGTTCGGTTTCGCCGGCGTCGTCGGCAGCGCCGGGCCGGCATACATGGACGTGGACGAAGTGGAAGACGAGGTCGTACTCGTACTCGTACTGGAACTGCTGCTGCTGCTACTACTGCTGCTGCAACCCGCCGCAAGGGCGAGCGGGATAAGGGCGGCCGCAGCATATACCAAGCGGACTCTTCTGGCCACCGGTAGTTGCTCCTTTCTCAGCGCACGCGAAGACGTGCGCGTCATCCCTCTCGCACGCGATCGCGTGCGATGCTGTGGCTCCGCGCCGCCAGGCGCGAAGTCGGCCTGCCATGCAGCCGGATCTGGTCGTTTCCGTGGGTGCTGCACTGGCGTGTTGTCCTGGACGGAAGGCCCTCGCGCCTAGCCGAAGCGGCCGCCGACATAGCGCGCCGTCTCTTCCTCGGCTGGGCGTTCGAAAAGCTGCTCGGTTTCGCCGTACTCGACCATGCGCCCGTTGTTCAGGAAGATCGTCCAGTCCGCGATGCGGCGAGCCTGCGCGAGGTTGTGGGTCACGATGACCACGGTCAGCTGCGGCACCAGGGTGCGGATCAGCGCCTCGATCGACTCGGTGGCCATCGGGTCCAGAGACGAGGTGGGCTCGTCGAGCAGCAGCACTTCAGGGTCCACCGCCAGCGCGCGGGCCAGGCAGAGTAGCTGCTGCTGGCCGCCGGAGAGGCGGAACGGAGAGTCCTTGAGCCGCTGTGCTACCGGGTCCCAGAGCCCCACCTCGCGCAGCCGGTGCTCGCAGATTCCCCGCAGCTCGTGCCGGGGAGCCATCTTGTGCGCCTTCACCCCCGCGATCACGTTGTCCATGATCGACATGGGAAACGGATTCGGCCGCTGGAACAGCATCCCGACCCTGCGGCGGAGGGACATGAGCTCGACGTGCGGATGCCAGATGCTGCGCCCGTCCAGCAGCACGTCACCGTCGTGCCGGTACCCGGACACCTTGTCGTTCATCCGGTTGAACGTCCGCAGCAGCGTCGACTTGCCCGAACCGGTCGGCCCGATGAGCGCGGTTACCGCGCCCTTCTGGACGTCTACCGAGATATCGGACAGGATCGTCCGCTGGCCGAAGCCCAGCGTCAGGTCCACCGCGCGGAGCGCGACGGTTCCCCCCGGTGCCGACGACGAGCCGAGGCCTGCAGCGTCGCCCGCCGGGTCGGTGGCCGAGCCGGGTAGCCCCGCGGCGACTTCAGAGCCGACCGGTTCAGCCTCTTTCGACATTCTTGCCCCTCGCCCCGCTCGTCGTGACGTTCCGCCGACCGCGTCGTGCAGCTAGCAGCAGTTCTAAGGGCCGAACATGACCTGTTGGTAAATACCAGACAAACGAGAGAAGATCTTGAATTGTCGGTTAGGTGATCTGGCTGTCGCAGCGTGGCCGTACCGGCAGTTCCCGCCGAACAGTGCGGTTAGCCTCTAGACCGGGACGGAAAATCGCGGGCGGGCGGCCGGCCGGTGTCACAGCGTTGGCGCTATCCGCGTTCCTGCGCGTCGCCTTATGCGGCGTGGTGCCGGTGGCGGTACCCGAGCCCCAGCCGGATCGCGATCTGACCTCGCTGCTCCGGAAGCTGGAAGAGTCCAAGGCGGCAGCCGCGGCCCGGCAGCGGCCTGCGCCCGGTCGTCACTGGGCCCGGCCGGCCGCGCCGAAAACCGTTACTTCGTGATGACGGGATAGCCCGCAAGGGCGCGGACGCCCCGGCATGCGCGGCGGCCGCGCCCTTGCGTTACCAGATGAGTTCAGAGGGTGACGTCTACGGTCGTCACCCGGCCGTAGTCCGCCTCCACCGTGCGCTCGGCGCGCAGGCCGCCGGGGGCCAGCACGCGCAGGGTCCACGACCCGGGCGCGGCGAAGAACCTGAAGCCGCCGTCCTCCCCCAGCGGGACCTCGGCGACGAACTCGTCACCGGTGCCCAGCAGCCGGGCGTATCCGGTGGCCACCGGGGCGCCGCCGTGGACGACCCGGCCTTCCACGACCGCCTGGCCGCCGGCCGCCGGCTTGGCGGCCCCGCCTACCGGCGCGCCGCACCCGCCCGGGCTCAACGGGCCTCGCCGAGCTCGATCGGCACCCCGACCAGCGACCCGTACTCGGTCCACGAGCCGTCGTAGTTCTTGACGTTCGGCAGGCCGAGCAGTTCGTGCAGCACGAACCAGGTATGCGCCGAGCGTTCGCCGATCCGGCAGTAGGCGATGGTGTCCCGGCCGAAGTCCACGCCCGCGTCCCCCTGGTAGAGCTGGCGGAGCTCGTCGTCGGACCGGAACGTGCCGTCCTCGTTGGCCGCCTTCGACCACGGCACGTTCCGCGCGGTCGGGATGTGCCCGGCCCGCTGGGCCTGCTCCTGCGGGAGGTGCGCCGGGGCCAGCAGCCTGCCCGCGAACTCGTCGGGCGAACGGACGTCGACCAGGTTGCGCTTGCCGATGGAGTCGATCACCTCGTCACGCAGCGCGCGCAGCGAGGAGTCCTGGTCACTCGCGGTGTAGCTGGTCCGCGGGCGCTCGGGCACGTCGGTGCTCAGCTCGCGCGAGTCCAGCTCCCACTTCTTGCGGCCGCCGTCGAGCAGCAGCACCTTGTCGTGCCCGTACAGCCTGAAGTACCAGTAGGCGTACGCGGCGAACCAGTTGTTGTTGCCGCCGTAGAGCAGCACGGTGTCATCGTTCGAGATGCCCCGCTCGGACATCAGCGCCTCGAAGCCCGTCTTGTCCACGAAGTCGCGGCGGACCGGGTCCTGCAGGTCTTTCTTCCAGTCGAGCTTGACCGCGGTCGGGATGTGGCCCTTGTCGTAGGCGCTGGTGTCCTCGTCTACCTCCACGATGACGACACTGGGGTCACCGATGTGGGCCTCCGCCCAGTCGGCGTCCACGAGGACGTCGGAACGGCTCATGGTGGGTATTCCTCCTTCTCCGGCTCGGACCGCTAGGCGGACGGCCGGACCTTTAGGTTCCGCTGGATGAACAGATATACCTGGCAGCCCAGGCAGTAATCGAAGGCCGCGTTGAGAAACGCCGCGACCAGCGCGAGCGCCGTGAAGGCGATGCCGAGCGCGGTCACGCCGACGGCGTAGCCGAGAACCCCGCCGAGGGCGAAGACCATGCCCACGCCCTGCGCGAACCTGGGCGGTGCCTCGGCCTCGGTATGGCCGGGCGGCCCGAGCCGCGGCCGGACGACGCGGCGGAACAGGACACCGTACGGCGCGTACCGCAGCCCGGCCAGGGCACCGATGGCGAACACGAGCGCCTGGGCGCCCAGCAGCCAGGCACTTCCGGTGACCAGGACGGCCGCGAGCACCGCGACGGTGATCGCGGCGCCGAATCGCGCGCCGCGCGGGTCGATCTCCATGGTCGCACTCCTCGCCGCCTCGCAGGGTCCAACGGTCCCGGTCAAGCCCGGGTACTCAGGCAGCAGGACGAGGACAGATCGCCGTGGTGACGAGGCAGAAGTCGACGGCGCGCCGCTTGGTCAGCATTCTGGCTGTCCAGGAGATCACGAACCCGATGCTATGCGCGCTGAAGATGGCTGTCACTTCCACCCGCCCGGGCTGTCTCCCGCATGGCCGGCCGGCGTGGTCAGGGGCCCGAGCGCCGCCATCACGTCCGCCTTGCGCGGCAGGCCCACCGCGCGCTTGACGACGGCGCCGTCCGGGCCGAGCACGAGAACGGTCGGGGCGCTGGTGACGCGCAGCCGGCGCGTCAGGTCAAGCCGCTCGGCGGCGTCGATCTCGACGTGCGTCACGCCCTCTACCGCCCGTGCCACCTGGGCCAGGATCTGCCGTGTCGGGCGGCATGGCGCGCAGTAGGGCGTCGAGAACTGGAGCAGGGTGGCCCGCTCCCCCAGCGCGCTGCCGAGATCGGCCTCGGTCAGGACGCTGCCCGCCTGGCCCGCAGCGCCGGCCGCCCGGCGTGCCGGCCCGGCACGGAATCGCCCGGTGCGACGGCGCAGGGCAACCCCCAGCGCGGTCGCCACGGCCAGCGCCGCGGCCAGCGCGATCAGCCCACCGGTCACGCCCGTAGATAGCGCGAGCGCGACGCCATCAATTCCCGGTCAGGCGATTCCCGGTCAGGCCGGCACGACGGTGAGGAGCACCTGGCGACTCGCCGTGATCAGGAATTTGCTTATCGGCCCGGCCGTGCTCGGCATCGAGCCCGCGTACCAGACGCGGCCCTCGTCACGGGAGGTCGTCCAGGCCGCTACCTGGGTCCAGGACCCGTTCGGGTGGACGACCCACAGCTGGCACGTGGTTCCCGTCGGGATGTGGTCCACGAGTACGTCGAACGCGGTGCCCCATAGCTCGTTGGAGTAGGCGACCGTGGCGGTGGCCCCGGTAGCCTGGCTCGACCCGCGCGCGATATCCCAGTTGGCCTCGGATCCGGTCGGAACCGGCACCTTCGTGGTCGTCGACGTGGCGGCCTTGAGCCCGCCGAACAATCCGGCCGCGATCACCACGACGGCAGCGGCCGCCGACAGGTAACGCCACATGTCCCGCCGCCGCCTGGCCTTGGACAGGTCGAGTACGGTGCCGATCAGGCCGGCCGGCGGGCGCTCCTCGGTCATGCCGTGGATGTGGTCATCCGCGCTGATCCGGCTGACCTCATCGGGGTCCAGCCTGGCCAGCAGGGCGGGCAGGCCCGCGAGGCCCGCGAGTTCGTCGCGGCACTCCTGGCAGGTGGCCAGGTGGGCGTCGACCAGACCGCGCTCCGCGGGGTCGATCGCGCCAAGCACGTACACGCCAAGCGACGGCCTGGCCTCGGTGCACTCCCAAATCTCCGTCACGGCGCCAGCCCTCGTTCCTGCAGCGCCAGCTTGAGCGCCTTCAGCGCGTAAAACGTCCGGGATTTCACGGTCCCAGGGGGTATGCCCAGGGTCGCGGCCGCCTCGGCGACCGAGCAGCCCCGGTAGTAGGTCTCGATGATCACTCGCCGGTGGTCGGGCCGCAGCGACGCCAGCGCGTCGGCGACGGCCCACGACTCAAGGGTCCGGTCGGCGTCGTCGTCCGCCGGCAGGAGTTCCAGGGCCGCCTGCGCGGTCTCCGGTGGCCGTGCTTGCCGTGCGCGGTAGGAGTCGACGGCGAGGTTGCGCGCGACGGCGAACAGCCACGGCCTGGCCGGCCGGTCGGCGAGCGCCTCGGGGTGGCGCCACGCCCGCACTATCGTTTCCTGCACTAGGTCCTCCGCACGCTGCCTGTCGCCGCCGGTCAGGTGAAGGGCGTAGCGAAGCAGGGCGCCGCCGTGTTCGGCGTACAGTGCCCGGACAAAGGCCTCGTCAGCCACCCGCCCAGAGCGGGGCGCGGTTCCCGCGTTTGGCACACCCATTAGAACGTGTGCCTGCGCAGGTCGGTTCAGCCGGCCAGGAAACTTGCCGTTACCGGGCACCTGGCCGCTTCCGTCAGAGCCCGGAGGGCTTCCAGGTCCGTAGTGGCTCATGCTCACTCAGGCTTGCTCAGCGACTTCGGAACGTACATGTGCGGACACACTAGGACGTTATTCACCCAGTGTGCCGCATTAACCGCGGAATGCCCAGCCCCGCCCCGATCCGCCTGTCAGCCACCCGCGAACTGCGGCAGCACCTCGATCCGGGCGGCGTCATGAAGGACCAGGTCGGCGGCCTGCCGGCCCGCAGGCGCACCGTCGACCAGGAAGGAAGACGTGGCGAGGACCGAGCGCAGCCGCCCGTCCGCCCCGCGCCGCGCGACGATCTCCGCCAGGGCCTCCGCCAGCGTCACCGCTTCCACCGACTCCTCGGCCACGCCTGCCGCCTGCTTGGCCGCGGCCCAGTACTGGATTGTTACTTTGGCCATGATGGATATCATCTTCTCAGCGGGACCCGGGCGCCGTTGCCCCCGGGTCCTGGTCTGTTTATAGAAGGTAAGAGAGGTGGCATCGGGTGAGCGACCTGCTGCTGATCACCGGCGCGCTCGAGCCGTCCGCGGAGATCCTGCCCGCCCTCGGGCTCCTGCTGCACCCGGTCCGCGTGCTGCCCGCGGACGCGTCCGCCCTGGTAGAGGCGCCGCCCGCCGATGCGGTCCTGGTGGACGCCCGGCGCGACCTCGCGCACGCCAAGAGCATGTGCGCTCTGCTGCGCACAACCGGCCTCGACTGCCCGCTCATGGCCATCGTGACCGAAGGCGGGCTGGTGGCGGTCAACGCCGAGTGGGGCGTCGATGACGTGATCCTGCAGACGGCCGGCCCCGCTGAGGTCGAGGCCAGGATCAGGATCGCCATCGGCCGCCGGGTGATCGCGGCCCTGGCCGACGCCCCGGACGAGATCCGGTCGGGCGAGCTGGCCATCGATGAGGCCACCTACGCCGCCCGGCTGCGCGGGCGGGTGCTCGATCTGACGTTCAAGGAGTTCGAGTTGCTGAAGTTCCTCGCGCAGCACCCGGGCCGGGTCTTCACCCGCGCTCAGCTGCTGCAGGAGGTCTGGGGTTACGACTACTTCGGCGGCACCCGCACGGTCGACGTGCACGTCCGCCGGCTGCGCGCCAAGCTCGGCAGCGAGCACGAGGCCCTGATCGGCACGGTGCGCAACGTCGGCTACCGGTTCGTCCCGGCCAAGAGCGAACGGGCCGAGCGGGCGCCCGGAGCCCTGCGGGGCTACGGCGGCCGCGCCGCGACGCCCGTTCGGTGACCCCGGCCGAGGTCACCGAGGTTCTCGCCCTGGCGCAGGCCGCGGCGGACCATGATGGGATGGCCCCGCTGTCGGAGCACGTGCTGCTCCACGTGCGCTACCAGGGTTACGGGGTCCCGGCCGGCGGCCCGGGCTCGGGCCGCGACCTCCTCGGCACCGTGGGCGAGAAGATCGCCGGCTACGCGTACCTGGACTCGCCGACGCCGCGCCAGGCGGGCCTGAGCGGCGAACTGGTGGTCCACCCGGACTACCGGCGGCGCGGGCTCGGCCGCACGCTGGTGCGTGAAGTGGTCGCCGCGGCGGACGGGTACCCGATCGGACTGTGGGCGCACGGGGACCTGCCCGCCGCCGCCGGGCTGGCCGCGGCGGCCGGCTTCGAGCGCTTCCGCGCGCTGTGGCAGATGCGGCGATCCCTGGCCGGCCCGCTGGACCAGCCGGTATTCCCGGCCGGGACCACACTGCGCACCTTCCGTCCCGGGCGGGACGAGGACGAGTGGGTGGACCTGAACCGGCGGGCGTTCGCCAGGCACCCGGAGCAGGGCGCCTGGACCCGGCACGACCTGGACCTGCGCGAGCGCGAGCCGTGGTTCGACCCCAGGGGCTTCTTCATAGCCGAGCGTGACGGCACCATGGCGGGCTTCCACTGGACCAAGGTGCCCGGAACCGCGGACGCGCCGGGCGCAGGCGAGGTCTACGTGGTCGGGGTGGATCCCGGCGAGCAGGGCACGGGGCTCGGCCGGGCGCTGACCCTGGCCGGGCTGCGTTACCTGCGCGACCGCGGCCTCGCCGCGGCGTTGCTGTACGTCGACGAGGACAACGTGCCTGCGGTCAGGATGTACTCCGGACTCGGCTTCACCCACACCGGAACGGACGCGATGTACCGCCCGCGAGTGACCTAGTTCCCGTCGATGCCGAGCGCCTCGTCGAGTTCCGCGGGCGTCAGCCGCCGGTCGGCGGCCGCCACCGCGGTCAGCACCTCGGCGTACAGCTCAATCTCGTCTAGGGCGACGCGGTCGTGAACACGAAGATCCAGCTGCTGGGGAATCGGGCTCACCTCCGGCGCTGATCGCGGCTCAGTTTGCTTACGCCCCACGTTACGTGCCGCCACTGCTCCTCCGCATGACCCATCAGGGCCATTCGCTTACCACCTTCACGTGCGGTTTTACCCAGTCAGGCGGTAACGATTCCGCCAAACTACCCCGCAGTCCCCGTCAATCCGGTAATGGGCGCCACAAACGCCCCAACCGCATCTGACTCAAAAGTAGTTATATTATTCAACACGGTCCGTTACCCGCGAAACCGGATAAAACTGGACAGTAGTTCGTTCCGGTTGCGCGCGACTGTGCAGACAGACAAGAGTCATGCACGTATTCGCCCCCTCGCGCCCGTCATGAGCACGCATACTACAGAGGCAGGGTTCCGCTCGTTCACTGAGGTGGTCCTGCGTCTCGCTAGCACCGCTCCGTTCGGACACCTGATACGCCTACTTCTAGATAAGTGATCCCGGGAAGCCATGAATGACAACAGTGATCTACTGCCGAACCTCGCCACCGAAGATGCATTCGAAATGCAGATGCGCGGGTACAGCCGCCGTCAGGTGGACGAGTTCATCGCCCGGTGCCGCAGCCAGATCAGAGACCTAGAGCAGCGACTTGCCCGTGCCCTTGACGACCAGGAAGAACTCAGGCACGACCTGGCCACGGCCCGCCAGCAGGCCCTTGGCGCCAAGCCCGCGCACGAGGAGATAAGCGAGCGCATCGCGCAGATTCTCAAGCTGGCCGACGACGAGGCCAGGTCGCAGAAGTCCAAGGCGCATGAAGACATAGCCAAGCAGCGCAACGACGCCCAGCAGGAGGTGGACAAGACCCGCGCCGAGGCGCGCGAACAGGCCGAACGCATGCTGACTGCGGCCCAGGAGCAGGCCGAGCGGGCCATCACCTCGGCCCGGGCCGAGGCGGACAAGACCGTGACCGCGGCCCGCGCCGAGGCCGATCACACCACCACCGAGGCCAGGAAGAAGTCGGAGGCCGTGATGGCCGACGCGAAGGCTCAGGCCAAGAAGGCGCTCGATGAGGCCACGGCCCGGGCCACGGCTATCCACGACGGTGCCGAGCGCCGCCTGAACCTGCTGTCCACCAGGCACTCGGACACGATCAAGCGGCTCACCGAGATCCTCGACGGCGTGTCCGCCCTGGTGACCGCGGAGAGCGCCCGCTTGTCGCTGGAGGAGGAGGTCGACCAGGCCACCGCCAAGGCGATCGGGTCGGCCGCATCCTCGGCCGGGTCGAACGGGCCTGGTCGTAGCGGTCCTGCTGGGTCGGCCGGCTCGGCCGCGGCACGCCCCGTCGCGACACAGACCGCCGACACGCCGTCCCGGCCGGCTCCAGGGCCGCCGACGCAGCCGGTGCCGCAGGTCCAGGCCGCCCCGCTGCAGGAGAAGCCCACCCAGGCGCGCGCCGAGTAACTGACCCAGGTAAAGGTCAGGTGACGATGACCTGCTGGCCTTGGGCCAGCAGGTCAAGGCGCCGCAGGATTACGCCTTCGCGCAGCGCCCACGGGCACAGTTCGACCTGATCGACGCCCAGCAGGTCGAGGATGGCGTCGGCCACGATGGCTCCCGCCGGAAGCTGCGCCACCCGGCTGGCCGAAACGCCGGGCAGCCTGGCCCGTTCGGTCTGGGACATCCCTGGGAGCCGTTCGGCCAGGGCTGCCACGTCGGCGTGCCTGAGCATCCGCTTGACGTACGGGCCCTCGCCGGAGGGTGCCGCGCCGGCGATCCTGGCCAGCTGCCTGAAGGTCTTCGACGTGCCCACCGCATGGTCGGGCGGCCCCTGCCGGAGCAGGCCTCCGGCTTGCCTGGCGATGACGGCCCGCACGTGCTTGCGCATTCCGCGCACCTCCTGGGCCGACGGCGGGTCTGACCTGATCCAGTCCCTGGTGAGCCGGCCGGCGCCGATCGGCAGCGAGGCCATCACCTCCGGCTCCTCGTCGATCCCCGACGCCACCTCGAGCGAGCCGCCGCCGATGTCGATCACCAGCAGCCGCCCGGAGGACCAGCCGAACCACCGCCTCGCCGCCAGGAACGTGAGCCGCGCCTCCTCACAGCCGGTCATCACGGTGATCTGCGCCCCGGTCTGCTCGCGAAGGCGGGCCAGCACCTGCTCGCCGTTCACCGCCTCCCGGACGGCCGAGGTAGCGAACGCGATCAGCTCCTCGACCCCTTTGTCCTCCGCGATGCGCAGCGCCTGCTCGACGACGGCCCGCAGGCCAGTTTCGCCCAGCCCCGACAGCGAACTCCCGTTCTCCAGGCACTCGGCGAGCTTGAGTTCGGCCTTGTGCGAGAAGGCAGGCATCGGCCGCGCCCCGGGGTAGGCGTCCACCACGAGCAAATGCACCGTGTTGGACCCCACATCCAGCACCCCGAGTCGCATACCCTGACGCTACCCTGCCGCCGATCCCCGGTGATCCACCCGGGCTACGGGAGGTCCTTCAATGCGCAACGGGGAGGTCTCGTACTGGTGGCACGCCCGCGGCCTGCCCCCGCAGCGGCCGCCGCTGCCGGGCAGCACCGACGCCGACGTATGCATCGTCGGCGCCGGCTACACCGGGCTGTGGACGGCCTACTACCTCAAGCGGGCTGACCCGGGGCTGCGGATCGTGGTGCTCGAGGCCGCGTTCGCCGGGTTCGGCGCCTCCGGCCGGAACGGCGGCTGGGTCACGGCCAGCCTGCCCGGCTCGCGGTCCCGCTACGCCGCGCACCCGGGCGGCGCGCAGGGCGTACGCGAACTCGAGCGGCACCTGCGCCAGACGGTGGACGAGGTGGCCCGGGTGTGCGTGGCCGAGGGCATCGAAGCGGGCCTGGTCAAGGGCGGCACGCTCACCGTCGCCACCTCCGCGGCGCAGGACACGCGGCTGCGGGAACAACTGGTCACGGAACGGTCCCGGGGCGGCGACGACACCATCGTTCGGTATATGAATAAAGAAGAGCTAGCCGAACGGCTGCGGGTGGCCGGGGCCGTCGGCGCCCTGTACTGGCCGGACTGTGCCCGGGTGCAGCCGGCCGATCTCGTGGCCGGGCTCGCCGAGGCCGTGGCCCGCTCCGGCGTCAGGCTCTACGAAGGAACCCCGGTCGCCTCGATCACGCCCGGGCTGGCCCGCACGCCGGCCGGCGACGTCCGCGCGCCGTACGTCCTGCGGTGCACCGAAGGGTTCACGGCGGAGTTGCCCGGTTACCGCCGGGCGCTCCTGCCGATGAACAGCTCGATGATCGTCACCGGCCCGCTGAGCAGGCAGGCGTGGCAGACGATCGGCTGGAGCGGCTTCGAGACGCTGGGCGACGAGGCGCACGCGTACATGTACGCGCAGCGCACCGCGGACGGGCGGATCGCCCTGGGCGGGCGGGGCATCCCCTACCGCTTCGGCTCCGGGATTGATCACGACGGCGCGATCGCCCCGGCGACCATCGCCCAGCTCGGCCGGATCCTGCGCCGCATGTTCCCCGTGACCGCCGAAGCAGGCATCGAGCACGCGTGGTGCGGGGTCCTCGGAGTGCCGCGGGACTGGTGCGCCACGGTCACGATGGACCCGCGGACCGGCCTGGGCTGGGCGGGCGGTTACACCGGTCACGGCGTGGCCGCCGCCAACCTGGCCGGGCGGACGCTCGCCGACCTGGTGCGGGGTGTGGCCAGCCCGCTCACCGCCTTGCCGTGGGTGGGGCACCGGTCGCCCCGCTGGGAACCCGAGCCCCTTCGCTGGGCCGGAGTCCGCGGCCTTTACGCCCTGTACCGGACGGCGGACCGGCTGGAGGACGCCGACCGGTCCGCGCGCACGTCGCTGCTCGCGCGTGCGGGCGACCTGATTTCCGGCATCCCGCACTGACCGTGGCGGCGCGGCCAGGCCATCCAGGCTCGCCTGACCGGGAGTAACGTGAACATATGGCCGATGATCGATATGAACCAAACCGGGTCTTCGGCATCCCGATTACGAGAGATCCGAATGCCAGGCAGGACGAAGAACAGCAGCGTTTCCTGGGATTTCCCGTTGATTCGTTCGGCCCCGTAGACCTCGATTGGCTGCAGCCACTGGTCCACCCGGTCAGGGAATACCGGCGATGGCTGCGGCGGCGGCGCCTGGGTCCGTACGCGATCGACGAAGACGAACCCGGGCGGAAGCGCTCACCTTAGCGGTATCCGGCCAGCCTCCGGCGTGTTCAGGCGATCGCGAGGCCCCCCGCCGCCATGACGAGTCTTCTCGGCGGCGTGGCTGTTCCTCGTCAGGGTGACCAACCAGACCTGGTTAACCTGTGCTACGGGCGCGGTAAGCGCTTAGCCGGAGCCGTCGTGATCATGTTCGTCTTCGGCAGGCACCGGCGGGCTTGACCTGGACCCGGGACCCGGGAGGTACAGATGGCTGACGGCACCCACCCCGCATATGAGATCGAGGTAGGCCAGACCAGGTTGCCGGGCGGCTGGCGCCAGTTCCTGAATCCGTGACGCGGACGGTGCCAGAGGCAGCCGGGCGAGCGGTGCTGGCGACGGCGGCGGCCCGGTGAGCAACCGTTTCGACGCGGTGGTGGTCGGTGCCGGGCCGGCCGGCGCCATCGCCGCGCTGGTGCTGGCCCGGTCCGGTGCGCGGGTGGCCCTGACCGATAAGGCGGCCTTCCCGCGCGATAAGGCGTGCGGAGACTTGGTGGGGCCGCGGGGCGTGCAGGTCCTGGCGGACCTGGGGTTGCACGTACCCGACGCCGGGCAGGGATCTGACCTGCTCGCGGTCGGCCCGTCCGGCCGGCGCAGCCGACTGCCCGCCTTCACCGGCCGTGCCTACCCCGGCCACGGGATTATCGTGCCGCGGCTCGCGCTGGACCACGCACTGCGCGAGGCCGCCTTGCAGGCCGGCGCGGTCCCGCTGCGGGCCCGGGTCACCGCGGTCGAGGCGGGCGCGGACGGCAGGGTGGACGCCGTCATCTCCAGCGATGGGCAGCGCCTGGCGGGGGAGGTCGTCATCGCCGCGGACGGGGCGCTGAGCCCGGTCGCCCGGCTGGCCGGGATGCTCGACTCACAGGCGGCGCTGTGGGGTTTCGCGATCCGCGCGTACGTGCCCGCGGAGGTGCCACTGCCGCTGCTGGTCCTGCTGGACGCCAGCCCGTGGCGTATCTACCCCGGGTACGGCTGGCTGTTTCCCGGCGCCGATGGCCAGGCGAACGTGGGCATCGGGGTGGGCCTGCGCAACGGCCGCGGGCAGGCGCCGCTGCGAGGCGACCTGGCCGGGCTGGTCACGCTGCTCGGCCAGCGCGGTGACCTGAGCCGGGACGCGCGGCCGGGGCCGGTGATGGGCGGATGGCTGCGCATGGGGGGCACCGGCACTGCGCCTGCCGCCGGTAATGTGCTGCTGGCCGGAGACGCGGCGGGATTGATCAACCCGCTGCAGGGCGAGGGTATCGGCCCGGCCATGGTCAGCGGCAGGCTCGCCGCCGAGGCGGTGCTCGCCGGCCCAGCCCGGGCCGCCCCCGCCTACACCGAGGCGATCGAGGCGGCATTCGGGCAGTACATGACCGGCGCGGCGGCATTGCAGAGCATGCTGCTGCACAGGCCCAGGACCACATCAGCGGTCACGCGCCTGCTCACCGCCCCGGCTGTGCGGCGCGCCGCCGCGGGCACCTGGTCGATCTACTGGAACGGCCTGGCCGATGGCGCCCGTCCCCGCCCCTCCGCGTGGACCGCGCGTGCCGTGCAGGTCCTGGCCAGCCGCCTCGCTGGCAACATCGCGCAGCTCACGCAGCCCTCAGCCGCGCGCGAGAACTGAGCGCGCAGTCCAGGCGCTCAGGCCGCCGGCGGCGATAATGAGGCCGTGCTTGACACCTCGCAGGACGCTTTCGGGACTGCCCTGCTCGACTACCTTGAAGGCCGGGAGGTGCCTGGCCTTGTCCTTGAATTTGAGGGCGGCCAGTCCGGGCCTGCCATGCATCCGGAGTGGTTCTTCCGCAGCTTCGGGCAGTGGGACTGGTGGGACCGGGAACTCCTGCCGCTCGTCGAGCACGGCCCGGTGCTCGACCTCGGCGCCGGCGCCGGCCGAGCGGCGTTGTACTTGCAGGCGCGAGGGATGCGCGTGAGGGCACCGGCTGGCAGATGGAGCGGCACCTGAAGGACGGCGACGATCATGCCGTGCTCTTGCGCCGGGAATAGCTGCCGTCCCGCTGAGAACCGCGAGCCCCGCCATCTGTGATCGCACGGGCACGTCACGAGCCGCTGACGCCGAGGTCGTCAGGGTGCCCGGCCGCGAGCCGCTCCCACTGCGGAGTGGGGCGCCCGTTAATGAGCCACTGCTCGCCGGTGTTCCGCCAGAACTGAGGCCAGCCGGGCGGGGAATCCTCGAAGGTCTCCTGACGGCCGTACACGGTCATGTCGAGCAGGCCGTACACAGACCCCATTGCCTCCGTGGCCCGGCCCGTGGCCCAGTAGGTCTCGAACGCCCTGTCGCCGTCACGCAGGTAGCAGACGATCATGCCGAACCAGCGCCCGGCGAGCAGCGCATCCCTGGAGGGCTCTACCGAATACCAGGGCATGGGATAACCCATGAACTCGCGGTAGCGGGCACTCTCCTCATACGGCCCCTCGGAGAAGGTGGCGAACGTGGCGTCGCGCGAGTGCAGGTAGGACAGGTCGCTGACCTGTCCGTTGCAGAACGTGCACCCCGGGCACTGGTCCTGCGCGGGCTTGCCGGCATGCCACATGTGGTAGTAGACGATCAGCTGGCGGCGGCCCTCGAACACCTCCAGCAGCGGGACCTGGCCACGCTCGCCGGTCACCGGGATCGAGGGATCGACCTCGACCATGGGCAGCCGCCGCCGGGCCACGGCGATCGCGTCACCCTCCCGGGTGTGCGCCTTCTCGCGCACCAGCAGCTCGTCCAGCTGCGCCTGCCAGGCGGCCCGATCGGTCACCTCAGGCATCGGTGCGGCACTCTCCGCTACTGGTCCCCGCTGGTTCCACGACTTATCACTCATGATGGCCTCCGCGCGCTGCCGGTCTAGACGCTGTCGGTCTGAGTATCCAGACGATCAGCGGGCGGGAAACTCATCGCCGCTTTGGCCAGAGGCCCGCAGGAGTGACGGCGCGAGTGAAACCGCCGTGAAACCGCGATGAATCCCGGCGCGTGCACCGTCGACGTGGTGATGGCCGCCAGGCCGCGCTGATCCGGAGGCGAAGGGGCATCCTGATGACGGCACAACCGATCACAGCACAACAGGTCCAGGCGATCCACGTGCGGGGCCTGGAGAAGTCATACAAGAAAGTGCGCGCGCTGCGCGGCGTGGACTTCGACGTGGCGCGGGGCAGCATCTTCGCCCTCCTGGGCTCCAACGGCGCGGGCAAGACCACGGTCGTGAACATCCTGTCGACGCTGCTCAAGCCAGACGGGGGGACGGCCACGGTCAACGGCTTCGACGTTGCCGCGCAGGGTGCCCAGGTGCGGGAGTCCATCAGCCTCACCGGGCAGTTCGCCGCCGTGGACGAGATCCTCACCGGGCGGGAGAATCTGGTGCTCGCGGCGCGGCTGCGGCACCTGAAGGGCGCCGGCCAGATCGCGGATGGCCTGCTGGCCCGCTTCCAGCTCGCCGACGCGGCGCAGCGACGGGTGTCGACGTATTCCGGAGGCATGCGCCGCCGCCTGGACATCGCGATGAGCCTCACCGGGAATCCGCCGGTGATCTTCCTGGACGAGCCGACGACCGGGCTCGATCCCCAGGCGCGCCTTGAGGTATGGCAGACCGTCAGGGAACTCGCGGGCCGCGGCACGACGGTGCTGCTGACTACGCAGTACCTGGACGAGGCCGAACAACTCGCGGACCGGATCGCGATCCTGCACCAGGGGCGGATCATCGCCAGCGGCACTCTCACCGAACTGAAGCAGCTCTTGCCTTCCGCCAAGGTCGAGTACGTCGAGAAACAGCCGACCCTCGAGGACGTCTTCCTCGCCATCGTCGGCGACGACCGTACCGGCAGCAGCGACAACGGGGCCGGCAGCGACCGCGCCGAAAGATAGGGAACAACGATGAACACGCATTTCTTCGGTGACACCGCTGTCCTGCTGGGGCGGTCCATGCGCCACATCGCGCGCAGCCCGGACACCATCATCACGACCGCCGTCATGCCGATCGCCTTGCTGCTGCTGTTCGTCTACGTGTTTGGCGGCGCGATCAGACATGGCTCGGGAACGTATGTGACGTACCTGCTGCCCGGCATCCTGCTCATCACGATTGCCTCAGGCATCTCCTACACCGCGCTCCGGCTCTTCACGGACATGCAAGGCGGCATCTTCCAGCGGTTCCAGTCCATGCCGATCGCCCGGTCATCCGTGCTGTGGTCGCACGTACTGACCTCGCTGGCCGCCAACCTGATCTCGCTCGCGGTCGTCGTGCTCATCGCCGTCGCCATGGGCTTCCGCTCGGGGGCGGGAGCGCTGGCGTGGCTCGCGGTCGCGGGCATCCTCGTCCTGTTCACCCTGGCGCTGACGTGGCTCGCCGTCATCCCCGGTCTGTCCGCCAAGTCCGTAGACGGCGCGGGTGCGTTCTCCTACCCGCTTATCTTCCTGCCCTTCATCAGCTCGGCCTTCGTACCCACCGGCACCATGCCCGGACCGGTACGCGCCTTCGCCGACAACCAGCCCGTGACATCCATTGTCAACACCATCCGCGACCTGCTCGCCCGCCAGCCGGCCGGCACCAGCATCTGGACGGGCCTCGCCTGGTGCCTCGGCATCTTCGTCGTCGCGTACGCGCTCGCCATGGTCACCTACCACCGCAAGATCGCCTGACGATGTGTCCTCTCAGGCCAATCTGTCATCCCGCTGATGAAAAAGCACAGCACCTCGCGGTGACCGGGTACCTGTGGGCGCGGGTCCTGGCCCGGCGCGACCTCAGCCGCTGACCTCTGCCCGCTCACGCAGCGCGGCGCGGGCCGCGGCGCGCAAGCCCTCCGGGTCCAGGCCCGCGTACGACGACACGGCGTCGGCGTAGGCCGACCCGTCGGCCTCCTGCGCGGCCCGACGGGCGCGCCCGGCGAGCATCGTCGGCTGGAGCCCGTTCTTGAGTCCGAAGCGCTCGGCCAGCGCGATCATCCTGGCTGCCGAGCTCGCAACGCGGGCGTCTGCCGCGCGCTGGCCCCGGTCGATGTCGGCCATGGCCAGGGCCAGCAGGAGCGAGCCGCAGACGGTGAGGCCATAGGAGGCCGCAAGCGTCCCAGGCGGCGGCCCTGGGTCCGCGGTCAGCGCTGACAGCGCGGCAGGCAGCGCCCCGGTGATCTCCGCAACCAGGCCGAGCTGACCGTGGTGTGCGTGAGCGACCACGGCGATGGCCTGAACCTGCACTGCCCAGGGATCCAGGGGGCGCAGGCCGCCGCCGAGTCCAGGGCGCTGTGTGTCCCGCAGCGCGGTCGCGGCCGTACGCCACAGGCGCAGGCCGGCATCGATGTCGCCGCGGCCGAGCTTGATCTCCGCGTGCATCACGGTGTCGAACATCGGCATGTCCGAGAACTCGTCCGCGCCGTGCGGCGTGGTCAGCTTCAGCTCGCGTTCCGCCTCGTCGTAGGCGCCTCGCTGCAGGTTGGCCCCCACGATGGCCCCGCGCACCCGGTTCGCGCTGGACCACGCCCCGAACCCCTCGATCACCGACAGCGCCGCGCTCAGGTGACGCAGCGCCTCGTCGCCCGAACCGGCCTCGCCGACTTGGAGGCACAATTGGCCGATGCGGGCATGCGCGGCGGCCCGGAGCCACACGCCGCCATGGCGCTCGAACCCGGCGAGCGACCGCCGCGCCGCCGCCAGTGCGCTGTCCAGGTCGCCCGCCTCTTCCCAGGCGTAGCTGGCCACGTGGCTCGCCATGCCCGCGACCAGCGGCTGATCGCTCTCGCCCAGTGACTCCAGGGCCACAAGGTCCGCCTCGGGCAGTCCGTGCAGCGCGTTAAAAACGGCCTGCGCGGCCCGGGCGAAGGTGTCCGGTGGAGCGGCCGGCAGCCGCCGCAGGCCCACCAGGAACCGGGCCGGGCCCGGCCCCCCGAACAGGAACCCGCTCGCCGCGCCGAGAACCAGGCTGGTCCGGGTGGCCTCGACGAGGGCGGGTGCCGGCCGGAACAGCGGCAGGATCCGGGCCGTGTCCCCGGCCAGGGCGGCCAGCCGGCCGAAACTCGCCTCGACCGACCACAGCCCGCCTAGGACGGCAGAAACCGCGGCGACCGCTCCGGCATCCTTGCGGTCGAGCCCGTAGCGCAGGGCCTGAACCAGGTTGTCCTGCTCGGCCCTGACCAGCTCGAAGGCCGGAAGGTCAGCGCCGGTGAGCACCGAGTCGTGGTGGGCGACGCCGAAGTCGCGGGCCCAGGCGAGGAACCGGCCGGTTACGCGCCCGGTCTCGCCGGCGTCGTCCCGGCGCGCCGCGGCGAACTCCCGGACGGTCTCCAGCATCCGGTAGCGCGTGCCCGGCGCGGTGTCGACGACCTTGACCAGCGACTGACCGGCAAGCTGCTCCAGGACCGGCAGGACGTCGCCGCCAAGTACGTGCCGGGCGGCGTCCGCGGTGAACCCGCCGGGGAACACCGACAACGTGCGCATGGCCGTCTGCCCGGCCCGGTCGAGCAGGTTCCAGCTCCAGTCGATCACGGCGTGCAGCGTGCGGTGACGTTGCGGCGCGTCCCTCGCGCTGCCCCGCAGCACCGCGAACCCGTCGTCGAGGCGGCGGGCGATCTCGGCCACCGACGTGACCCGGACCCGCGCGGCGGCCAGTTCCGCGGCCAGCGGCAGTCCGTTCAGCCGGCCACACAGCTTGCGCACGGCCTGCGCAGGCAGGTCGGCGTCGGGCCGGGCCGCCCTCGCCCGCTGCTCGAACAGCTCAGCCATCGCGGGCACGGCCAGCTCGGGCAGCAGGTACACCGATTCCGACGACAAACCCAGCGGAGCGCGGCTCGTGGTGAGCACGCGCAGGTCCTTGCTCAGCGACACCAGGGCGTGCACCAGATCGGCGGCGCTCGGCACGACGTGCTCGCAGTTGTCCAGCACCAGCAGCGCGGGGCCCGGACCCAGGGCGGTCACGATCCCGGCGGGCAGGCCCGGCGCGGCACCGCGCCCGGCGATCCGGTTGCCGCCGTCCTCGCCGACGCCCAGGGCCGATGCGACCACGGTCGTCACGTCGCCGCCGGCGGCGACGCCCGCGAGCTCGACGACGTGCACGACGCGCTGCTCCGCCTGGCGGCTGACCGCGTGCGCAAGCCGGGTCTTGCCCAGGCCGCCGACGCCCACAATCGACGTGACCCGGGACGTGCGCAGCAGGCCGGCCACGGCGGCGACGTCGTGGTCCCGGCCGAGCAGCGGGTTGGGTTCGTGCCGGATGCCGCGGCGGATCACGGGCGCGTCGGCCTGGAGCAGCTCCTCGTACACGCCCTGCAGCGCGCGGCCAGGGTCGCTGCCGAGCTCGTCGCGCAGCCGCTGCCGGTAATCGGTGTACCGGGCGAGTGCCGCCGCGGGCCCTGCGGTCGCCGCCTCGCAGCGCAGCAGCTCCGCCAGGACCTCCTCGTCCCGAGGGCACCGCAGGACCAGCTCGCCCAGCGGTGCTGCTGCCTCGCCCCACCGCCCCAGCCGTGACAGCGCCAGCGCGCGGGCCCGCAGCAGCGACCGGTAGGCCGGAACCCTTGCCGCGCGCAGCTCGGACAGCGGGTCGCCGTCCCCGTCGTCCCAGCCCTCTGCGCCGTCGCACAGTGCGAGCCCGGCCTCGGCATGCCCGAGCGCCGCGAGGTGGTCACCAGCCCGGGACCGCTTCTCACTCTCGGACGCGCTCAACAGGACTGCGGAGGCATCGATCTGGTCCTCGCGCAGCGAGAGGCGGTATCCGCCCGGCGTGCTGACGATGACCCCGGGGCCGAGGCGGGACCGGGCACGTGACACAAGGACCTGGAGGGCCTTGCCTGGGTGCTCGGGTTGCTCGTCCGGCCACAGCGCGTCCACCAGCCGAGACGTGCTGCACCCCGCGTGAGGGGCCTCGGCCAAGAGCGCAAGCAGACCCTGCAGCCGGGAGCCGGCAATCTCCAGGCTGCCATAACTCACCCGCGACAGCAGGGCCAGCTCAACCGTCACCGCCACCAGATTAGCCGGTCCCTGCCAGGCGACGCGGGCGACAGAGCGGGAGGGCGGCTTCATCATCCCAGCGTTCGGCGATGTGGAGCCCGCCGGCGTACCGGACCGGGAGCCGGGCATCGGCCTGGTGTACTTGCGGCGGCTGAACGACGCCACGGTGTGGCCCGCCGGCATCACGGTGACCGCCCGGCCGCACCCGGAGAGTCAGGCGCTCTGTAACCCGATGAGCGATTACGACCGGCTGGCCGACGCGCTCTGACAGGATCTCACCATGTCCCCAGATATTCCGGCCGAAGCGCTCCACCTGCGATCGCTGGTGAGAGCCGACCAGACCCTCGAGCTGTTCCTGGACATGGTCCCGGTGTCAGAGCCGGGACCAGACGAGGTCGTCATCAGGGTTGAGGCGGCGCCGCTCAACCCATCAGACATGGGCCTGCTGTTCGCCGGGGCCGATATGGCGGCCGCGGTGGCTAGGGCGTGTCCCGTAGATCTTCGGTTCTGCCTGGTGTAGATCAAGGCGAGTGGATGATCGCCTGAGTCGTCATGACCTGACAGATGAGGAATGGCAGCGGCTGGTGCCGATGATGCCTGCCGATGCCCGGCGGGGCCGGCGGTGGAGTAATCACCGGATGGTGGTCGACGGGATCTTGTTCCGGACCCGGGCCGGCTGCCCGTGGCGTGACTTGCCGGGTGAGTACGGGAACTGGAAGACCGTCTATAACCGGCATCGCCGCTGGTCGCTGGACGGCACCTGGGACACGATCCTGGGCCGGCTGCGGGCCGGGTGCGATGAGGCCGAAGGGCCTGACTGGACGGTCAGCGCCGATTCCACCGTGGTGCGGGCGCACCAGCACGCCGCCGGGGCCCGCCGCGCCCGGCCCGTGGAACTGGCCACGGGGGGCACCACCGAATGACAAGAATCCGCAGGCCGCAGGGGCGAACCCGGCTAAATCAGGCGGTGGCCGGGAGGCGCTGGGCCGGTCCCGGGGCGGGCTGAGCACCAAGATCCACCTGGTCGCCGACCGCCGGTGCCGCCCGGTCACCCGGCTTCTGACTCCGGGCCAGCACGGCGACTGCCCGCAGTTCATCCCGCTGCTGGAGGCCGTCCGCATCGCCCGCCGCGGGAAAGGACGGCCGCGGACCCGGCCCGGCCGGGCGATGGCCGACAAGGCGTACTCGTCCGCGGCCAACCGCTCCTACCTGCGCCGCCGCGGCATCGCCGCCGTCATCCCGGTCAAGGAAGACCAGAAGAAACACCGCCGCGCCCGCGGCCGGGCCGGCGGCCGCCCGCCCGCCTTCGACCCCGGACGCTACAAAGAACGCAACACCGTCGAGCGCTGCTTTTCCAAGCTCAAGCAGTTCCGCGCCGTCGCGACCCGCTATGACAAGCGCGACTTCATGTACCAGGGCACGGTCGACGTCGCCTCGATCCGGATCTGGCTACGAGACCCGGTTACATGATCTACGGGACACGCCCTAGCGGATCTGCTGAGCGGCCGGTCGTCACCGCGCCCATCCCCGATGCCGCCATGCGCGGCCTCGCCGGCCGGGTAGGGACGCCCCTGCCGGTCGGAAACGAGGGCGCGGGCAGGGTCGTGGCGGCGGGCGGGTCTGCGGCCGCGCAGGCTCTGCTGGGCAAGATCGTCGCTGCGGCGGGCGGCGGAATGTACTCGCAGTACCGGCCGGTCAACGTCGCGCTCTGCCTGGCGCTCCCGGCCGGAGCGACGGCAGTCCAAGGCGCAGCCTCGTTCGTGAACCCGATGACGGCGCTCGGCATGGTCGAGACCATGCGGATGGAGAATCACAGCGCGCTCGTGCACACAGCCGCAGCCTCCAACCTTGGTCAGATGCTCAACCGGCTCTGCATCGAGCAGCAAATTCCGCTCGTGAACATCGTGCGGAAGCCAGACCAGGAAGGGATGCTCCGCGCGGCTGGTGCCGTGCACGTCTGCAATTCGACGTCCGCCGACTTCATGGCCGGGCTGATCGATGGGCTCAAGGCGACGGGTGCCACGCTTGCCTTCGACGCCATCGGCGGCGGCCGGCTGGCGAGCCATATCCTGGCGGGCATGGAAGCCGCCGCTAGCGCCGCCGTGGGCAGCTACAGCAGGTACGGGTCGGCCGTGCACAAGCAGGTCTACATCTACGGATCGCTTGACCGCGGCCCGACCGAGCTGACCCGCAGCTACGGCATGGCCTGGGGCATCGGCGGGTGGCTACTGACCCCGTTCCTTCAGAAGGTCGGCATGGCGCGTGTTGCGCAGTTGTTTGACCAGGTCACTGCCGGGCTCACGACTACGTTCGCCAGCAGCTACACAGCACAGGTATCACTCCCAGGCGCGCTCTCCCTCGATGCGATCGCCGACTACGGCCGGCAGGCCACCGGCTCCAAATACGTCATCATCCCGAGCCCCGCCGGCCCGGCAGGAAATTCCTAGCGGAAGACAGAACGTGCGCTGTCCTCCCAGCCCACAGGCCGCGGGTTCGAAATCCGGTGCCTGCTACCAGGAAGTAGCAGGTCAAAGGCCTGATCGCCCGGGAACGGCCCTGGGCCTTCCATCACCCGGTCCCGGCGCATACCGCGAGATCATCAACGACAGGAGTTCGACATGAGCGACGTACTCGACTGGAACGCAAAGACCATCGCGGAGTTCCGAGCGAACCAGGGCAGGGTTGGCGGGAACTTCGAGGGCGCTCCGCTGGTCCTGGTGCATCATCGCGGCCGCAACAGCGGGCGGGAGTACGTCAACCCGATGATGTACCTCCCGCACGACACCGAGCCGGACATTATCTACGTCTTCGCAAGCAAGGCCGGAGCACCCACCAACCCGGACTGGTACCGCAACTTGACCGCCGCCGGGGACGGCAGTGTCGAACGCGGAACCGAGACATACACGGTGACCGTCCACGAACTGACCGGCGCTGACCGCGACCGCATCTACGCCGAGCAGGCGCGGCGCTACCCAGGCTTTGCCGAGTACGCACGCCAAACGGCTGGAGTCCGCACCATTCCTGTACTCGAACTCAGGCGGGCATAGCAGCCGGAGATCGGGTACCGGCCTCTATGGTGGCGGCATGGCCTCGTGGTGGCACCGCGACGTAATCGCGCCGGGCAAACTGCCGCTGATGCTGTGCTTCCTGGCCTTCGTCGTCACGTTCGCGGTGACCCGGACGATCACGCGCATGATCCGCGACGGCCGCGGCCCGTTCCGGAACCAGGTAACGGCCAGCGGGACGCACATCCACCACGCTGTCCCTGGCATCATCTTGCTGATCACCGGGGCCTTCACGGCCATCGGCGGCCCCGACTCGCTCGGCTGGCGCTCGTTCGCCGCGGTGGCGGCCGGCGTCGGCACGTCGCTGGTCCTGGATGAGTTCGCGCTGATCCTGCACCTGCAGGACGTCTACTGGAGCGGTGAGGGCCAGCTGTCGGTTGAGGCGGTCAGCCTGACCGCCGCCTGCCTCGGGCTGGCCCTGGCCGGGTTCAGTCCCTTCGGGATCACAGACATCGGCAACATCGAGCTGACCCTGCGCCTGACCGCAACCGGGATCCTCATCATCGACGGCGTGCTGTCATTCACCTGCGTCCTCAAAGGCAAGTACCGGACCGCGCTGTTCAGCCTGTTCCTGCCGCTCGTCGGGGCGGCTGGCGCCGTACGCCTGGCGCGCCCGGCGTCGATCTGGGCGCGGCGGCGCTACCGGGGCGAGCGCCTGGAACGCGCAACCCGCCGCGCCGCCGACTTCGACCGGCGCTGGACCCCCCTCCAGTCCGACTGGGAAAACTTCATCGGCGGAAAGCCATCCCAGCCCAACCCGCCGGCCCCCCACCCGGCCAGCGACGAAGGCACCGCCTAGCTCCGCCTCACCTGCGAACCCAGGCCGCGTTGGCGATTGGCGCATCTCGTCGTCGGGACCTCTACCGACGCCAGCAGCGTGCTAAGCCGTGACCTCGTCGGTCCGGAAGACGACGCGCTTTCAGGAGATGGCCCGCTCGATGCGGCAGAACGGCACTCGTAGCCGTCGCGCTCGTACCGCCTCACAGCCGGGATCTCAGCACGTCGACCTCGCAGCCTGGCCGGAACGGGTCGAAGCCGTGTTCGACCAGCCAGCGGACCGCTCGCAGGCTTCGCAACGACCACCACGCGCGGATCACGTCGAGGTCGACGTCGGTGCCGTAGCCGGCGACGACGTCGCCAAGGTGCTCCTCGTGTCCGAGCGTCAAGCTGGCGAGGTCATACAGGGCGTCGCCCTGGCCCGCCTCGGACCAGTCGACCACGCCGGTGATCTGGTCACCGTCGACGAACACGTGGGCGACCTGCAGGTCGCCGTGCATGAACGCCGGCGTCCAGGGCCGGAGCGCAGCCTCGGCAACCCGGCGGTTGCGCGTGACCAAGTCGGTGGGAAGGACGCCGTTTGCGACGAGCCACTCGCATTCGCCGTCGAGCTCCGATGCGATCTCGTCGAGGTTCCGACCGGGCCATGGCGGCAGCGGCGCGTCGTGCAGCATCCGGGCGGCGGCACCCGCCGCGGCCCACGCCGCCGACGACGTGGTCGACGGCTCGCCGAGGCGGCCGAGTGCCGTCCCCGGGAGAGCGGCGAGCGCGAGTACGGGCGGCTTGCGCCACAGCACCTCCGGAGTCGGGATCGGCGCAATAGCCATCGCCTCGACCTCAACGTCGGTGCGCGTCTGATCAGCGTCGATCTTCAGGAATACGTCGCCAACGCGCAAGGTCGCGCGCTCGTTATGGGCGACGACGACCTCGACCTCCTCCACGCCGGCCATTATCGCGGGATGACCACCGATTGTCACCGGGTTTATCGCGTGCGCCCGCGCGGCTGGCGGGAGCGGACCGGCCGATTAGGCCGCCGGACTGGCGGTGGTCAGGGACAGGATCGAGCACCCACATCGCCGGATCGGCGTTCTAAGGCGAGCGGCATGGCGGGGCTGCAGTTGTGCGCATATTGCCGTGTTCCGCGTGGTCTGCTGCGCGGGCGTGGTAGCCAGATGCCGCGGGAGGCAGCCGTCGGCCGCTCGTCGTGGCGCGTTGCGGCCTGGCCGTGCCGGCGGGTCCGTCGGTCGGCCAGGGCTGGCCTGTGGCAGGGCTTCGGGAACCAGGCCGGCGCGGGTAGGATCGCCGCGGTGCGGATCTTGATCGTGACGGCCGGCTCCAGGGGCGATGTCGCGCCTTTCACGGGTCTCGGGCAGCGGCTGCAAGAGGCGGGCCACGAGGTCGCCCTGGCTGCCCACGATACGTTCGCCGGGCTGGTCCGCGGGTGCGGGCTTGAGCACCGGCCGCTGCCGGGCGATCCGCGGGACCTGGTGCGGGCGAGGACGGCAGCCGGATCGGCCGGGGAGGCCCGGTCGGGCACCGTCCGGTTCCTCGAGGGGCTGGGTGAGGGGATTGCTGCCGCCGCCGGCCAGGCCGCTGACGTGGTGCTTACCGCGCTTGGTCCAGCGCCGCTGAGCCGCGTGGCCGCGGATGCCCTGGGCCTGCCCTGCCTGGGCACCTACCTTGCTCCGGCCGTCCCGACGGGGGAGTTCGCGCTGCCCGGCCTGCCCCAGTCTGGTGACGCGGGCCCGGCCGCGAACCTGGCCGCCGGGCGCGAGCTGCTGGCCGGGGCC
>DATJQX010000011.1:0-6352 GCA_035505275.1 Streptosporangiaceae bacterium | reverse complement strand
CACCCCGCTGTCGGAGGCCCGCGACCCCGAAGCCGTCCGCGAGCTTTTGTCGCAGTACTTCACGGTGGCGCGGACCGTCATCGGACGCTACGGCGGAGTGGTCGAGAAGTTCATCGGCGACGCAGTGATGGCCGTGTGGGGCACCCCCGTAGCCGCCGAAGGCGACGCCGAGCGCTCGGTCCGCGCCGCCCTCGACCTGGTGACCGCGGTCGCCGCGCTCGGGGCCGAGGTCGGCGTGCCGGGGCTGGCCGCGCGGATCGGCGTGGTGACCGGGGAGGTCGCCGTCAGCCTGGGCGCGGTCGGCGAGGGGATGGTGGCCGGGGACGCGGTGAACACCGCCTCCCGGGTCCAGGCGGCGGCCGACCCCGGCACCGTGCTGACCGACGAGGCGACGCACCGGCTGACCGCCTCGGCAGTGGCGTTCGCCGACGCCGGGGAACACACATTGAAGGGGAAGACCGGGCCACTGCGGCTATGGCGGGCGGTCCGGGTGGTGTCGGCAGTCGGCGGGGCCCAGCGGGTCGACGGACTGGAGGGCCCGCTGGCCGGCCGGGACATGGAGCTGCGGACGGTCAAAGAGCTGTTCCACGCGTCAGCCGACCGGCGGGTCCCCAGGATGGTGCTGGTGTCCGGCCCGGCGGGGGTGGGCAAGTCCCGGCTGGGCTGGGAGTTCGAGAAGTACGTCGACGGGCTGGCCGAGCAGGTTTGGTGGCACCGGGGCCGTTGCCTGGCCTACGGGGACGGCGTCGCGTTCTGGGCACTCGCGCAGATCATCCGGCAGCGCCTCGGGATCGCCGAGGAGGATCCCGCCGAGAGCGCGGCACGCAAGCTCGCCGAGGGGCTTGACCGGTACGTGCCCGATCCGGCCGAGCGGCCCTACGTCGGCGTGCGGCTGGGCCGGCTGCTCGGGGTGACATTCGCCGGAGACGGCGGGGGGCCATTGGCGCGGGAGGAGCTGTTCGCCGGCTGGCGGCTGTTCCTGGAACGCCTGGCGGCGGACGGCCCGGTGGCGCTGGTGGTGGAGGACGCCCAGTACGCGGACGCAGGCCTGCTGGACTTCCTCGACTACCTGACCGACTGGGTGCGCAATCTGCCGGTGTTCATCCTGGTGCTGGCCCGCCCTGAGCTTGCGCTGTCCCGGCCGGGGTTTGGCTCCGGCCGCAACCGGGTCACCCTCACCCTGGATCCCCTCGATGCCGTCTCCATGGGCGCCTTGGTTGACTCGCTGGTCCCTGGCATGCCCGTGAACGCACGGGCCGCGGTAACCGCCCAGGCGCAGGGCCTGCCACTGTTCGCTATCGAGGTGATCCGGTCCCTGATCGACCGGGACGTGGTGCAGCCGGTTGACGGGGCCTACCGGCTGACCGGCGACATCGGGGAGCTGCAGGTGCCGCGCAGCCTGCACGCGCTGCTCGCCGCCCGGCTCGATGCGCTGGACCCGGCCGCCCGCCAGCTGGCGCGCGACGCCGCGGTGCTCGGCACATCGTTCACCGCCGAGGCGCTGACCGCGATCTCTCGCCAGGACGGGCAAGCGGTCCGCGCCGCGCTGGCAGACCTGGTGCGGCGGGAGGTGCTAGCGATCTCGGCCGACCCGCTGTCCCCGGAGCGGGGCTCCTACTCGTTCGTCCAGCACATGCTGCGCCAGGTGGCCTACGAGACGCTGTCCCGCCGAGGCCGTAAGGCACGGCACCTGGCCGCCGCAGACTGGCTCCGCCGCGCCTTCCCCGAGGACGGGGAGGAGGCGGTGGACGTCATCGCCTCCCACTACCTCGACGCGCTGCACGCCGTCCCTGAAGACCCCGACGCCGCCGCCATCCGCGGAGAGGCGGTCAGCATGCTGGTCCGGGCCGGTCAGCGGGCCGAGCGCACCGGCGCTCCCGCCGCCGCCACCGCCAGCTACGCTGCCGCGGCTGGACTGTCGGCCGAGGACGCCGGGACAGACGCCGCCGACGGTCGATCCGCAGAAAAGACCCACCAGGGCGGCACAGAAGCGGACCGGTCCGCGGCCGCACAACGGTCGGCCGGTTCCTTGTGGGAGATGGCCGCCCAGGCCGCTCACACCAGCGGCGACTCGGCCCTGGCGGTGGAGCATGCCGGGCGCGCCCGGGACGATCACCTGCGGCACGGCCGGGGACGGGACGCGGCCCGCGCCCAGGCGACTGCCGGCCGGGCGCTGCGCCAGTGGGGGCGGCTCGGCGAGGCCCGCGACCAGCTCACCGAAGCCCTGGCGGTGCTCAGGGACGCGCCCGACGCCGACACTGTCCGGGCGCTGGAGCAGCTCGCGGCGGTGGAGGTCTTCGCCGGCGGGCCGGCTGCGGAAGCGCTGACCGCTGAGGCTCTTGCCCTCGGTCAGGCCCTCGCCGTCGACGACGGCACACTGGCGGGACTGTTCATCACCCGCGGGATGTGCACCACCTTGGCGGGCCGCCGGGCGGAAGGAGCGGCCTCCCTCCGGGAGGCGGCCCGGCTGGCCGGGCAGACCGGTGACAGCCTGCTCCTGGGACAGGCCCTGCTCAACCTGGCCGATGCGGTGACCAGCAGCGACCCTGGTGCCGGCGCGACCGCGGCCCGGGACGCCGCTGTCCGCCTGCGTAAAACCGGTGCCCGAGACTACCTCGCATTCGCCATCAGCAACCTGGCCCAGGCGCTGCTGATGCTCGGCGACTGGGACGCCGCCGTGGCCGAACTGGGCCAGGCGGCCGAAGCCGACGGCCTGGCCGATGTGGAGTTCATCATCTGCTTCCAGGGCTGGGCAGCGGGGCTACGCGGCGACGTCCCCACCGCCCAGGCAGCCCTGGCCGGCCTGAACGTCATCCGGGCCAGCGAAGATTCACAGGACCAGGCGCTCATCGCGCTGGTAGAGGCGTTTACCGCCGCTGCCCGCCCCCAGCCGGCCGTCGCCCTCGAGCGTGCCCGCGTCGTTCTGGGTCATGTCGCCGCGCTCGGGATCAGTCACGAGTGCCTGCGGTGGGCGTGGCCGCTGGCCGCCCGCGCCGCCTGGGACCTCGCCGATACCCAAGCCGCTACGGCCCTGCTTGAGCTCCTCGACCGTTACCGGCCGGGGGAGCTGGCTCCGATGCTGCGCGCCGAGCGGGACCTGGCCCGCGCCCGCCTCGCCACCCTCGACGTCGGCGGCGACGCCGCGGGCACCGCACTGGCCAGCGCGGTCGCCGGGCTGCGCCGCCAGTCCACCCCCTACCACCTGGCCCATGGCTTGCTCGACCACGCCGCCTGGCTCACCGTCCACGGCGACAGCGAGGTCGCCGCGGCCGCCGTCACCGAGGCGACCGCCATCGCCGTCCGGCTGCGCTGCCAGCCCCTCATCGACCGCGCCAGCCTCACCGCCGCAGGAACGCCTCTGGCCGGGTAGCGGCCTGGCCTCGCACGGAACCGATTCACCGGTGCAGTCCCGCCAGCCGCGGGCTCGTTATTCACCGGTCCCCGAATCCGCGAGGGGACGCGGGCTGCCCGCAGGCCGTCTTTTCTTCTGGTTCCGATCCGAGCCAGTTGCCTGGTTCTCGGGTGTCGGGAAGACGACAGAAATGTTGTCGGCGGAATGACTGCCCGTTATCCGTAAATCCGACGATGATCCTAGTGCAGCCGGTTAATGCCGGAATGGCGACGAGAAAAGGGAATCCCATCATGAGCGAGCAGGACAGGACGATCCTCAACGCCGACGACACCGAAGGCCACTTCATCCGCGGCCAGGAGGACGAGGACAACGACACCGAGGGCCACATCCGCGTCCGCGGCCAGGACGAGGACGAAGACACCGAGGGCCACATCCGCGTCCGCGGCCAGGACGACGAGCAGGACGAGGACGAGGACACTCAGGGTCACCAGCGGATGCGCGGCGAGGACGACGAGGACGACACCGAAGGCCACCAGCGCATGCGCGGCCAGGACGACGATGACGACGAGGACGACACCGAAGGCCACCAGCGCATGCGCTGACACCAGGGCACTGGCCGGATTGTGCCGGGGACCGGACAGTTAATGTCCGGTCCCCGCGCGTGTGTGCGGCATTGCCGCAGCCTGCATCAGCGCCAGGAGCCCGCTAGCAGGTCAATCTGGAACACTGATGTTGCCCGGCGGCCCGGTTTGAATGAGTCGAAATGCGGATCGTTTCCGATCGCGGTTGTTCAGAGCCGAGTTTTCTGAGGTGTGGCGCAGCGCTCAGCCCATGACCACGCTTAGGTCGCCCGTATCGGTACCAGTCACAGGGTATATCGACAGGCTCGGGAGGTGATTCCTGGTTCTCGGAAGGGTGCGGCGTTTAGGATGATGGCGGGCGGCATTTCCTACGCGTGATTCCCTTGGGCTTGGGGTCGGTTGAGGGGGCTTCATGGAGCGGTGCCGGCAGTGCGGCGCTGCCGTGGAGGCTAGGCACCGCTTCTGCGGGGAGTGCGGGTCTCCGGTAGGAGGGTGTCCGTCGTGCGGTGAGCCGGTTATCCCTGGCAAGCGGTTTTGTTACTCCTGCGGGCAGCCGCTTGATGCGGTGCCGGCCGCGGCCGCGCTGGTGCCGGCCGCAGGCGCCGGGACGGCTGCAATGCCCGGGGGTCCGGTGGCGGAGCGGCGGGTGTGCTCGGTGCTGTTCTGCGACGTGGTGGGGTTCACCCCGCTGTCGGAGGCCCGCGACCCCGAAGCCGTCCGCGAGCTTTTGTCGCAGTACTTCACGGTGGCGCGGACTGTCATCGGACGCTACGGCGGAGTGGTCGAGAAGTTCATCGGCGACGCTGTGATGGCCGTGTGGGGCACCCCCGTAGCCGCCGAAGGCGACGCCGAGCGCTCGGTCCGCGCCGCCCTCGACCTGGTGGCCGCGGTGGCCGGGCTGGGCGCGGAGGTCGGGGTCCCGGGCCTGGCGGCGCGGGCAGGGGTGGTCACTGGCGAGGTGGCCGTCACCCTGGGCGCGGTGGGCGAGGGAATGGTGGCCGGGGACGCGGTGAACACCGCCTCCCGGGTGCAGGCGGCGGCCGAGCCGGGCACCGTGCTGACCGACGAGGCGACCTACCGGCTGGCAGCCTCGGCGGTCGAGTTCGCCGACGCCGGTGAGCACCTGCTGAAGGGCAAGGCGGAGCCGCAGCGGCTGTGGCGGGCGGTCCGGGTGGTATCCGCGGTCGGCGGGGTCCAGCGAGTGGACGGGCTGGAGGGACCGCTAGCGGGACGGGACTTCGAGCTGCGGACGGTCAAGGAGGCATTCCACGCCTCAGCCGACCGGCGGGTACCGAGGATGGTGCTGGTGTCCGGCCCGGCCGGGGTGGGCAAGTCACGCCTTGGCTGGGAGTTCGAGAAATACGTTGACGGACTCGTCGCCGATGTGTGGTGGCACCGAGGCCGTTGCCTGTCTTACGGCGACGGAGTGGCGTTCTGGGCGCTGGCGCAGATCATCCGCCAGCGGCTGGGTATCGCCGAGGACGAAACCGCCGAGACCGCGGCCCGCAAGCTCGCTGAGGGGCTGGACCGGTACGTGCCCGATCCGGCCGAGCAGCTCTACGTCGGGGTGCGGCTGGCCCGGCTGCTCGGGGTGGCGTTCCCCGGGGACAGCGGGGGACCTTTGGCCCGGGAGGAGCTGTTCGCCGGGTGGCGGCTGTTCCTGGAACGGCTCGCGGCGGTGAACCCGGTAGTGCTGCTGGTGGAGGACGCCCAGTATGCCGACGCCGGGCTGCTTGACTTCCTTGACTACCTGACCGACTGGGTGCGGAACCTGCCGGTGTTCATCTTGCTACTCGCCCGCCAAGAGCTGGTCCACTCCCGGTCGGGGTTCGGCGCCGGGCGCAACCGGGTCACGCTCACCCTGGACCCCCTCGACCTGGCCTCCATGGACGCCCTGGTCGACTCGCTGGTTCCCGGTATGCCGGCGAACGCGCGAACCGCGGTAACCGGCCAGGCGCAGGGCCTGCCCCTGTTCGCCGTCGAGGTCATCCGCTCGCTGATCGACCGGGACGTCGTCCAGCCCATCGACGGCGCCTACCGGCTGACCGGCGACATAGGCGAGCTGCAGGTGCCCCGCAGCCTGCACGCCCTGCTCGCCGCCCGGCTCGATGCCCTGGACACCGCCGCGCGCCGACTGGTGTCGGATGCGGCCGTGCTCGGAGGCACGTTCACCGCCGAGGCACTGACCGCCGTGTCGGACCTAGACGCAGCGACAGTGAACGCTGCCCTGCAGCACCTGGTGCGCCGCGAGGTAGTGGTTATCTCCGCCGACCCTCTTTCCCCCGAACGCGGCAGTTACGGGTTCGCCCAGCACATGCTCCGCCAGGTCGCCTACGAGACACTGTCCCGCCGCGACCGCAAGGCCCGGCACCTGGCCGTCGCCGCGCACCTGCGCGCCGCATTCCCCGAAGACGGCGAG
>DATJQX010000010.1:0-61863 GCA_035505275.1 Streptosporangiaceae bacterium | reverse complement strand
CACCTACCGGCTGATGGCGCGCGACGTGGTGGACGCCGCCGTGTCGGACTTCGGGCGTGAGGTGGTACCCGCGTCGGTCACCGACCAGGTGCCGCTGCTTGGCGCGGACGGGCTGGCGGCGGTCCGGGCCGGGGCGGGACGCCTGGCGGAGGACTACGGGGTGAGCCGCGCGCAGGTACAGCATCTGCTCGGCAGGTACGGGACGCTGGCGGCCGAGGTGCTCGACCTCGTCCGCGCCGACCCGGAGATGGCCCGCCCGCTGGCCAACGGCTACCCGTACCTGCGCGCCGAGGTCGCCTACGCGGTCACCCACGAGAACGCGCTGCACGTCGAGGACGTGCTGACGCGGCGGATGCGGCTGTTCATCGAGTCCGCCGACTCCGGCGCGGGGGCGGCGTCCCAGGTGAGCGAGATCATGGGCCGGCTGCTCGGCTGGAACCGCCGCAGGCGTGCCGCCGAAACGCGCCGGTACCTGGACCTGGTCGCGACCGAGCACAAGGTCATGGCTTCCGGTCGGGTACCCGACGCGACGCTGGCCATGAGCGCCACCGCGGGTTAGCGGCGATGGCCAAGCGGCCGCTCCTGACCTTCCGGCTTGACGCGGAGCAGCGGCAGCGCCTGAAGGCACGCCTGGCCCGGGAGGGCCGCACGATGTCCGAGGTGGTCACCCACGGCCTGCGCCAGTACGTTACGCACGCGCGCGAGGGTGATGCCACCGGGCACCCGGTCCCCGCGAACGGCGCCGCAGCGGGTGTCCCGGCGGTGCCCGATGGGCTGGCGGCGCGGCTGCGGGACCTGCGGTCCTCGGGGCGCAGCGAGCTGCTATCAGCGACGCTGGCGACGCTGGCCGAGGCCGGGTGGCCGCTGGGCTCGCTCGGCGAGGCCCTGGGCATCAGCCGGCAGGCGGTGCAGGCGCGCGTCCGCCGGCGCGTGCCGCCCGACCTGCGTGAGCACGTGGTCAACCTCGAACCTCCCCCGCCGTTCCCCCACCGGCGGATGGCCAGCGCGGCCGGGCTCCGCCCGCACCTGACGATCAAGATCGACCAGGCGCTGCGGACGGCCGCGCACCGGACGGCCGCCCACGAGGGCCGGTCGCTCAGCCTGGTGGTGGAGACGATCCTGGACCGCTACCTGCGGCACGGGATGCCGGAGGGCGATCAGCCGGTCCGTACGCTGTCCCGCCCGGCGCGCCGCTCACGGTAGGCGGCCACGTGCTGCCGGTTGCCGCAGTTGCCGGTATCGCAGTACAGGCGGGAGCGGTTCTTGGACAGGTCCACCAGGACCGCGTCGCATCCTGGCGCGCCGCACCGGCGCAGGCGTTCGGCCTCGCCGAGCCGGACCAGGTCGGCGAGGGCGAACGCGGCCTGCGCCGCGATCCGGTGCTCCAGGGCCGCATCGTGGGCGGTGACGTGCAGGTGCCAGCCCCAGCCACCGCCGTGATCGACCAGCCACGGCCGGGCGCCCGAGTCACGGAGCAGCGTGTTTATCAGCTCCGCGAGCTCCTCACGGGTGGCGGCCTGCCAGACGGCCCGCAGCCTGGGCCGCAGCGCGCGCACGGCGTCGAGGTCGGCGAGCGTGGCGCGGGGGCGCGGGTCGAGGTGCTTGCCGAGGAACGCCTCGAGCGCGCCCAGGTCGGTCAGCTCGCCGGCGTTGGCCAGATCGGCGGCAAGCACGAGTGCAGCGGTGGTGTCATGAGCAAATACCATGTTGACTCCTGAGCGCAGCACAGGCTAGCGTCATCACCATAACCCATTTTTGGTGATGACACCGGGGGGGACGCCGCCATGCCGGCCAGGACCGTGCCGCCGATCGCCGCGGCGCTCGCGGGAGCGGTCTGCATTTCGAGTTCGGCCGTCGTGATGAAGCTGGCCGCGACGTCGGCCAGCCTGACGGCGCTTGGCCGCTGCGTCTTCGCCCTGCCGGTGCTCGGCGCCCTGGTGTTCTACGAGCGGCGGCGCGGCGCGCTGCCGCTGCCGCGACGCAGCCGCTGGCTGGCCCGGCTGGCGGGCGCGTTCCTCGCCGCGGACCTGATCGTGTGGAGCCACACGATCGACGCGATCGGCGCCGGGCTCGGCACCGTGGTGACCAACCTCGAGGTGCTCATCATCTCCCTGCTGGCGTGGCTGTTCCTTGGCGAGCGCCCGCGCCGGTCCCTGGTGCTGGCCTCACCGGTGATGCTGGCCGGGCTGGTCCTGGTGGGCGGGCTCGCCGACTTCGGCGGAGCGCGGGCGTACGGCACCGACCCCTCGCTCGGCGTGGGGCTCGGCATGGCCGTCGCGTTCCTGTACGCGATCTACATCCTGACGCTGCGCCAGGCGACGTTCGGCCAGGTCACAGGGGAGACGGACGGCGGTCCGCGCCCCGCGATAGCCGCCCCGCTGTTCGAGACCACGCTCGGCGCCGCCGTCACCGCCGCGGTGCTGGGCCTGGTCCTGCAGGACTTCCGGCTCGGCCCGGCCTGGCCGACGCTGGGCTGGCTCGCGCTGCTCGCGCTAACCTCCCAGGTCATCGGCTGGCTACTGATCACCGTGTCGATGCCGCGCCTGCCCGCCGGGCTGATCGGTGCGCTGCTGCTCGTGCAGCCCGCGGGGTCGGTGGCGCTCAGCTACCTGGTCCTCGGCGAGCGGCCCTCCGCCCTCCAGCTGGCCGGCGTGCTGCTGATCCTGACCGGCGTGCTCGTCGCCGTCGGCGGGCGGGCCCAGGCGACCGTCGCGGCCGAGGGTGAACTGGCGGCCGCGGGCAGCGGCGGGGACGGCTACTCCCGGCGCAGCACCAGGATCATCCGCCAGGCGTCCGCTGCGTCCACGGGCGCGTCGGCCTCGAAGTCCCCGTAGCTGGCCACCACGGCGAACCCGCCGGCCAGGCGGAGCGCGGCGGTCAGCTCGGTCGCGGTCCAGAACCGGTTCGGCACCACGTCGGTGACCGTGCGCACCGCTCCGCCCCGCTTGCGGTAGGTGACGCTGACGTGCTCCCTGATGACCTGCGTGACCGGGTCGATCTCGTCCTGCCCTCCGCCCCAGCGCACGCTGACCGTGCCCCCGTTGACCTCGGAGCTCCACTCGCTGCTGGTCCTGCGCTCGGCGGAAAAAAAGTCCGCGGGGTGGGCAAGCTCAACGATGTACAGGCTGCCCGGGCTGAGCTGGCGGGCCGCGCAGGCCAGGTGGGCGAGCAGGTCGTCCAGAGTCATCAGGTGGCACAGCGAGTTGAGCATCGTGATGGCCAGGTCGAACCGGCGGGGGATGGCGAAATCCCGCATGTCGGCCTGGACCACGGCCAGGCCGACCCCGGCCGCGCCGGCCATATCGCCGGCGCGCGCGCACATCGCCGCGGACAGGTCGAGCGCCGTGGCTTGGACCCCGCGGCGCGCCAGCTCGCGGGCGTGCTCCGCGGGACCCGCGGCGAGCTCGAGCACCGAACGTAGCGGGCCGGCCTGCGGGCCCCGGTGCGCGTCATACCAGCGGAGCAGGGCGTCTACCTCGGAAGGGACGTTACGGTAGGCGCACGCGGCCTCGTAGAACTCAGGCTCGTCGTAGATTCCGGGCACCCACCCAATGATGCCCGACGGACGGTGCGGTCCCGGAGCCGCCCGGCCCGGTGCCGGCTTTGCCTAGCCTCGCGCATCGGGCTGCGGCAGACTGTCCTTCGTGATGACAGAAAGCCAGGCGCTGGAGACCCTGACCCGGGAGGACCCGGAGGCGGCCGGCGACGCGAAGGCCGCCCTGGCCTGGCTGACCGGCGACGAGGGCCTCGAGACGATCTCGCTGCTGCGCCTCGAGGAATTCCTGTGGTACGCGCTCCCGGTCAAGTGGCCGATGTCCACGCCCGGCCGGGTCGGGGTGGCCAGGGCCCTTGGCCGGCTGTTCATCCTGGCGGGCCTGGACCGGTACGCCGGAGTCTGCATGTCCGGCGGCACCGAGCAGATCATCACCGCGTACGCGGCCGGGCACGAGAAGGGGATCGCCGCGTACACCGAGGCCATCGACGCGTCCAACGCCGCGCCGCCGGACACGGACCTGCTCGCCTGGGGCTCGGTCATGGGCACGCAGGAGCGCGCGGCCTACGACGCCTGCGCGGCGGCGCTGGAACTGGCCTTCGCCTCCGGCGAGCTGATCGCGGGCAGCCGCGGCTGGCGTACCAGGCGGGCGGACCTGGTCAACCGCTGGCTGACCGGGCACACGCAGGCCACGGATGGCTCCTCGTACGAGCACCTGCCCGCGGGCGTGCTGAGCCATGAGACCTGGCTGGGCCGGATCAGCGCCGAGCGGATCGACGCGTGGGCGCACGGCCGCCCCGGCGAGCGGTCACGGCTGGCCCGCGGGCTGATCCCGCGCCTGCTCGAGCCGCTGGTGCTGCCCGACGACCCGCTGCCCACGCTGGCCTGGCTGCTCGCCCACGCCCACGACGGGCTGCGGCTGACCGCCCGGCACTACATCGCCCCCGCGCTGGTCATCGAGGCGGTCGAGGCGTTCGGCTGGCGGGATCAGCTCGTCGGCACCCTGCGCCAGGAACTGGACGTATTCCCGCTGCACACGCTACGCGGCATGGCGCAGGGCGAGATGGGCGCCGTCCGCCGCTACCGGACCAGCCTCGTGCTGACCAAGACGGGCAGGCTGATGGCGGCAGACCCGGCGGCCAGGTGGCACATCGGCACGGCCGCGCTGATCGGGTCGGACGACGGGCCGCAGCCAGACTTCTGCGTCGCGGTCCGCGAGGCCGCGCTGCTGGTCATCTTGACCGTCGGGCCGACCGAGTACGACGAGCTGACCAGGCTCCTGACCGACATCCACGGCATGGAGGGCTGGGCGGCAGGAAGCAGCGCCGGCCTGGCCGGCGCGGTGCGCACCGAGCTCTACTCGCTGCGGCACCGGCTGTGGGCGCTCGGCCTGCTGGGCGCCGAGCGCGGTTTCGCCGCGCCGCTGGCGCTGAGCCCGACCGGGGTCGCCGCGGCCCTGTCGGCCTTGCTCGCCCGCGCCCTGCGCCCGCGCCACCACCTGGGCCTGGGCTAATCCCGCGGGTCCGAGGCGGCTCAGCCGCCGCAGGCCGCGCTTCATGAGCCGCCGGGCGAGGTAGGCGCGGCGGACTCGCTGTAGCTTGCCGGGCGTGACGTCCTGCCCGTCCCGGCGGCGGCGAATCTGATCCGCCAGGGTGTCCGGGACGCCGAAGCCGGGCAGGCGGCCGATGGCCTCGCTCTTGGTGATCAGGTCTCCGCTGGTCAGGACGGCCTCGGCCCTGGGCAGCGTGACGAGCCCGAAATCAACCCAGGTGTCCGTCAGCCAGAGCTTGCGCCGTCGGGCGATCCGGCTCCAGTAGCCGATGGTCTCCTCGCGCACCGCCGCCTGGAGGTCGGCGAGCGCGACCGGCTGGAGGCCAGGCGGCGGCCAGGGTCCGTACACCGCCACGCCGGCTTCGGCCAGCTCCGCCTGGGTCAGCAGCTTGACCTGCCATTGCGTCATCCGGTCGCCGTACCAGTACGTGCGCAGGCGCGCCGGATCGGCGGCGTCCCCGGCCGGGACGTACAGGCAGTGCAGCCGCCCGGCGGGGTCATCGGAGCTCGCCAGCGCCTCGTGCATCCGCCTGAGCTGGCCGATCGCGGCCTCGTCCGGCTCATCGCCGCACATGACGAGCACGTCGATGTCGCTGCGGGCCGGGCTGAAATCACCGGTGACCAGCGAGCCGTACAGGTACACGCCCACCAGTCCCCCGCGCTCGACCAGCGCGTCCCGCAGCCGTCCGAGCAGCCGGGCGATATCCGCGGGCAGGTCCGCCCCGTCCCGCGTCACCAGCGGAGCGGGAGGTAGCCGGTGTAGTTCTCGGCGAGGGTGGTGGCGGCCGCGCGGGATGAGATGACGTACCGCAGCTGGGACAGCTGCAGCTCGGCGCCGAACTCATCGGCGTACGGGTCGATGTGCAGCATGGACGTCATCCACCAGGAGAAGTGCGTGGCGCGCCAGACCCGGCGCAGGCACGTGTCCGAGTACTCCTTCGCGGCCCGGGGGTCGTGGTCACGCAGCAGGTTGACCAGGGCCGTGGCCAGCACGGTCACGTCGGCGATGGCCAGGTTGAGACCCTTGGCTCCGGTCGGCGGGACGATGTGAGCGGCGTCACCGGCCAGGAACAGCCGACCGTACTGCATGGGCGCCGCCACGAAGCTGCGCATCGGCGAGATGGCCTTCTCCGTGATCGGGCCCGTCGCAAGCTCCCAGCCCGGTACGCCGAGCCGGTGCCGCAGCTCGGCCCAGATCCGGTCGTCGGACCACCGCTCGATCTCATCGTCCGCGGGCACCTGCAGGTACAGCCGGCTGACCTGCGGCGTCCGCATCGTGTGCAGCGCGAACCCGTCGGCGTGACGGGAGTAGATGAGCTCGTCGGTGGACGGCGGCACCGTGGCCAGGATGCCGAGCCAGGCGTACGGATACTCGCGGTCGGCCACGCGCAGCAGGCCGGCCGGGAGGGAATGGCGGCAGATGCCGTGGAATCCGTCGCAGCCCGCTATCGCGTCGCAGGTCACCTCGTGCCGGTTGCCGGCGGCGTCGGTGTAGCGGAGTACGGGTGAATCGGAATCGGGATCGGCCACCTCGGTGTCTGAAACCTCGAACTCGATCGCCCCGCCGTCCGCCAGCCGCGTCCGGATCAGGTCCTTGACGATCTCGGTCTGGGCCCAGATCGTCACCCAGCGGCCGCCGGTCAGGTCCCGGAAGTCCAGGTGGTGCCGCTCCCCCGCGAACTGCAGGTAGATGCCGCCGTGCTCGAGGCCCTCGGCGTCCATGCGGGCCCCGAGGCCCACCTGGCGGAGCAGTTCGACCGATCCGGCCTCGAGCAGGCCGGCCCGCTGCCGCGCCTCGCAGTAGGCCCGGCTGCGGTTCTCGACCACGATCGAGTCGACACCGCGCAGGGCCAGCAGGTGGGACAGCAGCAGGCCGGCCGGCCCGGCTCCGACGATGCCGACCTGGGTACGTGAGCTGACCGTCATCTCAGAACGGGTACGGCGCGATGTCACCGCGGATCGTGACCCAGCGGGTGTCGGTGAACGCCTCCAGGTTCGCCGAACCGCCGAACCTAGCCCCGGTGCCCGAGGCCCCAAGGCCGCCGAACGGGATGTTCGGCTCGTCATCGACGGTCTGCTCGTTGATGTGCACGATGCCGGTCGGTATCTGCCGCGCCAGGTCAAGGCCGCGCATGACGTCCCTGGTCAGGATGCCGAGGGACAGCCCGTAGTCGCTGTCCGCCGCGAGCTTGGCCGCCTCTTGCTCGGTGGCGAAGCGGATCACCGGGGCCACCGGCCCGAACACCTCGCTGGCGTAGGCCGGCATCTGCGGCGACACCTCGGCCAGCACGGTCGGCCGGTAGAACAGGCCCTCGTAGGTGCCGCCGGCGGCCAGCCTGGCGCCCGCGGAGACGCTGTCGGTGACCAGGCCGTGCACCTTGTCACGCTGCCGTTCGTCGATGATCGGGCCGAGCGCCACCTGCTCGGTTGCCGGGTTCCCGACCGGGAGATGGCCTGCCTTGTCGGCCAGCCGGGCGACGTAGTCGTCGTAGATGGCCTCGTGCACCAGGTGCCGGCCCGTGGTCATGCAGATCTGCCCCTGGTGCAGGAACGAGCCCCAGGCGCCGGCCGAGACCGCACGGTCGAGGTCCACGTCATCGAGCACGATGAGGGCCGAGTTGCCGCCCAGCTCCAGGTGAACGCGCTTCAGGTGCCGGGCGCACAGCTCGCCGACCCGCCGGCCCGCCGCCGTGGACCCGGTGAAGGAGACCAGCCGCACAACCGGCTCGGTGACCACCGCCTCGCCGGTCTCCACGCCGCCCGGGAGCACGTGCAGCAAGCCCTCCGGGAGCCCGGCCTCCTCGAAGACCCTGGCCAGCACGACGCCGCCGCTCACCGCGGTGCGCGGGTCGGGTTTGCAGATGACCGCGTTGCCGAGCGCCAGCGCGGGCGCGACCGAGCGGATGGCCAGGATCTGCGGGAAGTTGAACGGCGCGATGACCCCGACCACGCCGACCGGTACGCGCTCGGCGAAGCTGAGCCGCGGCGTCTCGCTCGGCAGCAGCTCCCCGTAGGCCCGCGACGGCAACGTGCCGGCCTCGTAGATCTCCTGGGTCGCGACGTGCGTCTCGAAACCCATCGCGGGCGGGATCTTGCCCGTCTCCCTGATCCCCCACCACTCGATGTCCGCCGCGTTGGCCAGCCAGATGTCGGCGGCCCGGCGCAGCAGGGCTGACCGCTCGGTGTGCGGTGTGGCGGCCCAGGCCGGCTGCGCGGCGGCCGCGATCTGGGCCGCGCGGGCCACGTCGGCGGGGGTGGCGATGCCGATCCGGCCGAGCTGGCCGCCGGTGGCGGGCTCAACGACCGCGGCGTCACCGCCGTCGCCGGCCACCCACCCGCCGGAGTAGACCTTGCCCTGCCAGACCGTCTCGTCCATAAGCGCCATGACTGCTCCCACGGTTAGCCACGTGCGTAAAACGCACGATAGTTCAGAAAGCGAACGAACGGGTACGCGGTCTATTATGTCAACGACCGAGCAGGGAGGTTCCCGTGGCGGACAGCCCCGAACCGGGTCACGACGGGGACTTCGTGCAGTCACTGGAGCGCGGCCTGTCCGTCATCCGCGCCTTCGACGCGGATCACCCGAAACTGACCCTGAGCGAGGTGGCCGCCAGCACCGGTCTGAGCCGGGCCGCCGCCCGGCGGTTCCTCCGCACGCTGGTCCAGCTCGGCTACATGCGCAGCGACGGCAGCCGGTTCGCGCTCCGGCCGAAGATCCTCGAGCTCGGTTACGCGTACCTGTCCAGCCTGACCCTGCCCGAGGTCGCGATGCCGCACCTGGAGCAGCTGGTCGAGCAGGTGCACGATTCGTCCTCGGTCTCCGAGCTTGACGGGGACGACGTGATCTACATCGCGCGCGTCCCGACCAAGCGGATCATGACGGTGACGATCAGCGTCGGCACCAGGTTCCCCGCCTACGCCACGTCCATGGGCCGGGTGATGCTCGCCGCGCAGCCCGCCGAGCGGCTCGACGAGTACCTGGAGTCGGTCAGCCTGCGCGGGCTGACCGGGCACACCATCACTAGCGCGACGGCGCTGCGCCGCGAGCTGCGTAAGATCCGGGTCCAGGGCTGGGCGCTGGTGGACCAGGAACTCGAGGAAGGGCTGCGCTCGATCGCCGCCCCGATCCGCGACGCCGACGGCCAGGTCATCGCCGCCGTCAACGTCTCCACGCACGCCGGACGGCGAACGCTGACCAGCGTAGTAGAGGACCTGCTCCAGCCGCTGCTCGCCACCGCCCGCCGCATCGAGGTGGACCTGGCCCGCTCCCGAGCCTCCGCCCGCGCCCGCCCCGAGGCCTGAGCGGGTCGGCGGGCCGAGGGGGTTTGGGGGACGGGGAGTCCCCCCGTGTGCGGGGGGCCGAGGGGGTTTGGGGGACGAGGAGTCCCCCCGCGTGCGGGGGCCGAGGGGGTTTGGGGGGAAAGGTTTCCCCCCAAGAGCGGGGGGGTCCCGGGGGGTCGCCCCCCCAGGGAAGTACTGCCACACTTGCTTGCTATGCGCACGCTCGTCATCGAACATCCGCTGGTCGCCCACAAGCTCACCGCGTTGCGGGACGTCGCCAGCGACACCGCGACCTTCCGCAGCCTGACGGCCGAACTGGTGACGCTGCTGGCGTACGAGGCCACCCGCGAGCTGCCGGTCCAGCCGGTCTTGGTGGAAACGCCGGTGGGGACCGCCCGTGGCGTCAAGCTGGCCAGGCCGGTGCCGCTCATCGTGCCGGTGCTGCGGGCCGGCATCGGCATGCTGGAGGGCATGACCCGCCTGCTACCGATGGCCGACGTCGGCTTCGTCGGGCTGCGCAGGGACGAGGAGTCGCTCATCGCGTCCACCTACGCGAACCGGCTGCCGGCCGACCTGACCGGGCGGGACACCTTCGTCCTTGATCCCATGCTGGCCACCGGCGGGACGCTCGCCACGGTGGTCGGCCTGCTCGTCGACCGGGGCGCCGCCTCGGTCACCGCCATCTGCCTGCTGGCCGCGCCGGAGGGCCTGCACCACCTCGGGCAGTCCTACGCGGGCGACGAAGGCCCGTCGGTGCGGGTGGTCACCGCGGCGGTCGACGAGCGCCTCAACGAGCGGGGGTACATCGTGCCGGGTCTCGGCGACGCGGGCGACCGCCTGTTCGGCCAGATCTAAGAGATTACGGGCGGGGCGCCGGGCCTGCCGCAGACGACACCACGGCGCCGGCCGGTTCCGGGACGAGACCCCCCCGTCGCCCTAGCGGCCGGCACCACGCAGGCACGGCCCGGCACCCTGCCACCTGTCAGCAAACACCGATCCGCGCGCCGGGGATATCCCCGAACCCGGGGTTCACCCCCGCGCGCCCGGCGGCCAGAATCGGGCCTAGACTGACCAGACCACTGTGTCCGGCGGAGGGCGTGATGCCGGTAAGCGCGCAGGTGAGCACGGCCGCGGGGCACACCGTGCTCATTGCGGAGGGAAGCCAGATCATCTTCGGGCGCGGCCCGGAGGTGGACTTGGCCATCGCGGCGGGCCGCGGGCTTTCACGGCGCGCCGGCATCGTGACCGCGATGGCCGCCGGCGCGTGGATCGTCAACATCAGCCGCACCCACGCGCTGTACGTGGAGGGCGACGGCTACCGGATCAGGCTGCCCCGGTTGGAGGACGACATCGAGCCGGCCGGAGGCTGGCTGCTGCACAGCGGCACGGCCCTGGTCGGCTCGCGCGCGATGCTCGACGACGACCTGCCGCTGGCGGTGACGGTCACCAGCGAGCAGCAGGCCGACGGGGCCGCGCCCACCCAGCCGGACGGGGAGGGCACCGTGCTGCCCTTCTACCTCGACCCGATGACCAAGCTGTTCCTGGTCGCGCTGATCTGGTGCCGGCCGTGGCTGGTCGACTCCGGCGCCACCACGCCGCTGCCGCGCACGCCGGAAATCGCCAGGAGCGCGCTGCAGGTGACCGGCGCGTACCACGAACTTGAGCGGTTCGACGCCGACCCGGAGTTCCGCGACCTGCTATCGGCGCGCGTGGCCGAGCACATCAAGGTGCTCCGCAGGAAGATCGCCGACCGGGGCCTGGCCGCGCGGAGTTCCCGTGGCTCCGGGGTCGAGGGCGGCGACGTACGGCTCTCTGACGAGGTAGCCGTCCGGATCCTGATCGAGCACGGCATCATCACCTCGGCCGACCTCGGCCTGCTGACCGATCCGGCCTGGCGTTCCCGCCAGGAGGACCTGTGGTGGACCCAGGGCTTAGCGGGTCTGGGGCCCGGCGTTACGACGACGGCGGCGGGGGTGGTATCACCATGAATGCCGTGCTCGCCCGGCGGCCAGCCTCGCGCACGGCCACCGTGTACTGCCCGAGCTGGAGCGAGCCCGGATAGACCCGGCTGATCGCGAAGCTGAACCCTCCGGTCCGGCCGACCACCGGGTGGACCCGCGACGTGGTATCCGCGATCGGCAGGCCCTGCGGGCTGGCGCCGAGGACGGTCACCGTGACCGTCGTACGCGGGTCAAAGCCGGTTCCCCTGACCACGAACGCGGTGTCCACCTGGCCCTGGCTCTGGCCGACCATGCACAGGGCCGGCGCGGTGCGGGCCTTGACCGGCCCGCACACCGTCGCCGGCGCGGGCGGAGGTCCGCCACCGCCCGGCGGTCCGCCGGCCTGCGCCGAGTTCTGCGGATTATGCAAAGCGTTCGGCACGGCGGAACGGTTGAGCGAGGCGCCGATGACGACCCCCACCACGACCAGCGCCGCCGCGCCGGCGACCCAGCCGAGGACGGCCACGTGAGCCCCGCCCCAGCGCCACAGGCCAGCCGGAATCCAGCGGGGCCCGCGGGCAGTCGCGCCGCGGCGCGTGGCCCGGGACCGGCTCCTGGGCAGGTGAGATGCGGGCAGGTCGGTAAGGGAGGCGTTGGTGGCGTCCTCGCGATCCTCGCCGGGCAGGTTCCCGCCCGCCGGCAGCGGGCTCCGCTGGTACTCCCTGATCAGGTCCATTGCCGTTTCGGGCAGGTAGGAGTGCTCCGCGGCCAGGCCAGACGCGACCACCTCGGTGAACGGCCCGAGCCTGGCCAGCACCGCGGACGAGGTGGGGCGCATCCGGGGGACGCGCTCCATACAGTCGTTGACGAGCTCAGTTAGCGCGTCGGGCAGCCCGGACAGGTCCGGCGGCTCGTTGGCCAGCCGGGCCAGCACGTCCATGGTCGTCTCGCCCTCATAGGGCGGGTGTCCGGTCGCCGCGTAGGCCAGCGTCGCGCCGAGCGAGTACACGTCGCTGGCCACCGACGCCTGCTTAGTGTCCCTGGCCTGCTCCGGCGCCATGTACGCGGGGGTGCCGACGGCGCCGTGCGTGCCGGTCAGCTCGATCCGTTCGGCCGCCCTGGCCACGCCGAAGTCGATGACCCGCGGGCCATCCGGCGCGACGAGCACGTTGGACGGCTTGAGGTCGCGGTGCACCAGGCCGGCGCGGTGGATCGACACCAGCGCCTCCGCGCAGCCGGCCGCCAGCCATCGCACGGACTCGATCGGCAGCGGGCCGCAGGTCCGGACGAGCCGGCTCAGCGAAGGCGCCGGAACGTAGGCCGTGGCCAGCCACGGCAGGTCGGCCTCGGGGTCGGCCTCGACGACGGAGGCGGTGAAGACCCCGCTCACCCGGCGGGCGGCCGCGACCTCCTGCGCGAAGCGGGTCCGGAAGCCGGCCTCCTCGGCCAGCTCCACCTTGATCGTCTTCACCGCGACCAGCCGGCCGGCCGGCGAGCGCCCCAGGTAAACCTGGCCCATCGCCCCGGCCCCGAGGCGGCCCAGTATCACGTACGGCCCGATGCGGTCCGGGTCCCACCGGCGCAGCGGCTCACGCCCTGACTGCGACACCATCATCCGTCCGTCCTGGCCCTTGGTCACGAGGGCGTCCGAGCTCTATCATGCCGAATCCTGCCACGCAATTGCATGGCACGCCCACGACCTGTGACAACTGGGATTGGAGTGGCCGCTGAGCCGCTGAGCCGCTGAGCCGGTTAGCGGCCGCCCAGGGGTGACACCACTTCTCGTTCGGCAGATAAATGGGGTCACCCCGGATGGCGGGCGCTGAGGAGGCCGACGGGCACCACGGCGTCACTCGTGGCCCTCGCGGTCGCGAAGCCAGGCTTGATCACCGTGTTGATCAGGTGCAGCCGCTCGTCGAAGCCGGCGAACGCGCTCTTCATCGCGTTGATCGTCAGCCACTCCACGTCCGACCAGCCGTAACCGTACTCCTGCACCAGCTTGTGGAACTCCGAACTGAGCGTGACCTGGCTCATCAGGCGGTTGTCGGTGTTCACCGTCACCCGGAACTGGAGCTGGCGCAGGAGCCGGAGCGGGTGCAGCGCGATCGACGGCGCCGCGCCGGTCTGGACGTTCGAGGTCGGGCACATCTCGAGCGGGATCCGGCGGTCGCGGATGTAGGCGGCGAGCCGGCCCAGGTGGACGCTGCCCTCCGGGCCGATCTCGATGTCATCGACGATGCGGACGCCGTGACCCAGGCGTTCGGTGCCGCACCACTGCACCGCCTCCCAGATCGACGGCAGCCCGAACCCCTCGCCCGCGTGGATCGTGATGTGGAAGTCTTCGCGCTTGATGTACTGGAACGCGTCCAGGTGCCTGCTCGGCGGCCAGCCCGCCTCGGCGCCCGCGATGTCGAACCCGACCACGCCGTGGTCCCGGTGGCGAACCGCAAGTTCGGCGATCTCCAGCGACCTCGCGGCCGTGCGCATGGCGGTCAGCAGCGCGTATACCGTGATCGGCCGCCCGGCCGAGGCCTGGCTGGCCCCGGCCTGGCTGGCCCCGGCCTGGCTGGCAGAGCCCATGCGGAAGCCCTCGATGACCGCATCGACCACCTCATCCAGGCTCAACCCGCGTTCGGTGTGCAGTTCGGGGGCGAAGCGGACCTCGGCGTAGACCACCCCGTCGGCGGCCAGGTCCTCGGCGCACTCGGCCGCCACCCGGCGCAGCGCGTCCGGCGTCTGCATGACCGCCACCGTGTGCCGGAACGCGTCGAGGTACACCTCCAGGTGACCACGGTGCGCGCCTTCGGTCAGCCGCCGGGTCAGCTCCTCAACGTTGTCGCCGGGCAGGTCCTGGTAGCCAATCTCGCGGGCCAGCTCGAGGACGGTCTGCGGGCGCAGGCCTCCGTCCAGGTGGTCGTGCAGCAGGACCTTCGGGACGGCGCGGATTTCCTCTAGTGTCGGCATCTCACCATTGTGCACGCTGGGGAATCGTCGCCGATCAGGCCCCGATCCGCTCGATGACGGCCGGGGCCGGCGGCGCCCCCTGCGCGCTCACCTCGGCGGCGCTGTCCAGGGCAGCCAGGGCCGCGGCGAACCGCTCCTGGTCGTCGGCGCGCAGCTCGACCAGCGGCTGGCCCTTGGTCACGGGGTCACCGGGCTTGGCCAGGCAGATGACCCCGGCGGTCGCGCTGACCGGGTCTTCCTTCCTGGCCCGGCCCGCGCCCAGCCGCCACGCCGCCGTCCCCACCGCCAGCGCGTCCAGGCGGGTCAGCCAGCCGTCGGCGGGCGCGGGGAGCGCTTGCATCGCGTGCGGCGCCTGCGGGAGCGGCGCGTCCGGGTCGCCGCCCTGCGCGCGGACCATCGTGCGGTAGGTGGCGAGGGCCCGGCCGTCCGCGATGGCCGCGGCGGGGTCCGCGTCGAGGCCGGCCAGGGCCAGCATCGCGGCGGCCAGCGCCAGGGTGACCGCCATCAGGTCCTGCGGTCCTTCGCCGCGCAGGGCGGCGAGGGACTCCTCTACCTCGACCGCGTTGCCGACCGCGCGGCCCAGCGGGGTGTCCATCGGCGTCAGCAGGGCCCTGGTCCGCACCTGGTGCTCCTCGCCGAGCGCGACCATCGTCTGGGCGAGCTCGCGGGCCCTCTCGCGGCTCTTCATGAACGCGCCGGCGCCCACCTTGACGTCCAGGACCAGCGCGGCGGTCCCCTCGGCGATCTTCTTCGACATGATCGAGCTGGCGATCAGCGGGATGGACTCGACCGTCCCCGTGACGTCGCGCAGGGCGTACAGCCTGCGGTCGGCGGGAGCGAGGCCGCGGCCGGCGGCGCAGATCACGCAGCCCGCGGTATGCAGCACGTCCAGGGTCTCTTCCGGGCTCAGCGCGGTGCGGAAACCGAGGATCGACTCGAGCTTGTCCAGGGTCCCGCCGGTGTGGCCCAGGCCGCGCCCGGACAGCTGGGGCACGGCCGCGCCGCAGCTCGCGACCAAGGGCGCCAGGATCAGGCTGACCTTGTCTCCCACCCCGCCCGTCGAGTGCTTGTCGACCGTCGGCCTGGACAGCGAGCTGAGGTCCAGGCGGTCACCCGAGGCGATCATCGCGGCGGTCCAGGTCCTGAGCTCGCGGGGATCGAGGCCGCGGAAGAAGATGGCCATCAGCAGCGCGGACATCTGCTCGTCGGCGACCTCGCCTTTGGCGTACGCGTCGAACAGCCACCGGATGTCGTCGTCGGCCAGGGTCCTGCCGTCGCGCTTGGCCGTGATCACCGCGACCGCGTCGGTCACCGGTCCTCCCTGCGCTGTGCCAGGTCGGCGCCGGTGAAGGCGGCGGGAAGCAACGCGGTCAGCTCGACCGGGCCGCGCGCGGTGTCGACGAGCAGGGTGCCGCCGCCGGCCTCGAGCAGGAGCTGCCGGCAGCGGCCGCACGGGAGCAGCGGCGCTCCGTCGCCTGCCACCACGGCGACCGCCAGCAGCGTGGGCCGGGCGTCGGCCTCGGGCGCGGCGGGGGCCTCGGGCCGGGCGTCGGCCTCGGGCGCGGCGGGGGCTTGGGGGGCGGCGGCTCCCGCGCCGTGCAGTGCGCTGACGAGGCCGCATTCGGCGCACAGGGTCAGGCCGTAGGAGGCGTTCTCGACGTTGGAGCCGACGACGATCCGCCCGTCGGAGGCCAGGGCCGCCGCGCCGACCCGCAGTCCTGAATAGGGAGCGTAGGCGCGGGCGGCCGCGACGGCCGCAGCCGCGCGCAAGTGTGGCCAGTCGATGCCCACGCGAGAGGCCTTAGAAGGCGGTAGCGTTGGCGGTGAGATGCCCTGGGTTCCGGGGTCCGCGTGGATAAGGCTGCAGGGTTGCCCCAACCACGCGGACCCTCCCATGTCATCGGCGCGGTCGCGGCAGGGAGGCGAACCGCGCCAGAGCAAGGAACTCTGCTACATAGAATGCCTGGGCACTTGTTAAGGTCCCAGACTGGAACAAGTTCAGGTTTGGTTAAGATATTCGCCCGTTTGGGTCCGGGCGGGTTTCGTGCTTAGCGTGGAGGACGTGAACGCTCGTCTTGGCCGGGTTCTCGTCGTAGAAGACGACCCCGGCATCGCCACTCCGCTGGTCCAGGGGCTGACCCGGGCCGGCTACGAAACGGGCAGCGTCACCACCGGCCAGGCGGCGCTCGACTGGCCCGTGCCCGACGTGGTGCTGCTCGACCTCGGGCTTCCGGACATCGACGGCGTCGAGGTGTGCCGCAGGCTCCGCCAGGCCTGCGACGCGGCGATCATCGTGGTCACCGCGCGCGGCGAGCAATCTGACCGGGTGCTGGCCCTGGACCAGGGCGCCGACGACTACCTGGTCAAGCCGTTCGGGCTGGACGAGCTGCTGGCCAGGATCAGGGCGGTGCTGCGCCGCAGCCGCCAGCCGGCCGGGCAGGTGCTCCAGCACGGCCCGCTGACCGTCGACCTGCGCACGCACAAGGTCAGCGTCGCCGGGCACCCCATCGCGGTGACGCCCAAGGAGTTCGCCATCCTGGAGTGCCTGGCCAGCGACCCGGGGCGGGTGGTCAGCCGGCAGGAGATGCTCGAGCGCGCGTGGGATGAGCACTGGTACGGCCCCACCAAGGTGCTTGACGTGCACATGGCCGCGCTGCGGCGCAAGCTCGGCGACCCGGGCCTGATCGAGACCGTCTACGGGCACGGCTTCAGGCTGGCCGACATCGCGGGCTCGCCGTGACGACCCGGATCGTGCTGGCCCTGCTGGCGTTCACCGCCGCGGTGCTCGTCGGCGCCGTGGTCCCGCTGACGCTCAACGCGACCGGGCACGACCGGGCCTCCTATATCCAGGCCACCGCCGCCGTCGCCGGCAGCGACGCCGAGCTGGCCCAGACCCGGCTGCTCGCGGTCGCCCAGGAGAAGGCCGGGGAGCTGACCCCATCAGCCGCCGGACAGCTGGCGCTGGAGAACCTGCCCGCGTTGTTCATCGCCCTGGAGGGCCTGCAGCCGGGCGACGGCCTGCTCATCCTGAGCAGCACCATGACGCCGGTGGGCAGTGAGGGCATGCCGCAAGGTAAGCCGGCGGGTTTCTGGGACCAGTTCGCCAAGGACGCGGGGGTGCGGGACCAGTCCCAGACCAAGCCGCTCCCGCCGGACGCGGAGGTCAAGGCGGAGCAGGGCCAGGCGGTCACCGAGACCGTCGGATCCCAGGTCATCGCCGCGGTGCCCGTCTACGGCCAGGTCAGGCAGAACCTGTCGTGGATAGGCACGGCACTCGTGGTCAGGTCGACCAAGTCGCTCGACACCGACATCCTCGGACTGTGGGTCATCCTCGGGACGATCAGCGTCCTGGCCATGATCGCAGCGGCCCTGCTGGCGTTCGGGCTGGCGCGGTGGGTGAGCAGGCCGCTCAAGGGACTGGACGCCGCGGCGCGCAGGCTCGCCGACGGCGACCTGGCGATCAGGACCGTAGTCGGCTCGGGACCTCCCGAGCTGCGCCGCCTGGGCACGACGTTCAACACGATGGCCGGGCGGCTCGAAGCCCTGGTCCACGGGAACCGGGCGGTCATTGCCGACGTGTCGCACCAGCTGCGCACCCCGCTCGCGGCGCTGCGGCTGCGGCTCGACCTGCTCGCCGCGGACGCCGCGCAGTCGGACCCCGCCACCGGCCACGAGCTCGCCGGGGCGCTGGAGGAGCTGGCCAGGCTGTCCCGGCTCGTCGACGGCCTGCTCGCGGTGGCGCGGGCGGAGAACGTGGTGCCGGTGCCGGTGGTCATCGACGTCGCCGAGGTGGCCAGGGAGCGCGTGGTGGCGTGGCACCCGGTGGCCGACGACCGGAGCATCGCGCTGACCGCCACCACGGTCGGCGGGGCAGGATACACGGGCGCGTCGGTGCTGGCCTGGATGGGTGAGGGGCACCTGGAGCAGATCCTGGACAACCTGATCGCCAACGCCCTGGAGGCGCTGAGCCCGGGCCAGCGGGTCACGGTCATCACCGCGGCCACGCCGACCGGCGCCCGGATCACCGTCCGCGACCACGGCCCCGGGATGAGCGCCGAGGAGCGCGAGCGCGCGTTCCTGCGGTTCACCACCTCGAACCCGAACGGGACCGGCCTGGGCCTGGCCATCGTGCACCGGCTGGTCACGGCCAACGGCGGCACCGCAGGACTGGCCGAAACGCCGGGCGGTGGCCTCACGGTCAGCCTGGACTTCCCGGGTGTCCCGGCGCAGAACGGCGGGGCCCCGGCGCACGGCGGGCTGGACAACGCGGCGGCCGCACTCGCCTTGTAGGCGCTGTTCGGCCAGGCGTTCGGCGGGTCGGGTAGGGGGTCATTTTCCGGCTGTAGGAAAGCACTAAGACATCTGGCCGGAACCGTGACGTCATGTCCGGCAAGCCAGGAATGCCATCCTGATCGGATTCCGATTCGGCAACGAGCAGGCCTGATAATCGTGTGTCCCCTTCCCAGGCGGGGTAACCAGGCATAGCCTGCGGGACAACCCAGGACGAATGCGAGGCCAGGTGCTTCCCCGTGCCTGGCCCAGTGGAGGTAAGCGTGAAACACAGCGCATGGGCCACGGCGGCGCTGGCCGTATCGGCCACGCTGGTGATTGCCGGGTGCGGCAGCAGCAGCACCCCGGCCTCGACCAGCACAACCAGCGCGCCGGCGCCGGCGCCGGCGGCGGCCAAGTTCCTAGGCTGCATGGTCACCGACACCGGCGGCATCGACGACAGGTCGTTCAACGCCTCGTCGTGGGCGGGCATGCAGGCGGCCGCCACGGCCGACCCCAATATCACGGTCAAGTACCTGCAGTCGACGACGCAAGCCGACTACGTGCCGAATATCGCCACGTTCCTCAAGCTGCACTGCGGCATCATCGTCACCGTCGGCTTCCTGATGGCCGCCGCCACGGAGGCCGCGGCCAAGGCCAACCCGACCCAGAAGTTCGCGATCGTGGACTGCTCCTACGCGTCGGGGTGCCTGACGGGCGCCAAGGAACCCAACATCGACCAGTTGGTGTTCGATACCGTGCAGGACGGCTTCCTCGGTGGCTACCTGGCCGCGGGCATGACCAAGACCGGCAAGGTCGCGACGTACGGCGGGGAGAACATCGGGACCGTAACGATCTACATGGACGGTTTCTGGGATGGCGTGCAGTACTACAACTCCCAGCACCACACGCACGTGCAGGTGCTCGGATGGAACGAGCAGACCCAGAAGGGCTCGTTCACCGGCAACTTCACCAATGAGACGACCGGTGAGACGCTCACCCAGACGTTCATCACCGAGGGTGCCGACATCATCTTCCCGGTTGCGGGCGGCGTCGGCCTGGGCACCGCGAAGGCGGTCGAGGACGCCGACAACGCGGCCGGCGCCGACAAGGTGAACATGTTCTGGGTGGACACCGACGGCTGCGTCAACGCGCCGCAGTACTGCAAGTACTTCATCACCAGCGTCACCAAGGGCATCGTGCCGGCGGTGGAGAACTCGGTGCTGAGCGCGGCCAAGGGCACGTTCACCGGCGGCACGTACATCGGAACGCTGGCCAACGGCGGCGCCGTGCTCTCCCCGTTCCACGACTTCGCCAGCGTGGTCCCGGCATCGCTGCAGGCAGAGCTGAAGACGGTCGAGGCGGGCATCGAGAACGGCACCATCGCGACGCCGACCAAGAGCCCGGTGTAGACACCAGGCGGCACGGCACAACGAACGTGGCAGCGGTGCGGCGTGGTACGCATCGCTGCCACGTCGGCGTGCGAGCTGAAGGGTTCCGCGAGGGGAGGGGCGGCGCGAAAATGGACGCCACGGGCATGACGGCGCGGACGCGGGACTGAAGGGCGGCCGTGGAACTTGAGCTGAAGGGCATCACCAAGCGGTTCGGTTCGCTGGTGGCCAACGACCGCATCGACCTGGCGGTAGCCCCGGGCCAGGTCCACGCCATGCTCGGCGAGAACGGGGCGGGCAAGACCACCCTGATGAACGTGCTCTACGGGTTGCTGCAGCCGGACGACGGCGAGATCCTGCTCGACGGGAAGGCGGTCCGCTTCCACTCCCCGAGGGACGCCATCGCCGCGGGCATCGGGATGGTCCACCAGCACTTCATGCTGGTGCCCGTGTTCACCGTCGCGGAGAACGTCACCCTCGGCATCGAGGAGACCAACCGGTCCGGCCTGCTCGACCGGCGCAAGGCGCGCAGGGACGTGGGCGAACTCTCCCGTCGCTACGGCCTGGAGATAGACCCTGACGCCCTGGTGGAGGACCTGCCGGTCGGCATACAGCAGCGGGTCGAGATCGTCAAGGCACTGGTCAGGCAGGCGACCGTGCTAATACTCGACGAGCCGACCGCCGTGCTCACCCCGGCCGAGACCGATGACCTGTTCCGGATCATCAAACAGCTCAAGGACGGCGGCACGTCGGTCGTCTTCATCTCGCACAAGCTCAAGGAAGTCCAGACCATCGCCGACACGATCACGGTGCTGCGCCGCGGCGCGGTGGTCGGCGAGCGGCCCCCGACGGCCACCGAGGACGAACTCGCCTCGCTGATGGTCGGCCGGAACGTGCAGCTGCGGGTCAGCAAGGAGCAGGCCAAGCCCGGCGAGGTGGTGCTCGACGTCTCCGGCCTGACCGTAGCCGACCAGACCGGCCGGGTCCGGGTGAACGGGCTGTCCTTCCAGGTCCGGGCGGGCGAGATCCTGGGCGTGGCCGGGGTGCAGGGCAACGGGCAGACCGAGCTGTGCGAGGCGCTGATGGGGCTGCGGCCCGCGGCCTCGGGCCACGTGAGGCTGGACGGCCATGACCTCACCCACGCCACGCCCGCCCAGCGGCTGCGAGCCGGCCTCGCCTACGTCCCGGAGGACCGGCAGGAGGACGGGCTGATCAGCGATTTCTCCGTGGCCGACAACATGGTGCTCGACCAGTTCGACCGGCCGCCCTTCGCCTCGGGCATCAACCTCAACCTCGGCGCGATCGCCTCCAACGCGGCCGAACTGGTCAGGGAATTCGACGTCAGGACCACCTCGGCGCAGGTGCCGGTCGGCACGCTGTCCGGCGGAAACCAGCAGAAGGTGATCCTGGCCAGGGAGCTCGGGCGCGAGCACAAGGTCCTCGTGGCCAGCCAGCCGACCCGCGGGCTTGACGTGGGGTCGATCGAGTTCGTGCACCGCCGCATCGTCGAGCAGCGCGATCACGGCGTGGCAGTGCTCATCGTCTCCGCCGAACTCGACGAGATCTACGCGCTCGCGGACCGGATCGCCGTCATGTACGAAGGCAAGATCACCGGGTTCCGGCCGCCGACCGTGCCGGCCGAGGAACTCGGGCTGCTGATGGCGGGAGGAAGCGACGAGGTCTACAGCCCGGCGCCCGGCCAGCAGGAGACCGAGATCGCGACCCCGACACCGGGAGCAGGAACACCAGGAGCCGGCCAATGAGCGAACAGACGCCCGAACCCCCGCCGGGCTCGAGCCCGGCTGATCCTGACCCCGGAGGTCAGGGTCCGGTCGTCCCTGAGCCGGCCGCGGCTCTGGCCGAGGTGGCCGCCTCGTCCCCGGAGAACCCGGAGGCACTGCCGGAGAACCCGGAGGCTCCGGTCGACCGGTACAGCCGAGGCCGGTTCCTCCTCACCGCGGTCGTCGAAGGTAACTCGTTCACCGTCACGATCCTGGCCATCGTCACCGCGCTGGTCGTGGGCGGCCTGCTGAACGCGTTCACCAACACCACCGTGCTGCACGCCTGGGGCAACCTGTTCTCGGCGCCTGGCAACGCGTTCGCGCAGGCCTGGGACACCGCGGCGGGCGCCTACGTGGAGCTGTTCGAGGGCTCGATCTTCAACCCGCACACGGTCGCGGCGCTCTTCCAGCAGGCCTCGATCGGCACGGCCATCCACGACGGCTACCTGTCTGCGGTGTTCAGCCCGCTGTCCGAGACGTGCGTGCAGGCCACGCCGCTTATCCTGGCCGGGCTGGCGGTGGCGCTGCCCTACCAGGCGGGCATGTTCAACATCGGCGGCCAGAGCCAGTTCATCGGCGGTGCCATCGTGGCCACCTACCTCGGCTACGGGGTGAACCTGCCGGTCGTGATCCACGTGGTCGTGTGCGTGCTCGGCGGTTTCGTGGGCGGCGCGGCGATCGGCTGGCTGGTCGGCGAGCTCAAGGCCAGGACGGGCGCGCACGAGGTCATCGTCACCATCATGCTCAACTACGTCATGCAGTATTTCCTGGCCTACCTGCTCTCCTACCACTACCTGATGCAGGGGCCGAGCAGCACCAATCAGATCACCGCGAACATCGCCGGGAACGCGCACCTGCCGCTGCTGTTCGGCTCGAACCTGCGGATCAACGCCGGCTTCCTGATCGCGCTGGCCTGCGCGGCGGGCATCTGGTGGCTGCTGAACCGCACCACCACCGGGTTCGAGTTCCGCGCCATCGGCAAGAACCCCAGCGCGGCGCGGGTAGCGGGCATCAACGTGGAACGGAACTGGGTCCTGGTCATGCTGATCGCGGCCGGGCTGGCCGGGCTGGCCGGCTCGGCGGTCGTCCAGGGTACCGACTTCTCCCTCAACTTCCAGAGCTACGGGACGTACGGGATCGACGCGATCACGGTCGCGCTGCTCGGCCGGGGCAGGCCGGCCGGCGTGGTGTTCGCCGGCCTGCTCTTCGGCGCGCTGCACGCTGGGGCGCCGCTCATGCAGGCCGTCACCGGCACCCCGGTCGACATGGTGGAGGTGCTCCAAGCGGTCATCGTCTTGTTCGTCGCCGCGCCGCCGCTGATCCGGGCCATCTTCCGGCTGCGCGCAGCCAGGGCAGGCGGCGTCAGCCTGGTCCTGTCCAAGGGGTGGAACTCATGACGATCACCGAGCGCGTCGTCTCCGTCCTGGCCCCCGGCGCCGCCTCGGGCAGCGCCTTCCGGCGGTGGCTGGCCCCTGCGACCTTCCTGATCTTCGGGCTCATCGACATCCTGGTGCTCGGGTACTTCTCGCATTCCGGCGACGCGACGTTCGCGTTCTCCCAGCCGTTCGCCAAGGTGACGGTGCCGAACCTGTCTCTGCCCAGCGCGGTCACCTGTGACGTGTGCGGCGGGATATCGATCGCGATAGCCGTGGCGCGCGTGTTCGTTCAGGCGCGCAAGATGGTGCGGCGGGTGGCCATCGCCGTGGTCGTGTTCCTGCTCATCGTCGCGCTGCTGTGCTGGGCCGACGCCGGGCTGAGCACCGCGTTCAACGTGGTGAACCTGCTGCAGGGGACCCTGGCCGGATCGATCCCGATCATGCTCGGCGCCCTGACCGGCGTGATCTGCTCCAGGTCCGGGGTGATCAACGTCGCGATCGAGGGGCAGCTGCTGCTCGGCGCGTTCACCGCAGCCATCGTGGCCAGCGCCACCGGCTCGCTGTGGCTGGGGCTGCTGTCCGGTGGCCTGGCCGGCGCCCTGGTCGGGGCGCTGCTCGCCGTGTTCGCCATCGGCTACCGGGTGGATCAGGTCGTCCTCGGCGTGGTGATCAACACGCTGATCCTCGGCCTGACCGGGTACCTGTACGACGACCTGATGGTGCCCTACGCGAACACGCTGAACTCGGGGAACACGTTCTCCGCCGTCAAGATCCCGCTGCTCGGCGACATCCCGATCCTCGGCCCGGTCTTCTTCGACTCCACGATCTTCCTGTACCTCACCTACATCGCGCTGGCCGGCGTGCAGGTCGGCCTGTTCTCCACCCGGTGGGGGCTGCGCACCCGGGCCATCGGCGAGCACCCCGTGGCAGCCGACACCGTGGGCATCGGTGTCATCGCGATGCGGTACCGCAACGTTATCGCCGCCGGGGTGATCGCCGGTATCGGCGGCGCCTACTTCACGATCGGCTCGGCCGGCACGTTCATCAAGGACGCGTCCTCTGGCGAGGGTTACATCGCGCTCGCCGCGATGATCTTCGGGCGGTACACGCCGTTCGGCGCGATCGCGGCGGCGCTGCTGTTCGGCTTCACCTCGCAGCTGGCGTCCATCCTGTCCACGATCAACGTGCCGATCCAGTCGAACCTGCTGCTGATGACCCCGTACATCGTCACGATCATCGTGCTGGCCGGGCTGGTGGGCAAGGTCCGCGGCCCCAGGGCCGAGGGCACTCCTTACGTCAAGTCCTAGATCATTTTGCCGAACGGGCGGTGGTGCACCGGTCCGCGACGGCGGCTGTGCTGAGGGCCGCTCGATTTATCCGGGCTTGCGGAGGAAAAGGGGTACTGGGATGCACCAGATCCTCCCGGGAACCCTGATCCCCCCGCGTATTCGGGTGGCGGGGTGTGGGAGTGATTCAAGTGGCAGCTGAGGCTCAGCTCCGGGGTGTAGTCGAGGCCTGGATCGCGGACGATCCTGACGCGGGTGACCGCGCGGAATTGAAGGCGCTGATCGACCGGGCGTTCGCGGCGCCCGGCACCGGGGCCGGCTCCGGCGGTGGCGAGCCCGCCGTTGCGGCAGCCGAGGCGGCGCTGGCTGAACTGCGGGACCGGTTCGCGGGGCGGCTCGAGTTCGGGACGGCGGGGCTGCGGGGCGCGGTGGCGGCGGGCCCGAACCGGATGAACCGCGCGGTGGTCAGGGCCGCGACCGCCGCGGTGGCGGGCTGGCTGCTCGGGGACGGGGCGGGGAGCGCGCGGAGCGGGGGCTGGCTGCTCGGGGACGGGGCGGGGAGCGCGCGGAGCGGGGGCTGGCTTCCGGAGGCGAACGGTTCCGCCGGCTCGGGGGCTAGCGTGGTGGTCGGCTGCGACGCGCGGCACCGGTCGGCGGACTTCGCGGCCGAGGCGGCCGGGGTGCTGGCCGGCGCGGGGGTCAGCGTGCACGTGCTCCCGCTGCCCTGCCCGACCCCGCTGCTGGCGTTCGCGGTCCGCCACCTGGCCGCCAGCGCGGGGGTGATGATCACGGCGAGCCACAACCCGGCCGCCGACAACGGGTACAAGCTGTACCTGAGCGACGGCGCCCAGGTCATCCCGCCCGTCGACGCTCAGATCGAGGAGCGGATCGCCGCGCTCGGGCCGCTGTCGCAGGTCCGGGTCGCGGATCCGGGCAGCCCGCTGATCACCCGCCACGGCGACGAGGTGGCCCGGGCCTACCTGGACGCCGTCGTCGCCGCGTCCGCGGGCCCGGCTGCGGAGCGGCGGCCGCTGACCGTGGTCTACACGCCCATGCACGGGGTCGCCGGGCCGCTCATGCTGCGGGCGATGGCCCGGGCGGGCTTCGCTCCGCCGCATGTCGTGGCTAGGCAGGCGGATCCCGACCCGGACTTCCCGACCGTCGCGTTCCCCAATCCGGAGGAGCCGGGCGCGCTGGACCTGGCCCTGGCCGACGCGCGGCGGTTCGGCGCGGACCTGGTGGTCGCCAGCGACCCGGACGGGGACCGGCTGGCCGTGGCCGTGCCGGAACCCGCCGGCGGCTGGCGCGTGCTGACTGGCGACCAGGTCGGTGCGCTGCTCGGGGCCAGCCTGCTGGAGCGGACGGCGGGCAGCCCGGCGCCGCGGGACCGGCTGGTGGCCTCGACGATTGTCTCCTCGACGCTGCTGTCCGCCATCGCCGTGGCGGCCGGGGCCCGGTACGCCGAGACCCTGACCGGGTTCAAGTGGATCACCAGGGCGGGCGACGGGGTACCAGCAGCGCGTTTCCTGTTCGGTTACGAGGAAGCGCTCGGCTACGCGGTCGGTGACGTGGTGCGCGACAAGGACGGCATCGGCGCCGCGCTTGCGATGATGCGACTGGCCACGGACGCCGCCTCGGCCGGGCGTTCGGTGCTCGACCGGTACGACGAACTGGAGATCGCCCACGGCGTGCACCTGACGTCGCAGGTGACCCTGCGGACCACCAGCCAGGCGCAGGTCATGAGCCGGCTGCGGGCCGCGCCCCCCGCCGTCCTCGGCGGCGAGCCGGTATCGAGCATGGCCGACCTGGCCGAGGGAGGGTCCGGGCTGCCGCCGGCGGACGTGCTGGTCTTCCGGTTGCCCGGCGCCCGCGTGGTGCTCCGCCCCAGCGGGACCGAACCGAAGATCAAGTGCTACATCGAGGTCGTGGAGCCCCTTGACGGCCGGTCCCTGGTTCTGGCGCGGGAGGCGGCCGCGGGGCGCCTGGCTCCGCTGAGGTCCGCGGTCGAGGCCGTGCTCGCGGGCTGACCAGCGGTCCGGCGGGCGGCCGGTAAATAGCTGGCCGCAGCCCGGCGGACCCGCCTAGCGTGAGCCCGTGAGGGACAGGCCCGAGGGCGTCGGGGCCCGCGAGATCGGGCCCGCCCTGGCCGACGGCTGGGGCGTTCACGCCGCGGTCCTGCGGTACGCCGCGGTGGGCGGCGGCAGCTACCACTGGACGGTCCGCGACCGCGACGGCGGGCGATGGTTCGCCACGGTCGACGACCTGGACGGCAAACCCTGGCTCGGGTCCGCCCGCTCCGCCGTCCTCGACGGCCTGCGGGCCGCCATGGATACCGCCCTGGCGCTGCGCCAGAGGGCGGCCCTGCCGTTCGTCGCGGCGCCACTTCCCGCGCTCGGCGGCGAGACCGTACGGCCCATCGGCTCCCGGCACGCCCTCGCGGTGTTTCCCTTCCTGGAAGGGACGACCGGCCGGTTCGGTGAGGAGCTTACCGCCGACCGGCGCCGCGAACTCGCTGACATGCTGGCCGCCCTGCACCGGGCCACCCCGGTGCTGACCCGGCCGCCCGTGGCCGGGATCGAGCTGCCCCTGCGCGGCGCGCTCGACGCGGCGCTTGCTGAGCTGGACCGGCCCTGGCCCGGCAGTCCCTACGGCGAGCCGACCCGCGCGCTGCTCATCCGGACCGCCGACCAGGTCCGGCGCCTGCTGGCGCGCTTTGACCAGCAGGCCGGGCGCGCGGCGGCCCGGGAGCCTGTCATCACCCACGGCGAGCCGCATCCGGCCAACGTCATCCGGGCCGGAACCGGGGCGATGCTGATCGACTGGGACACCAGCGGGCTCGCCCCGCCGGAACGGGACCTGTGGATGATCGCCACCGGCGCGGGCGACGAACTGCGCCGCTACACCGCCGCCACGGGCCGGGCCGTCGACCCCGAGTCCCTGGCGCTCTACCGGCTGCGCTGGGCCCTGGACGACATCTCGGCCTTCGTGAGGCAGCTCCGTTCCGCGCGCGAGCGCACCGCCGACGGCGAACACGCCTGGCGCGCCCTGCGGGACACCATCGCCGACGCCGGCGGCCTGTGACCGTTACGGGGCGGACCTTACGCCAGCAGGATGCGGGCCTGGTCGACGTCGTCGCGCATCTGGGCGACCAGGGCGTCGACGGTGCCGAACCGCTCGGTGCCGCGGAGCCTGGCGGCGAAGTCGATGCAGGCGTGGACGCCGTACAGGTCGAGGTCGTCACGGTCCAGGGCGTACGCCTCCACGGTCCGGTCGCCTTCGCCGAACGTCGGGTTGGTGCCGACCGAGATCGCGGCCGGCCAGCGGCTGGTCTGCGCTCCGTCCAGGTCCAGGCGGCCCAGCCAGCCCGCGTAGATGCCGTCGTCGGGGGTCGCGGTGTGCGGCGGCGTCTCCAGGTTCGCGGTCGGGAAGCCCAGCGCCCGGCCCCGCAGGTGGCCGCGGACGACCACGCCTTCCACGCGATGCGGCCGGCCGAGCGCGGCGGCCGCTCCCCCCACGTCCCCGGCGGTCAGCCGCTCCCTGATGTACGTCGAGGAGATCGTCACGCCGTCGGCCACGAGCAGCGGTACGCCCTCGGCGGTGAAGTCATACTTCTCGCCGAGCTGGGCCAGCAGCGCGACGTCGCCCGCCGCGCGGAACCCGAAGCGGAAGTTCTCCCCGACCACGACCGCGGTCGCGTGCAGCCGCTCGAACAGGACGATCCGGACGAACTCGTCCGGGCTGAGCCGGGAGAATTCCGGGCTGAACGGGAGCGTGCAGACGGCATCGGCGCCGAGGGCGGCCAGGAGCTCGGCCTTGCGCCGCGCGGAGGTCAGGACCGGTGGATGCGAGCCGGGCCTGATGACCTCGTCCGGGTGGGGATCGAAGGTGAGCACGACCAGCGCGACGTTCTGGCTCCGTGCGATCTCGGCAGCCCGGTTCACGATCCGCTGGTGACCCCGGTGGACGCCGTCGAACATGCCGATCGTGGCCACGCACCCGCTCCAGCCGGCGGGCACGTCCGCCAAGCCCTGCCAGCGGTACACCATCCCCACTCCCTCTCCTGCGGCGGACACCAGCCCAGCCTAGCCAGCCTCAGGCGAAGACGACCAGCGGGCGCGCCTGACCGGAGTCTTCGCTAATCAGGGCGACGAGCGTGCCGTCGGGGGCGTATGCGGCCGTCGGGCCCGGGGTCGCGTCACCGGCCGGGGCCAGGCGCCCGCCGTGAGCCAGGCGGCGCGCCTCGTCCGCGGACAGGTCCCGGCCCGGGAACGCCGCCTGCGCGGCCCGGGCCAGCGGCACGACCTCGAACCGCTCGGCCAGCTGCTCCAGGGTCCTGGCGTCTTCGACCCCGTAGCCGCCGACCCTGGTCCGGCGCAGGCCAACCAGGTGCCCGCCGGTGCCGAGCGCATGACCCAGGTCGCGGGCCAGGGCCCGGATATAGGTGCCGCTCGAGCAGCGCACCGTCGCGTCGAGGTCGAGCAGGTCGCCGGCGGGACGGCGGGACGCGATGGTGAACTCGAAGACGGTCACCGGCCGGGCGGCCAGTTCCGGTGCCGCACCCGCCCTGGTCAGCCGGTACGCGCGCTGCCCGGCCACCTTGACCGCGCTGACGGCGGGCGGGACCTGCATGATCGGGCCGGTGAGGTCCGCCACGGCTGCCGCAAGCGTCTCCGCGGAGACGTCCGCGGCCGACGCGCCGCCGGCGGGCTCGCCCTCCGCGTCGTCGGTGGTGGTCGACTGGCCGAGCCTGATCGTCGCGAGGTATTCCTTCTCGGTCAGCGTCAGGTAGCCGAGCAGCCGGGTCGCCTGCTCGACGCCGACCACCAGCACGCCGGTCGCCATGGGGTCCAGCGTGCCTGCGTGTCCTACCCGCCTGGTCCCGGCCAGCCTGCGGATCCGCGCCACCACGTCGTGGGACGTCATGCCGCTGGGCTTGTCCACGATGACCAGGCCGCTCGGGCCGGTCACTCGCCCTCGGCGTCGGAGTCTTCCGCGGGCTTGCGGTAGGGGTCGGGGTCGCCCGCGTACTGGGCGCCCTCACGGCTGCGGGCCAGTTCGGCGTCGGCGTGCTTGGCCTGGGTGACCAGGTCCTCGACCCGCTGGGCGCTGTCGGGCAGCGCGTCCGCGACGAACGCGAGCGACGGGGTGTGCCGCAGGCCGATCTGCCTGCCCACCTCGGACCGGATGACGCCGGTCGCGCTGGCCAGGGCCAGCGCCGTGTCGGTGCGTTCGGCGTCAGACCCGTACACGGTGTAGAAGACCGTGGCCTCGCGCAGGTCGTTGGTCAGCCGGGCTTCGGTGATGGTCACGAAGCCGAGCCTGGGGTCCTTGATCCGCCGCTCCAGCATCTCCGCGACAATCTGGCTGATCCTGTCGGCGAGCTTGCGCGCCCTCGCGGCGTCCATGGTCGGTCACTCCTCCTCGTTGAACAGTCGCTGCCTGGCCGAAAGCAGCTCGATCTCCGGGCGGGCGGCCACCAGGCGCTCGCACTCGGTGAGCACGCTCAGCGCGTTCGTGGCGGTGGCCGACACCACCGCCACGCCGATCTCGGCCCGCCGGTGCAGGTCCAGGTGGCCGGTCTCGGCGACCGCGACACCCGGATAGCACCGGCGCAGCTCGGCGACGAGCGGCCGGACGACGGCCCGCTTGGCCTTCAGCGAGTGCACGTCGCCCAGCAGCACGTCCAGCGTCAGCGCCGCCACGTACACGACGTCAGGCCCTTGGCTTCTCCCTCATCTCGAAGGTCTCGATCGTGTCGCCGATCCTGACGTCGTTGTAGCCGATGCCGATACCGCACTCGTAGCCCTCGCGGACCTCGGTCGCGTCGTCCTTGAACCGGCGCAGCGACTCCACCGTCAGGTTGTCGGAGATGACCACGCTGTCCCTGATCAGGCGCGCCTTGCTGTTGCGGTGGATGGTGCCGCTGCGCACGATGCAGCCGGCGACGTTGCCGACCCGCGGCACCCGGAAGACCTCCCTGACCTCCGCCGTGCCGAGCTGCACCTCTTCGAACACGGGCTTGAGCAGGCCCTTGAGCGCGGCCTCGACCTCCTCGATCGCCTGGTAGATGATCGAGTAGTAGCGGATATCCACGCCCTGGCGCTGGGCCAGCTCGCCCGCCCGGCCGGCCGGCCGGACGTTGAAGCCGATGATCACCGCGTCCGAGGCGATGGCCAGGTTGACGTCGTCCTGGGTAATCGCGCCGACGCCGCGGCCGATCACCCGGAGGCGGACTTCCTCGCCGACATCCAGCTGGAGCAGCGCGTCCTCGAGGGCCTCCACCGATCCCGACACGTCGCCCTTGATGATGAGCAGCAGTTCCTCGCGCTCGCCGGCCTTGAACGCCGACTCCAGGTCCTCCAGGGTGACGCGCCTGCGCCCCTGGGCGTACTGGGCGATGCGCTCGCGCGCTTCGCGGCGCTCGGCGATCTGCCTGGCCATCCGGTCGTCGGAGACGACAAGGAAGTTGTCACCGGCGTCGGGGACGGAGGTCAGGCCGAGGACCAGCACCGGCCGGGACGGCGAGGCCTCGGGAATGGTCTCGCCGTTCTCGTCGAGCATGGCCCGCACCCGGCCGAAGGCCTCGCCGCAGACGATCGAGTCACCGACGTGCAGCGTGCCGCGCTGCACGAGGACGGTGGCCACCGGGCCCCGGCCCTTGTCCAGGTGCGCCTCCAGGGCCACGCCCTGGGCGTCCTGCTCCGGGTTGGCGCGCAGGTCGAGCGAGGCGTCCGCGGTCAGGACGATGGCCTCGAGCAGCTCGGTGATGCCGATCCGCTGGGTGGCGGACACGTCCACGAACTGCGTGTCGCCGCCGAATTCCTCGGCGATCAGGCCGTACTCGGTCAGCTGCGCCCGCACCCGCTGCGGGTCGGCGCCCTCCTTGTCCACCTTGTTGACGGCCACCACGATCGGCACCCCGGCCGCCTGCGCGTGGTTGAGCGCCTCGGTCGTCTGCGGCTTCACGCCGTCGTCGGCCGCCACCACCAAGACCACCAGGTCGGTGGTCTCGGCACCGCGCGCCCGCATGGCGGTGAACGCCTCGTGACCCGGGGTGTCGATGAAGGTGATCTTCCGTTCGTCGCCGTCGACCTCGGTGGTGACCTGGTAGGCGCCGATGTGCTGGGTGATGCCGCCGGCCTCGCGCGCCACCACGTTGGTGTGCCTGATCGCGTCGAGCAGCTTGGTCTTGCCGTGGTCGACGTGGCCCATGACGGTGACCACCGGCGGCCTGGCCACCAGGTCGGCCTCGCCGCCCTCGTCCTCGCCGAACTCGATGTCGAACGACTCCAGCAGCTCCCTGTCCTCTTCCTCCGGCGAGACGACCTGAACGGTGTAGTTCAGCTCCGCGCCGAGCACCTGGAGCGTCTCGTCGTTGACCGACTGGGTCGCCGTGACCATCTCGCCGAGATGGAGCAGGACCTGGACCAGGGACGCGGGGTTGGCGCCGATCTTGTCGGCGAAGTCGCTCAGCGACGCGCCGCGGGAGAGCCGGACGAGCTGGCCGTTGCCGCGAGGCACCTGGACGCCGCCGATCGTCGGCGCCTGCATGTTGTCGAACTCCTGGCGCCGCTGCTTCTTGGACTTCCCAGGCCGACGCCCCGGACGCCCGCCGGGACGGCCGAAGGCACCCTGGGTGCCGCTGCGCCCGCGGCCGCCCCCCGGACGCGCCGGGGCAGCGCCTGCGCCGGCTCCGGCTCCGGCACCGGTCCTGGGCGCGCCGCCACCGGGGCCGCCGGCGCTACGCGGGCCTGCGCCCGGGCCGCGGCCGCCGCCCGGCCGGGGACCGGCCCCGGCACCACCCGGGCCGCCGCGCCCAGCACCGCCGGGGCCGCCGCGCCCGGCACCGGAAGGCGCGGGCCTGGACGGCATGTTCATGGGGCTCGGCCGGGGACCACCGGGACGCGGGCCAGAGAACCCGCCCGGACGGGGACCACCCGGGCCGCCGGAACCAGCGGGCCCGCGGCCGCCCGGACGGGGACCGCCAGGGCCCCCGGCACCGACAGGGCCGCCGGCCGACGGGCCGGAACGACCCGGCTGGCCGGGAACGGCGCCGGCGGGCCGGGCCGGAGGTGCCGACCCCATGCCGGTCGCGGTTGAGCTGAACGGGTTGTTGCCCGGCCGCGGCCCGGGGCGAGGGCCGCCGGTACGCGACGCGCCCGGAACGGATGGCCGGGGAGCGGTCGGCCGGGGAGCACCGGGTCCCGATGGCGAGGTCCGCGGCGGGGACGGCCGGACTCCCGGGGCGCCGGAGGGCCCGGAAGCTCCCTGACCGCCCTGGGGATTCTGGGACCCAGGGCGCTGCGCGCCAGGCCCGCCGGGCCGGGGCGTAGCGGGACGCGGCTGAGCGGTCCCCGGCGCCCTGAAGTCCGCCGGGGTGGCGGGCGTCCTCGGCGGTCCAGGGACTCGCGGGGGAACGCCGGGACCGCCGGTAACCCGGGGTTCTGAGCGGGTATCCGCCGGGGTGCCGGGGACCGGCCCGGGCCTTGACGCGGGCGAGTCGGGCACCGGCGGCAGCCGGCGTGCCGTGCCGTCACCCTGGGCGGGCTGGCCAGGGGTGGCCCCGTCGGGGGCCACCGCGCTCGGCCGGTCCGATGGGGTCCTGGCCACGCCGTCGGCCACGGTCCCGGCTGCCGCGCCATCGCCGCGGGCCGTGCCGTCCGCCACCGTGCCTGCGCGCGCGCCGGAAACCGGCTGCGCCGCACCGCCAGCGGGGGCACTCGGTGCAGGCGCCGACGCGGCCCCTTCGCGCGGCGAGGATGCCGCTGGCCTGGACCGTGCTGATTGCTGCTCCTGCGCGGCCGCGGAGAACGACTCCTTGAGCCGCCGGACCACGGGCGCCTCTATCGTCGAGGACGCTGACCGGACAAACTCGCCCATCTCCTTGAGCTGGTCCATCACGGCCTTGCTCTCGACCCCGAACTCCTTCGCGAGTTCGTAAACCCGTACCTTCGCCACTACGCTCCCTCTCGGCCCTTCCCTGGGCCTTGTCCGGGCCCCGGCCCGGGCAGAGCGTGCTCCGGGCGGGCCTCAGCCTATGGTCATCATCGCCGCGTGCTCATCGAGCGCTCATCAGCTTCCCGACCTGCTTTCCGACAGGTGTTCCTTCTTGCCTTACGCCTTGCTGTCCAGCCAGCGGGTTCCGCCGCAGTAATGCTATGCCGGGGAATCGGCTCGGCAAAGATACTCAGCCAACGGGGCGAAACTGAGTGATCCCGCCGACCGAAGCGCCCGGGGGAACGCCCGGCGCCGGCGCGCGAGCTCGAAGCACTCAAGGCTGGGATGCAGGTACGCACCCCGGCCTGGGAGCCGGGCTCGCGGGTCGGGCTGGATGACGTCCCCAGCCGCTACGAGGCGAAGCAGGCTGGACTTGACCGCACGCTCCTTGCAGCCCACGCAGGTGCGCATGACGGGCATGCCTGACGCGCGCCGCTCGGGTCGTACGGCCATTACCACCAAGTCTACCGTGTTTGCACGTCCTCGGCACCAGGCGAGAGCGGCGCCGCGGCAGGGTCGGCGGGACTGCGAGAGGCCGCGCTGGCGGAGCCGGCCGGGCCCCCGGGTCCGGACGGCGCTGCCGCGTCGCCGCCGGGCGCGGCGTCCGGCCTGATGTCGATCCGCCAGCCGGTGAGCCGGGCGGCCAGCCGGGCGTTCTGCCCCTCCTTGCCGATGGCGAGGGACAGCTGGTAGTCGGGCACGATGACCTGTGCCTCCCTGGCCGCCGCGTCGACCACGTGCACGCGACTCACCCGGGCGGGCGACAGGGCATTGGCGACGAATCCGGCCGGGTCGTCGGAGTGGTCGACGATGTCGATCTTCTCGCCGTGCAGTTCGTTCATCACGTTCCGGACCCTGCTGCCCATCGGGCCGATGCAGGCGCCCTTGGCGTTGACGCCCGGCTGGTGTGACCGGACGGCGATCTTGGTGCGATGGCCCGCCTCCCGGGCGATCGCGACGATCTCCACCGCGCCCTCGGCGATCTCGGGGACCTCCAGGGCGAACAGCTTCTTCACCAGGCCCGGGTGAGTGCGCGACAAGGTGACCGATGGCCCCCGGTGCCCCTTGTGCACCCGCAGGACGTAGCACCGCAGCCGCTCGCCGTGGACGTACCGCTCGCCGGGCACCTGCTCCGCGGGCGGCAGCACCGCCTCCAGCTTGCCGAGGTCGACCAGCACGGTCTTGGGATCCTTGCCCTGCTGGATCACGCCGGCGACGATGTCGCCCTCGCGCCCGGCGTACTCGCCGAACGTCAGCTCGTCCTCCACGTCACGGAGCCGCTGCAGGATCACCTGCCGGGCCGTGGTCGCCGCGATCCGGCCGAACCCGGCCGGAGTGTCGTCGTACTCCCGTTCCGGCGTGCCGTCCGGGCCGGCCTGGGTGGCCCAGACCGTGACGTGACCGCTCTTCCTGTCTATCTCGACGCGCGCGGACACCGACGCGCCCTCGGACTTGTGGTACGCGACGAGCAGCGCGTCCTCGATAGCCTTGATGGCCTGGTCGAGCGAGATATCCTTCTCGCTCTCCAGGCTCCGCAGCACGCTCAGGTCAATGTCCATCGCCGGCCGCTCCCAGCTCCGCTTGCGGGTGCCCGAACTCCACCTGGATCGCTCCCGCGCCCAGCACGCCGTAGGCGAAGCGGCGGCGGTTGTCCGGGTCACCCTCGAGGTCTAGGGTCACGCCGTCGGCGTCGGCGGCAACGACCCGGCCGACGACGGGACCGGAATCGGCGACGGTGACGCGGACCAGCCGCCCCACCGCGCGCCGCCAGTGCCGGCGATCCGTCAGCGGGCGGTCCACACCGGGCGAGGAGACCTCGAGCGTGTACGGGAAGTCACCCATCACCGCCACCGTGTCGAGCGCGGCGGACAGCTCGCGGCTGATCGCCGCGGCGTCGTCCAGGCTCACGCCCCGGTCGCTGTCCACCACTACCCGCAACAGCCTGCGCCGGCCCGCCGCGGTCACCCGCACGGACTCCAGGTCCATCCCGGCGGCGGCGATGACCGGCCCGATGACGTCCGCGATCCTGCTCTCGTCGGCCGACGCGCCCGCGTCGTGCCCGCGAGGGGATGCCGCCGCAGCGTTGCGGGGGGGACGGTTCGCCGGGGCAGCACCGGGCCGCGGCGCGTGACGCGAACCACCTGGCATCGCGACCTCCTCGTCCACGACCTGCGGGATTGGCTCCTAGCCTATCCGCAGCTCGGCGATTACGCAGATAGGAACGGCCGGACCCGTCGAACGGTCGTGGTAGCTTGCCGGTGTGCCCGACCTTCTGCCGAGGCGCCGCATGCTGCTCGCCTCGGCGACGACCCTGGCCCTGGTGCTCGCCGCCGCCGGCTGCCGTTCCTCAGAGGTTTTCGACGGGCCCGATCCGCTGGGCGGACCGCCATCGCTGTCACCCGACGTGATCACGCTGGAGGCGGTCATCGCCGCGGAAGCGAGCCTGATCCGGGCGTACCAGACGGCTATCGGCGGCGCCTCGCGGGCGGCGGCCCAGCGTGCGGAGCTGACCACCCTGCTCACCCAGCATCAACAGCACCAAGCACAGCTGTATGCCCGCCTCGTCATCCCTGCTGGCTACGCGGGCCGCCTGGGTGGCCGCAGCGGTCTGGGGGGCCGAGGGGCTTCGGGGGGAACGGCTTCCCCGCAGGCTCGGGGGGTTCCGGGGAGCCGTCCCACCGGGCCAGCACAGCTCCGCGCAGCGGAGCGCGAGTCTGCCGCCAACCTGGTCCGGCAGCTGGCCACGGCGGAACCATCGCTCGCGCAGCTGTTCGCGAGCATCGCGGCCTGTCACGCTACGCACGTGGCGGCCCTGGGCGGGTAGGGCAGGGCGATGACGTCGACGGGGTCGCTTCCGGCGCTGCAGGCCGCGCTCGCGGCCGAGGACGCGGCCATCTTCGGGTACGGGGTGGCGGGCGCGCACCTGGCGGGAAGCCGTCAGGCCGCGGCCGAGCAGGACTGGACCGGGCACAACCGGGCCCGTGACACCCTGGCCGCGATGATCTCGCGGCTCGGCGCGGTCCCGGTGACAGGGCAGGCCTTCTACCAGCTCCCGTTCCCCGTGCGGGACGCGGCGTCGGCGGTAGCGCTCGCGGCGTACCTCGAAGATGGCGTCACCCGGGCGTACCTCGCCCTAGTCGCGGTTAGCGCCCCTGCCCTGCGCGACTTCGGCGCGGTCGCCATGCAGGCCTCCGCCGAGCGGGCCGCGTACTGGCGGGGCAGCACAGAGGCCTTTCCCGGCCTGCCGGCCAGCGCCCTGCTCCCCGTCCGGCCGGCCAGCTCGTCATGAGGTCCCGCCGTCCAGGGCCATGATCCCGGCCGCCAGCTCGAGCAGCCGGCGGTCGCCGCCGTAACGGCCGACCAGCTGGAGTCCGACCGGCAGGCCGGACTCGGTCCGCCCGGCCGGCACCGAAACCGCCGGGTGCGCGCTCACCGTGACCCGGGAGCAGGACCGCATCCAGTCGATGTACGTGGCCATGGGCTCGCCGTTGATCTCCGTCACCCATTCGGTCTCGACCGGGAACGGGAGCACCTGCGCGGTGGGCAGCGCCAGGACCTCGAACGGCCCGTCGGCCAGGAAGGACCGGAACCGGGCGAAGATCTCGGCGCGGGCGGTCCGCGCGGCGGCAATCTGCTCACCCGACAGCGCGATGCCCTTCTCGATGTTCCAGGCCAGGGTGGCCTTGATCTGCTCGCGGTGCGCGCGCAGCATCGGCGCCGCGCCGGCCATCAGCGCCGCGCGCAGCACCTGGAAGACCTCGTCGGCGTCCGACAGGCCGGGCGCCGCGTCGGCCACCGCGCACCCCGCCCGCTCCAGCCGCTCGCGCATCGAGCCGAGCACCGAGCGGACCTCGGGCGCTACCGGCAGGTCCCCCAGGTCGAACGTCCACGCCACCCGTACCCCGGCGAGCGACGCCGGGCGCAGGTCAAGGAAGTCGGCGGGCCGGTCGGGGCGCGCGAGCGGCGTCTCCGGATCGCGCCCGCACATCCCGGCCAGCAGCAACGCGGCGTCCTGGGCGGTGCGGGCGATCGGGCCGACCACCGGGAGGAGCTCGAAGGCGTCGTCCGGCACCAGTCCGGGCGTGGTCCGCAGCCCCACCAGGCCGCAGAAGGCCGCCGGGTTCCTGACGCTGGCCCCGACGTCGGAACCGTCGGCGAACGGGATCATCCCGGTGGCGACGGCCGCGGCGGCGCCGCCGCTGCTGCCGCCCGCGGTAAGCCGGGTGTCGAACGGGTTGCGAGTCGGCCCGAAGACCGGGTTGAAGGTCTGCGATCCGGCGCCGAACTCCGGCACGTTCGTCTTCCCGATCACCACCACGCCCGCCTGCTTGAGCAGCGCGACGTGGGGCGCGTCGAACGACGGCACGTACTCCGCGAAGATCGGCGAGCCGAACGTGGTCCTGATCCCGGACGTCTCGGCGAGGTCCTTGATCGCGATGGGCAGCCCGTGCAGCGGCCCGCGGAATTCCCCGCGCGCCGCCAGCATGTCCAGTTCCCTCGCCGTGTCCGCCGCCTGCTCGGCGGCGAGCGTCACGATCGCGTTGACCGACGGGTTGACCGCCTCGATCCTGGCCAGCGAGGCGGCCAGCAACTCGGTGGCAGACAGCTCGCCGGACCGGATCATCCGGGCCAGGTCGACCGCCGGGGTGAGGCACAGATCCATCCGCCCATCACATCACGGGCGGGACGCGTCCCCGGCGCTCAGTCCTCGCGCCTGCGGGAGGCCAGCACGCGCACGATGGTGCTGGCGGCCAGGTCAAGGTCGTCGGCGACCGCGATCCGCTCCGCCCACGACCACCAGAACCACCACAGGCCGTCCTTACCGCAACCGGCGTACACGTTCTCCTCAAGCGCCCGCGCGGCCGGGTTCACCACGTACAAGCTAGGTACTCGCCCGGGCGGCGCCATAAGCCAGGCCTCAAGCCCCCGGTGGGACAGCTCGTCAGCCAGCTTCTCGAGGTAGACAGCCTCCATCGTCATCACCTTCAGCATTCAACTGGAAACTTAACGTCGCAACGTCTTCCAGGATGCCTCCGCGACGCAAGCCGCGCAACGCACATCGGGAAAGTCGCAGCTCGGGAGATCCGCGGGCACAACCCGCATTTCCCTACCCATGCAGACGCTCCGGGCCGCGCATTGGTTCACTAATTGATGTATTAAAACGGTAAACGGTCATCCGGGCGACGCCGGCAGCGGCTCGGTGTCCGGGACGGGTCATCCGGGCGACGCCGGCAGCGGGGCCGGCAGCGGCTCGGTGTCCGGGACGGATCATCCGGGCGACGCCGGCAGCGGGGCCGGCAGCGGCTCGGCGTGCAGGACGGTCAGCCGCGATACGGCCCGGGTCAGCGCGACGTAGAGCCGCTGCAGGCCGCGGGCCTCGGCGCGGGCGATGCGCGCCGGCTCGACCACGATGACCTGGTCGAACTCGAGTCCCTTGGCCAGCGTCACGGGCACCAGCGTGAGCCGGGCGTCCGAACCGGGCACGCCGTGCTCGACGCCCGCGCCGTCAAGCGCGCCCGCCAGGGACCGGATCTGCGGGTCGGCCGCGATCACGGCGACAGACCCGGGCCGGGTCATGGCTTCGGTACAGGCCGTCACCAGCGCCGGTCCCAGCGAGGAGGGCGGCACCCGGACGATCTCCAGCGCCCCGGGGTCCGCCCGGAGGGAGGACGCGGGCCGCAGTTCCGGGGCGATTACGCCCAGCAGGCAAGACGCGTAGTCCAGGATCTGCCGGGGCACGCGGTACCCGACCGACAGTTCCCGCACGCCCGTATCCGGCTTGCCCAGGTTGGACAGGAGCGACTCCCAGGAGGACGCCGCCCACGGCGTGGTGCCCTGGGCCAGGTCGCCGAGGACGGTGGCCGAGCCGGTGGAGCAGCGCCGGCCGAGCGCGCGGCACTCCATCGGCGACAGGTCCTGCGCCTCGTCCACCACCACGTGGGCCAGGCTCGGGGTCCGCGTGATCAGGTCGCGCGCCTCGTCGATGAGCACGGCGTCCGCCGCCGACCAGCGCGCCGAGCCCGGACCGCGCGGGGCCGGGGACCAGACGATCAGGTCCTGCTCGGCTTCGGTGAGCACCCCAGCGGCGGCCGCCGCCAGCGACTCGGCGGACGACAGGAGGCCGAACACCAGCCGGACCGGATCGACCCTGGGCCAGATCGCGTCGACGGCCGCGCGCACGGGCCTGGACCGGCGCACCGCCTCGTGCGTGCGGTCGTCGCAGGCCTCTCCGGCGGCTTCCATCTGGGTCAGGATCACGTGCGCGATGCGGTGCTCGAGCAGTTCGCGGGCCGCGCCGTAGCGCACCCCCCGGGCTCGGAGTTCGGCCGCGAGTTCCCCGAGCTCGTAGGCCGACACGCGCCACCGGCGGGCTCCGCGCGGCAGCATCAGGGCCGCCTGCGGCCGGCGCACCGACGACCACAGCGCCCGCCGCAGTACCTCGGCCATCCGCGCGTCGCCCTTGACCACCGCCGCCGCCTCGGAGTCGGACTCCCTTACCGCGAGCGTCTTCCCGACCTCGCGCCCGATCAGCTCGCCGACGGTGGTCTGGGTCACGTCAAGCTCGCCGAGGGCGGGCAGCACGTTGCGGATGTAGGAGAGGAAGGCGCTGTTCGGGCCGACCATGACCACCCCGCGCCTGCGCACCTGCTCCCGGTGGGCGTACAGCAGGTAAGCGACCCGGTGCAATCCGACGGCCGTCTTCCCCGTGCCCGGCGCGCCCTGCACGCAGACCGTCTGCGCCGCGTCGGCCCGCACGATGTCGTCCTGATCGGGCTGGATGGTGGCGACGATGTCGCGCATCGGCCCGGACCTGGGCCGCTCGATTTCCGCCAGCAGGATCCGGCTCGGCCCGTCGCCGCCCGCCGGCCCGCCCGGCGTGAACCGCTCGTCCTCGTACGCGGTCAGCTCGGCGCCGGCGAAGCCGAAGCGCCTGCGCAGCTCGAGGTTCATCGGGTCCGCGCCGCTGGCCCGGTAGAACGGCCTGGACACCGGCGCCCGCCAGTCGATCACCGCGGGCGTGCCGTCGGGGGCGTTCACGTGCCTGCGGCCGATGTGGAAGCTGTGCCCGGACACGCCGTCGTCGTCTTCGCCCACCGGGGCGCCGCCGTAATCGAGGCGGCCGAAGAACAAGGGCGCGTCCGGGATGTCCTTCAGCGCCTCGGCCCGGTGGTACAGGTCGGCCTTGAGGAACTCCAGCGAGACCGGGTCGCCGGCCATCGGCTTGAGGGAGAGTACGTGCTCGCGCATCAGGCGGAGGTACTCGCGCGAGCGCTGCAGCTGATCGCGTTCGGCGGTCAGGACGGGATCATCGGCCACGAGGAGGGGAACCTACCAGGCCGAAGCGGAGAAGTCACGCGGTTTTCCGCTCGGGCGCCGGCCACGCGCCCAGGCCGCGCGGGGTGAGGAAGGCGTCAAAGACGAGTTCCGAGGCGCCGGTCAGCGCGCTCAGGCTGCCCAGGGTCGATGGCAGGAGGGCGGGCGGGTCGCCGCGGCGGAACCGCATGAGGGTGGACAGGTATCCGGCCGTGACCGCGTCCGGGTCGGCCTGGTACATGCCGGCGGCCAGGCCCGACAGGCCGACGGCCTCTGGGTCCATAGCGTTGACCAGTGAGCCGATACCGCGGCCGAGCGCGGCCGCCGCGCGGGTCAGGGCCCGGCCGTACCGGGGGTCGGCGCGGGCCGCGGCGATGACCTGCTCGGCCTGGACGACCCGGTCGCCCGGCTCCGCCCGCCCGGCGGCCCGCAGCAGCCCGCGCGCGCCCGCGTCGAGTTCCCAGCAACCGACGCAGCCGCAGCGGCATCGCTCATCGCCGCCGGTCAGCGGCATGTGCCCGAACTCGCCGGCCGAGCCGTGCGCTCCGGTCGCGGGCAGGCCGCCGGACAGCAGCACCCCGCCGATACCGGTCGCGACGTGCAGGTGCAGCGCGACGGATACGCCGCGCAGCACGCCCCGGCGAGCCTCGGCCAGGCCGGCCAGCGTCGCGTCGTTACCCGCCAGAACCGGGCCCAACCCGGGACCAAGGACCGCGGCCACGTCGATGTCCTGCCAGTCGGGGAGCGTCGGCTGCACCATCGCGCCGTGGTTCACCGGGGAGGGAACCGCGATACCGACGCCGACCACGCGGCCGGCGAACCGGCGGCTGGCCACCCGCAGCCGCCCCGCCAGGTCGGCGAGCACACCAGTGCCTGAGCTGGCGTCCCGCTCCTGGCGGTCAAGCACCGTGCACCGCCCGGTCAGCTCGAAGGCGGCCACGGTGTACGAATCGTCCCGCAGGTCAATGGCGAGCGCGACCGGCCCCTCGGGGTGCAAGGACGGCACGCCGGTCGGGCGCCCCCGCGCGCGCTGCACCGCGGCGCCAGCCGTCCCGGCGAGCTCCTCGATGAGACGGCGCCCGGCCAGGTCCCTGACCAGCACGGTGGCGGTTCCCCTGGCCAGGCCGAGCTGCCTGGTGAGCTCGGCCCTGGTGAGCTGGCCGCCGCCGTCGTGGATGGCGCGGAGCAGGCGCGCGAGATTGTGGGTGCGCAACTCGGCGCTTGTGGTAGCCGTCCCCTCGTCCTTACGCACACCTCCGATCGTGCCACGCCGAACGCCCTGCGCGGACCACGGCCAGGCCAGGGTAGATTTCAGCTATGCCCGGTACCGACGGACGACCGCGCTGGCTGACCGATGAGGAACAACAAGCCTGGCGGGCCACCGTCAACATGTCGCGGCTGCTGATGCGCCAGCTCGACCGGGACCTGAACTCGTACGGGCTTTCCGGACACGACTACGAGATCCTGGTCGAGCTGTCCGAGGCGCCGGATAACCGGCTCAGGATGACCGATCTCGCCGACGCCACCAGCCAGTCCCGGAGCAGGCTGTCGCACCAGATCTCGCGCATGGAGGCCCGCGGCCTGGTCCGGCGGGACGACTGCGAGGGCGACAAGCGCGGCACGTTCGCCGTGCTGACCAAGGACGGCCTGGCGACCATCGAGCGCGTCGCGCCGCACCACGTGGAGAGCGTCCGCCGCCATTTCATCGACCGGCTGAGTCCGCGCCAGCTCGATGACGTCCGGGACGCCTTCGCCCCGATCGTCGACTATCTCCGCAAGATCCGCGACCGCGATTAACCGCGCTAGAACAGCACCGACATGAAGCGGCCGGTCTCGACGAAGCCGGCCCGCCGGTAGGCCGCGCGCGCCGGCGCGTTGAAGTCGTTGACGTAGAGCGAGACCACGGGGGCGAACGACCGGGCTGCCTGGACGGCGACCGCGGCCATGCCGGGGGCGGCCAGGCCCTGGCCGCGGCACTCCGGTCGCACCCATACCCCCTGCACCTGGCATGCGTGCGGGGTGACCGCGCCGATCTCGGCCTTGAAGATCACCCGTCCGTCCTCGATCCTCGCCAGCGCCCGCCCGGCCCGGATCAGCTGCCCCAGCCGGGCGCGGTAGGAAGCGCCGCCATCCCCGGAGGTCGGCGAGACGCCCACCTCCTCGGTGAACATCGCGACGGCGGCGGGCCAGAGGATATCGAACTCGTCCATCCGCACCGGGCGGACCAGCGGGTCGGGGGCGACGGGCGGCGGCCCCGAGATGACCATGATCGGCTGGACGGGCCGGACCTCCCTGGCCGGACCCCACTGCGGACGCAGCAGGGCCCACAACCCCTGGACCTGCTCGGCGGGCCCGACCACGGATGAGCACCGCCGTCCCTGCCGCAGGGCCCGGTCCGCGAACGCGGCCACCGCGTCCGGCGTGGCCGCGACGGGGACCAGGTTAGCGCCGGCGTAGCACAGCGACTCCAGTTGCCCGCCCGGCGCGTGGCCCCACAGCTGGGCGCCCAGCCTGCCCGGGGCCAAACCGAGGGCGTGCACGCGGGAGCTCACGAAAACGTTCGTCACCGGGTCGCGGTCGCAGATGGCCAGGACCGGCCCGCGGTCCCGCTCATCGAGCAGCCGTACCCCGGCAGCCCGCGGCGGCTTAACCCGCAACATGTAGCCAGCCTATATGAACCCACGGGAAACGCCGGGGGATCAGGGGTGTCGGCGGGATCGGGGATGGCCGGAAGCGCCGGAGGATCAGGGGCCTGGGGTCGGATCGGGGACGGCGGGGCAGGTGGCGTTGACCAGGCCGGGGGCCTCGGGGAGGGCGCCGGTGGCGAGGTAGGAGTTCAGGTAGCCCTGCACGCAGGAATTGGACGGCTGGGCGAGGGACTGACCGTGGTTGCCGCCGCCGACGACCACGACCATCCGCGCAGAGGGAAGCAGCCGGTGCGCATCCTGCGCGCCCGCGTACGGGGTCGCCGGGTCCAGGGTGCCCTGCAGCATCAAGATGCCGGGCAGTCCGGCGCCCTTGATCCGCAGCGGCCTGGCCGGGCCGCGCACGGGCCAGAACGCGCACGCGGCGTTAAACCAGGCGTTGCCCCAAGCGTAGAACGGCGCCGCCCGGTCGACGAGTTCGGTGTCGGACGTCCAGTAGGCCCAGCTCCGCGGCCAGTCGACGTCCGAGCATTCCACCGCGTGGTAGACGGCGAACTCGTTCTCGTTCGTGGTGCCGTTGGCCTCGTACTGGTTCATCAGGTCGGTCGTCTGCCCGGAGTTGACGTAGGACGACAGCGCCTGGGCCAGGCCCGGCCACACCTCGTCGTTGTAGCCGCCTGCCAGGACCGTGTCGTCGAGCTCGTCGGGCCCGACGATCCCGTTGACCGGGGCCGACGCCAGCCGGTCACGGGCCCGGTCGTAAGCGGCCTGCACGGCGGCGGCAGTCCGGCCCAGGTGGTAGGTGCCGTCGTAGCGGGCCACCCAGGCGTAGAACGCCTCCTGACGCTTGTTGAACGCGTAGTCCTGGTCGATGTTGTCCGTGTACCACACGCCGGTCGGGTCGACGGTGCTGTCCAGCACCATGCGCCGGATCCGCCCGGGGAACAGGGTGGCGTAGACCTGGCCCAGGTACGTGCCGTAAGAAAACGCGTAGTAGTTGATTCTCGATACGCCGAATGCCGTGCGGATGGAGTCCATGTCGCGCGCGGAATCCTCGGTGGTCATGTAGGGCAGCAGCCAGCCGAACCGCTGTTCGCAGTCGTCGGCGTACAGCTTGGCCAGGTTGATCTCCGCCTGCTCGGCGGCCGCGTTCGCGGGGACGTAGTCGGGGCGCGCGCCGTTGAAGAAGTTCGGGTCGCAGGTCAGCGCGGGGACCGAGGAGCCGACACCGCGCGGGTCGAAGCCCACGATGTCGTAGTCCGCGGCCACGCCCTTGGACAGGCCCTGCGCCACCTCGGGGGCGAGGGTCAGCCCGCTGCCCCCGGGGCCGCCCGGGTTGACCAGCAGGATCCCCTGCTGCCTGCTGGGGGGCGCGCTGGCGGGGATCATGTCGAGCGCGAGGCTGATGTGGCTGCCCCCGGGGTCGGCGTAGTTGAGCGGCACGCTGAGCGTCGTGCAGTCGGGCACGCGGAACAAGGCAAGCTCGCCGGTGCAGGGGTGCCACTGGAGCGTGCTGTCCGTCGGGACGACCGGGCCCGTGGGCGGCACGCCACCGGGGCTGCTGGCGGCGGGAGCCGACGGCGCCTGGGCGGAGCTGCAGGCGCCGACCGCGAGCAGGACGGCCAGGGCGGAGCCGAGCAGGGACATGGACCGCATGACCACTCATCATGCCCGACGCGATGGGGTGGCAAAGTCATGCAGCGGGCCCGCGAAATCATGCGGGGGGCCCGCGAAATCATGCGGCGTCATGGCGAATTCAGCCGCATCCGACAGCCATCCCCGGAACCAAACAACGATCCGCGTCGTCTCACTGGCGACGGATGACGCGACCAGGCCCACCCGCACGGGGTTGGGGTGCCATCCAGTGACAAGGAGGCATAGCGCGCATGCTAGCCAGACATCGCCAGTCGCTTATCTTGCAGGCCGTACGGAGCGACGGCAGCGCACGGGTCAGCGATCTCACCCAGCGCCTGGGCGTCTCGGACATGACGATCCGCAGGGACCTTGAGGTACTCGCCAAGGATGGCCTGGTGGAAAAGGTGCACGGGGGCGCGGTCCTGCCGGGGACGCCCGCCACCCACGAGCCTGGCTTCGAGGCCAAGCTCGTACTCGAACGGCCCGAGAAGAACGCGATCGCACGCGTCGCCGCGCGGCTGGTCAGGCCGGGCACGGCGATCGGGGTCACGGCCGGGACCACCACGCTGGCCCTGGCGCAGTGCCTGCTCGACGTGCCGGGGCTCACCATGGTCACGAACTCGCTGCGCGTGATGGCCGCGTTCAGCGGGACGCACGGACTGGACGGGGCGGCCGATTCGGTGGTCCTGACCGGCGGCGTGCGCACCGCCACCGACGCGCTGGTGGGCCCGATCGCCGACTTGACCATCCGGTCCTTGCACTTCGACCTGCTCTTCCTCGGCTGCTACGGGTTCGACGCCGGCGCCGGGCTGACCACCCCAAACCTCGCGGAGGCCGAGACCAACCGGACCTTCATGAGGGTCGCGCGGCGCGTGGTGCTGCTGGCCGACCACACCAAGTGGGGCCTGGTGAGCCTCTCCTCGTTCGCCCGGCTGAGCGAGGTCGACGTGCTCGTCACCGACGACATGCTGCCGGCCGACGCCCGGATGCAGGTGGCCGAGTCGGTCGGCGAGGTGGTCTACGCCGACACGATGACGCCCAGCCCCGCGCTGCGGCAGACCGGGTAGCCGCGGGGGCTCAGTAGGCGGTAACGACGGGAGAGCCGGAGGCCTGCTCGTCGCCGTCCGCGCTGGCCTGCTCGGCCAGGCGCATGGCCTCCTCGATCAGCGTCTCCACGATGGCCGACTCGGGCACGGTGGCGATCACCTGGCCGCGGACGAAGATCTGGCCCTTGCCGTTACCCGAGGCGACGCCCAGGTCGGCCTCGCGCGCCTCGCCGGGGCCGTTAACGACGCAGCCCATGACCGCGACGCGCAGCGGGACCTCAAGGCCGTCAAGCCCGGCGGTCACCTCCTCAGCCAGCTTGTACACGTCCACCTGGGCCCGGCCGCAGGACGGGCAGGAGACGATCTCCAGGCGTCGCTGCCGCAGGCCGAGCGATTCCAGGATCGAGATGCCGACCTTGACCTCCTCCACCGGAGGCGCGGACAGGGAGACCCGGATCGTGTCCCCGATGCCCTCGGCCAGCAGGGCGCCGAACGCCACGGCGGACTTGACCGTGCCCTGGAACGTCGGCCCGGCCTCGGTCACGCCCAGGTGCAGCGGGTAGTCGCACTGCGCGGCGAGTTGCCGGTAGGCGTTGATCATCACGACCGGGTCGTGGTGCTTGACCGAGATCTTGATGTCGCGGAACCCGTGCTCCTCGAACAGCGAGCACTCCCACAGCGCGGACTCGACCAGCGCCTCCGGGGTGGCCTTGCCGTACTTGGCCAGCAGGCGCTTGTCCAGCGAGCCGGCGTTCACGCCGATCCTGATCGGGACTCCGGCACCGGTCGCCGCGCGGGCGATCTCGGCGACCTTATCGTCGAACTGCTTGATGTTGCCCGGGTTGACCCGGACCGCCGCGCACCCGGCGTCGATCGCCGCGAACACGTACTTGGGCTGGAAGTGGATATCGGCGATGACCGGGATCTGCGACTTCCTCGCGATCTCCGGCAGCGCGTCGGCGTCGTCCTGGGACGGGACCGCGACCCGGACGATCTGGCAACCGGTGGCGGTCAGCTCGGCAATCTGCTGGAGCGTGGCGTTGACGTCGGCGGTCAGCGTCGTCGTCATCGACTGCACGCTGACGGGCGCCCCGCCGCCCACCGCCACCGGGCCCACCATGATCTGGCGGGACGCCCTGCGCGGCGCCAGCGGCGCGGTAGGGACCTGCGGCATCCCGAGGTCAGTACTCATAGCCCCCATCCGTTCGGTTCCGGCACATCCCGAATCCCTGTACCCGGCCATTGTTCCATTACCCGGTTACCGGACGAGGACGGACGCTGACGGCCGCGTCGGGTATCAGCCTGCGAGCTTCAGCGGGTTCACGATGTCGGCCGCGATCAGCACGAGGCAGAAGATCAGCACCACCATGAACAGGCTGAAGCTGACCGGCACCAGCTTGGCCATGTCGACCAGGCCCGGGTCCGGGCGGTGACGCAGCCGGGCGATACCGGCACGGATCCGCTCGTAAATGATGATCGCGATATGCCCGCCGTCGAGCGGGAGCAGCGGGAACATGTTGAATGCTCCGACGAAGATGTTCAGCGATGCGATCAGCAGCAGCACGAAGCTCACCTTGTACTGCCAGCCCGCGTTCGAGGCGACTTCCTCGCCGGTCGCCTCGGCCGCGCCGACCACGCTGCTGACCTGGCCGGCCTCGGTCTTCGCCCGGTCCGCCTTGAACAGGTCCGGCAGCGAAGCCGGCAGCGCCGCCAGGGCCTGGGCGGAGCCGTCGAGAACCTGCCAGAAGGACGTGCCCGCGTAGTCGATGGCGCCGAGCGGGCTCGCGATCTCGAACACCGCCGTGCCCTCGGCCGAGACCCCCAGGTAGGCGCCGCTGCGCCCGCTGACGCTGGCCAGCGTGGTGTGCAGGGTCAGCCGCTTACCGTGGCGCAGCACGGTAATGGTCGCGGGCGAACCGACCGGCGCGTCGCGGATGTCGGGGTCAAGCTGCGCCCAGGTACTCACCGGCTTGCCGTCGAAGGCTATGACCGTGTCGCCGGACTGCAGCCCGGCCAGCTTCGCCGGGGATTCAGGGTCCGCGAGCGTGCAGGTGCCGTTGTCCAGGGCGGTGACGCTGGCCGCCACGCACGGGCTGATCGTACCGAGCTGCGAGCTGAGGTCCTCGATGCCGACGCCGAGCGCCAGCCCGGCGATCAGCAGGAAGGCCAGCACGAAGTGCATGACGGAGCCGGCCGCCAGGACCAGGATCCGCTGCCAGGCCGGATGGTTGCGGAACGACCGGGCCTCGTCCTGCGGGTCATCGGGATCGTCGAGCGAGTGCATGCCGACGATCCGGACGAAGCCGCCGAGCGGGATCGCCTTGATCCCGTACTCGGTCTCACCCCGCCAGGTCGACCAGATGGTCGGGCCGAAGCCGACGAAGTAGCGGGTGACCTTCATGCCGAACTTCTTGGCCAGCACGAAGTGCCCGGTCTCGTGCAGCATCACGGAGAACAGCAGGGCGACGAGGAAGATGACCCAGCCGATCAGGTCCATCCGCTCACCCTACTTCTCCCCCAAACCCGCCCTAGGCGTTCAGCTCCCGGGCCCGCCGGCGAGCCCAGTCGTCCACGGCCAGCACGTCGGCCACCGAAGTGACGTCCGCGCGTGCCACGTCATGTTCTGAGACTATCCGCGCGACGGTATCCACAATCCCCGGGAAGCCGATCCGCCCGGCCAGGAAGTCCGCCACGCATGCCTCGTTCGCGGCGTTGTAGACGGCCGGGGCCGTGCCGCCCGCGGCGGCCGCCTCGCGGGCCAGCGCCACCGCGGGAAACGCCGCGTCGTCGAGCGGCTCGAACGTCCAGGCGGCCGCCGTGGACCAGTCCAGGCCCGGCGCGGCATCCGGCACCCGGTCCGGCCAGGCCAGGCCCAGCGAGATCGGCAGCCGCATGTCCGGCGGGGAGGCCATGAGGACCGAGGCGCCGTCGGTGAACTCCACCATCGAGTGCACGATCGACTGCGGGTGCACGACGACGTCGATCCGGTCCAGCCCGAAGCCGAACAGCAGGTGCGCCTCGATCACCTCCAGGCCCTTATTAACCAGTGTCGCGGAGTTGACCGTGACCAGAGGGCCCATGTTCCAGGTCGGGTGCGCGAGCGCCTGGTCCGGCTTGACGTCGTCCAGCCGGTCGCGGCTCCAGCCGCGGAACGGCCCGCCGCTCGCGGTCAGCACCAGGCGCCGTACCTCAGATCGCAAGCCGGCCCGCAGGCACTGCGCCAGCGTGGAGTGCTCGGAGTCCACCGGGACGATCTGCCCGGGCTTCGCCCGGCTGGTCACCAGCGGGCCGCCGATGATCAGCGACTCCTTGTTGGCCAGGGCCAGCACCCGGCCCGCGTCCAGCGCGGCCAGCGTGGCCAGCAGGCCCGCCGCGCCGGTCACCCCGTTGAGCACCACGTCACACGGCCAGGCGGCCACCTCGCATACTGCGTCTGGTCCAGCCAACACGGTGGGGGCATCGCCCTGCGCCGCAGCGGGGTGCGCGAGAGGGGCACCAGGGTTCGTTCGGGCAAAATGGTGGCGGAGTGCGGCCTGGACCTGCGGGGCGGCGGCCTGGGCGGCTACGGCGACCGCCGCCACCCCGAACTCGGCGGCCTGCCGGGCTAGCGCGCCGGGGTCGGCGCCGCCCGCGGCCAGGGCCACGACCCGGAAGCGATCCGGGTTGCGCCGGATGATGTCCAGCGCCTGGGTGCCGATCGAGCCGGTCGAGCCGAGGATGACGACCTCGCGCGGCCGGCTGGGCGGGGCGGGCTCAGCGGATTCCACGCCACCATTGTCCGCTAGGGCCGTCCCCGGCCGCGCCGCTGCCCTGACGCGGGCGTCGCAGGCGCGGCCGGGCCGATCGGCACCCAGGCGCGGGAAGAACGTGCCGAACGCAGCGTTGTGGTACGTGGCCTGGGCCGGAGATGTTCCGGGTGTCTTCTTGTGCAAATTTGGCGAAACCTTGCCCTGCGTTTCCCGAGCGTCAGGTCAGGGCCGAGATCTGCCTGGCCAGGGTGATGTCGGCCATGGTCAGGCCGCCCGCGGAGTGGGTGCTCAGGGTCAGCGTGACGCGGTTCCAGGAGATGGCGACGTCCGGGTGGTGGTTGGCCGTCTCGGCCAGGTAGGCGACGGCCCCGACGTACAGCAGGGCGTCGCGGAAGTCCTTGCGCACGGTGGTCAGGATGATCGAGTCCCCGTCGCGGATCCAGGCGGGGAGTCCGGCCAGCTCGGCGCTGATCTGGGGCTCGGTGAGAAGGTCCATGGTTCCGGCATACCATTCCCAGGTGACTTCCTCAGGAGAACGCCCGAGGCAGACGCCGCTGCACGCGGTGCACGAGCGCCTCGGGGCCACCATGACCTCCTTCGCCGGCTGGCAGATGCCGCTGCGGTACGCCAGCGAGACGGCTGAGCACCTCGCGGTGCGGAGCGCGGCCGGGCTGTTCGACCTGTCGCACATGGGCGAGATCCTCGTCACCGGGCCGGACGCCGGGGCGGCGCTCGACTACGCGCTGGTCGGGAACCTTGGGTCGCTGGCGCCGGGACGGGCCAGGTACACGATGATCTGCGCGGCCGACGGCGGGGTGCTCGACGACCTGGTCGTGTACCGGCAGGGCGAGCAGGAGTTCCTGGTCATTGCCAACGCGGCGAACACCGAGACGGTGTACCGCTCGCTCGGCTCGCGTTCGGAGGGCCTGGTGGCCGAGGTCGCCGACGCCACCGGCGACTACGCGCTGATCGCGGTCCAGGGCCCGGCTGCGGCTGCGATCCTCGGCCCGCTGGCCTCGGTCGACCTTTCCGTGATGAAGTACTACACAGGGGCGTTCGGCGACGTCGCGGGGCGGCCGTCGTGGGTGGCGCGCACCGGGTACACCGGCGAGGACGGCTTCGAGGTGTTCTGCCGGCCCGGGGACGCCGTCTGGATCTGGGAAGCGCTGGCCGGAGCGGGCACGCCGGCCGGGCTGGTTCCCGCAGGCCTGGCCGCTCGCGATACGCTCCGGCTGGAGGCCGGCATGCCGCTGTACGGCAACGAGCTCGGCCCGGACGTGACACCGTTTGAGGCGGGGCTGGGGCGGGTGGTGAAGTTCGACAAGCCGGGTGATTTCGTCGGCCGCGAGGCCCTCGCCGCCCGGGCTTCCGAGGGGCCGCGGGTCGTGCTGGCTGGCCTGACCATGCAGTCCCGCCGGATCGCCCGGCACGGGTACCCGGTGCTTGCGGACGGCGGGCCTGGTTCCGGGAGTCGGCGCGTCGGTACGGTAACCAGCGGCGCTCCGTCCCCCACCCTGGGCGTGCCGATCGCGATGGCGTACGTCGAACCCGGCGTCAGCCGGGATCATCCCGAGCTCGCCGTGGATATCAGGGGGCAGGCGGCCCCTGCCGACCTGACGAACCTGCCGTTTTACCGGAGGAGTCAATAGATGAGCATTCCAGCCGATCTGCGCTACACCCCAGAGCACGAGTGGGTGTCCGTCGAGGGAACCTCCGCATCGATTGGCATCACCGAGTACGCGGCCCAGCAGCTCGGCGACGTGGTCTACGTTTCCCTGCCCCGCGTCGGGGCGGCCGTGGCCGCGGGCGAGCCCTGCGGCGAGGTCGAGTCCGTCAAGTCCGTCAGCGACCTGTACTCCCCGGTCGACGGCGAGGTCATCGAGGTCAACGCCGAGCTGGAAGGCGACCCGTCCCTGGTCAACGCCGAGCCCTACACGGCCTGGATGTTCCGGGTCCGGGTTGCGCAGGACGGCGACGGCCAGCCGGCTCTCCCCCCCGGCCTGCTCTCCGCCGCCGAGTACGAGGAGCTGACCAACAGCGCGGGCTAGCCGCGCGATGACTTTCGCGGCCCTGGTCGTCACCTCTCGGTGAGAGTCACACACCAAGGAGGTACCGGATGCGGAAGCTGAGCCTGCAGCAGTTCGCGGTCTCGCTGGACGGCTACATCTGCGAGGAGGGCACCGAGTTCTGGCGGCTGCATCTAGGCGTGGACGACGAGGAGTTCGACCGGTACTTCACCAACGCGCTCGGGCGCGCGGGGACCCACATCATGGGCACGTCAACCTACCTGGGCATGTCCGCCCACTGGCCCAAGGCCGCCGATTCAGAAAATCCGTACGTGCGCGAGATCGCGCGGATCATGAACGACAGGCCCAAGGTCGTCTTCTCCCAGACATTGCCGACCGCCGACTGGCCCGAGGCGCGGATCGCCAGGGGCGATACGGCCGAGGAGATCGCCAGGCTGAAGCAGGAGCCGGGCGGCGAGATCGTGGCCCACGGCGGCGCGAGGTTCGTCCAGTCCCTGGCCCGGCTAGAAGTCGTGGACGAGTACCGGCTGTACGTGTACCCGTTCGCGGTGGGCAGCGGGACGTCGCTGTTCGGGAAGCTGGACCGCCCCCAGGCCCTGCGCCTGCTGAGCAGCACGACGTTCCCCTCCGGCGTCATCGAGGTGATCTACGAGCGGATACCGCGCGGCTAGCGGCGTGGACGCCGGCCGTCAGCGCTTGCGGCGGCGCCACAGGACGAGGACCACGACGCCGACGGCCACCGCGGCGGCGCCCCCGGCGATGACCGGGTCGATCTGCGCGACGCGCTCGCGGACCTGGTCGAGCACGCGGCGGGCGTTCTTCTTCGGGCTCACCCGGTCGGATATCGCGTCGATGGTGGCCGCCAGTTCCGCCCGGGTGCGGTCGATGTCCGCCACCAGCGCGTCCTGATCGGCAGGCTTGGATTCGGTGTCCGCTTGCGCCATCACGTGCTCCGTTCCCGGCCGGGCTCAGCTATGGTCAGGCCGCCTATTGTGCCAGGTTGACGCCGACCCCGCTCGCCGGGGCGGCCGGGCAAGCGCCCAGTGCCCCCCGAGGGCCACGTCCGGTAGCGTCGCCATGATCCCAGTTGTCCGTCATCAGGGATGGTTTGGCCCCGTCGTCCCTCCCGTCCTCTGTCGTACCTCCTGACCGGCTAAGTCGGAGTTTGGGCAAACCGGTGAATCGATCACTCCGGCTGATCTAAGCTGCTCAATGACCACGGGAGGGTCAGCGATGACGCGTGTGCGCGGAACGGCACTACTGGTGGCGGCTGTGACGCTGGCGTTCGCCGCCGGATGCTCCGGCGGCGGCGGCGGGAGCTCGGGGCCCACGCCCGGCATAGAGAAGCCGGACCTGAACGTGGCCGTGGTCCCGGCGGTGGACTCCGCGGGGTTCTTCATCGCGCTCTATGACCACCTGTTCACTCAGCAAGGGCTGAACGTCACCTTCACCCCGGCCATCAGCAGCGACACGGTGATCGCGGCGCAGGTCCAGGGCAAGTACGACATCACCGGCGGAAACTACGTGTCGTACGTCCAGTGGCAGCAGTCCGGCCGGGCGAACCTCGACATCTTCGCCGAGGGATCGGTCATGACGCCGGGAGCCCAGGCCATCTACACGATGCCGGACTCGCCGATCAAGACCCTGACCGACCTGAAGGGCAAGACGATCGCCATCAACGCGCCGGACAACATCCTGTACCTGCTGGCCGCGTCGGTTCTGACCGAGCACGGGATCCCGCCCAGCTCCGTGCACTTCACGACCAAGTACTCGTTCCCGCAGATGGCCGCCGCGCTGAAGGACGGGGCCGTCGACGCGGCCGTGCTGCCCGAGCCGTTCGCCAGCGACGCCACACAGGCCGACGGCGCCGTGCCGCTGGTCGACCTGGACCAGGGCGCGACCACGAACTTCCCCGTCGAGGGCTACGTGGTGACCAAGCAGTGGGCGGCGAAGTACCCGCACACGCTGGAGGCGTTCTACAAGGCGCTGGAAGAGGGCCAGCAGATCGCCGACACGAACCGGCAGGCGGTTGAGCAGGCCTTCGAGGACCTGAAGCCCGTGTCGCTCGCCGTGTCGAAGGGGACCGCGGCCGTCATGGCCCTGGACGACTATCCGTACTTCGGCACGGGCCCGGCCGGCAGTGTGGACCCGGTCGCGCTGCAGCGGGTGGTCAACGTGATGCACCAGTTCCTGATGATCCCGAGCTTCAACATCGACTCGATGCTGCTGAACGGCTGACGCCGCCCCGGGTGGCGGTTGCCTCGCTGCCGTGGGCAGATCTGCCTGCAGCAGCGTGCGTGGAACTCCGGGGCCGTCATGCCGCAGCCTGGAGGCATGGCGCAGGAAGAAAACACCAGGCTCTTTAGCGAGCGCGTGCGGGAGCAGCTGCTCCACCAGCGGATACTCGTGCTGGACGGGGTGCTCGACGACGACAACGGAACGCTGCTGGCGACCCAGCTGCTCGCGCTGGCGGCCGAGGATGCCGCCGCCGACATCGCCCTGTGGATCCACTCACCCGGCGGATCCGTGCCGTCGATGCTCGCCATCCGCGACGTGATGCGGCTCGTGCCGTGCGACGTCTCGACCCTGGCGCTGGGGCTGGCCTGCAGCGCCGGGCAGTTCCTGCTCTCGGCCGGCGCCAAGGGCAAACGGTTCGCGCTGCCGCACGCCCGCATCCTCATGCACCGGGGCTCGGCGGGTATCGGCGGCAGCGCCGTTGACATCGAAGTCCAGGCCGACGACCTGCGGCACACGGTGGACACCGTGCTCGGCATCATCGCGGAGGATACCGGGCAGCCGGTCGAGCGCATCTTCAGCGATTCCCTGCATGACCACTGGTACACCGCCGGCCAGGCCAGGGAATACGGGTTCATCGACCAGATCGTGGAGTCGTTCGGCCAGGTCATGCCGGCGAGGAAACACCGGATCGGACTGAAGGGCCAGGCATGAGCGCCTATACCATCCCGAACGTCATCGCCCAGCACCCGCGCGGCGAGCGGATCATGGACGTGTACTCGCACCTGCTCGCCGAGCGCATCGTCTACCTGGGCACGGCCATCGACGCCGGCGTCGCCAATACGCTCATCGCCCAGCTATTGCACCTGGAGGCAGCGAGCCCCGAGCAGGAGATCAACCTGTACATCAACTGCGAGGGCGGTGACCTGCCCTCCATGCTCGCCGTGTACGACACCATGCAGTACATCCAGGCGTCGGTGGCCACCACCTGCGTAGGTCAGGCGATCGGCGTCGGCGCCGTGCTGCTCGCCGCCGGGACCGCCGGGCGGCGCGCCCTGCTGCCTCACGCGCGGGTGGTGCTGCACCAGCCCGCGGCGCGCGGGCAAGGGCCGATTCCCGACCTGATCCTGCAGGCGGACGAGATCGTGCGCATGCGCGCCGCCATCGAGGCGATCCTCTCCCGGCACACCGGCCAGTCCGTCCAGACCCTGCGGACCGACACCGACCGCGATCGGGTGCTGACCGCGCAGGCCGCGCTGGAGTACGGGATCGTCGACCAGGTGCTTGGGCAGCGGAAGGAGGACGACACGGCGACCGGCGTTCCGGCCGCCTGACCCTGCTCGCCCTGGCGCCCTCAGGCGGCGAGGCGGAGCATGACCGGGCTGGATGCGCTCGGGGCAGCCGGGACAGCGGCGATACCCTGCTGGCGGCGCAGGTCTTCGGCCACCTGCTCGGTCAGGCCGATGAGCGTGACGTCCAGCGCCCCCGCGAGGGCCGCGATCATCTCGCTCGACGGTTCCTTGCGCCCGCGCTCGATCTCGGACAGGTACTGCGGCGAGATCCCGGCGCGGCCCGCCGTCTGGCCGAGGGTTTCCCGCCGGCCCAGGCGCAGCGCGCGAAGGCGCCGGCCGAGCACCTCCCGCCACAGCGGTTCGGCAGAGGCCGGTTCGCGGGCCGGAGGCTGCTGAGACGCTGACCCCGGCGGGGGTTCCCGCCGCAACGGATAGACTCGCGCGCGCTCGGCCATACCTCAGCGTACGAGCGGGCAATCGCCTGGACGCGGTGATTTCGCTGCCAGCAGAGGTTCAGGATTCCGTGATCGAGAAGGAGTTGACCTGGAAATTCTCGTTGACCCCGCCCGTGCTGGCGATCTCACGGGGCGTAGCCGATCGGGCCGGGAGTGATCCTGACAGATCGGCCTCGGATGACCCTTGACACGCCCTAGACGTTTTCACGATCCCTTTCTGGCGGCGGTGACCTCGTCATGCCCGGCGCGACGACAGGGTATGCGGCGTGGCAGGCGTGGCCACCCGCAAACCTGGCAGCAGCCGGACAGCCGGGCCATGGACGGCTGCGGGTCTCCCAGCCCGACCCCTTCTCGGAGGCGGCGGGAAGTCCCCGCGTGGCGCGGAGGTGCGACGGCAGTAACTGCGAAATGAACGCAGCGGAGCTCTCGACTTTCGCAGTTTTCGGGTCTGCCTGATCCTGGCGTGCCGGGGAGCTGGCCATAGCCGTCCATATCCTTCAGGCCGGCGGGGCTGAGGGTGAATCAGGCTTACCTGAGTCCTTTGACCCAGCGGCGCCAGTTGTCCTGCCTGCGGTAACCGCTGGCGTGCCACAGGTTCTGGCCCAGTTCGTTGCTGTCGAGCACCATCGCATCGACGCGGGCGGCTCCGAGGGCCGTGAACCTGTCTTCTGCGGCCTGCAGCAGCGCGGAGCCGGCACCGCGGCGTCTCCAGGCGGGGCGGACCGCGAGCCGGTACAGGTGGCAGCGCCAGCCGTCCCAGCCCGCGATGACCGAGCCGATCAGCTCGCCGTCATGTTCGGCCAGGATCACCGCGTCCGGATCACGGCCGAGCAGGGCTGTTACCGCCTGGCGGGTGTCGGGTGGGCGAGTGGCGTTCTGGGCCGCCTCCTGCCACATCTGAAGGAGGCCGTCGATGTCGGCGGCCGTGGCCGGGCGCAATGAGAACGGCATCGGGCCATCGTGTCAGGTGGCGGCCGCACCCGGCATCCCGTCGAACGGGCTATCCACTTCCAGCTCGCCTGCCAGGCCATCGCCGTCACCTTACCTCTGAAGAAATCAGCGTCATCCGCCTGGCCCGGGAAGACCTCGCGGCATGACCGCGAAAGTCGAAGGAGCTCAGAGTCAGCGAAAAGAATAAAGAATGTCCATTAAGATAACTTATTGTCCATATATAAATATGGTTCACACGGTTACTCTCGGATCCCTACTCGACTCGGCGTAGGCCTGGGCGATGGCGGCGCGGTTGAAGATCCGCCAGGTGGCGGCGGAAACGAACATGGCCGCCGCGAACCCGGCCCAGTAGGGCGCCGTGATCCCGAACCTCGTCGCGATCACGCCCCCGAGCACGGCCCCAACACAGTTGCCTCCGGCCGCGATGAACAGGCTCGTACTCGCGACCCGGCCCATCATCTCCGGTGGCGTCAGCCGTTGCCGCAGCGAACTACCCACGATCGTCCACAGCGCGGCATGTACGCCGAACGCGAACAGCATGGCCCCGACGACGAACGCGCTGCGCGAGGTGGCCAAGGTCAGGTGCAGCCCGGCCTCGACGAGCAGGCCGACCCGGATGGTCCAGGTCGCGGTGACCTTCTTGATGAGCCAGTCGCCGCAGACGGACCCCAGCACGGCGCCGGCCGCCTCACAGGTGAACAGCGTGCCGTATCCGACGGACCCGAGGCCGAGCCGCTCTTTGGCCAGCAAGACCAGCACCGCGGTGGCTGCGGTGAGCGTGAGGTTGAGCAGCCCGATCAGGACCGTCATCGTGCGCAGCACCCGCTGGCGGGCCAGCCAGCGGAACCCTTCGGCCAGTTCGGAGCGGGCCCGGCGGAGCTGTCCCTGATCGACGTCCGCCGGTCCGTGCGACGCCCGGTACGTTCCCGCCAGCAGGCCGACCAGGACGGCGCTGGCCGCGTACGTTCCCGCGTTGACCAGGAACGGGACCGCGACCGCGACCGCGAACAGGAACCCGCTGAGCGGCCCGGCGATCATCTGCTGCATCACCGTGGTCCCGCCGACCAGCCAGCCGTTCGCGCGCTCCAGGCGCGCCCGCGGGACGACCGAGGGAATCATGGCCTGGCTGGCCGAGCGGAAGACGACCTCGCCGGTGTTGATGAGGAACAGCACGCCGTCCAGCAGGGCAATGCTCGACCAGCCCGTCAGCAGCGCGGCGGCCAGCACGCCCATCACCACCACGCGGGCCCAGTCGATCGTGACCATCAGCCGCCGCCGGTCGACCCGGTCGACGAGCACGCCGCCGGGCAGCGCAAACAGCAGCCAGGGCAGCCACGCCGCACCGGCCGTCGCGGACACGATCAGCGGACTCTTGGTGTGCGACGCGACGAACAGCGGCGCCGCGATCGTGGCTAGGCCGCTGCCGAGGGCCGACGTTGTGCTGGCCGTCCAGAGCTTGGCGAACCGCGGGCCGAGTCGTTCCCCCACACAGCGACGCTACCTGACCGGACCTTCCGGCCCGCCTTAGGTCAGAACGGCCTCGTCGTAGCCGGCCGCGGACGTGGACAGCTGCGAGAAGATCTCGTGAGCCTGCGTCCACTGCCGGGTGGCGGCGAAGACCTCTTCGGTGTACGGGAGGAAGACGATACGCTCGCCCATTCCGAAGGCTCGGACGTCCACCTGGTCCCGGTATTTCTCCGGCACGGCCCGCAGGTGGTAGTGCCGGTACCGCTCGAGGTGGAGGTCAAGCTCCCGCTGGGCCCGGCGCAGGGCGGCCAGGTACTTCTCGATGTCGGCCTTGGTCGCGTCGTGCCCGGTGACCAGGAACCCGATCATGAACGTAGTGTCCAGGACCTTCCTGAATCCGAAGGCTTCGGCGATATAGAGCGGCACCCCCCAGGTGGTCGCGGCCGGGACCTGCCGTCCGAGCAGCGCATCGAGGCGTTCGTTCGGCGCACCCTGGAAGGTGAGCTTCACCTGGTCACCCGGCAGGACCGCCTCGAGGGCCTGCAGCGTCGCGAAGTGGCTCCCCGAGTGGTAGCCGACGCCGATCGGCACCCCGGCCAGATCCTCGGGACGGCGGATGGGCGACTCGGGCGGGACGACGACGGCGCACGGGGTTACGGAGTACGCCGCCGTGATGAGCCGTCCGGCCCGTTCGCTCGCAGCGGCGCTCACGGCCCAGTGGCATGCGCAGCTCACGTCGGCGCCGTCGCGGCCCGCGCCGAACGTCTCGAACGCGCCGGTCCTGATCTCGCCGGCCTCGTCCCGCCGAGGGGAATGGACGCCGTAGTCGCCGGTGACCACGAAGGTGTAGTCGAGCCCCTCGGCGGCGAAGTAACCGTTCTCCTCGGCGACCCACTCCTGCAGCCGGCCGTGCGGCATGATCTTGAGCGCCATCCGGCGCCTCCCTTCATCCGCCGTCACGGTAGCTCGCCATCGAAGGCACGGACAAGACGCGCCGGGGCGGCGATGCGGATCTGGCTTCGCTCGCCCGTCATGTCGCAAGATCGGAGAGCAGCGGCACCGAAAGGACGCGATCACATGTCCCAGTCACTCCCCTCCGGCAGTGTGCTTCCCCACGAACTGCCGGCTTCCCTGCGCGAGGCGGGCCTGACGCACTGGATCCGCGAACCGCTGGACGACGCGGTCGACCGCAGGCGCCGCATCATCATGCCCCCGGCCGCGGCCGCCATGGGGACTCCGGTGAGCGCCTACCAGGGCGCGCTGCTGGCCGAGACCCGCCACCCGGACACGGTCTTCATGATGGGCGACAACCCCGCGCTGCCGGTCATGCCTGGGCGCCCGGTGCTGAAGGACTTCTTCCTGCTGCGCTTCAGCCCGATCGCCCGGACCCACCTGATGCAGAGTGCCCGGGTGGCGCGTGAGAACGGCCTCGACGAGAAGGTAATCATGGCGTGCCTGGTGCACGACATCGCCATCGCCGGGCTGCTGTCGGCCAACCACGGCTACTGGGGTGCGCAGATGCTTCGCCCGTACGTCGACGAGGAGGTCGCCTGGGCCATCGAGAAGCACGAGGCGCTGCGCTACTTCCCGGACGAGTCGGTCGGGTACACCTATCCCTCGGCCTACATCGACTATTTCGGCCCCGACTACGCCCCGCCCGAGTACATCCGGCGCGAGCACGAGGCGGCGCGCCAGCATCGCTGGTACATGACGTCGCGCCTGATAACCATCAACGACATCTATTCTTTCGACGCGAACGTCGTGGTGGATTTCGGCGAGTTCGAGGACGTGGTGGGCAGGAACTTCCGGCAGCCCAGGGAAGGGCTCGGCTTCGACGGCTCACCGGTCGCGCACATGTGGCGCACGATGATCTGGCCGAATAACTTCCTCTGACCGCAGTCGGCCGGCAGCCGGGAGATGAGCTCAGCGACTATCTCGGCCGCCGGCTGCTCGCAGGACGCCGGGTTCGGGCTGTTCCAGCCACCAACCTTCGGCTTGCTGACAGCGCTGGTAATGCTGGCATAGCGGAATATGGCAGCACTCGCAGATATGGTTCTTGAACTGGGGAAACGCTTGGCAATGACACTGTTACCAACAACTCGGCCAGGCGCTCAGTGGGTCGGTGCATGCTTACCCGGGGGCAGCTGGCTGCCGGGTTATGCTGCTTGATATGGACATGGCTGAGGGGGGAAGAATGCCTGCGGGTGGCTACCACCGGCCGTACGCGGTGGCGGAAAGCCTCGAACTGCTGCACGGCCCTTCGTCCGGCAAGGTGCGTCTGCCGACGTACCTGGACTGGTCAGGGCACGCCGAGTATGACCTTGATTCTCCTGGCAGGGTCATTGACCTGTACCGGGCCGTGCTCATCGAGGCGGCCAGCCCGCAGGATCTGTACGCTTACCTGGACGCTGGGATGCTGAGGCGGCTGTGGGCGCTGATGTGGTTGCCGACGCAGCTGCGGAGGGCGTGGGAGCGGCAGTTCCCGGTCCTTGCCGAGATCAGCCGGGTTACCGCTACCGCGTAAGGGGAGGCGATGGAACCGCGGCATGAGCGGATCGCGAAGATCGCCCTGGCCGCTGGTGCCCAGTACGGGCTGGCCCTTGCGGGCGGCTACGCCGTTCAGGCGCACGGGATCGGCAACCGGCTGAGTGGCGACGTGGACTTGTTCACCACCTTGCAGCATCACGATGAGTTCCCTGAGCTGACTTCTGCAGTGGTCTCCGCGCTTACTGCCGCTGGGTACGCGGCGTCTGTGATCATGAGCGGCGAGACGTTCGCGCGGCTGATCGTGACCGATCCGCTCGATGGCCGAGAAGAGAAGCTGGAACTGTCGGCGGACTGGCGGGCGCATGATCCGGTCCAGCTCGACGTCGGCCCTGTCCTGCACCCGGACGACGCCGTGGCCAATAAGGTCTGCGCATTGTTCGGCCGTGCACTGCCGCGCGACTTTCTCGACGTTGACGCGACGCTCATGAGCGGCAGGTACACGGGTGAGCAGCTGCTGGAACTCGCCGCCGCCGCCGATCATGGCTTCGATCCGCTGGTCTTCGCCGACGCGCTCGGCGCATTGACGCAGATCACGGATGCTGCGTTCACCGAATACGGAACCGATCCCCACGCGATCGCGGAAATGCGGCACCGGTTCGCCGAGTGGCGCCGCCAGCTTATCGAGAAGCAAGTGCCCGGCTAGGACAACCTGTGTGGTTATCGTTTGCACAGCGGACTGTTGACGCACTCACAACTTTGCGATCGATAGGTGCGGCAGGCTGAAGCCTCAGACGTGCGCTGCTCGCGTCCTACAGCGCCTGTCGGGTATCTACCATGCCGGGCCGCCGAGGTTGTGCAGGTCGTCGGTCTGGAGTAGGTAGTACGCGTCTCTGGCGTCGTCTTCCTCAATGGTTCCGCTGTTGACGAGCCGCCGGAGCAAGTCCCGGGTACGGTGGCCGGAGGAGCTAGTCAGTGCTGCCCACAGGGTGAGAGCGTCCTCGTCGTCACTAGCGAAGGCCAGCGACCTGCTGGCTGCGATGGCTATGCATGCCGATTCGCCGGCATCGAGCCGCCGGGACTTGGCGCCGAGTGACTGGCGCCAGGCCCGGTCTTCGGGGCGCCGGGATTGGAGCCGGATCGCCAGTTCGAGCTCGTCCGGGCTGACGGCCACCACGGTCAGCCTGTCTGGGGCAAGGGTAAGCAGCTGGTCAAGGCCGTGCACGGCTGCCAC
>DATJQX010000009.1:0-40746 GCA_035505275.1 Streptosporangiaceae bacterium | reverse complement strand
CTCGGGTCGCAGATCACGATCGCCTACCTGCTGCTGCTGATCCTGGTGGTGGCCGTGGTCGTGCTGCTCGGCCTGCAGTACTTCTTGTCCGCGTCCAGGTACGGCCGGCTGATCCGGGCGGTGGCCGACGACAAGGAGGCGGCCCAGCTATCCGGCGTCGACTACCGGCACGTGTTCGGCATCGCGGCCGCGATCGCGTTCGGCTCGGTGGCGCTGGCGGGCATCGCCCAGGGCCTGTACTCGCAGTTCGCTCCGACCACGGGAACCGACACGATCCTGCTGTTCGCGTTCGCGGCGGTGGTGATCGGCGGACTCGGGTCGCTGTGGGGCACGCTGGTCGGCGGCGTGGTGCTCGGCGTGGCCCAGCAGGTCGGCACCCAGATCAATTCCTCCTCCGGGTTCCTGGCCGGGTACCTCGTCTTCCTGGCCGTGCTGGTGCTCCGCCCGCAGGGCCTGGTCGCGCGCGGGAGCAGCGCATGAGCGTCGTTACTGATACCACCGCCCGTTCGGCAGAAAGATACCGGGTCACCCGGTCGCGGCGAAACGTCGCCTGGACCGGGCTGTTCGCGCTCGTCGTCGTCGCGGTCCTCGCGTCGTTCCCGTACGTCGTGTACTCCGGCACCACCACGATCATGGTGCAGGCGTTCATCATCCTCACCCTGGCCAGCATGTGGAACCTGCTGGCCGGCTACGCGGGGCTGGTGTCGGTGGGGCAGCAGGCGTTCGTGGGGCTCGGCGCGTACTTCGTGCTGGCCCTGAACATCAACAAGATCTCGATGTTCACCGCGCTCCCGGTTGCGGTCATCGGCTGCGGCGTCGCCGCCGTGCCGCTGTGGTGGCTGGTCTCCCGGCTGCGCAGCGGGTACTTCGCGATCGCCACCTGGGTGCTGGCCACCACCGTCATGCTGGTCATCGAGAGGATCCCCTCGCTCGGCAGCGGCACCGGGCTTTCGCTGCCGAACACGCCGGACATCAGCACGACGCTCCTCGAGGCCGACACGTACTGGATCGGGCTGGCCGTCACGGTCGTCGCGCTGCTCACCGTGTACCTGCTGCTGCGCAGCAAGGTGGGCCTCACGCTCACCGCGATCAGGGACGATGAGGTGGCCGCGCGCAGCTCGGGGGTGCGGGTCGGGTGGGCCCGGATGCTGGTATTCATCATCGCGGGCGCCGGCTGCGGGGCCGCGGGCGCGGTGCTGGCCATCAGCCAGCTCATCGTGCAGCCCAGCGCGGTGTTCGGCGTGCAGTGGACGGCGGAGATGGCGTTCGCGGTGATCATCGGGGGGCTCGGCACGATCGAGGGGCCGATCCTCGGCACCGCCGTGTACGTGGTCCTGCAGCAGACGCTGGCCTCGTACAACGCCTGGTACCTGATCATCCTCGGCCTGATCGCGATGGGGGTGGCCATCTTCGCGCGGCGCGGGCTGTGGGGGCTCATCGACGAGTACGCGCACGTCCGGCTGTTCCCGGTCGGATACTGGCTGTGGGCCCCCGGCGCCGGCGGCCGCCGCAGGTTCGGCCGCCGGCGAGGCGCCCAGCCCAGCTGATCCGGGTCCGATGGGGCGGGAGGCCAGGATGACCAAGCCATCCAGCGGGAGCCGTCGTGAGCTGACGCCGCGGGCTCCGGGCCGGCGGGCCGGGCCCGTGGTGCGCCAGGTGCTGTGGGCCTCGGTGCCGGTCTGGTCGTTCGGCTTCCTGGCCTTCGTTCCCTTCCTGGCCAACGCCGTCATCCGGCGGACCAGGGCAGACTGGGCGGTATTCGCGGCCTACCTGGCGGCGACCGTAGGCCTGATCGTGACGGGAGCGACCGTCGGCTCGGGGAACGGCGGCGGCAGCGCGGCGTTCGGCGGGTTCATCATCGCGCTGGCGGGCTGCGCCGCCGTGCACGCCGCCATCGTGTTCCGGCCGGGGAACGCCCCGGCGGCCCCGGCGGCGCCGGTCGCGGCCGGGCTGCCCGGAACGCGGGAGCACAACAGGGACGCCATCGCCGAGGCGAAGAGCCGGATTGAGCGCAGGAAGGAGGCGCGGCGGCTGGCCGAGACCGACCCCGCGCTGGCGCGGGACCTGCACATCGGCCGGCCCGATCTGCCGCGGGACTACGACGACGGCGGGCTGGTGGACGTCAACCACGTGCCAGGCGCCGTGCTGGCCGCCGACCTGGGCCTGACGCCTGGCGAGGTGACGGACGTGATCGCGGCGCGGGACAAGCTCGGGAAGTTCACCAGCGCCGACGAGGTATGCGCCTACACCGACCTGTCACCGGACCGGGTGGACGAGCTCCGCGACCTGATGATCTTCAGCTGACCTGCGGGAGAATGGACCCGTGCTGCTCGCTAAGATCGCCGAGGTGTCGCGCGCCGTGGCCGCCACCAGCGCCCGGCGGGCCAAGATCGATGCGCTGGCCGCGGCGCTGCGCGAGGCCGGGCCGATCGAGGTGCCGATCGCCGTGGCCTACCTGTCCGGTGAGCTTCCGCAGCGGCAGGTGGGGGTCGGGTGGGCGGCCCTGCGGGGGGTCGCGGGGGGTCGGCCCCCCGGGCAGGCAGAGCGGGACGGGTTCCCGGCCGCTTCGACGCCTGCGCTGACGCTGAGCGAGGTGGACGCCAGCCTGTCCGCGATCGGGGCGGTAACGGGCAAGGGCTCGGCGGCGGCGCGTAAGGCGCTGGTCAGTGAGCTGTTCGGGCGTGCTACCGAGGGCGAGCAGCGATTCTTGTTCGGCCTGCTTTCTGGCGAGCTGCGGCAGGGAGCGCTGGAGGGAGTCATGACCGAGGCCGTCGCGCGGGCGGCTTCGGTGGCCGCCGCGGAAGTCCGCCGGGCGATGATGCTGCGCGGCTCGCTGGGCCTGGTGGCCGCCGCGGCGCTGGCCGGCGGCAGCGCGGCACTGCACGCGTTCGGCCTGGAGGTCGGCTGCCCGGTGCGGCCGATGCTCGCCGCGAGCGCACCGAGCATCGAGGACGCCCTGGCCAAGATCGCGGGTCCGGCGGCGGTCGAGTGGAAACTCGACGGGATCCGGATCCAGGCCCACCTGAGCGACGGAAGCGTCCGCCTGTTCACCCGGACCCTGGACGAGATCACCGGAAGGCTTCCCGACGTGGTGGCCGTGCTGGCCAAGCTGCCCGTCCGCGCGGCGGTCCTGGACGGTGAACTGATCGCGCTGCGCGAGGACGGCAGGCCGCTGCCGTTCCAGGACACAGCCTCGCGGACCGCCACCAAGCAGACCGGTTCCGAGGCGTCCGCAGCACCGCTTTCGGTGTTCCTGTTCGACGCGCTGCACCTGGACGGCGCCGACCTGATCGACCTGCCCGACGCCGAGCGGCACTACGAGCTGGCCTGGGCGGTCCCGCCCGACCTGCTGATGCCACGCCTGGTGACCAACTCGGCCGACGAGGCCACGGCGTTCTTCCGCGACGCGGTCGCGCGCGGCCACGAGGGCGTCGTGGTCAAGTCCCTGGACACGCCCTACACGGCGGGCCGGCGTGGCGCGGGGTGGATCAAGGTCAAGCCGCGGCACACCCTCGACTTGGTGGTGCTCGCGGTCGAGTGGGGGCACGGGCGGCGCCGCGGCTGGCTCTCCAACCTGCACCTGGGCGCGCGGGACCCGGCGACGGGCGGTTTCGTCATGCTCGGCAAGACGTTCAAGGGCCTGACGGACGAACTGCTCGAGTGGCAGACCCAGCGCCTGCTCGCTCTGGAAGACCGAAGGGACTCCTGGACCATCTACGTCCGGCCGGAGCTGGTCGTGGAGATCGCCTTCGACGGCGTGCAGCGCAGCCCGCGGTACCCGGGCGGGCTCGCGCTGCGTTTCGCCCGGGTGCTGCGCTACCGCGAGGACAAGCCCGCCGCCGAGGCCGACACCATCGACACGGTGCGGGCCCTGGGTCCGCAGTAGCGGCACCGTCCGGGTACTGCGCCTCGGCTAAGGGCCGCTGCCAGGCCATGGTTGCGGCTTCCTACCCGGACTAGGGGTTTGTTGCCCAGATCCCCATGAGTTCGGGCTGGTCAAGGTGGGTATCGTGGAAGCCGTCTTGGCGTGCCCGGTCCTAGGCCGGGGAGTTCGTGCTCAGCGGTAACGTTTCCGGAACGGTCCGGGCGTAGCGTTGCTGTCGTGGATGAGGCGCGGCCAGGGCTGGGGCGCGTGCCGGTGATGGCGGGCCCCGCGGCCCGGTGGTTCGCTGTGTTGTCGCCGACCACGGCGTCGGTGCTCGGCGCGGTGGTCGTGTTGCTGGTGGCTGCGTCTGTCCCGCTGGCTGGTCTGGCCCGTCAGCTGACGTTTTCCGCCGAGGTGCCGGTGATCTACGTGCTGGCGTCCGTGGCGGTCGGGGTGATCGTCGGGCGTCACCAGCCGGGTAACCCGCTGGGGTGGCTCCTGCTGGGCTGGAGCGTGCTGCTGATGCTCAGCCTTGATGGCGGATACTACGCGGTGTTCTGTTACAGCCTGGGCCACCGGGGGTTGCTGCTTGCGCCGGTCGCGGTGCTGCTGGTGCCGTTGTGGGCGCCAGCGGGGGCGCTGTTCTTGCTGGTCATTGTGCTGTTCCCGGATGGCCGGGTGCCGTCGCGGCGGTGGCGGTGGACGCTGTGGGCCTATGCCGGGCTGGTGGCCTGTTACCTGGTGTTCAGCTACGCCAAGACCATTGCGGCGGTCGCGGGGCACCGCATCCGGCTGAACAGCGCCGGTGATGTCCTGATTACGCAGCATTTCCCCGCCTGGCTTGTCGTTCTCGTGCTGGTCCCAATCACCTTGCTGGTGCTGGCCTTTGCGGTTCACCAGGTGCTCAGCTGGCGGCGGGCGTCGGGTCAGCACCGCCAGCAGCTGAAGTGGCTGGCCAGCGGCGTCGTGGTGGCGGTCGGCGTGGGCGCGGTGGCTAGCTCGCTGGTGTCGGGTGTCGCGGGGCAGGTGCTCAGCGTGGCGATTATCGCGCTGCCGGTCGGCATCGGGGTCGGGATCTTGCGGTACCGGCTGTATGACATCGATCGGATCATCTCCCGTACCCTGGCCTACGCGCTGGTGACCGGGATGCTGGTCGGGGTGTACGCGGGCATGGTCCTGCTGGCCACCGAGGGGTTGCGGTTCCATAGCACGGTGGCCGTGGCGGCGGCCACGCTGGCCGCGGCGGCGCTGTTCAACCCGCTGCGCCGGCGTGTGCAGCGGGCGGTGGACCGCCGGTTCAACCGCGCCCGGTGCGACGCGGACCAGACCGTGGCCGCGTTCGCGGCCCGGCTCAAAGACGCCGTCGACCTGGACTCGATCCGGGATGACCTGGCCGGTACCGTCCACCAGGCCCTGGAACCCGCGCACATTTCGGTGTGGGTCAGCCACGGCGATTGAGGCGAACGCCATCAGGCCAACGCGTTTCCCGGCGCACGGAAACCTGTTTCGCCATCGCCGGCGGGCGCTTGGCTGCTCCCGGCGTAGGCTGACGCCTGCGTATCGGCCCGGATAGAGAGGCTTGCGTCCAACATCCTCCGGCGGACGCTCGGTTAAACAGTCGGGCAGCACGATCCCGGAGACGTCATGCAACCAAAGCGGAACGTTGACCTGGACATCGAGTTCCACGGATTGATCCCAGACCGGGAGATGCGGATCACCGGGCTCAGCGTGGACCATCAGTCTGCCGTCCTGCATTACCGCATCAGTCCCGCCGTTCCGGACCGGGATCCCGAAGACGGGAGCCCGTGGCTCACGTGGGACTGGAGTGGCGTGGACGATCTCGGTAACGAATACGTTTCGTGGGGCGGCGCGTACGGTACCAGCGACGACGGCCGGTCCACCGGCGGTGACCTGACCCTCAGCCCGGCTCCGGCGGACGGAGCGCGCCTGCTGCGCGTGCACCTGGCACCTTTCCGTCTACACGAAGGCGACCTGGGCGCCGCCACGGCCGAGATCCCGCTCGTCCTCGATTCCCTGGAGAGCGGCTGAACCGCGGCCGGTACTTTCTTCGTGACGCCGACCAGGGCACATACTCTGACCCAACGCGGACGGAAGAGGCGTGCCAGGCTGACGCGGCACACCTCGCCGGGTTCGCGGTACTGCGCCGCCGCAGCAGGCGCCGCGTCGGTGCGCCCGGGCAGGCGATAGGCCACCCCCGGCAGCAGCCCGCCCTGCACACGCCACGGCGCGACCCGGCACCTGGTGGTACGCGCCCTCCGGCCGCACCGCCGCCGCCGTCCCCGGCTGTGGGCCAGGCGCAAGGGTCCGCAAGGTCGTCGCCACCTACAGCGCTAGGAAGCAAGGCTCGGGCGGGTACCGCACCGACACCCTCTACTGCGGCGTCGCCGGCCCCCGGGGCTACGGCTACCGGCACCTGCTCCAGCATGTTGGCCAGTACTTCGGCGGGTGACCCAGCTTCTCGTTCGCGATGGCCCAGACGCTGAAAGCACCGGCGGCCGTTATCGCCCAGTCCAATGGCAACTACCTGGAAAGCGCCCCGATCTACCAGTGCTTCTACCAAGGGGGCTACTACATCATCTGGACCTTCTTCGTGGTCCCGCAGATCAGCTCGGGCACCATCATTACCGCGTACGGGCGCATGGGCAGGACGGTGAACCAGTCGTACCCGTAATCTGAGGCGCATGACGGAATTCCCTGAAGGTGTGCTGGACGGGCTGCGGGAGATCCTGCTCTCGTCAGGTGAGGGGACGTTCTACGGCCCGGGCGGTGAGGTCACCGGGACCGGGCAGGTGCCGTTCCTGGCGGGATGGCACCTCGACCGCATCGGGTTCGACCCTGATCTGGGCCGGAGCCGGATCGTGTGCGTCCTGAGCCGGGAGGGGACGACCGTGACTGGGGTCGTTGACGCCGGGGACTGGATTGATGGCGGTTCCTACGCGTATGCGCCGATGACCGGCGCGACGTGGGGGGAGGTCACGCCGATGCTGTCGGTGGCGGTGCAGGAGAAGATCCTGACGCGAGACCCTGCGGAATTCGGCGGCGATACCGAGGTGCGCATCCGTTGAAACCGCGAAGGTTGTGGGCTCCCCTGACCTGTGGGATGACCCATCCTGGAACGCGTGGCACTGCTGCCCGTCGGGCCGGCTTATAGCGGCCCGGCCGATCGTGATGCAGGTCGCGGCTGTCCTCAGGCCAGGGACTCCCGGCGCGGCCGGGTCCGGTCCCGAGTGCCTGAGTGCCGACGATCAGCTATTACGTGATCGTCAGCACCTGAGCTGCGCAAAGATGCCGGCTCGGGGAAGAGCGGGCGGGTGAGACGGCACTGGTTAGATGTGGTCCAGCCGCGGGCTTGCGGTGCTGGGTCGGGGTCCATTGTTACCGGCATCCGCGATCGGGGCGCGGTTACGGGTCAGGATGTGATCACGATCGCGTACGGGGATCCGCCGACCTTGATCGGCGGTCCGGCCGTGTTGGTGGCCGTAGCGATCGGTATGATCGCGCCCGAGGCCGAGCAGACCACGTAGGCGGTCTGGCCGTCGGGGGTGATCGCGATAGCGGACGGGTTTCCCCAGTTTTCTCCGAGTTTGATCGGCGGAGCGGCCGTGTTCGTGGCCGTGTCGATCGGTGTCACTGTGCTTGACCCATTGTTGATCACGTAGGCGGTCTTGCCGTCCGGGGTGATCGCGATCTTGAACGGGCTTAGCCCGACTTTGATGGGCGGTCCGGCCTTGTCGGTGGCTATGTCGATCGGTGTCACTGTGTTCGAGCCGCTATTGACCACGTAGGCGGTCTTGCCGTCCGGGGTGATCGCGATATCGACTGGGTATTGCCCGACCTTGATCGGCGGTCCGGCGGTGCCGGTGGCAATGTCGATCGGCGTGACCGTGCCTGAAGGTTCGCTGACCGTGTAGACGGTCTTGCCGTCGGGGGTGATCGCGATCACCGTGGGCGCTGCGCGGAGCCTGATCGGTTTCCCTGCCGTATCGGTGGCCGCCTTGACCGGGACTAGGACGTCACTTTGGACACTCGGGGAAATATAGATAGTCTTTCCGTCGGGCGTGATCGCGGGCGAGGCGGCGAGGTTGTAGCCCGCAGGATTTATCGCGATCGGCCGTCCGGCCGTATTCGTGGCGGTCATGATCGGCGTCAGTTGCGAGTTCTCACTCAGCACGTAGGCGATCTTCCCGTCCGGCGTAATCGTGATGGCGAACGGGTAATCCGCCACCTTGATCGGTGCTCCCGCCGTGTTCGTGGCGGTCGAGACCGGGATTACCGTGTCTGAGCGTTCGTCGAGGACATAGATAGTCTTCCCGTTCGGTGTGGCCGCTATCGCGTCGCTGTTTCCGACTTTGATCCGCGGCCCGGCCGTGTTGGTGGCCGTCGAGATCGGGATCAGCCACCCCGGACCGCCGGGCGCCGTATTCGTTACGTACACCGTCGGCGTACCCGCCGACGTAGCTGGCGTCGGGGTCGTGCTGCGCGCGCCAGTGAGCGTCGGGACGATGACGGAGACTACGGCGACCACGCCCGCGCAGGCGACGATGCCCGACGTCCGGCGGCGCCGGCGGCGTTTGAGGCCGGCCAGCAGGGCGTTCTGCGCCACCGGGCCGATGAGCGGCTCGCCGGCGACGGCGTGCTCAAGCATCGCGCGCAGCGCCGTCCCATTCAGGTAGGGCTCGTTCATGTCGGGCTTAGTCATGTCGGGTGCTCCGCGTCTCATGCCGTTCGTCCATGGGCTGATCGAGCAAGCCGGATTCGCCGAGCACCATCCGCAGTTTGTCCAGGGCGCGGGCGCTCTGGCTTTTCACGTTGCCCGGCGAGCAACCGAGCAGGTCCGCGACCTGGTCCACGCTCAGGTCGGCCCAGTAGCGCATCACCACCACGACGCGTGCCTTGGGCGGCAGTGTGGCCAGCGCGTCGAGCATCACTATCCGCAGGTCGGGCGTTTGCGGGGCGGCGGGGCGCTCAGGCAGCCAGCCGGCCAGCAGCTCCCCGGCTCGCTTGCGCCGCCGGTCGGCGAGATAGGTGTTCACCAGCGTGCGGTCGGCGTAGGCGTACACCGCGTCGCGCTGGCTGATCCGGCGCCACGACACGAACATCTTCGCCAGCGTCGTCTGGGCCAGGTCTTCCGCGGTGTGCCAGTTCCCGCAGAGCAGGAACGCGGTCCGCCTTAGGCGCGGTGCCGCACCCGTGGCGAACTCGATGAACTCCTCCGCACCTGTCACCTGACCGGCTCCTTCGTCAGGGCCGCAGTTCTGGCCGGCCCTTACAGCCTGACGGTAAACAGATGCGCCAGCCCACGCGAGAGGTTGCATGCCAGTTTCCCGGGTCCGCGACCGCAGGATTGATCGCCGCCTGAAGTGGCCAGGTGACCCGGCCCGGCCGTACGGCCCATGACAGGACGTCTCATTGCCCCGCTCGCGTTTCTCCTGGCGTCTGCGTCGGCGTCTCGGCTGGGGCCTGGCCTCTTGCCTCAATGCCATGCAGATGAGCGCGATCGCATTGATCCGTCGCGCGCCTGGGCAGCGGGGACTGGCTCTTTGCCGTTGATCGGATGATCAGAGCGGGTAGATGGCTTCGATCATGAGCCTGCACCGGGAAGCTTCACCAGGCGGGTGGCCTCCGCAGGCAGCCGGCTGACCAGCTCCTCGACTACGGGCAGCGGGCAGACCGGGTCGTCTTCACCCGTGAGGACCAGCACGGGACACCGGACGGCGGCGGTCACGGTCCAGGAGTCCAAGCCGCTGGCCTGCTGACGGGCGTAGTGCAGGCTGACGTCCATGTTCTTGATCATCCGGGCCAGGAACTGGCGGGCTTCCCCGGGCCCAGCCGGGCGTGGCGCTACACGGCGGGTAGCAGACCCGGGTGAAACTCAGCCTGGTATTCCCCGGTCTCATCGGCGTAGGTACGCCGCGCGACCTCAGCGGCCTCGGGGCCGCCGAGGCGGCCGAACGCCTCGATGACGCGCTGCTGGTCGCTGCGGCCCCCGGTGGTGTTGGCCAGGATGACGCCGCCGGGATGATCGGGGAACAGCCCCGCGTAAGCGAGCGCGACGTTCCCGCCGAAGCTGCTGCCGAGCACCACCGGCTTGTCCGGGCCGAGCGCGTCACACAGCCGCCGCAGGTCATCGGCCCAGCTCCGCATGTTCCAGAACTCGGCGCTGCTGTGATCGCTGCGGCCGTGGCCCCGCAGGTCGAAGTACACCACCTGGAAATCCTCGGCCAGCGGCCCCAGGGCCGACTTCACCGTCATGTGATCCAGGCCGGGACCGCCGTGGACCGCCACCACGACCGGCGCTCTGCGGTCGTGTCGCCCTGCGGGATGACCGACGGCCCGGGGCCGAGGTGGCCGCGATCCCGAAGGTGCCCACGCCCGTGGTCCCCTACGCGCCGGCCGGCTCGCGACGCCAGGGCGTCACCGCAGACCTACTTCTTCTTGTCGCGGCGCTTGGGGTCGTTGCGGAAGGCGGCGGGGATATCGGCCTGCTTCGGGGGCGGGAAGTTCAGGCCGGGCTGGAGTCCGGACAGGCCATCGGCCAGGTTCTCGGCCAGGCCCGGAGGAAGGCCGCCGAGTCCCGGAGCCCCGCCCAGGCCAGCCGGGAACGGGGGATTCTTCTGGCCGGCGCCGGCGTCGCCCGGGGCAAGCTCGGCGGCGCGCCGCGGGTTCCCGCTCCGGGCGGGCTTCTTCTTGCCCTTCTTGCCGCGGGCGGACTTACTGCCCGCGCGGCGAGCCCCAGGGAGGCCCGGCATCCCCGGGATGCCGCCGCTGAACATCGCGCGCATCTGCTTCTGGCCCTCGAAGAAGTTCGTGACCAGCTGGGAGACCTCGCCGACGGCGACACCGGACCCCTTGGCGATGCGCAGCCGCCGGGAGCCGTTGATGATCTTCGGGTTGCGCCGCTCCTCCGGCGTCATGGACCGGACGATGGCCTCCGCACGGTCCAGGTCCTTGTCGTTGACCTGCGAGAGCAGCTCCCGGTTCTTCTGGGCGCCCGGCAGCATGCCGAGCAGGTTCCCGATCGGCCCGAGCTTGCGGACCATGGACAGCTGCTCGACGAAGTCCTCCAGCGTGAAGCCCTCGCCCGAGACGATCCGCCCGGCCAGCGAGGCGGTCTGTTCCGCGTCGAACGCCTTCTCGGCCTGCTCGATCAGCGTGAGCACGTCACCGAGGTCCAGGATCCGCGACGCCATCCGGTCCGGGTGGAACAGGTCGAAGTCCTCGAGCTTCTCCCCCGTGGACACGAACATGATCGGCCGGCCGGTCAGCTGCGCGATGGACAGCGCCGCGCCGCCCCGCGCGTCGCCGTCGATCTTGGTCAGCACCACCCCGTCGTAGCCGACCCCGTCCAGGAACGCCTGCGCGGTCGCCACGGCGTCCTGGCCGATCATCGCGTCGACGACGAACAGGACCTCGTCCGGCTCGGTGGCGTCCCTGATGGCCGCGGCCTGCGCCATCATCGCGGCGTCGACGCCCAGGCGGCCCGCCGTGTCGATGATGACGATGTTGTGCTGGCGGCGCCTGGCCTCGTCCAGCGACTGGCGCGCCACGGCCACCGGGTCGCCGACGCCGTTGCCGGGCTCGGGGGCGAAGACCGGGACGCCGACCCGTTCCCCGAGCACCTGAAGCTGCTGCACCGCGTTCGGCCGCTGCAGGTCCGCCACGACCATCAGCGGCGTGTTCCCCTGCCCCTTCAGCCACAGCGCGAGCTTGGCGGCCAGCGTGGTCTTACCTGCGCCCTGCAGGCCGGCGAGCAGGATCACGGTGGGCGGCACCTTGGCGAACCGCAGCCGCCTGGCCTCGCCGCCGAGGATGCCGATCAGCTCCTCGTTGACGATCTTGACGACCTGCTGGGCCGGGTTCAGCGCGGTCGAGACCTCTTCGCCGCTGGCCCGCTCCTTGACCCTGGCGATGAATTGCCTGACGACCGGGAGCGCGACGTCCGCCTCGAGCAGGGCAATGCGGATCTCCCGCATGGTCGCGTCGATGTCGGCAGCGGACAGCCGACCCCGGCCGCGCAGCGCCGAGAATACCTGCGTCAGCCGGTCAGAGAGGGTCTCGAACACCTAACCAGGTTACCGAACGCCCGGCGGTACCGGGTCCGGTCCGAGGGCGAAGAGGACGGCGTCCACCGTGGCGCGGCGCAGCGGCTGGCCGGCCAGCGGCCGGCCGTCGCCGTCGGTGACGTAAAACACGTCGACCACCTCGGCGCCGAGCGTCTCCACCCGGGCCGCGCGCACGTCCAGGCCGCACTCCCCGAAAGCGCGGCCCACCCGCCACAGCAGCCCGGGTGAATCGTGCGCTCGCACCTCCACCACGGTCGCGGTCTGCGAGGCGTCGTCGATCAGCGTGACCCTCGGCGCGGGAACCTGCGCCGTGCGCAGCCGGACGGCACGCGCGCGGCGGTCCAGCCGTTCCCCCACATCAAGCCCGCCCTGCAGCATCCGGCGCAGGTCCCCCGCCACCACCGTGGCGTCCGGCGGCTCGCCGAACTCGGGCTCGACGTCGAACACCGTCACCGCCGTGGCGCCCACGGAGGTGGCGTTAGCGCTGCGGACCGTGAGCCGGTGCGAGGCGAGCACACCCGCCGCCCGCCACAGCAGGCCCGGCCGGTCCGGTGCGACCACGGTCACCTCCGACCCGCGCACCGTCGCCGCGGGACCGCCGCCGACGGCCAGCGCCAGCTGGTCCTCGCGGAGCGGCTTGGGTGCGGGGGCCGGCTCGCCGGCCAGCGCCGCCGCCACCCGGCGTACGAGGTCGGCGACCAGGGTGGCTTTCCAGTCGTCCCACGCGGCGGGCCCCGTCGCCTGGCCGTCGGCGATGGCCAGGGCGTGCAGAAGTTCCAGCAGCGCGCGGCTGCGCACGACCTCCGCCACCTGCGTGACGGTGACCGGATCGTCCAGGTCCCGCCGGGTGGCCACCATGGGCAGCAGCAGGTGATGCCGGACGGCCGCGGCGACCAGCTCGACGTCGTGCTCCGGCAGGCCCATCCGCCGGCCCGCGTCGCGGGCGACGATCTCGCCGGTGATGCTGTGATCACCCGGCCAGCCCTTGCCGATGTCGTGGAGCAGCGCCGCGAGCAGCAACAGGTCGGGCCGGGCGACCTCACGGGTCAGCGCGGCCGCGTGAGCGGCGGTCTCGGCCAGGTGGCGGTCGACCGTGAACCTGTGGAGCGGGTTGCGCTGCGGGCGGTTCCGGACCCGCTCCCAGTCCGGTAGCAGCGCGGTGACCAGGCCTTCGGTGTCGAGGGCCTCCCATACGCCGATCGCGGCGTGCCCGGCGCCGAGCAGCGCGAGCAGCGCGTCGCGGGCGGGAGCGGGCCACGGCACGGGCAGCGGCGGGCACTGGGTCAGCCGGTCGAGGGCCGGCGGCGCCAGCGGGAGCCCGGCTTGCGCGGCGGCCGCCGCGGCGCGCAGGACGAGCGCGGGATCGCGGGCCGGGTCGGCCGCGCGGGCGAGCACCACCTCACCGTCTTGTTCCACCACGCCGTCCGCGAGCGGGCTCCGGTCGGCGCGGCCGCGGCGCGGCCGGCGCGCGTGCCGCCTGGCCACCTCCCGGAAGGCGTGATCGACCGCGTAGGCGACGGTGCGCGCGGCACCGGCCAGCATCCGCAGCAGCGCGTCCCCGTCGAGCAGGCCGAGCGCGCGGGCCACCTCGTCCTGCTCCTCGAGGACCAGGCGGTCCAGCCGGCGCCCGGTGATCTCGTGCAGCGCGTGCCTGGCGTCGAGGATCTGATCGTACGCGGCGCGCACCCGGGGCCCGGGCGCAGGCGCCACCCAGGCGGCGGCCACCGCCTGGATCGCGTGCACGTCTCGCAGCCCGCCCCTGGCCAGCTTCAGGTCCGGTTCGAGCAGGAAGGCGAGCTCGCCGATGGTCCCGGCGCGCTCGTCGTGAGCGGCGCGCAGCTCAGCCAGCCGGGCCGGGGCGGCCGACCGCCAGTCCGCTAGCGCCCCGGCCCGCAGCAACCGCGTCAGGTCCTCCTCACCGGCCACGTGCCGGGCGGTCAGCAGGCCGAGGGCAACCTTCAGGTCGCCGCGCGCCACCCTCCTGGCCTGGGGCACGGTACGGACCGCGTGGTCGAGCTCGGCGCCGGAGTCCCACACCGGGTACCAGATCCGGTCCGCGATGGCGGCGATGTTGTCGTGGCCGGCGTGCAGCAGCACCACATCCAGGTCACTGCGGGGCAGCAGCTCCCCGCGCCCGTAGCCGCCGACCGCCACCAGGGCGACGCCCGGCACGTCACCAAGCAGTTCGGCCAGCCACGCGTCGACCTGGCTGGTCCGGCGGGCCCGGTCCGCGGCGAACGACTTCATGGCACCCACGCGTCCCGCCGGGCCGACCAGGTCCTGCGGGTCAGATCGCGTCGGGCCCGCGCTCCCCGGTGCGCACGCGCACCACCGTCTCGACCGGAGCCGACCAGACCTTACCGTCGCCGATCCGGCCGGTCTGCGCGGCCTTGACCACCACGTCGATCAGGTCGTCGGCGTCCTCGTCATCGCAGAGCACCTCGATGCGGACCTTCGGCACCAGGTCGACCTGGTACTCGGCACCGCGGTACACCTCCGTGTGCCCGCGCTGCCTGCCGTACCCGCTGGCTTCGGTAATGGTCAGGCCGCGGACGCCGAACGCCTGCAGCGCGGCCTTGACGTCGTCCAGCTTGAACGGCTTGATGACCGCGGTGATGAGCTTCATGACGGGGTGTCCCTTCGCCGGTGCTGCTCCGAGGTTCCGACGCGGACGTTTCGCCCGGCCTTCCGGCGTGTGTCGCCGACGTGAAACAGACCGAGCGCGTGTTACGGCCGTGTTTCGTGGTCAGCCCAGGATGGCGTCGACGAAGACGGCCGGGTCGAAGGGGGCTAGGTCATCGGGGCCCTCACCGAGGCCCACGAGCTTGACGGGGACGCCGATCTCGCGCTGGACGGCGATGACGATCCCGCCCTTGGCGGTGCCGTCGAGCTTGGTCAAGACGATGCCGGTGACGTCGACCACCTCGGCGAACACGCGCGCCTGCCGCAGGCCGTTCTGCCCGGTGGTCGCGTCGAGCACCAGCAGCACCTCGTCGACCGGGGCCTTCTTCTCCACGACGCGCTTGACCTTGCCGAGCTCGTCCATCAGCCCGACCTTGGTGTGCAGCCGCCCGGCGGTATCGATGATGACCGCGTCGACTCCGGTCTCGATGCCCTCGGTCACCGCCTCGAACGCCACGCTGGCCGGGTCGGCGCCGTCCCGGTCGGCGCGGACCGTCTTCGCGCCCACCCGCTCGCCCCAGGTCTGGAGCTGATCGGCCGCCGCCGCGCGGAACGTGTCGGCGGCCCCGAGCAGCACGGTCTCCCCGTCTCCGATCAGCGCGCGCGCGAGCTTGCCGCACGTGGTCGTCTTGCCGGTGCCGTTGACGCCGACCATGAGCACGACCGCGGGCACGCCGCCGTGCGGCGTGGTGCGCAGCGACCTGTCCTCGTCGCCGAGCTGGGTGAGCAGTTCGGCGCGCAGCAGCCCGCGCACCTCGTCGGTCCCCCGCACGCCGAGCACCTTGACCTTGGTGCGCAGGTCATCCACCATCGCCCGGGCGGGCCCCACGCCCACGTCGGCGGTGATGAGGACCTCTTCGATCTCGTCCCAGGTCTCATCGTCGAGCCGGTCCCGCGACAGCAGGTTCAGCAGGGCCGTCCCCACCGAGCCCTGCGACCGGGCGAGCCTGGCCCGCAGCCGCACCATCCGACCCGCGGAGGGCGGCGGGCGCTCGGCCTCGAGCACCCCGGTCGCGGGCGCTGGCTTTCCGCCGGCCTGATCGGCCGCGTCCTCGCCGGACGCGGCCGCGGAAGTCCCGGACACCGCCGCGGGCGGGCCGGACGGCGCGGTCACGGAGCGGCCCCGGCGGGGCCGCAGGAACAGCAGCCACCCGCCGCCGGAGAGCGCGACGACCGCGATGATAACGATCAGGATTACGTATGCCATCAGGGTCACAGTCTCGCAGACCCCGCATGGTCCCGCAGCCATCGGGGGCGCGGCGCACCGGCCCCGCCCTGACTTACCGGGAGGCTCGGATGCCCTTCACCGCCCGGCGGACCAGCGCCAGCGTGGCCTCCAGGTCACCGTTGTCGAGCAGGTAGGCGACCGCACCGAACGTGAGGACCGCGCTGGCGGCGGCGGGCAGCGCCGCGGCGAAGGCCTGCAGCTTGCCGGTCACCGGGACGGCCAGGCTGACGGCCACGCCCACCCCGGCCCCCGCGGCGCCCGCGGTCAGCCCGGCCAGCGCCGCGTGGCCGACCCCCCGCACGGCGGCCGAACCGCAGATCCGCCGGGTCGCCCACACCATCGGGACGGCCACCACGGTCTGGCCGATGGTGTTGCCCAGGGCGAGCGCGGCGACCACCAGGCGCGGCGGCGCCAGCTCGGCCAGCGTCACGTCGGCCGCGATCACCAGGAGCTGGCTTCCGGCCAGCCCCGCGGCGGCGACCTTGAGCCGGCCGACGACGAACATCACGCGCGAGGTGTTCGCGATCACGGTGGCTCCCGCCACGCCGGGCGCCAGCACGGCGAAGGCCTGGATCAGCTCAGGCACCTGATCAGGCTGCTTGGCCAGCACGTGAGCGGCGGACACGGTGACCGCCGCCATCACGGCCGTGGCGAGCCACGAGGCGAGCAGCGCCACCCGCGTCGATCCGGCGCAGGTCTTGTCGAAGTCCGGGCCGTCGCGGGCGGACAGGACGGGGAACGCGCTGGTCACGATCGACAGGGCCAGGACGGCGGAAACGGAGCTGAAGACCTGCGAGGCGTAGCTGAAGATGACGAGCGCGCCGGTCTCCCCCCGTCCGTTGGCCAGCGTGATGGTCACGACGCTGGAGATGTCGATGAGGATGAGCTCGGCGACGCCGACGGCGGCCAGGCCGCCTGCCCGGCGCGCCACCCCGGGCGGGAAGCGCAGGGCCGGGCGCAGCCGCAGCCGCAGCCGCCACGTCGGCAGGACGGCGACCAGGACCAGGGCGCCGACCCCCAGCGTGGTTCCCGCGGCCAGGACGAGTTCCGCGGTCAGGGGCAGCCTGGCCAGCGGCAGCCCGTGGTCCAGGGGCACGAAGGCGAAGTAGCACGAGATCAGGACCAGGCTGGAGATCGCCGGGCCGATCGTCGGCGCGGTGAACCTGCGGTAGGCCTGCAGCAGCCCGTACAGGACCACCGAGAGGCCGTACAGCAGGGCCTGCGGCGCGAACACCTGGAGCATGGTCGTGGTGCCCGCGACCATATCGGCCCGGGCGCAGTGCTCGTTCGCGTTGGCCGGGTTGAGCAGCGAGGCGATCGGTCCCGCGGCCGCGGCGATGCCCAGGGTGAGCGGCACCAGGATGATGACGGACCAGGTCAGCAGCGCCGAGGTGATCTGGCTGACGCGTGCCCGGTCCGCCGGGTCGGCGGCCGCCCGCTGGGCCGAGCGGGCCAGGACCGGGACCATCGCGCTGGTCAGCGCGCCGCCCAGGACCAGCTCGTACAGGAGGTTGGGCACCTGGTTCGCGGTGACGTAGGCCGTGCCCAGGCAGCTCGCGCCGACCGTCTGCGCGAATACGAGGGTCCTGACCAGGCCGAACAGCCGGGACACGATCGTGAGGCCGGCGATGACCGCGGCGCCGCGGGCGATGCCCCCGCCGAGCGGCGGCGCCGGGGCGGGATCCGTCAGGTCGGCTCCGGCGCGGGTCGGCACGAGAAGGCCGGTCCTAGGCCGACTGCCGGGTAGCGATTCGCTGGCTGATCACGGTGGACACGCCGTCGCCGCGCATCGAGATGCCGTACAGGGCGTCGGCGGCCTCCATCGTGCGCCGCTGGTGGGTGATCACGATGAGCTGCGAGCTCTCCCGCAGCTCCTCGAACACGCCGAGCAGGCGCTGGAGGTTAGTGTCGTCCAGGGCCGCCTCGACCTCGTCCAGCACGTAGAACGGCGAGGGGCGGGCCTTGAAGATCGCGAACAGGTACGCGATCGCCGTCAGCGATCGTTCCCCGCCGGACAGCAGCGACAGCCGCTTGACCTTCTTGCCCGGTGGCCTGGCCTCGATCTCGATCCCGGTGGCCAGCATGTCGTCCGGCTCGGTCAGGACCAGGCTGCCCTGCCCGCCGGGGAACAGCCGGGCAAACAGCTGCTCGAACTCGCGGGCGGTGTCGGCGTACGCCGAGGCGAACACCTCCTGCACCCGGTCGTCGACCTCCTTGACCACCGTGAGCAGGTCACGCCGGGTCTTGCGGAGGTCGTCTAGCTGCGCGGCCAGGAACGCGTGCCGCTCGCTCAGCGCGGCGTACTCCTCCAGGGCCAGCGGGTTGACCTTGCCCAGCTTGTCGAGCTGGCGCTGGGCCTCGGCGGCGCGGCGATGCGCGGCGTCCCGGTCGTAGCGCGTGGTCGCGCCGGATTCGTCGCCGACGGCGGGCACGGGGACTTCCGGCCCGTACTCGGCCACGAGCGCGCCGACCTCGACCCCGAACTCCTCCAGGGCGTGCTCGGACAGCTGCGTCAGGCGCAGCCGGTGCTCGGCCCGGGCGATCTCGGTCCCGTGCGCCGTATTCACCACGGTGTCGAGGTCCGTGGCCAGCTCGCGGACCCGGGCCCGGATGGCCTTGAGCTCGCCGGCCCCGCCGGTGCTCACCGCCTCGGCCTCGGCGCGCAGGGCCAGCGCCTGGTTCACCGAACGCTCGGCCGCCTCGACGGCGTACCGCGCGCCGAGCGCGACGGCGCGGGCCGCGGCGGCCTGGGCGGCGCGGCGCGCGCGGCGCTGCGCCGCCCGTTCGCGCGCCTTGCGTTCGCCGGCCGCGGCCGCGGCCAGCGAACCGGCACGACCGCTGATGGCCCGCAGGCGCTCCTCCGCGGTGCGGACCTCGAGCCTGGCCTCCATCTCGGCCTCACGGGCCGCGGCGCAGCGCGCAGCCAGGTCCTCCCGGGGCCGGCCGTCCTCGTCCTGCGGTTCGGACGGCTCGTCGGCGTCGGCCTCGGCCGCCTCCAGGTCCTGCCGGAGGCGGGCCAGCTTGGCCTGGCCCTGCTCGCCGGCGAGCCGGGCCGCCTCGATCGCGCGGTCGATGCGGCCGGCCTCGTCGTGTTCGGCCCGGGCCGCGCCCGCCAGCCGGCCGAGGCGCCCGGAAGTCTCCGCGGCCGCCGCGTCGGCCTGCTGCCTGCGTGCCAGCGCTTCGGCCACCGCCTGCCGGGCCTCGTCCTCGGCCCGGACCGCCGCGGCCAGCTGCGCGGCCGCCTCCTCGCACCGCCGCTGCGCGCCGGCCAGGCCTGCCGCAGCCTCGTCCGCCGCAGCCCGCAGCTCGAACAGGCTCTGGGGCCGCGCGCCGCCGCCCTGCGCCCAGCGCGACCCGAGCAGGTCGCCGTCGCGTGTCACCGCGCGGACTTCGGGGTTGTCCCGGACGACCCGGCGGGCCTCGTCCAGGTCGGCAGTGATGACGACGTCGCGCAGCAGCGCCGCGGCCGCCCCCGCGAGGCCGCCGGGCGCCCGCACCAGGTCGATGGCGCGGAACGGACCCTCTCGACGGCCTGGAGCGGCAGCTGGGGCCGTGGGGGTAGCAGCGGCGGGTGGGGTTGTTGTGACGGCTGAGATGAGGGCAGTGAGGTCATCGGTACTGGCAGGATCAGCGAGGTCGACCAGGTCGGCGGGATGGTCGGGGCCGACGAGATCAGCGGGGCTGCCGGAGCCGGCGGGGCTGCCGTGGCCGGCGGGGCTGCCGGAGCCGGCGGGGCTGCCGTGGCCGGCGGGGCTGCCGTGGCCGGCGGGGCTGCCGTGGCCGGCGGGGCTGCCGGAGTCAGCGGGGCTGCGGGTCGCGATGACCAGGGCGGCGCTGCCCGCGTCGTCGCGGCGCAGCGCGGAAAGGATCTCGGCGGCGGCGTCCAGGCTGCTCACGGCGACCGCCTCGGCGGCCGCGCCCAGGGCGGCGGCGATCGCGACCTCGAAGCCCTCGGCCACCCGCAGCCGCTCGGCGAACGAGCCGAGCACGCCGGCGAAACGGTCGGGATCGGCGAGCAGCGCCGCCGAAGCGTCTACGCCGCGCCGCGCCGCCTCGGCTAGCGTGTCGGCCCGCGCCCGCAGGGCGGCCAGCTCGCGGGCCGATTCGCGTTCTGCCGAGCGGAAAACCACCGTTCGTTCGGCATGACTGGACAGGGTTGCGGCGGCCTGCTCGTGCGCGGCGACCAGCGCGGTACGGTCTTCGCCGCTCCCGTCGGCCAGCTCGCGCGCCCGGTCGTGCTCGGCTTGCGCGCGCTCGGCCCGCTGCCGGGCCTGCTCGGCGGAGACGGCCAGGCGGTCAAGCTCCTCCTGGGCGGCGGCGCCGCGGCTGGCGGCCGCGCCGACCTGCTCGCGCAGCCGGGCCAGCCGGCCGGCCCGGGCCGCCGCGGCCTTGGCGCCCTCGGCGATCCGGCGCTCGGCCGCGCTGAGCTCGGCCTCGGCCGCGGTGCGCTCCGCGGCGGCGGCGGACAGGGCCTCGCGGCCCGCAGCCAGGCGCGCGGTCAGGCCCTCTTCTTCTTCGCGCAGCTCGGCGGCCTGGCGGTCAAGTTCGTCGGGGTCGCGCCCGGGGCGTTCGGCTTCGGACTGCTCGGTCAGCAGGCTGTGCCGCTGCGCGGCCAGGTTCTGCGTGCCGCGAAGCCGTTCGGCCAGCGAGGACAGGGCGAACAAGGTCTCCTGCGCGCGGGCCAGCTCACCGGCGGCGTGCTGGGCGGCCTGATCGAGCTCGGTTTCCCTGGTCCTGGCCTCCGCCAGTTCCCGGTCCAGTGCGGCCCGCCGAGCCACGACGGCCGCCTCGTCCGCCTCGTCGCGCTGCAGGTCGGCGGCCAGCGTCACGTAATCATCGGCGAGCAGCCTGAGCTTGGCGTCCCGCAGCTCGGCCTGGATGGCGGCCGCCTTCCTCGCCATCTCGGCCTGCCTGCCGAGCGGCTTGAGCCGGCGGCTCAGCTCGGCGGTCAGATCGACCAGGCGGGTCAGGTTGGCCTGCATCGCCTCGAGCTTGCGCAGTGCCTTTTCCTTGCGCCTGCGGTGCTTGAGGACGCCGGCCGCTTCCTCGATGAGGGCGCGCCTGGCCTCGGGCCCCGCGTGCAGGATGTCGTCGAGCTGACCCTGCCCGACGATCACGTGCATTTCCCGGCCGAGGCCCGAATCGGACAGCAGTTCTTGCACGTCGAGCAGCCGGCAGTGGTCGCCGTTGATGGCGTACTCGCTCTGCCCGGACCTGAACATCAGGCGGCTGAGGGTGACCTCGGTGTACTCGATGGGCAGCGCGCCGTCGCTGTTGTCGATGGTGAGCGTGACCTCAGCCCGCCCGAGCGGCGGGCGCGAGGTAGTGCCCGCGAAGACGACGTCTTCCATCTTGCCGCCGCGCAGGGACTTGACGCCCTGCTCGCCCATCACCCAGGACAGGGCGTCGACGACGTTGGATTTGCCCGAGCCGTTCGGCCCGACCACGCAGGTGATGCCGGGCTCGAGGCGGAGCGTGGTGGCGGAGGCGAACGACTTGAAGCCGCGCATGGTGAGCGCCTTCAAGTACACGGGCCGCCCCTCCTCTCCGCTCCCCGCACCATACCGCCCCGCGGCGCGCTAACCGCCGAACCGCGGCCGCGCCGCGTGCCGCCAGCCAAGCGCACATTCACCCCGGACCCGCGCAAAGCCCCGCCAAGCATTCAGGCGTCACCGGCAGGCCATTGATGCGACAAAATGGCAGATCACGAGGGGCATACAACGAAGGAGGGGCGTCGTCCGTGACGCCCCTGATTCGTTCGTTACCGCCTACCGCGTCCCGCGAGCGCCCGTCAGGCGAGCGCTGGCTCGCGGTCCCTTACCAGCAGATCCTCGTGCTCGTGAGATGCCTCGAGCGCAAGTGCGTCGTTCTCCTCCTGGAGCCGGACAAGCTCGGCCTCCAGGTCGCGTACTCGCTGCTGGAGACGGCGCATCTCGGATACCAATCGGGGATCGGGACCGCCGACGTGGCCGAATAGAGCCTTCGCCATTGTAAAAGGTCCTCCACGCTGAGTGACCAGAGTGGGCACATTCTTAACACGCGCGGACCCGCGCGCGCAATCAACGTCTTATAGTTTCCCACCCAGGCGTTTCCTGGTCAAGTTGAGCGACTGCAGGCCGCCTGTTATTGATCCTATCATCCGGAAAGCTGGGCTTTGTCCGGCGGCACGACGGGCACACCGGGCACCGGGGCACGGGAGCGCCGGGGCTGCCACCTTAGAGACGGGCGCGGCGGGGACGGGGCTGGCACCGGGGGCAGCTATAAGAGGAACGGTTCATGAAGGGGTCGCGCCGGATCTGCGTGCCGCATGTGCGGCACGGGTCACCCTCCCGCCCGTAGACCGCGAGTGACCGGTCGAAGTAGCCGCTCTCCCCGTTGACGTTGACGTACAGGCTGTCGAACGAGGTCCCGCCGGCGGCCAGGGCCTCGGCGAAGATCTCGCGCACCGCCTCGAGGAGGCGGGAGACCTCGGCGCCGTTCAGCGTTTCTGTCGGCCTGGCCCAGTGCAGGCGGGCGCGCCACAGCGCCTCGTCGGCGTAGATGTTGCCGATCCCGCTGACCAGCGACTGATCGAGCAGGGCGCGCTTGACCCCGGTGCGACGGCCGCGCAGCCGGCGGGCCAGCGCGGCGGAGTCGAAGGCGGGCTCGAGCGGGTCGGGGGCGATGTGGGCGATCGGGGCGGGAAGTTCGGCCCCGTCCCGGGCCACGAGCATGTGACCGAACGTCCGCTGGTCGGTGAACCGCAGGTCGGGACCTGCGTCGCGGAAGGTGAACCAAATCCGCACGTGCGGCGAGAGCGGGCGGGCCGGCTCGCCCACGAGCAACTGGCCGCTCATGCCCAGGTGCGCGAGCAGGGCGTCCTCGCCCGCCGACAGCCACAGGTACTTGCCGCGGCGCCTGGCCGTCTCGAGCGTGCGCCCGGCCAGTGCGGCCTCGAAGTCGGCCGGCCCGAGCACGTGCCTGCGGACGGCCCGCGGGTGCAGGACGCGCACGGTGTCAATGGCCCGGCCCACCACGTGGTGTTCCAGGCCGCGGCGGACCGTCTCGACCTCTGGCAGCTCGGGCATGGCTCACCGGTTCGGGGCCGGACCGCCCTCCTGCCCGCCTTCGTCGTCCTTCGGGTCGTCCTTGCGGTCGTCCTTGCGGTCGTTCTGGGGGCGGTCGCCGTTACCGGCCGCGGCACCGGTCTCGGCGGTGATCGCGTTCCAGGCCGCCTCGGCCGCCTGCTGCTCGGCCTCTTTCTTCGAGCGCCCGCTGCCGGACCCCAGCTCCCGCCCGCCGATCCTGACCACGGCGCGGAACGACTTCTGGTGGTCCGGTCCGCTCTCCTCGACCTGATAGTCGGGGACCCCGAGCATCTGGGCGGCGGTGAGCTCCTGCAGGGAGGTCTTCCAGTCCAGGCCGGCGCCCAGCCGGGCCGCCCTGGTGATGACGGGGTCGAACAGCCGGTGCACCAGGTCACTGGCCGCGGTCAGGCCGCAGTCGATGTACACCGCGCCGATGACCGCCTCCAGGGTGTCGGCGAGGATCGACGGCTTGTTCCGGCCGCCGGTCACCTCCTCGCCGCGGCCGAGCAGGATGTACGAACCCAGGCTCAGCTCGCGCGCCACCTCCGCCAGCGCGCGCATCTGGACCACCGCGGCGCGGAGCTTGGCGAGCTGCCCCTCGGGGAGGGCCGGGTAGTCGCGGAACAGCGTGTCGGTCACGACCAGCCCGAGTACCGAATCCCCCAGGAACTCCAGCCGCTCGTTGGTGGGTGGGTTGGCGTTCTCGTACGCGAAGGAGCGGTGCGTCAGCGCGCGCTCAAGCGAGGCGGACTCCACCGGTACGCCCAGGGCGTCCCGGAGCTCGGCCGGATTCCTCCCGGATTTGCCCCCGTCGCCTGACTGGCTCACGAAGCCGCGTCCTCCTGTCGCTAGAGCGCTCCCTTAGGCCGGGGTGATGACCTGACGGCGCCGGTACGTGCCGCATGTCGGGCAGGCCACGTGCGGCAGCTTGCGCTCATGGCACTGCGGGCAGTCCACCAGCGTGGGAGCGGTGGTCTTCCAGTTCGAGCGTCGCGATCGGGTATTGCTGCGGGACATCCTCCGCTTGGGAACCGCCACGTCAGCCCTCCTGTAGGTCGATGGCGCCAGCGCGCCGTTCCGGTTGTGGTGTTGCCTGGTGGTCAAGCTGGTTCAGGCCGGCCCACCTCGGGTCCGGCTGGTCCTCGTGCTCGTGGCCGGGTCCGGCTTCGGCCAGCGGCGCCCCGCACTCGACGCACAGCCCGGGGCAGTCGTCCCGGCAGAGCGGTGACATCGGGAGCGCGAGCACCACCGCGTCGCGGAGCGCCGGCTCCAGGTCGAGCAGGTCGCCGTCGAGGTAGCGCTCGTCGTCGTCCTGCTCCTCCTGCTCGTCGGACCGGCCGTGGCGCGCGTCGCGAGCCTGGCCCGGGCCCTGCGGCCGCCCGGGGGCGTACAGGTAGAGCTCGGTCAGGCTCGCCGTGACCGAACTGGTCACCGGCGCCAGGCACCGCGCGCACTCGCCGGAGAGAGGCGCGGTCACCGACCCGGTGACGAGCACGCCTTCAGCCACCGCCTCGAACTTGAGGTCAAGTTCGGCGGGGGCGCCGACGGGGACGCCGATGAGCTCCAGGCGCAGGTCGGCCGGAGCCGGCACGGTGAGCTTCTGCGTCCGCGCGGAACCCGGCTGGCGGCCGAGCGAGCGCGTATCAAAAACGAGCGCGCCACGAGGTGTGGTTGTGCGTGTATTGGGCATGACAGTGTACTCGTCGATAGCTTGCGGAACCGAGCGCCTAGCCTACCGGGGGCACGCGGTAATCCCAACTTGACCACGCACGGCCCGCCCACGGCGGCGGCGGGCGCGTCCTCGCCGCCTAGGCCGGCTCCGCTGCCGCGAGGCGATCGCGCAGCCGGGACAGGACCGCATCGGGAACCAGTCCGCTGACGTCTCCGCCGTACCTGGCGATTTCCTTCACCATGCTGGAGCGGAGGAAGGAGTACAGCGGGTTGGTGGTCATGAACATCGTCTCGACCTTCGCCATCCGGTAGTTCATCTGCGCCATCTGCATCTCGTACTCGAAGTCGCTGACGGCGCGCAGCCCCTTGATGACCGCGGTGATCCCGTTGTTCGCGCAGAAATCCACCAGCAGGCCGTGGAACCGGTCGATGGTGACGTTTCCGTAGCCAGCGGTGACCTCGCGCAGCATCTCCACGCGCTCGTCGACCGTGAACAGGCTGCGTTTGGTCACGTTGATCAGGACGGCGACGATCACCTCGTCGTACAGCCCGGCGGCGCGGCCGATGATGTCGAGGTGGCCGTTGGTGACGGGATCGAACGACCCCGGACAGACGACGCGTTGCACGCGGTGCGCACCTTTCACTCTTGCGGGGTCCCTGCGGCCAGACCGTACCAGAAGGTTGCCTCGCCGTACCGGCGGGCCCGGTCCGCAACGTAGCCGGCTGGCCAGGTCACGGGTCCGGACCGGGTGGCGCGCTCCACGATCACGAGCGCTCCGGGCGCCAGCCAGGCCCGGTCCGCGAGCGCCGACAGCACACCGGACACCTGCCCGCCCGGCAGCGCGTACGGGGGGTCGGCGAAGGCGACGTCGTACCGGGCGTCTTCCCCCGGCCCGCGCGCGAGCACGCGTTCCACCCGGTCGGCGATCAGCTCGGCGCCCGGCAGGCCGAGCGTCTCGATGTTCTCCCGGATGACGCGCCCGGCCCGCGCCCCGGATTCCACCAGCAGCACGTGCCCGGCGCCGCGGGACAGGGCTTCCAGGCCAACCGCGCCGGATCCCGCGTACAGGTCGAGCACGCGGGATCCGGCCAGCGATCCGGTGATCGAGGCGATGGTGGCGAACAGCCCTTCCCTGGCGCGGTCGCTGGTCGGCCTGGTATCCCGCCCGCCAGGGACGGTCAGCCGCCGTCCGCCCGCCTCGCCGGCGATGACACGTGCCATCCCTTTAGTGTGCACACCGCGGCTGCGCGCTCCGCGGCGCGGGGCCGCGGCACCGCGACCAGGTCAGGCGATGTCCCTGCGCACCGTCGTCCGCGCGGCGACCGCGGCGAGCACCACGGCCAGGCCGGCGAGCAGGGCGGCCGCGGCCGCGAACGGCAGCGGCGCGCCGCCGCTGGCCGCGTGCGCCGGGCCGAACCCGGCCGCGCCGAGGGCGGTGCCGGCCAGGGTCGTGGCCGCGGTGTAGGGCAGGTACGGCCTGACCGAGGTGAACAGCCCGCCGATCAGGGATTCCAGGATGATCGACCAGACGAAGACGCCGATCACCGCGGCGAGCTGGGAGCGGACCAGCGACCCGAGCACCGCGCCCAGGGCGCCGAGCAGCGCGCCGCCGACCAGGTGACCGGCCCCGTACCGGACGAAGGTCACCGTGCCGATGGAGACGGGATAGCCGTGCCCGGCCACGAAGCCCAGGCCGACCGCGGTCGCGACCAGGTAGACGGCCAGGCCGAAGACCGCGCCTCCGACGGCGGCCGCCACCATCTTGGCGGCCAGCACGCGCGTCCGGTTGGGGGTGGCCAGGTAGGTCAGGGTCGCGGTCTGGTGCCGGAACTCCCCGCTGGAGATCGTCACCCCGAGCACCGCGGCGAATATCAGGCCCCACACGCCGCCGGTGACGATCGTGCTCAGGCCGGAGTAGGTATCCAGCGGCGCGACCCCGGCGGCCTTCCCGGCGCGCGAGGCCTCGATGGCCGAGAAGATGCCGGTCAGCGCGACGGCGAAGGCCAGCAGGCCGTAGGTGAGCCGGATCGTCGTGAGCTTGAGGAGTTCGATGCGGATCTGCCGGATCATTTCCAGGCCTCCTTGACTGATGAGTGGCCGGTGAGCCGGAGGAACGCGTCCTCCAGGTCGCCGTGAGCGGTCAGCGAGGCGAGCGGGGCCTGCGTGACCAGCCGGCCGTGATCGATGATCACGACCGAGTCGACGGTCAGGGCCGCCTCCGCCAGCATGTGGCTGGAGATCAGCACCGTGCCGCCTCCGGCGGCGAAGCCGCGCAGCAGGTCGCGCAGCCAGCGCACACCTTCGGGGTCCAGGCCGTTGGCCGGCTCGTCCAGGATCAGGATCTCCGGGTCGGCCAGCAGCGCCGTGGCCAGGCCCAGGCGCTGCCGCATGCCCAGGGAGAAGCCGCCGACCCGCCGGTCGGCCGCGCCGGTCAGCTGAACCAGGTCCAGCACGTCGTCGACCCGCGACGGGTCCGCGCTGGCCGCCAGGGCCTGGATGCGCAGGTGGCTGCGGGCCGTCCGGCCCGGGTGGAAACCGGACGCTTCGAGGACCGTACCGAGGCGGTGCAGCGGCTCGGGCAGGCGGGCGTATGCGCGTCCTTCGATGGTGGCGGTTCCCGAGTCGGGAGCCACGAGGCCGAGCAGCATGCGCAGGGTGGTGGTTTTCCCCGCGCCGTTCGGGCCGAGGAACCCGGTCACCGACCCGCTTTCCACGCCGAAGCTGAGGTCGTCGACCGCCCGGACCGGACCGAATGTCTTAGTGAGCGCGAGGGCTTGGATGATGGCCATGCCCGTCATGGTCGGCGCGGCCGGCCGGCCGCGTCGTCGGCTCACCGGTCAGGGTTGCGTAGTCCTGGGGAGTAGCCGGCCCGCAGGAAAGCCGGCTCCGGGACGATGGCTGCCCCGCCGGGTGCCGGGTACGTTCTGATCAGCGATGATTACCTCAGCTTCCGCCCCGGTCCGCCCGGGTCGCACCGCCCGGCGGCGGACGGCCGACGCGGCGCTCGCGGCGGCCGTGGCCGCTCTCCAGGCGGCGGCCTGGCTGGCCGCGGCGACGCATCGCGGCTACCAGCGGCCCGGTCCGGCGGCCTACCTGCTGCTGGCCGCCGGCGCGGTGTCGCTGCTCGCCCGGCGGCGCTATCCGGCGCCCGTCCTGGCCGTGGCGCTGGCGGCGGCGCTGGCCGCGGCGGCGCTGGGCGGCCAGGCGCGGGGCGTGCCGGTCGGGTGGTTCGTGCTGGTCGCCGCCTTCGTCAACGCCGTCGTGTACCGCCAGCGCGCGGCCGCGATCGCCTCCCTGGTGGCCGGATACCTCGTCTCGGTGTGGCCGCCCTGGCTCATCGGCAGGCGCGGGAACACGTCCGCGGTGTTCGCGCTGGCGCTGCTGGCCGGGCTGATCACCCTGCTGCTGGCCGCCGAGCTGATCCGGGTGCGGAACCAGCGCGCCGTCGCGGTCAAGAACCGCCAGGCCGAACAGGCACGGCGCCTGGCCAGCGAGGAGCGGCTGGCCATCGCCAGGGACCTGCACGACCTGGTCGCGCACAACATCTCGGTGATCAACGTCCAGGCCAACACCGCGCTGCACCTGATGGAGCGGCATCCGGAGCGGGCCCGCGAGGCGCTCACCGCCATCCACGAGGTGAGCAGGCAGGCGCTGGGCGAGCTGCGGTCCGTGCTCGGGGTGCTGCGGGCCGAGGGCGACGACGCGCCGCTGGTGCCGAGCCCGGGCCTGGATCGCCTGGGTGAGCTGGCCGCCCACGCGCGAGCCGCCGGCTTCACGGTGCTCGTCGAGCAGGAGGGTACCTCCCGGCCGGTGCCGGCGGGCGTGGACGCGGCCGCGTACCGCATCATCCAGGAGGCCCTGACCAACACCGTCCGTCATTCCGGTGGCCGCACCGCCGTCGTCCACCTGCGCTACGACGCCGACGCGCTCACGATCGAGGTCGACGACGACGGCCGGACGGTTGACCCGCGGCGCGAGGGGAACGGCGTCGCGGGCATGACCGAACGGGCCCGCGCGCTCGGCGGCACCCTGGACGCGGGTCCCGGGCCCGCCGGCGGGTTCCGGGTCCTGGCCCGCCTGCCGACCCCGACATGAGCCGCGTGATCCGGGCCGCGCTCGCCGACGACCAGGCCCTGGTCCGCTCGGGCTTCGCCGCCCTGCTCGATGCCGAAGACGACATCACCGTCGTCGGCGAGGCCGCCGACGGCACGGCCGCGGTGCGGCTCGCGGCCAGGGAGAAGCCCGACGTCCTGCTCATGGACATCCGGATGCCGGGTCTTGACGGCATCGAGGCCACGAGGAAGATCGCGGCCGATCCCGCGCTCAGCGCCGTGCACGTGATCATCTTGACCACGTTCGGGCTGGACGAGTACATCTTCGCCGGGCTCCGGGCGGGAGCGGCCGGTTTCCTGGTCAAGGACACCGACGCCGCCGAGCTCATCCGGGCCGTGCGGACGGTCGCGGCGGGGGAATCCCTGCTGTCCCCCGGTGTGACTAGGCGGCTGATCGCGGAATTCGCCGCGCGCACCAGGGATGCCCCACCCGTTCGCGGCCTGGACGACCTCACGGAACGGGAGCGCGAGGTGCTGGCCCTGATCGCGGCGGGACTGTCCAACGAGGAAATCGCCCGGCGGATCTACGTCAGCCCGTCCACCGTGAAGACGCACGCCGCCCGGGCCATGATGAAGCTCGGCGCACGGGACCGCGCCCAGCTCGTCGTGTTCGCCTACGAAGGCGGCGTGGTCCGCCCCGGCTGGGCCGGCTGATCCCGTCAGGTCTTGTCCAGGTATTCGGCCTGGGCGCCGAACAGGTCGTCGATGGCCTCGCGCAGGGCCGGGTGGCCGGCCAGGGCCGGGTCGGCCTCGACCACGGCCGTGGCGTCCTGCCTGGCCTGCCTGATCAGGTCCTCGTCGGAGAGCAGGCGCAGCAGCTTCAGGCTCGACGAGCGCCCGGCCTGGGTGGCGCCGAGCACGTCGCCCTCCCGGCGCTGCTGCAGGTCCAGCCGGGACAGTTCGAACCCGTCCAGGGTGGCGGCCACCGCGTCCAGGCGCTCCCGCGCCGGGCTCCCCGGCGGCGCCTCGGTCACCAGCAGGCACAATCCGGCCGCGGTCCCGCGGCCGACCCGCCCGCGGAGCTGGTGCAGCTGGGACACGCCGAACCGCTCGGCGTCCATGATCACCATCACGGTGGCGTTCGGCACGTCGACGCCGACCTCGATCACCGTCGTCGCCACCAGGACGTCGATCCGGCCCGCGGAGAACTCGCGCATCACCCGGTCCTTCTCCTCCGGGTGCAGCCTGCCGTGCAGGATGCCGAGCCGCAGCCCGGCCAGCGGGCCCGCGTCCAGCGTGGCGGCCGTATCGAGCACGGCCAGCGGCTGCCGCCGGCCCTGGACCACCCCGCGCGGGATGCCGCCGGTGAGGTCCACGTCGCCGAAATCATCCCCCGGCGCGTAGTCCCCCCCGGCGTCGTCCTCCGCGGCGTTGTCACCCGCGGCGGAATCCCCGATGCGCGGGCAGACCACGTAGGCCTGCTGGCCCCGGCTGACTTCCTCCCTGACGCGCTCCCAGGCTCGCTCGAGGAATCTCGGCTTGTCGGCCGCGGGCACCACGTGCGTCGCGATGGCCGAACGCCCGGCCGGCAGCTCGGTCAGGGTGGACGTCTCCAGGTCGCCGTAGACGGTCATGGCGACCGTCCTCGGGATCGGCGTCGCCGTCATGACCAGGACGTGCGGCCGGTTGTCCGACGCCTTCGCGCGGAGCGCATCGCGCTGCTCGACGCCGAACCTGTGCTGCTCGTCGATCACCACCAGGCCGAGGTCGGCGAACTGGACCTGCTCCTCGAGCAGCGCGTGCGTGCCGATGACGATGCCCGCGTCGCCGGTGAACACGTCGGCAAGCGCCGACCGCCGGGCCGCCGCCCCCACCGAGCCGGTGAGCAGGGCCACGCCCGTGGCGTGCTCGGCCCCGCCGAGCTGCCCGCGCTGGGCCAGCGGGCCGAGCAGGTCGCAGACCGAACGGTAGTGCTGCTGCGCCAGCACCTCGGTCGGGGCGAGCAGCGCGGCCTGGCCGCCCGCGTCCACCACCTGAAGCATGGCCCTGACCGCGATCACCGTCTTGCCCGAGCCGACCTCGCCCTGGAGCAGCCGGTGCATTGGATAGGCGCAGGCCAGGTCGGAGGCGATGGTCTCGCCCACCGCCACCTGCCCGGCCGTGAGCGTGAACGGCAGCTGGGCGTCGAACTCGCAGGCGATGCCGTCCTCGACCGGGGGCCGCGGCATGGCCGGCAGGGCGGCGGCCGCCAGGCGGCGCTGCGCGAGCGCGGCCTGGAGCGCGAAGGCCTCGTCCCACTTGAGCCGCTTCCTGGCCCGGGCGAGGTCGGCCTCATCCAGCGGCCGGTGGATGGCCCGGATCGCCTCGGCCCGCCCCACCAGCCCGTACCGTTCCCTCAGCTCGGCCGGGATCGGGTCCTCCCCCGCGTCCAGCGTGCCGAGGACGGTCTGGACCGACCGGGAGATGGTCCACGAACTGAGCTTGGCGCTGGCGGGGTAGACCGGGATCATCTCGGTGGCGAACTCGGCGGCAAGCTCCGGAGTGAGGTCCGCGTTCGGTGGCGCCCCGGGCAGCATCTCGTACTCCGGGTGAATCAGCTGGAGCCGGCCGCGGAAGCTGGAAACAGTTCCCGCGAACATGCCGACCATGCCGGGCACGAGGCGCCTGAAGGCGAACTGCGACTTTGGGGATCTGAAGAAGAACGTCAGCATCAGCTTGGCGCGGTCGTCGGTGATGATCACCTCGCCCCGGCTGCGAGGCCCCTGGCCGGGCATCGGGTGAAGCGACACGTGAGCGATCCGCGCCACGACCGTGACGTGGTCGCCCTCGTGCAGCGAGGACAGGTCGGATAGTTCGCCGCGGGTCTGATAGCGCCGTGGGTAGTGCCGGAGCAGGTCGCCGACGGTCTGCAGGCCGAGGATGCTCCAGAGCGGGTTGCCGGTCCTGGCGCCGAGCACGCGCGGGAGCGGTTCGCGCAGCGTGGTCACACCTGGCAGCATAGAAGGGTCTACCGACAGTGCTGGCCCGGGAACGAACCCCGGACCCCGGGCGGCTTATCAGTTCGCGCTACGGGCCGGGCATCGGGTAAGCTGCGACGGCTGCCCGATCCGGCGGCGTGACTGTAACCCCTGACCTATGGAGCGAACCGTGGCTTCCGTCTGCGACGTATGCGGCAAGGGGCCGGGCTTCGGCAACAACGTCTCGCACTCGCACCGCCGCACCCGCCGCCGCTGGAACCCGAACATCCAGACCGTGCACGCGAACGTGAACGGCACGCCCAAGCGGCTCAACGTGTGCACCTCCTGCATCAAGGCCGGCAAGGTCGCCCGCTAGCCCCGCTAGCCAGTGGTTCCCGGCTGGCGGGTTACCCGCCAGCGAAGTGGTCCCAGCCGACCTCGCCGGCCCACGCCTGGCCGTCCACCACGACGCCGTGCCCTTGGCGTACCTCACCTATCACCGTCCACCGGGACGGCAGCGTGACCCCGGGCGGGAACGTGGCGACCAGGGCGTGATCCTCACCGCCCGTCAGGGCCCAGCGCAGGGACGCCTCGGCGGGCTCGAGGGGGGAACCATGGACCGTTCGGTCAAAAGGACGGCGGGCAGCGGCTACGGCGCGCGCCGCGGCGAGCAGAGGCTCGCCCGGGCGGAGCGCCGCAGAGTTGACGTCGATGAGCACGCCGCTCGCGTCCGCGACGTGGCCCAGGTCGGCGAGCAGGCCGTCGCTGACGTCGATCATGGCGGTGGCGCCCAGGCCGGCCGCCTCGGGACCCGCGTCGTACGGCGGGGCCGGCCGCAACTGGGCGGCGACCAGCGGCTCCGAGGTGAGCCCGGCCGACAGCAGGGCCAGCCCGGCCGCGGCGTGCCCGAGCGTGCCCGCCACCGCCACCACGTCGCCGGGCGCCGCGCCTGACCGCAGGACCGGGGCCCGGCCGGCCAGGTCACCCAGGCCGGTGACGGCGAGCAGGACCGACGGGGCGCGCGCGGTGTCCCCGCCGGCGACGATGGCCCCGGCCCGGGCGCACTCGGCGGCGAGCCCGGCCGCGAGGTCCCGCGCCCAGCTGACCGGCAGGTCCCCCGGCACCGCCAGCGCGACGAGCAGCGCGGTCGGCACCGCGCCCATGGCCGCGACGTCCGCCAGGCTCCTGGCCGCGGCCTTGTGCCCGACGTCGCGCCCGCTCGACCAGTCACGGCGGAAATGCCGCCCCTCGAGCAGGAAGTCCGTGGTCGCGACCACCCGGCCGTCGGGTGCCGCCAGCACCGCCGCGTCGTCCCCGATCCCGACCAGCGCGCGCCCGTCCGGCGGCAGCCACGCCGACAGCTCCGCGATCAGGCCGAACTCGCCGAGCGCCGCCACGGTCCCCGGGTCGTCACGCACAGATCGCGTCCCGCCTTTTCCCTCCGGTCTGGCCATCTACGATAGCGTGGGTCCCTCAGGGGCATCTGTCCCGCGACGCCCCAGGGAGGACCTCATGGTGGACGCGTACATCCTCGTCCAGACGGAAGTCGGCAAGGCCGCCGACGTGGCCTCACACATCTCCAAGATCGCCGGTGTCATGCAGGCCGAAGACGTCACCGGGCCCTACGACGTCATCGTGCGCGCCCAGGCGGACAACGTCGACGAACTGGGCAGGCTGGTCGCGACGCACATCCAGTCCGTGCCAGGAATCACCAGGACGCTCACCTGCCCCGTGGTGCACATCTGAGCAGTTCCGCCGCGAGCGGCGCGCTGCGCGGGCCCAGGCCAAGCGCAACCGCGCCGCGCAGGTCGGCGGGGGTGTCCACGTCCCTGCGCAGCCCGGGTACGTCGCCCAGGTCGAGTCGCCTCGCGCCCCCGGCCGCGTGACGAGCCCGTGACCCCAGGCCGAACGCCGGCCGGAACTCCGCCCCCGGCACCGCCGTGTACAGGGTCGTCCCGTCCCCGGCCGCGTCGGCCACGAACGCCGTGGGCCACGCCGAGGCCGCCCGCAGCGCCCGCCCGATCTCGCCCGCCCGCAGCGCGGGCAGGTCGGCGGACAGGGCCGCCGTCCCCGACGCGGGCCAGCGCGAGGCGGCGTGGCCGGCGCCGTGCCGCAGCGCCGCGTTGAGGCCGTCCCGCGGCTCGTCGGGGACCACCAGGGCCCCGAGCCCGGCCAGCGCGGCGCCCGCGACCTGATCATCTGTGATGACAATCACACGCGCGGCCTCCTCGCAGGCCCGTGCGGCCGCCACCGTGTCGCAGGCGATGGCGAGCGCCAGTTCTCCCCGGCGCTCCCCGGCGAGAGCGGCGAGCCTGGACTTGGCCTGCGTGAGCACCTTGAGGGGCACTAGCACCGACCAGGTCAGGGCATTATCGGTCATGTAGACGATCCTGCCTCGACACCGGACCACATGAACCAGCAGACTGACGCCATGAGCACCGCAGACCGCGCCAACCAGGGCGAACCCCCGCAGGTCTCCCCGCAGGGGCACGACCAGCCTAAGGCCCGCGAGTGGGGCTACTCGCGAGCCTGGCGGGTGTTCACGGTGATCATCCTGCGCCCGCTGCTGCGGCTGCCGATCCGGCACGAGTGGCAGGGCCGGGAGCACTTCCCCAAGACCGGCGGGGTCATCCTGGCCCCGAACCACCTGTCCTACGCCGACTGGCCGACGGTTGCCCTGTTCAGCGACGCCTACGGGCACCGGTTCCCGGTCTTCATGATCAAGGCGTCGATGTTCCGGATCAAGTTCATCGGGACGCTGCTCACCAAGGTGGGTGAGCTGCCGGTCAATCGCGGCCGCGGCGACGCCGGGCTGGTGCTGAAGCAGGCCGAGCAGGCGCTGGCGAGGGGCGCCTGCGTGATCGTCTACCCGGAGGGGACGGCCTCGCGCGACCCGGACCTGTGGCCGATGGTGGCCAAGACGGGGGCGGCCCGGCTGGCCCTGACCACCGGCGCGCCGGTGATCCCGGTCGCGCACTGGGGCGCGCAGGAGATCCTCCCCTACGGCACCGCCAAGCCCCACCTGTGGCCGCGCAAGACCGTCCGGATGGTCGCCGGCCCGCCGGTCGACCTGTCCGCCTACGCCGGCCAGCGCCTGTCCGCGAGCGTGCTGCGGGCCGCCACCGCCGACATCATGGCCGACATCACCGCGCTGCTGGCCAAGATCAGGCAGGAGACGCCGCCCGCCGTACCCTACGATCCCGCCGTCGCCGACGAGCTTTCAGCTGACCGAACGGACGGTGGTGCCCCGGCACCGCCCGCCGCTGCCGACCCGGGTGCTGGCGAGCCAGGGCAGCCGGAGAACCGCGGAGCCGGCCCGGCATGAGGGCCGCGGTGATGGGGGCCGGCTCGTGGGGCACCACGTTCGCGCAGGTGCTGTGCGACGCCGGGACGTCCACCGTCGTGTACAGCCGCAGGCCGGAGGTGGCCAAGGCGGTCAGCGAACTGCACGAGAACCCGGACTACCTGCCCGGCGCCACGCTGACGCCTGACCTTGACGCGACCGCGGACCCGGCGGAGGCTCTGGCCGGCGCCGACCTGGTCGCCTTCGCGGTGCCCGCCCAGTCGCTGCGCGAGAACCTCGCGGAGTGGGCCCCGCTCATCCCGCCCGGCGCGCTGCTCGTCAGCCTCATCAAGGGGATCGAGCTGGGCACGCGCAGGCGGATGAGCGAGGTCATCGCGGAGGTCCTCGGCGCCGACTCTTCCCGCGTCGCCGTGGTCACGGGGCCGAACCTCGCGGGTGAGATCGTCAGGCGGCAGGTCGCCGCGACCGTCGTGGCCTGCACCGAACAGCAGGGCGCGCTGGCCCTGCAGGGCGCGTGCCACGCGCCGTACTTCCGCGCGTACACGAACTCCGACGTCATCGGGTGCGAGCTCGGCGGGGCGGTGAAGAACATCATCGCGATCGCGGTCGGCATCGCGGTCGCGATGGGGCTGGGCGACAACACCAGGGCCACGCTGATCACGCGGGGGCTGGCCGAGATGGCCAGGCTCGGCTCGGCGCTGGGCGCGGAGCCGCAGACGTTCTCCGGGCTGGCCGGGATGGGTGATCTGGTCGCGACGTGCTCCTCGCCGCTGTCGCGCAACAGGACGTTCGGCGAGAACCTCGGGCGGGGCCTGTCGGTGGCCTCGGCGGCGGCGATGACCGGCCAGACCGCCGAGGGCGTGGCCTCCTGCGGGCCGGTGCTCGAGCTGGCCACCGCGCAGGGCGTCGAGATGCCGATCACCGAGGTGGTGGAGGCGGTCATGCGGGACGGGCTGCCGGTCAGGCAGGCCGCGGCGATGCTGGCGTCGCGGTCCGCGAAACCTGAGTGGTACGGCCCTAGGGAGGTGCCATGGACATAGTGCGCAAGCAGGCCGGGGAGAACACCCGCGCGGTGCACCTGCCGACGCCGCCCGCGCCGTCGCAGGAACCCCTCGGCACGCCGGTGTACCGCACCGCGGCATTCGGGTTCGACACCGCCGAGGAATACCGGGCCGTGGTGAACGACGAGATGCCCGGCTACAGCTACAGCCGGATCGACAACCCCACCGTTGACGCGTTCGCCCGCGCGGTCGCCGCGCTCGAGGGGGTCAACCTGCCGCGGTGGCCCGCGGCTCAGGCGTTTGCCTCCGGCATGGCCGCGATCAGCGGCGTGTTCTGGACCTTCGCCCGGGCGGGCGCGCACGTCGTCGCGTCCTCCGCGGTCTACGGCGGGACGTACTCCTTCCTGCGCAACGTCGCGTCGCGGTTCGGGGTGGAGACGGACTTCGTCGACATCACCGACCTGGCCCAGGTCCAGGCCGGCATCCGGCCGGCCACGAGGATCGTGTACGCGGAGACGATCGCGAACCCGACGACGGCGGTCGCCGACCTGCGCAAGCTGGCCGACATCGCGCACGAGGCCGGCGCGCTGCTGGTCGTGGACTCCACCCTGGCCCCGCCGGTGATCTGCCGTCCCCTCGAGCACGGCGCCGACCTGGTGATCCACTCGGCCACCAAGTACATCGGCGGTCACTCCGACGTCACCGGCGGGGTGGTCACCGGGCGCATCGAGCTGATCAGCAACATCCGCAACGTACGGGTGGATACCGGCGGGTCGCTCTCCCCCGACGAGGCGTTCCTGCTCCGGCGCGGCCTGGAGACGCTCCCGCTGCGGGTGCGCCGGGCCTGCTCGACGGCCTCGGTGTTCGCCGCCGCGCTGTTCAGGCACCCGACCGTCCAGCGCGTCGACTACCCCGGGCTGCCCGAGCACCCCGGGCACCAGGTCGCCAGGCGGATGTTCGACGCGGGGCCCGAGGGCGTGCGGTTCGGCGCGATCGTCACGGTGACGCCGCACGGCGGGCGCGAGGCGGGGATGGCGTTCGCCGACAAGCTGCGGCTGGCCCGGCTCGCCACGTCCCTGGGCGGGACGCACACCGTGGTCAGCCACGTGGCCTCCACCACCCACCGGCAACTGGACGACCAGGCGCTGGCGGCCGGGGGCATCTACCCCGGGGCGGTACGCTTCTCCATTGGCCTGGAGGACCCCGAGGACCTCATCTCCGACGCGTACGTGGCCCTGGAGTCCCTGACCAGGCCGTAGGGTGCAGGCGCCCGCGCCTGCGCGGGCGCAGGAGTGGCCGAGGGCCGGGAGGACGCGTGGCGGGGCAGCGCAAGATCCGGGTCGCCGTGGTGTTCGGCGGCCGCAGCACAGAGCACGCCGTGTCCTGCGCGAGCGCGGGACTGATCCTGTCGGTCATCGACCGGGACAAGTACGATGTGCTGCCGATCGGCATCGCCACCGACGGACGGTGGGTGCTCACCTCGGGCGACCCGGCCCGGCTGGCGGTGACCGGCGGCTCGCTGCCCACGGTGGAGTCGGTGGCCACCCCCGGCACCGAGGTCGTGCCGCGGACGGGCGCGGGCGGCGGCGGTGCGCTCCAGGTCCGCACCCCCGGCGAGGTGCCGCGCGACCTCGGTGAGGTGGACGTCGTGCTGCCGCTGCTGCACGGGACCTACGGCGAGGACGGCACCATCCAGGGACTGCTTGAGATGACCGGCACCGCGTACGCGGGAGCGGGCGTGTTCGCCAGCGCGGCCGGCATGGACAAGGAGTACATGAAGCTGATCATGGCCGCGCGCGGCCTCCCGGTCGGCCGGTACGTGGTGGTCCGCGACCGCGACTGGACCAGCGGCCTGCCCGAGCGCAAGCGCGTCCTGGACGAGATCGCCGAGATGGGCTGGCCGGTCTTCGTCAAGCCGGCCCGCGGCGGGTCGAGCATCGGGATCACCCGGGTCACCGGCCCCGCCGGCCTCGAGGAGGCCGTCGAGGCCGCGCGCGTGCACGACCTGAAGGTGATCGCGGAAGCCGCGGTGGACGGGACAGAGGTCGAGTGCGCCGTCCTCGAGGGCCCCTGCGGCGGGCCGCCGGAGGCGAGCCTCCCCGGCCAGGTGGTCATCGACGAGCGGTCGGCGTTCTACGACTTCGAGGCGAAGTACCTGGCTTCCGGGACCACCATGGTCATCCCGGCGCCGATCGGAGAGCAGGCGTCCAGCGAGGTCAGGCGGCTGGCTTGCCTCGCGTTCGAGGCCATCTCCTGCGAGGGCCTCGCGCGGGTCGACTTCTTCTGCACCCCGGCCGGGACGGTCGTGTTCAACGAGATCAACACGATGCCGGGGATGACGCCCGCCTCGGGCTTCCCGATGATGTGGGCGGCCACCGGCCTGCCGCTGCCGCAGCTCATCGACCGGATCATCCAGACCGCGCTGCGCAGGCGGTCAGGGCCGCGCGGACGGCCCTGACCCGCGGCCGGCTGGCCGCCGGCCGCGGGTGTGCGGCTATCTAATCGCCGGGCTTCTCGCCGTTGACGAGGGCCTTGAAGTCGGCGCCCGGGCGGAACTTCGGCACCGAGGAACTCGGCACCTGGATCGCCGCGCCGGTGGCCGGGTTCCTGGCCGTGCGGGCGGGGCGCTCGCTCTTCTCGAAGACGCCGAACCCGGTGATGGCCACCTTGTCGCCCTTCGCGACGGCGTCCTGGATGGTCTCGAGCACCGCGTTCACGGCTTCGGTCGCGGGCTTCTTGCCCCCCAGCCGACCCGAGATCGCGTCGACCAGATCACGCTTGTTCATGTTCACTCCTGCGGTTCCCCCACCTGGAGGTCGCAAGTTGGCTCCCAGTAACGGGATCGCGACCTCTGACCTGCCCGAAAGTAGGCGATCCAGCGCCGTTGCACAATAACCACCGGCAGTTTGGCCGGCGTGTCGGCCCGCAGCGCGCCCAATTTGTACACGCACAGTAGCCAGATGCCCGTTTCCCGCCACCTTCCGCGTCCGCGGCGCCGAGGTCGGCGGGCCGGTATCGCGCCTTGTACCCGCCGAGGCCCGATGGGCGGAGGCAGGGCCACCCAAGCCCCGGATGACGACGCGGCTGAACCGGACACCGCGGGACAGTGACTAATGGTGCCTGTGGGGTACATGAGGTGATTGTTGGCGGGATGGCCGTGAGCATCACGGCAGTGTAAAGTGCACGCCGGCGCGGGAGTGCTCACCGGCCGCACCGCCCTGGGTCAGGTGGTGACGGGGAGCCAGACGGGGCGGGAGCGCTCGAAGGCGGCGATCTCGTCGGTGTGGCGCAGCGTCAGGCCGATGTCGTCGAGCCCTTCCATGAGGCGCCAGCGGGTGTAGTCGTCGAGGTCGAAGTGGGCCTCGATCCCGGCCGCGCCGGTCAGTACCGCCCGCTGGCTGAGGTCCACGGTGACCTCCGTGGCCGGGTCGGCCTCGACGGCGTCCTGGAGGGCGGTCACGGTGGCCTCGGGCAGCACCACGGGGAGCAGGCCGGCCTTGGTCGCGTTGGTGCGGAAGATGTCACCGAACCGCGGGGCGATCACGGCGCGGAAGCCGTAGTCGGTGAGGGCCCAGACCGCGTGCTCGCGCGACGACCCGGTGCCGAAGTCGTTCCCGGCGACCAGGATCGTCGCGCCGGCGTACTGGGGCTGGTTGAGTACGAAGGACGGGTCCTCGCGCCAGGCCGCGAACAGGCCCTCGCCGAACCCGGCCCGGCTCACCCGCTTGAGGTACTCGGCCGGGATGATCTGGTCGGTGTCCACGTTGGTGCGCCGCAGCGGCACCGCGCGGCCGGTGTGGGTAGTGAACGGTTCCATCGGAGGCTGTCTCCTCTACAGATCGGCGGGCGCGGCGAGGTGGCCGGTGACGGCGGTGGCGGCGGCGACCGCGGGCGAGACCAGGTGGGTGCGCCCGCCCTTGCCCTGACGGCCCTCGAAGTTGCGGTTGGAGGTCGATGCGCTGCGCTCGCCGGGGGCGAGCTTGTCCGGGTTCATGCCCAGGCACATCGAGCAGCCGGCCGCACGCCACTCCGCTCCGGCCGCGGCGAACACCGCGTCCAGGCCCTCCCGCTCGGCCTGGGCCCGGACCTGCATGGACCCGGGTACGACCAGCATCCTGACCGACGGGGCGACCCGCCGGCCGCGCAGCACGTCGGCGGCGGCGCGCAGGTCCTCCAGCCGGCCGTTGGTGCACGAGCCGAGGAACACGGTGTCGACCGTGACATCGCGCAGCGCGGTACCCGGCGCCAGGTCCATGTAGGTCAGCGCGCGCTCGGCGGCGGCGCGCTGGTCCGGGTCGGTGAACGAGCCGGGGTCGGGCACCGCGGAGGCCAGCGGCAGGGCCTGGCCCGGGTTGGTGCCCCAGGTCACGTACGGCGTCAGCGTCCCGGCGTCCAGCGTCACCTCGTGGTCGAAGGTAGCGCCGTCGTCGCCCGGCAGCGATCGCCAGTAGTCCAGGGCGCGCTCCCAGTCGGCCCCCGACGGCGCGTGCGGACGGCCCTGCAGGTAGGCGAACGTCACGTCGTCCGGGGCGACCAGCCCGGCCCGCGCGCCGGCCTCGATGGACATGTTGCAGACGGTCAGGCGGCCCTCCATGGACAGCGCCCGGACCGCGGGACCGCGGTACTCGACCACGTAGCCCTGGCCGCCGCCGGTGCCGATCTTGGCGATGATGGCCAGGATCAGGTCCTTGGGCGTCACCCCGTCGGGCAGCGCGCCGTCCACCGTGATGGCCATCGTCTTGGGCCGCTGCTGAGGCAGGGTCTGGGTGGCCAGCACGTGCTCGACCTCGCTGGTCCCGATGCCGAAGGCCAGCGCGCCGAGCGCGCCATGGGT
>DATJQX010000008.1:0-73126 GCA_035505275.1 Streptosporangiaceae bacterium | reverse complement strand
GCTCCGTGGAAGATTTAGGGGACTATAGCCCCCCGGATCCTCCACGAAGCGCGAAACTTCCACGCAAAATCGGCCTGCAGCCGGATCGTCGTCTCGATAGTCAGGCGGCGGCTGTTTTCACAGTTGGCATACGGCTCTGGGATGCACCAAATCCTCCCGAGAACCCGAATCCTCCCGGATAATTCCGCCGCTGGGCGCACCACCGCACCCACCCGTCTCACCACCCGCTCGCGGCCCACCCGGCGCTGCCGATGCCGCCGGCGGCGCTGAAGCCGGAACCGATCCGCAGCATCAATCAAACGCTCACTTACTGGAGCCCGGCAGCTGGTACACGGTCAGCCCCGGCTGGTCCGCCACGACGACCGATCCGGGCAGCCGCGCGCTGACCTGCCGGTCCTGGGACCCGGGCCCGTCCGGGTCGTCCACCACGAACCTCACCCCGGCCGCCTCCAGCGCGGCGGTCAGCGGGCCGCCACCGAGGATGATTCCATCGAGCCGCCGCGCGCGGGGGTCGTCGGGCGCCAAGTCGACGTCGCCGACCCGGGTCCCGTCGTTCCAGATCACGGGGCGCGCGAGGAGCCGGGACCACGGATCGAGGAATGTCTCGCCGTGGTTCCAGGCCGGCGTGCGGTAGGTCTGCCACGGCAGGACCAGCACATCGCCGGGGGCCGCGCTGTCGTCGATCACGCGCGCGGCGGCCAGCCATCCGGGTGGGTAGGCGGCCGGCCGGAGCCGCCCCGCAGCCCCCCACGCCAGGCCGGGCACCAGCAGCACGGGCGCGAGGATCGCGGAGACCCCGAGCACTATCCCGGCCGCATCGGTACCGGCGAGCCGCTGACGCCTGCTCCGCGGCGTCAGGAACGCACCGGGTCTCATCGCCCAGGCCACCGCGACGCCCAGCCCGGCGGCCTCCGCGAGGGCCAGCGGCGCCGCGAACTGCTGGCCGTCGCGCAGGACCGCGAACCCCGGCCACGCGCCGATCATCGATCTGAGCAGGTCCCGGCCGGGTGCGGTCACGCCGATGCAGGCGATCACCAGGCCCGTCGCGGCAGCCAGGCCCAGACCGGGCCAGCGGTGCGCACGCCGGGCGATCCCCACGTAGCCGACCAGCGCCACGACGACGACGGCAAGCCACAGCGCGGACCACGCGCCGCCGTAGGCCTTCGGGACCGTCTGCGCGTTCCATGCGCCGCCGAGCATCAGCAGGCTGCCGGCGCTGCCGAACGGCGTGTCCGCGCGAGCCGCGAAGGCCGCCACGCTGGCGGGGTCCACGTACACCGCGTGCAGCAGGGACGGGATGAGCCACGGCAGGCTGCCCGCGACCAGGACGGTGAGCCCGGTGACCACCCGGCGGAGGTTGGCGGTGAGCAGCACCGCGGGCAGCACGATCAGCGCGGTGACCGCCATCGCGGCGAACCCGCCGATCACGGCGGGCAGCAGCGCCAGGCCCAGCCGCCAGGCTCCGCGCCATGACGCGAGGCCGGGAGCGAGCACCGCCCGCAGGACCCACGGCAGGCCCGCGTACCCCAGGAGCAGCGCCCACTGGCCGATGATGAGCCGCTCGGCCACGTAGGGATTCCACGCGTAGAACGCGCCGGCCGCGAGCCGCGCGAGCCGTGGCTCGCGGTCCAGCAACGCGGCCGCCCCGGAGCAGGCGAGCACGAAGATCGACAGCAGCACCAGCTTCTGCACGATGTCCGCCGGCAAGCCCCGGGACGCCACCGCGATCACCAGGTCGCTGGGTACCGCGCGCGGCGGGGCCAGGCCGGGCAGGGCCGCGGAGAACGGCTCGCGGGGGACGAACACCATGTCGTAGCTGAGCAGGAAACCCCGCTTCAGCCCGGGCCCGAGCGCCAGCAGCCCGAGGCCGAGGCCCAAGGCGGCACCTGCGGTCCCGGTTCCTGACAGGGGGGTACGTACGCTTTGAGCCTGGCTCGCGGGCGAGCGGACCTCCCGGACTTTCATCCCTTGCGCCCTTCCCAGCCGTCCAGCCTAACCATAGGTTGGCGGACGGTAACGTCGCCGTGGGCAGGATCAGGGAGAACCGTGATGAGCGAGCAGGCGGTCCGGGTGGAGCGGTCGGGAGCGGTCAGCACGGTTCTGCTGTACCGCCCGGCTCGGCGCAACGCGGTCGACGGGCCGACCGCGGCCGAGCTGGCCGGGGCCTTCCGGGCATTCGACGCCGACGAGGGCGCCGCCGTGGCCGTGCTGCACGGTGCGGGCGGGGTGTTCTGCTCGGGCGCCGACCTGACCGCGCTGGGCACCGAGCGCGGCAACCGGGTCTCCCCGGAGGGCGACGGGCCGATGGGGCCCACCCGGCTGCGGCTGTCCAAGCCGGTTATCGCCGCGGTGTCCGGGTACGCGGTGGCCGGCGGTCTTGAACTCGCGCTGTGGTGTGACCTGCGGATCGCCGACGAGACCGCCGTGTTCGGCGTCTTCTGCCGACGCTGGGGCGTCCCCCTGATCGACGGCGGGACGGTGCGCCTGCCGAGGCTCATCGGGACAAGCCGGGCGATGGACATGATCCTGACCGGGCGGGCCGTCGACGCCGCCGAGGCGGCGGCGATCGGGCTGGCCAATCGCGTGGTGCCGGCCGGGCAGGCGCTGGCCGCGGCGCAGGAGCTGGCGGCTCGGCTCGCCTCGTTCCCGCAGGTCTGCCTGCGCAGCGACCGTACGTCGGTGCTGGACGCCGACGGCCTCGGCGAGACCGACGCACTGGCCGCCGAGTTCGCGCACGGGCGCGCCGCGCTGGCGCAGGAGGCTGGCGCGGGGGCCGGCAGGTTCGCCGCCGGCGCGGGCCGGCACGGGTCCTTCGGCCCCTGACCGGACCGAGGCCGTAGGCTCGAAGCGGCTCCGTAGTCACGACCTGAGGAGAAGCCCGTGAACGACTATCCGGCCGGGCTCGTCGCGGTGAACCACGTCGAACCCGTGCCGCGCCGCATCCGGGCCTACCTGCGGGGCGAGAAGATCCTGGATACGACCCAGGCGCGGTACGTCTGGGAGCTGCCTTACGCCCCGCACTACTACATCCCGGTCGCCGACGTGCGCCGCGACCTGCTGATCCCGGAGGGAAATGCCCAGCAGACCGGCCGCGGCCAAGCCGAGGTGTACGGCCTACGGGTGGGCGAGGTAGACCGGCCTCGGGCAGCCAAGCTCATCACCGAGTCCGCGGTCGACGGGCTCACCGGCACGGTCCGCTTCGACTGGGAGGCGCTGGATTCCTGGTTCGAGGAGGACGAGCAGGTATTCGTGCACCCGCGCAGCCCGTACGTCCGGGTCGACGCGCTGCGCTCGGACCGCCCGGTCCGGGTCGAGCTGGGCGGGGTGGTGCTCGCCGACTCGCCGTCGCCGGTGATGGTGTTCGAGACCGGCCTGCCCACGCGCTACTACCTCGACCGGATCCACGTCGACTTCGCGCGCCTGATCCCGAGCGACACCGTGACCGCGTGCCCCTACAAGGGCGTGACCAGCGCGTACTGGTCGGTCCTTAGCGACGGGACCGTGCACGAGGACCTGGCCTGGGCCTACGACTTCCCCACCCGTCAGCTGCTGCCCATCGCGGGGATGATCGCGTTCTACAACGAGATGGTCGACACCTTCGTCGACGGCCAGCTGCTCGAGCGGCCGCACACGCACTTCTCCCGGGCGCAGCAGGCCAGCAGGCCTAGCGTGGGGGCGCGGGCCTGATCAGCTGGTCCGGATCACGCTCGCCGTCTGGACACGGCCCGGCGCCCGTCCGAGACTGGCGTCACGGTTCGCTTGAGGAAGGACGTAACGCTGTGGTGACCCAGGCCGAATTCGAGCAGCTGCTCGACCTGCTGCGCTCCTTCGTCCGGCGCGAGGTGATGCCCGCCGAGGCCGGCATCGACGAGTCCGACGAGATACCGGACCGGCTGATCGCGCAGGCCAAGGAGATGGGGCTGTACGGGTACGCGCTGCCCGCGGAGTACGACGGCCTCGGCCTTTCCGTCGAGCAGCAGGTGCGCGTGACCATCGAGCTCGGCTACGCCTGCCCGGCGTTCCGGTCCCTGTTCGGCACCAACAACGGGATCGCCGGGCAGGTCCTGGTCGCGGCCGGGACCGAGCAGCAGCGTAAGCAGTGGCTGCCGCGGCTGGCCTCGGGCGAAGTGGTCGCGTCGTTCGCGCTGACCGAGCCGGACGCGGGATCGGACCCGAGCCGGCTGGTCACGACCGCGCGGCGGGATGACACAGGCTGGGTCATCGACGGCCTCAAGCGGTACATCACGAACGCCCCGGCGGCCGGGGTGTTCATGGTGTTCGCCCGTACCGACCCGCAGGCGCCGCCCGGCAAGAGCATCGGCGTGTTCATCGTGCCCGCGCTGACCGACGGGGTGGCCGTGGCGGCCCGGGACCACAAGATGGGCCAGGCCGGCGCATGGACCGCCGACGTCGCGTTCACCGGTGTCCGGGTTCGGTTTGACGCGCTGGTCGGCGAGGCGCCCCAGGCCGGCTACGCGACGGCCATGCAGAGCCTCGCGCACGGGCGGCTGACGATCGCGGGCCTGTGCGTGGGAGTCGCGGCCCGGCTGGTCGACGAGAGCGTCGCCTACGCCAAGGAACGCTCCCAGGGCGGCCGCAAGATCGGTGAGTACCAGCTTGTCCAGGCCATGCTCGCCGACTCGCACACCGAGTACCTCGCCGCGCGGTCCCTGGTGCTCGACGCGGCCAGGCGATACGACGAGGGCACGGACCGGCGGCTTGCCCCGTCGGCGGCGAAGTACTTCGCGAGCGAGGCCGTGGGCCGGATCGCCGACCGCGCGGTCCAGATCCACGGCGGCTCGGGGTATATCCGCGGGATTCCCGTCGAAAGGCTGTACCGTGACGTACGGCTGTTCCGGATCTACGAAGGCACCAGCCAGATCCAGCAGCTGGTAATCGCGAGGGAACTCCTTCGTTAGCCGGGCGCGCGGCGCCGCGGGCACCGGCTTTTAAGGCGGCGGCCAGGCCTCCCGATCCACCGCAATCGTGTGCAACCGTTCTGCACCCGACCGGGAACCTGTCCGGCTACCCGGGCGGTGGATCCTTCACGGTAAGACGAATCACACTCCAGGCTAGCGACCAGGCCAGGCGGTGACCCGTACCACGACAGAAAGTGGGAGGCAGTCGATGGAACGCACCCGCACCTCGGTCTCGGCAGAGCTGAGCCTGGGACTGGTCCGGCCGGAGAACACGATCGTGCCGCTGATGGCCAGCTTGCACTACACCCGCCAGGACCCGTACGCCGTGAAGATGGCCTTCCACGTCGGGACCGGGGAGCCGGTGGAGTGGACCCTCGCCCGCGAACTACTCGCGGCTGCCCTGCACTCTCGCGAGGGGATCGGCGACGTACAGGTCTGGCCGTCAGCGGCGTCGGTCGACCCGGAGACGGGCGGGGACGGGACCGCCTCCGGGTACGGCATCGTGAACATCGCGATGACCTCACCGTTCGGGCACGCGCAGTTCGAGGCGCCTGCCCCGGCGATTGCCGCCTTCCTCCGCCGCACCTACCAGATCGTCCCCGAGGGCCAGGAGGAAGACCACATCGACTGGGAAGCCGAACTCGCCGACCTTCTTAGCCAGGCCTGACTACCAGGCCGTGCCGGACGGCGGCGGAACGACCGGCGGGACGATGGCCTCGATCAGGTGCGGCCCCGGTTCGGCGTACGCCCGGCGCAGCGCCGCGTCGAGCTCCCCGGCCGTGGTGGCACGGACGGCGGGCACCCCGAGCCCGGTGCTGATCTGCGTGAAATCCGGAGTCGGGCCGGACAGGTCGAGCATGCGCGAGGCGCGTTCGCCCGCCTGCCCCGCGGCGGTGCGGGCCAGTTCCATCCGCAGGATCGCGTAGGCCGCGTTGTTGATCAGGACCGTGGTGACGTCGAGCCGCTCGCGAGCCTGGGTCCACAGAGCCTGGATCGTGTACATCGCGCTGCCGTCCGCCTCCAGGGAGACGACCGGCCGGTCCGGCGCCGCGACCGCCGCGCCGGTCGCCGCCGGCAGGCCCTGCCCGATCGATCCGCCGGTCAGGGTCAGCAGGCTGTGCCGCGGCGCGGCGGCCAGCGCCACCGGCAGCGCGAACCCTGACGTGTTGGCCTCATCGACCACGATGGCGTGCTCGGGCAGCGACGCGGCCACCGTGTTGGCCAGGCTGATCGCCGTCAGCGGGCCAGGATCGGCCGCCGGGGGCGCGCCCGCCGCCAGGACCGGCTCGGTGCCCGCGGCGACGCGTTCGGCCAGCGCCTCGAGCGCGGCCTCGGCGTCCTGATCGGCATCGGCCAGCAACCAGACCGTACAGCCCGCCGGCACCAGGTCGCTGCGGCCTTCGGGGTAGGCGAAGAACGACACCGGCGACCGGGCCCCGGCCAGGACCAGGTCACGGACCCCGGCGAGCTGGGCCCCGGCCGCCTCCACCAGGTAGGCCAGCCGGTCGACCGACGGAACGCCCAGGCCCCGTTCCATCCGCGCGGGAAACGTCTCGGCGAGCAGCCTGGCCCCGGTCGCGGCGCCGATCCGGCTGGCCGCCCGCAGCCCGCGTTCGGTAAGTGCCTGCCCGCCGAGCAGGATCATGGCCGAGGCACCGCCGGATACGACCCGGGCTGCGGCCGAGATCTGACCGTCCGGAACCTCCGGCGGCGGGGCCGGCGCCCGCGCCTCGGCCAGCGCGGCGCCGTCGCGCCACGAGACGTCGGCCGGGAGGACCAGGGTGGCGATCATGCCCCGGCGGGCCGCCGTGACGGCCCGCATGGCGTCGTGGGCCACGTCACGGGTCGTGCCGCAGGTGTGCACCCAGCCCGACACCGTCCGCGCCAGGGCCTCGATGTCCGATTGCAGCGGCGCGTCATACCGGACGTGGCCGGTGGCGTGGGCCCCGACGATATTCACGATCGGGCTGCGGGCCCGGCGGGCGTTGTGCAGGTTGGCGAGCCCGTTGGCCAGTCCGGGTCCGAGGTGGAGCAACACCGCCGCCGGCCGGCCGGCGATGCGCGCGTACCCGTCGGCGGCGCCGGTGGCGACGCCCTCGAACAGCGCCAGGACTCCGCGCATCTCGGGCACGGAATCCAGGGCGGCGACGAAGTGCATCTCCGACGTACCCGGGTTCATGAAGCACACGTCGACGCCCGCGCCGACCAAGCTGCCGATCAGAGCCTGCGCACCGTTCACGGCCCGATCGTAGCGGCCTAACGGCCCGGGTCGCGCCCAGGGAATCCGGCTGCCGCCTCGAGGTCGATCCCGGCCGGGTCGCCGGCCTGCCAGGCGATGTGCTGGTCCGGGCGGACCAGCAGGAACTCGGCCCGCCACGGGTAGGACGCGGGTGCCTCGGCGACGGCGAGCGGGATCCGCCGACGGCGGGCCCGCCGCACCAGGTCCGCGACGCCGTCAGCGTGCGAGCTCACCGCCCCGACCAGGGTGAACCCCCGACCGAGGTGGTCGTAAAGCGACGAGCCGTCCGGCAGCCAGTGGTGCGGCAGCCGCGCGCCCGGCTGGGCCGCCGGCGTGTAGGCGGTCACGTCCACGGCGGGCCGGGCGCCGGCCTGGACGACCGGCGAGCCGGCGTAGGAGTAGCCGAGGACGAGCCCGAGGCTGTAGAACTCGGCCCGCTTCGCCCGCTGGATCACCGCCTCGTCACGCGGCAGCACGTCGGCCTGGAGCCGGTGGTTGGACTCGGCGCTGGCCACGGTGGCCTCGACCACGCCGCGGCGCTCCGGCTCGTAGCTGGCCAGGAGCCCTTCCGGAGCCCAGCCGCGGGTGACGGCGGCGAGTTTCCACGCGACGTTGACCGCGTCCCCGACGCTGGTATTGAACCCGTGACCGCCCCACGGCGGATTGAGGTGCGCGCTCTCGCCGGCCAGGAAGACTCGGCCGTCCCTGAACCGGTCCGCGATCAGCATCCGGGCCGTCCACGGATCCGTCGCGAGCACCTCGTGCTCCACGGGCGCGCCGGCCAGGCGGGTGATCAACTCGCCGGCGTGGGCCGTCCCGTAGGCCGGGTCGACCCCCGGCAGGATCGCCCACCAGGTCCCGGACAGGTCCAGCCGGCCGATCAGGCCCGAGGTCGCGTCGCGCCCCGCGCCGACTACCCAGTACTGAACGGCAGGCCCGAGGCGCGTGTCCAGCGCGGGCGCGCGGAACACGAGGCTGAAGAACGGCCGTGGATCGCTGCGGCCCTCGTACCGCGCCCCGGCCTGGTCCCGGACCACGCCGCCCGCGCCGTCGCAGCCCAGGACGTAGCGCGCCCTGATCAGGTAACTCGCGCCTGCCTCGTCGCCGACGGCCACCGTGACGCCGTCCTGGTCCTGGGTCAGCGTTTTCGCGGCGTGGCCGAGGCGCAGCTCGACCCCTGGCTGGCGGCGCAGGTAGGCCCGGAGCACCTCCTCCACGACCGGCTGCGGTACCTGCTGGCCGGATTCGGCGAAGCGCTCGTCGCGGGCGGCCGTAAGCCCGAACGCGGGCTCGAAGTCGGTGATCCGCCGGCCGGCCAGCGACTCGCAGAACGTCACGCGCTGCGACCACGTGATAGGCAGCGGTGCCGCCGCGCGCAGCGCGTCCGCCGTACCCCAGCGGCGCAGGTACTCCATCGTCCGGATGCTCGTGGTCTTCGCCCGCGGCCGGCGGTGCGAGACCTCGACCCGCGGCTCGATCACGACGCAGCGTACGCCGTGCAGGCCGAGTTCCGCGGCCGCGGCCAGGCCCGCGGGTCCGCCGCCCACCACGAGCACCGGCGTGTGCTCGATCTGCGTCTGGTCCGCCTCAGGAGAGCACGCGGCGCCGGAACTTGCGCAGCCCGATGGTCAGGAACACGGCGGCGAAGCCGACTACGACCGGGTAGATGACGTACAGGTGCATGTGCGGCGCGCTGGTGAACGCCGCCCGCATCCCCTCGTTGACGTAGATGAGCGGGTTGATCAGCACGATCGTCTGCAGCCAGTGCCACCCGCCGACGGTCACCGGCGCGAGCTTGTTCCACGGGTAGTAGGTGCCGCCGAGGAACGTGATCGGCAGGATGATGAAGCCGAACATCAGGCCGATGTTCCTCGGCTCGAAGCTGGTCCCGAGGACCAGGCCCAGCCCGGCCATCGCGACGCAGGCCAGCGGCACGAACGTGAGGATGAGCAGCCAGTGCAGCGTCAGGTGAGCGCGTACCCCCGGCGCGTGCACCAGCGAGGCGATCGGCAGCACGATGGCCGCCGACAGCATGCCCTGGGCCGCGCCGGACAGCACCTTCTCCACCGCCACCAGCCAGATCGGGCAGGGCGCCTGCACCCGGTCCTCGATCTCCCTGGTGAAGCCGAACTCCTGGGCCATGGCCAGGGCGATCGACTGCACGCCCTGGAACATGATCGAGATGCCGACGACGCCCGGCACCAGGACGGTTGCGAAGGCCGATTCCGCCACAGCGCCGTGGCCGCCGATGCCCTGCCCGATCTTGGGGAACACGTAGAGGAACACGAAGCAGAGCAGGAACGGCTGGATGAGCGTGCGCAGCACGAACACCCGGATGTCCTTGCGCAGGACCACGATGTCGCGCAGCAGCAGCGCGCCGAGGGCGGTCCAGCTGGCGGCGGCCACCGAGCGGGTGGGGCCGCCGCCGATCCGCCTGGCCCCCGGGGTCGGGGCCTGGGCCTGTGAGGTAACCGAGGTCGTCATTATTCTTCCCTCAGCTCCCTTCCGGTCAGGTTGATGAACACGGTCTCCAGGGTGGGCTCGGCGATGGACACGTCGACGAGGTCGAAGCCGCGCCCCTCGGCCGCCAGCACGATGCGCGGCACCAGCCGGTCGCCGGCCTGCATGTGCAGTTCGAGCCTGTCGCCCGCCACCCGGGTCCGGGTCACGCCCTCGACGTCGCGGGCCAGCAACTCGGCGAGCTCGGCCAGATCGCCGGTGGACTTCACGGTGACGATGGTGTCGGCGCCGATGCCCTGCTTGAGCGCGGCCGGGGTATCCAGGGCCAGGATGCGCCCGTGGTCCATGATGGCCACCCGCTCGCAGAGCCGGTCGGCCTCTTCCATGTAATGCGTGGTGAGCATGATCGTCTGGCCCTCGCCGTGCAACTCCCCGAGCAGGTCCCACAGCGCGAGCCTGCTCTGCGGGTCCAGGCCCGCCGTCGGTTCGTCGAGGAACAGCACCGACGGGCGGTGGAAGATGGCCCGCGCGACCATGAGCCGCTGGGCCATCCCGCCCGACAGCGCGTACACCGACGCCTTGGCCCACCGCGACAGCTGGAACTGCTCGAGCAGTTCGCTGGCGACCCTCCTGGACGTCGCCGCTCCCATCCCGAACAGCCGGCCGTGGAAGTACAGGTTCTCCCACACGGTGAGCTGGCGATCCAGGGTGTTCTGCTGGGAGACGATCCCGCTGAGTTGCTTGGCCAGCGCGGGGTGCGCCGCGACGTCGACGCCGGCCAGGAAGGCGCGCCCCGACGTCGGGACCACCCTGGTGGTGAGCATCCCGGCAGTGGTGGTCTTCCCCGCGCCGTTCGGCCCGAGCAGGCCGAAGATCTCCCCGGCGCGGATGTCCAGGTTGAGCTTGTCCACGGCGGCGAAGTCCGTGCCCGGGTAGACCTTGGTCAGGTCCTCGGTGTGGATGACCCCGTCCGGCCCGCCGCCGGGCACTTCGGCCGTGCTCGCCTGCGCTGGTGTGATGGTCATAGGACATCCAGCCTAGGGCCAGCGGCGTGCCGGGCCGGAACCAGGAAGCCCGGCTCGGACCGATGGTTGCGGCAATGTAACAGCAGGACATCCACCAGGTGATCCCACAGGTGCCGGCCCGATGCTAACGGTGCGCGCCGACCAGGTCGGCGCGGATCCTGGCGGCGTCCGCGGGGGTGCCCATCTCGTCGGTGTACGGCCCGTACGGGGTGCCGTAGACCGGGGTGCCCGGCTCCTGGCGCCAGCTCTCGGCGAGCGGGCCGACGTCGACGGCGTCGTAGCCGATCGAGTCGAGGAACTCGGTCACCGCCGCCTTGGCCGCGGCGTCGTCGCCCGCGATGGGGAGCGCGGCGCGGTCTTCGGCGCCGTGCGGGCGGGCCAGGTATCGCAGGTGCTTGAAGAAGATGTTGTTGAACACCTTCACGACGTGCGCGTCCGGCAGGTAGCGCTGGAGCAGGCCGCTGCTGGTCAGCGCGCCGGTGTCCAGCTCGTCGATGTGCCCGTCACGCTGGGGGTAGTAGTTGCCGGTGTCCATGACCGGCTTGCCGGCCAGCGGCTTGGCCGGGATGTCGCCGAACGCCTTGACCGGGACGCTGACCACAACCAGGTCGCCCGCCTCGCCGGCCTGCTCCGCGGTGGCCGGCCGGGCCAGCGGCCCAAGCTCAGCGGCCAGTTCCTCCAGCGTTTCCGGGCCGCGAGAGTTGCTCAGCACGACGTGGTACCCGGCCGCCACGCTGAGCCTGGCCACCGTGCCGCCGATCATCCCGCTGCCGATGATGCCCACAGTTGTCATGACGGCGCCAACCCCGGACCCGATCCGGCCATTCCTTGCGGGCGCGCCGGACAGATCATGTCCGGGCGAGCGACACAAGTGTCCTCGCCCGGACAGGTCGGTGATCTGGCTTACCGTGCGATCTCGTCCGGTGTCACGAACTCGCCCAGGGAGTCGGCGATGGCCTCGATCTCCCCGGCCGCGGTCATCTCGGTCGCCGGCCGGTACGCGCCGGCGCGCGGGCGCAGGGTCACGTAGCTGACCGCGATCCCTCCCACCATGAGCAGGATCGTGACGAGCAGCCCGGTCTGGTACCCGTCAAGGAAGGCATGCACGGGCCCGGCCCCGGCGCGCAGCGCGGCGGACTGGCGGGTCCGCAGGATCGCGCCGATGACCGTGATCCCGAGCAGGCCCGCGACCTCGCGCGAGGCGTTGATCAGGGCCGAGGCAATGCCCGTCCGGGCCTGCGGTACAGCCTGCATGGACGCATTGGTGACCGGCACGTTCATCAGCCCCGCTCCGGCGCCGAACAGCATGAACCCGGGCAGCAGGCTGTCGTAGCGGGCGTGCAAGCCCAGGCGGCCGAACAGGACCAGCCCGACGACCATCAGCAACATGCCGAACGCCACCGTGCGGTGCGCCCCGGCCAGGTTCTCGACCCGGGGTGCGACGGCCGCGAAGACCGCGATGGTCAGTGCCATCGGCACGAAGGCCAGGCCGGCCTTGGTCGGGGAGAAGCCCAGGATCTCCTGCAGGTAGATCGAGGTGAAGAAGTAGATGCCGAGGACCCCGAAGGCCCAGATCATCATCGTGCCCGTGCCGCCGCTGAACTCCCGCTGGCGGAACATGCCCAGCTCGACCATCGGGTTCGCGGTGCGGGCCTCGATCGCGAGGAAGGCTGCGCCCGCCGCGGCGGCCAGGGCGAACGCGCCGAGGATGAGCGGTGCGGTCCAGCCGTTGACGTTGCCCTGGATCAGCGCGTAGATCAGCGCGAACAGGGCCACCGCCGAGGTGACCAGGCCGGGCAGGTCGAGCCTGCGTATCGCGGATTCGGCCCGCGATTCCGCGACGTAGAGCAGGGAGACGACGACGGTGATGACGCCGACCGGCACGTTGATCAGGAAGATCCAGCCCCAGTGGAGGTGCTGGCTGATCAGCCCGCCGAGGACCGGACCGGTCGCGAGGGCGAGCGCGCTGACCGCGGCCCAGATGCCGATCGCCATATTGCGCTCCCTGACGTCGGTGAACGCGGCCATGAGGATGGCCAGCGTGGCCGGCATCAGCAGGGCCGCGCCGATGCCCTGGATCGCGCGGCTGGCGATGAGGACGCCGCCGCTGTCCGCCAGCCCGGCAGCCAGCGAGGAGAGCGTGAAGACGGCCAGGCCGGTCACGAACAGCCTGCGCCGCCCGTACAAGTCGGCGAGCCTGCCGCCGACCAGCAGGAGCCCGGCCAGCGTGAGCAGGTAGCTGCTGACCACCCACTCAAGCCCCGACTCCGATAGGTGGAGGCTGCGCTGGATGGTCGGGATCGCCACGTTGACGATGTTGTTGTCCAGGTAGGTCATGAAGGTGGCCAGGCTGACGGCGGCCAGCGCCCACCACCGGCGTGACGGCGAGCGCCCCGAAGCGCCCGGGATCTGTGCGCTACTCGCTGACACAGCGATCATCCTTTCCGCTGAGCTCATGTACTCCGTACCTATATCTTGTTCATATACGAAGTACAAGTACGCTGTACAGCATGACTTGTACGACGTATAGTTGTCAAGTGATGGATGCAGAGACCCAGGAACCCGACGGCGAGCGCGCCCGGCTGAGCAAGCGCGCGGTCGTCGACCGGGCGCTCAAGCTCGCCGACGCCGACGGCCTCGACGCGCTGACCATCCGCAAGCTCGCGCAGGACCTGGGCGTCACCCCGATGGCGCTGTACTGGCATTTCCGCAGCAAGGAAGAGCTGCTCGAGGGGATGGCCGAGCGGGTCTGGGGCGAGATCGACGTGCACGCGGACCCGTCGATCCCCTGGTGGGCCCAGCTCCAGGCGGGACTGGAGTCGCTGATCCGCATGCTCCGGGCCCACCCGGCGGCGCCGCAGCTAGTCCTCGAGCACGAGAAGCAGAACGAGGCGGCGCTGCGCGCCACCGAGGCCACCCTCGAGATCCTGCGCGGCGCCGGGTTCGATCCGCAGCACGCCAGCGAGATCGCCCGGAGCACCTTGTGGACCGGGCTCATGCTGGTCATGAGCGAGGCCGGCTACCACCCCGAGCTAGCCGAGGACGAGCGCGCCGAGCATCTGCGCCGCACCGGGGTCTACTTCGCCATGCTGCCCGTCACCAGGTACCCGCGGCTGGTCGAAGGCGCCGCGGCGATGGCCAGCTGCGACCCCGGCCTGCACTACCGGCTGGGCGTCGAGCTGTTCATCGCCGGCGTCCGGGCGATCGCCGGCCAGCTGCCCTGACCGGAGGGACCGGAGCGTCAGAGCGGATAGACGTAGCGGATGAACCCGTTGTAGCGCGTGCCAGCCGCTGCCAGGTCGCCTCGTACGCCTCGTCCGTCTCGGGGTCCTCGTAGAAGGCCTTGTACCCGCGGGCCAGCACCTCCCACGCGGCCCGGTCACCAGGGCGCAACCGGTCGATCTCGATCACGCAGGCTGCGCCCGCCCCAGGTCGACCTCGAACTCCACGCCCACCTCGTCCTTCAGCTTGAGCGCGCCGAACAAACCGGTGTACGGCTTGATCCCGAAGGCCGACTGGAGGATGGTCGCGGTGCCGCGGTAATGCCCGGGCGCCGACTCGCTCACCTGGAGCCGGACCGGCTGCGTCTTCCCGCCCAGCGTCAGCGTGCCCTCGATCGCGCCGCCCGTGGCCCCGATGCGGATGATCCGCGAGGAGGTGAAGGTGGCCGTGCCGTCGCCCAGGATGCCGCCGATGGTCTTCTTGATGTCGGCGCGATCGGAGTCGGTCAGCGGCTTGACGCCGCCCGTCCCCTCGCGCACCGCCAGCGAGCCGAGGTCGAGGTCGGCCGAGACCGTGGCGGCGGTGACGCCGCCGGCGTCCTCGGCGGGCACCTCCACCCGCGCCGACCAGCTGGTCACCTCGATGGCCAGGTCATGGCCGGCTCGCGCGGCGACGCCCACGCGGCCCGTCTTCAGCATGATCCGCCCGGCGCCCGGCCCGAGCGTGAAGGTACCCGTCATTGGAGCCACGGCCTAACCGTAGGCGCTCTGGGACAGAATCGTCCACCCATGAATCCGGCGGGACAGGTCTGTCCACCGGCATCGGGGCGTCAGGGCAGGGGGAAGTCGCCGAACAGCTCGCGGATACGGCGCAGGTCGCGCAGGCGCGGCTCGGTGGTGCCGCCGACCCAGCGGCTGACCGTCTTCACCGACACCCCGAGCTGACGCGCGGCGACCTCCATGGTCATGCCTTCCCGGCGCAGCGACGCGGCCATCCAGTCGGCGAAGCCCTTCTCCTCGGGCACGTCACGTCCCGAGGCCGACCCGTCCCGGCTGGCGCCTGGGCCTGCGTGCATCGCGTCGGACTTGAGCAGGGACGTCAGGGCGTCGAGGCCCGCGGGCGTCCCGATCTGCCCGCCGGAGCGCAGGACGTCCACCTCGACGTGGTCGGGAAAGATCCGGAAGGACACGTTGATCGCGCCGGTGGGGCCGGCGGCCTCAAGCAGCGCCTGGGCGACGGTCTCGCCCACCTCGCGGTTGTCCTCCTCGGACAGAGGTGACTGGGACAGGCAGCGGCGCACGAAGTCGCGGATGTCCGGGATCGACGAAGGGCGCGCGGGGAACGTCTGCGACAGGACCACGACCGGTACTACTTCAATGTTGTCGCTGATCAAGTCGGCTGGCTTCTCCACCGCCACCCTCCGGCTCTCGGACCATACCAACGGCCCGGCGTGTGTGGTCACCCGGGTCTGACAACGAGAGTACGTGGAATATGCCTCCGGACACGAGTCAGAACGGTCAGACATTTGTGTCCAGTCAGGCGACTCTTCTGTCTTGAGATTTTCGACCGGGCAGGGCTAGGCTGATTGAACCGGTTACGGCGTCGTCGCCAGGAGCCGGCCAGTGAGCATGTGATGAGCGATCAGCGGGTCGGCGCATCTCGCCGGCGACCAACTGGGACGCGCCGAGAATGGGCTCGCGTGACCCAGCGATACCGCACAGCCAGGTTCTCGCCGGGTCGGCCCGCTTCCGGCCCGGAGATGGACCATCACCCGCGCGATCCGGGCGAAGACGAGACCGGAGGGGGCACCGGCCCCGTCCCGCGCCCGTCCGACCTGCTCGCGCGTGACCGAATCTGGATGCCCGCAGCCGCGGGTAGTCCGCGATGGAGGTGGCCGCTATGACTCAGGCTCCGGAAGAGCCGGTCCTGCACATTCTCTGGATGAACGGTGGCCTCAGTTGCGATGGGGACTCGGTGGCCCTGACCGCCGCGACCCAGCCCAGCATCGAGGAGATCGCCCTGGGCGCCCTGCCCGGACTGCCCAAGGTGGCGGTCCATTGGCCGCTGATCGACTTCGAGTGCGGCCCCGAGCAGGGCGCCGACAACTTCATCGAGTGGTGGCACAAGGCCGACCGCGGGGAACTCGACCCGTTCGTCCTCGTCGTCGAGGGATCGATCCCGAACGAGGCGATCAAGTCCGAGGGTTACTGGTGCGGCTTCGGCAACAACCCGGCGACGGGCCAGCCGATGACCACCAGCGAGTGGCTCGACCGGCTCGCGCCCAAGGCCACCGGCATCCTGGCGGTAGGCACCTGCGCCACGTACGGCGGCATCCACGCGATGGCCGGCAACCCGACCGGCGCCATGGGCGTACCGGACTACCTGGGCTGGAACTGGAAGTCCAAGGCCGGGCTCCCCATCGTCTGCGTGCCAGGCTGCCCGATCCACCCCGACAACCTGGCCGAGACGATCCTGTATCTGCTCTACCAGGTCGCAGGTCAGGCGCCGATGATCCCGCTCGACGAAGCGCTGCGGCCGAGGTGGCTGTTCGAGGCCACCGTGCACCAGGGCTGCGACCGGGCCGGGTACTACGAGGAGGGCGACTTCGCCGGCGAGTACGGCTCGCCGAAGTGCCTGGTCAAGCTGGGCTGCTGGGGCCCCGTGGTCAAGTGCAACGTGCCCAAGCGGGGCTGGATCAACGGCGTGGGCGGGTGCCCGAACGTCGGCGGCATCTGCATCGCCTGCACGATGCCGGGCTTCCCCGACAAGTTCATGCCGTTCATGGACGAGCCGCCCGGGGCGCGCGTCTCGACGACCGCCAGCGGCATGTACGGCACGGTAATCCGCAGCCTCCGGAGCTTTACCGCCAAGACGGCGGACAAGGAACCGAGTTGGCGCGTGAAGGGCTCCGAACTCCGCACCGGCTACCAGAAGACGTGGTGAACATACGATGACCTCACTCGAATACCCACCGGACACCAGCCCGGGCGACGCCGAGCTCACCGAGATGACCTGGGATCCCATCACGCGGATCGTGGGCAGCCTGGGCATCTACACCAAGATCGACTTCAAGGCCAAGCGGGTCGCGGAGTGCCACAGCACCTCGTCGATCTTCCGCGGCTACAGCATCTTCATGAAGGGCAAAGACCCCCGCGACGCGCACTTCATCACCAGCCGGATCTGCGGGATCTGCGGCGACAACCACGCGACGTGCTCGGTCTACAACCAGAACATGGCCTACGGCGTCCGCCCGCCGCACCTCGGCGAGTGGATCATCAACCTGGGCGAGGCCGCGGAGTACATGTTCGACCACAACATCTTCCAGGAGAACCTGGTCGGGGTGGACTTCTGCGAGAAGATGGTCGCCGAGACCAACCCCGGCGTGCTGGAGCTGGCCAACCGCACCGAGGCGCCGCACGCGGCCGACCACGGGTACCGCACCATCGGCGAGATCATGCACTCGCTCAACCCGCTCGAGGGCGAGTTCTACCGCGAGGCGCTCCAGGTCAGCCGGTCCACCAGGGAGATGTTCTGCCTGATGGAGGGCCGCCACGTGCACCCGTCCACGCTCTACCCGGGCGGGGTGGGCACGGTCGCGACGGTCCAGCTCTTCACCGATTACCTGACCCGGCTCATGCGCTACGTCGAGTTCATGAAGCGCGTCGTGCCCATGCACGACGACCTGTTCGACTTCTTCTACGAGGCCCTGCCCGGGTACGAGGAAGTCGGCAGGCGGCGCGTGCTGCTCGGCTGCTGGGGCAGCCTGAACAACCCCGAGTACTGCGACTTCACCTACCGGAACATGGCCGACTGGGGCCGGAAGATGTTCGTCTCGCCTGGTGTCGTGGTCGACGGGCAGCTGGTCACCAACAGCCTGGTCGACATCAACCTCGGCATCAGGATCCTGCTCGGTCACTCGTACTACGAGGACTGGGAGGACAAGGAGATGTTCGTCACCCACGACGAACTCGGCAACCCGGTCGACCGGCGTCACCCATGGAACCAGCACACGATCCCGCGGCCGGCCAAGCGCGACTTCGACGACAAGTACAGCTGGACCATGTCGCCGCGCTGGTTCGACGGAAAGGACTTCCTGCCGCTGGACACCGGGGGCGGCCCGATCGCCCGGCTGTGGGCGACGGCGCTCGGCAACCTGGTCGACTTCGGCTACGTGCAGTCCACCGGGCACAGCGTGAAGATCAACCTGCCGAAGACCGTGTCCAAGCCGGAGGTCACCTTCGAGTGGAAGATCCCGGTGGACAAGGCCGGCCAGCCGCTGTCCAACGCCATCGAGCGGGACCGGGCCAGGACCTACTTCCAGGCCTACGCGGCCGCGTGCGGGCTGTACTTCGTCGAGCAGGCCCTCGCCGAGATCCGGGCCGGGCGGACCAAGACGTGGGAGTCCTTCACGGTGCCCAAGGACGCGTTCAGCTGCGGGTTCACCGAGGCGGTCCGCGGCGTGCTCTCGCACCACATGGTGATCAGGGACGGGAAGATCGCCAACTACCACCCGTACCCGCCCACGCCGTGGAACGGCAGCGTGCGTGACACCTACGGCACGCCTGGCCCGTACGAGGACGCGGTGCAGAACACGCCGATCTTCGAGGAGAACCCGCCGGAGAACTTCAAGGGCATCGACATCATGCGGGCGGTGCGCAGCTTCGACCCGTGCCTGCCCTGCGGCGTACACATGTACCTGGGCGGCGGCAAGGTGCTGAACACCGTCCACTCGCCGACCGGAGTGACGCTGGCGATGTGACGTCCGCTGGCCAGGAGCGGTAGAGCCGACGACGAGGAGGGCCGATGGCCGCAGGCCAGGGTGCACAGGCGGTCGGCGAGCGGGTCGAGAAATTGCTCGCTGAGCTGGGGTCCCACGGCGGGGCGCAGGTCGCCGCCACGGCGGAAGAACTGGTGGGCTGCCTGGTCGAGCTGTACGGCGCCGGGCTGGCCGAGATCGTCAGGATCCTGGGTGAGGACGCCGAGGCAGGCGCGAGGCTCCTCGACGCGCTGGTGGCCGACCCGCTGGTGGAGAGCCTGCTGCTGGTGCACGACCTGCACCCGGTCGACCTTGACACCCGCGTCGAGCGCGCACTCGAGGCGGTCATGCCGAGGCTCGGTTCGCACGCGGGCCACGCGGAGTTCCGCGGGGTCGACGACCAGGGCGTGATCCACCTGCGCCTAGAGCGCGGCGGGCACGGCTGCAACTCCTCGGCGGCCGCGTACACGACGGCCATCGAGCAGGCGGTGGCGGACGCGGCGCCCGAGGCGGGCGGCGTCGACATCGAAGTGGTTGAGGTGCCCGCGGAGCCGCCGCTGCTGCAAATCGGCAGGCGTCCCGCGGGGACCAGGGGGTCCCGGTGACCTATGGGGGGCCCGGGATCCCGGGGACGGGGGTGACCGGCCTGCGCCGCTTCGTCAAGCGGCCGTCCGGTGCCCCGTCCCCGGGCGTTTGGCCAGGCTCAGAGCCCGCGGAGCCCGCCGGGCCCGGTCCCCGGATCCCTGGCGTGGGCCAGCGGACCAGGACGGCCGACGGCGCCGAAGGGTGCGAGATGTGCCGTGAGGTGCTCGGCGACCGGCACGGGCACGTAGTGGACCTGGAGAAGCGCTCGCTGTCCTGCACGTGCCGCGCGTGCTATCTGCTGTTCACCCATTCCGGGGCGGCCGGCGGGCGGTACAGGTCGGTACCGGAACGCGTCTGCTACGACCCGGACCGGCCGCTCACCGACGCGGACTGGAACGAGCTGCAGATCCCGGTGGCGGTGGCGTTCTTCTTCTACAACTCGGCGCTCGGGCGTGTGGTGGCGGGCTACCCGAGCCCCGGGGGGGTCACCGAGTGCGAGCTCGACCTGGCCGCCTGGGACCGGCTCGCCGCGGCCTACCCGTTGCTCGCAGCGCTGGCCCCCGACGTCGAGGCGATCTTCATCAACCGTACGGCCGACGGGAACGAGACCTTCCTGATCCCGATCGACCGGTGCTATTCGCTGGTGGGCGAGCTGCGGCTGCTCTGGCAGGGGTTCGACGGCGGCGAGGAGGCCCGCACCGCGCTCGCGACGTTCCTGACCCGGCTGCGGGAGCGCGCGGTGGCGCTCGAGCCGCAGCCCGGCGACCTGGACCTAGGGGCAGCCCCATGGCCGACCTGATCTTCGGCTGCACCGGCGCGAGCGCGGACCGGTACGCCGCGACGCCCACGCTGACGTTCTCGCTGACGATCAGCGAGACCTCCGGCGTCCGCGTGCACGCGATCGCCCTGCGCTGCCAGATCCGCATCGAGCCGCACCGTCGCAGGTACACCGCGACCGAGGCGCGACGGCTGCACGACCTGTTCGGCGATCCCTCCCGGTGGGCCGACACGGTCAAGCCGATCCAGCTCGCGACCGTCACCGCGATGGTCCCTACGTTCACCGCGCTGACCGAGGTCGACCTGCCGGTGCCCTGCACGTACGACCTCGAGGTGGCGTCGGCGCGCTACCTGCAGGGCCTGGACGACGGCACGATCCCCCTCCTCCTGCTGTTCAGCGGCACCGTCTTCGTCGACACGGGCGAGGGCTTCTCCGTCGAGCTCGTGCCGTGGAGCGCCGAGGCCTCCTACCGGATGCCGGTGAGCGTCTGGCGTGACCTGGTGAACGCGCACTTCCCCGGCAGCGCGTGGCTGCGGTGCGGCCAGGACACCCTGGACGCGCTGTCCGACTTCAAGGCTCGGCGGGCCCTGCCGACCTGGGACGCCACCCTGCTGGCCCTGCTCGCCGAGGCGGCCAGGGCCGAGGGGAGCGAGGAGCCGCAGGGCGCGGACGACAGCGGGGAGGCGAGGCAGCCGTGAACCTCGACTCCGTGCGCCGGGTCGCCGACGCGGTCCTCTACGAGGGCTACATCCTGTACCCCTACCGCGCCTCGTCCGCCAAGAACCGGAGCAGGTGGCAGTTCGGCGTGCTCATGCCGCCGGGGTACACGGCGGCCGACCCCTCGGAGACGTCCTTCAGCCAGACCGAGTGCGTCTTCGAGCACTCCGGGCAGCCGGCCCTGCGGATCACGGTGCGGTTCCTGCAGGTGCAGCGGCGGACCGACCCGGCGGGCGCGACCTGGGACGAGGCGGTAGAACGCGAGATCGAGGTCGGCGTCGGCGCTGCTGATCTGCTCGGTGAGGGCCTGACCAGCGAGTTCAGCGTCGCGGGGGGTGAAGACCGGGAACCCGACGAGGGAGGGTACACGGTGCGGCGCCGCGAGCCCCTGGCCGGCGCGGTCTGCGTGCGCTCGACCCTGGTCACCGGGCCGTGGCAGGCGGTCCGGCTGCGGGTCCGGGTCGAGAACCGGACCGCCCCCGCCGCCAGGCCCGAATCCCGGCCGGCCGCCCTGCCCTCGGCGCTGGTCGCCGCGCACCTGATCATCAGCATCTCCGGCGGGGAGTTCCTGTCGATGACCGACCCGCCGATATGGGCGAAGCCGGCCGTGGCGCAGTGCGAGAACATCGGCGGCTGGCCCGTCCTGGCCGACCCCGACGGCGGCCGGGACGTCATGCTGTCCGCGCCCATCATCTTGTACGACCACCCCGAGCTCGCGCCGGAGAGCCCCGGCGAACTGTACGACGGCACGGAGATCGACGAGATCCTCACCCTGCGCACGCTGGCGCTGTCCGACGAGGAGAAGCTCGAGGCGCGCGCCACCGATCCGCGCGCGGCCGCGCTGATCGACCGGGTCGAGTCCCTGGACGCCCAGGCCATGGGGCGGATGCACGGCACCATCCGCTTCCGCGGTGCCGCCCGCACCAGCGAGCCGGGCCCGGACCCTGGCCTGGACGTCCCCTGGTGGGACCCGGACGCAGACGCCGCCGTGTCCCCGGACACCGACTCGGTGATCATCGCGGGCCAGAAGATCGCGCGCGGCAGCCGGGTGAGGCTGCGGCCGGGCGCGCGCCGCAGCGACGCCCAGGACATGTTCCTGGTCGGGCGGATCGCCGAGGTCCAGGCGGTGCTGCTCGACGTGGACGACAACCCGTACCTGGCCGTGTCGCTGGCCGACACCCCCGACGAGGACATCAGGATCGCCCACGGGCGGTTCCTGTACTTCGCGACCGACGAGGTCGAACCCTGCGAGGCCGGGTCATGACCAAACGGACGCTGGTGGCCGGCGTGGGCAACGTGTTCCTCAAGGATGACGCCTTCGGCGTGGAGGTCGTCCGGCTGCTCACGCAAGAGCCGCTCCCCCCGGGCGTGCAGGCCCGCGACTTCGGCATCCGCGGTGTCCACCTGGTCTACGAGCTGCTCGACGGCTGCGACCTGTTCGTGCTGGTGGACGCGGCGGCGCGCGGCGAGGAGCCGGGAACGGTCACCGTCCTCGAGGTCGAGGTGCCAGACGCAGGTTCTGTCCCGCGGTCGGTCATGGACGCGCACAGCCTGGCACCCGACGACATCTTCGCGCTGCTGGCCTCGCTGGGCGGGAAACCGGGGCGCAGCCTCGTCGTGGCGTGCGAGCCGGCCGACGTCAGCGCGGGGATGGGCCTGACCGAGCCGGTCCAGGCGGCCGTGCCGCACGGTGTGCGCGCGGTGCGGGACATCCTCGCCCGCGCCGCGGACGAGCGGGAAGCGATGGCGGACTGACCCAGAAGGGAGGTGCAGGGCCATGATAGGCAGGCTGATCAAGGCGGTGATCATCGCCGCGGTACTGGCGCTGGTGATCGAATCGCTGCCGGACATCAAGCGGTACCTCGAACTACGTGAGATGTAACCCGCGCGCGCCAGGAAGGGTGTGATCGGCGTGGAAGTAGTACTCGGTTTTGCGTTCGGCTACTGGGTCGGCACCCGCCAGGGGCGGAAGGGCATGCTGCAGGCGATCGACGCGGCCCAGGCGATCTGGGCCTCCCCCGAGACCAAGCGGATGCTGGCCGAGGGCCTGTCGGCGGTCCAGGAGGTAGCCCCGGCCCTGGCTCGCCGGGGCGGCAACGGCGGCAGCCGGACGTCGGTCATCAGTACCGTGATGGACGAACTCATCGAGCGGCGCCAGCGCCGCGCGGCGTGAGGGCCGCGGCTAGGAACCGAGGGGAACGACATGCATGAGTACGGCCTGTGCGAAGGCGTCCTGGCGACCGTGCGCCAGCGCGCCGCGGGGCGGAAGGTAGCCGGGATCCGAGTGCGCTTCGGCGTCCGGCACGCGGTCGACGCCGAGTCCCTCGCACAGGCCTTCAGCTTTGTCGCCGAGGGGACGGAGGCGGCCGGCGCCGCCGTCGACCTCGTCACGGTGCCGGCCACGCTTTCCTGCCGGAGCTGCGGATACACCGCCGATACCACCGACGTCCTGGCCGTCTGCCCGCGATGCGCCGGCGACGACGTGGAGATCGCCGGCGGCGACGAGATGACCCTCGAATCAATCAGGTATGTCCCGGTCCCAGCCGGCTGAGCCTGGCGCAACGCGGCTGCCGCATCGTGATGCTTTAACCTGATCATCGCGATGTGTTATCCTTGAGGCATGCGTACCACGCTTTCCCTGGACGACGATGTCGCCGCCGCCGTGCAGCGGCTCCGTGAGGAGCGGCACATCGGGCTTAGCGATGCGGTCAACTCGCTGATCAGGGCCGGCCTGGCTGCCCCAGCCCGGCGTACGACGTTCCGGCAGCGGACCGCGGACCTCGGCCTGCGAATCGACGTCGGCAGCGTGGCCGATGCGCTAGAACGCCTCGACGGACCCGAGGCCAGGTAGTGCTGGTCGACGCGAACATCCTGCTCTACGCGGTCGACGGGGCCAGCCCGTTCCACCAGCGGGCCAGCACGTGGCTCACGGGCCAGCTCAACGGCGACCGGCGGCTAGGTTTCCCGTGGCCATCGCTCGTAGCATTCGTCCGGATCAGCACCCATGAACGAGCCTCGGCGCACCCGCTGAGCCCGGAGCAAGCGGCCGGCTTCGTCGCGGACTGGCTCGAACCCGAGGTCTCCTGGATCCCGCGCGAGGGTCCGGGACACGCGCGTATCCTGGCTGACCTGATCACCAGGTATCAGCTCCGGGGCAACGTCGTCAGCGATGCGCACCTCGCCGCGCTGGCCGTCGAGCACGGACTTGAGGTTTGCTCGAACGACAGTGACTTCGCGCGGTTCAGCGAGGTCCGCTGGATCAACCCGGTGGCTCCGGACTGACCCGCCCGGCCATCTCGCGGGCGACGTCGGCGTCCAGCTCGAAGCCGTGCTCGATCGAGTCGACGCCCCCGGCCGCGCACGCCCGGGTGCCGGCCCTTCCGTCAGGGCACGAACCTGGAGAAGGTGAACGCGGGTTCGTAGCTGAACATGGTGGCCGCGGTGGCCTGGCTGCTCACCCCGCCCACCGTGACCGTCACGGTCACCGTGCCGGTTCCCGCCGGGGCGACCGCCTCGATCTCGGCCGGCGTCACGAACACCACCAGCGCCGGATGACCGCCGAAGCTCACGCTGACCCGGCACGACCGGCTGCCCGGCGGGCAGGCCAGGCCGGTGCCCGCGATCCGCACCCCGGTATCCCCGAACTGCGGACCGTGATCCGGACTCAGCTCCGTCACCACCGGTCCGCTCACCGAGATCGACAGCGCCTTGCTGGCCGTCATCGCCGGGCTCTCGGAGTCGGTCACCGTCACCGTGAAGGAGTAGGTCCCGGCCACGTCCGGCGTCCCGGAGATCACCCCGGTCGAGGAGTCCAGCGACAGCCCCGGCGGCAGCGACCCGGCCGACACCGACCAGGTGTACGGCGTGACCCCGCCGGTCGCGGCCAGCATCGCGGTGTAGGCCGAGCCGCCCGTCGCCGCGGGCAGGCTGGTGGTCGTGATCACCAGCGGCGCCACAGTGGTGTAGGTGATTATCACCTCGCCGTTGGGGCCGTCGTCGGGTGCGGCCACGCCGTCAGTAACGGTCGCCCCGGCCACGCTGCCGGTGTAGCTGGAGCCGCCGCCGCCCCCGCCGCTGCCGCCCTGATCGCCGCAGCCGTCTGATGCCTGGCCGCCGCCGCCGCCACCGCCGTAGTAGCCGCCGCCCCCGCCACCGCCGCCGTATTCGCCGCCCCCGCCGCCGGTGCCCAGGTCGCCGCCGTCGCCCGGGTCACCTGGGAAGGCGCCCCCCATGGAGCACGTGCTGGTGCCGGTCCCTGTGCCGCCCTTGCCGCCAGCGCCGCCAGACGTAGTACCACCGGGACTGCCGCCGCTTCCGCCGCCCAGCGTGGCACCCATTGCGGTGACGCCCGAACCGTTGCCGCCAGATGAGCCAGCGTTACCGCCACTGCCGCCGGCGCCGATGCCCTCATAGGAGTCGTCTGGGGCGCCGAACCCGAACCCGCCCCCGCCGCCGGCCACCAGCAGGCGGTTCGCCAGCGGGTAGCTACCGTCAGCCGCGGGGCTGCGGACATCGCTGGCCCCACCACCGGTGCCCGCGTCGCCGTGGCCTGTGCCGCCGCCGCCGAACGTGGCACCGCCGTTTGCGGCGCCGCCTTGGCCGACGTTGACCTGCAGCACGGTCCCGGTAGTGACCGACAGCGTCGCGGTGACCTCCGCGCCGAGCCCACCCGCTACGCCTTCGTCAGAGGCGCCGCCCTCGGCGCCGTACAGGGTGAACGTGGCCTTGGTGACCCCGGCCGGGACGGTCCAGGTCTGGGCGCTGCCGGTCTCGGTGAAGGTGCAGGTGACCTGGGTGCCGCTGGTCGTGCAGCTGCCCGAGGCGGCGCTGGCGGACCCGGCCGGGATCGCCGCGGCCAGGCCCCCCGCGGCCACGGCCGCGGCCAGGGCCAGCCCGGCCGGCCGCGGCACCGCGCGCAGCACCCGGGCCACCGGCAGGGACACAACGCTATGCCGGCTAAACAAGCTGGACCTACGCATCGGATGCTCTCTTCCGGCACCGCGATACCCAGGCCGTAGGCGGTAACATGCCAACATCAGGGGGAGACGACTGCTGCCCGCCGGCTCCGCCGGCGGCGTAAAGCTAATCCGGCGGCAGCCTATTACGGCCGCTAACCCTCCCGCCGGAGAAAACGGTGCAAATACGGTCAAGCCTTGGTAACGGGGGTGACCACGAACTGGCGCAGGTACAGGTCGCGGAAGGTGACCGGGCCGCGGGGGCCGGGCACCTTGTCGATGTTGATCCCGGTCTCCGGGACGGACAGCAGCTTGAACCCGTCGAGCAGGCGCGTGGTCGCGTTCCAGAACGCGCCGGTCCCGGCGTAGGCGGCGAGGAACTCCGCCGCGGCGGCCTCGTCCCGGGTGACGATCGCCGCGGCCAGCCCGGAGGTCTCCTCGTTGGCGATCGCGGCGGCGGCCCGCGGCCCGTCGGCGGGCGCGATCGTCACCGTCGCCTCGTGCCCGGTGTCCAGGGCCCACTCGTGCCCGAGCGGGTGGGCGTGCGGGGGGAGCGACATGCTGATGCCCAGCCGGGCCAGCAGGCGGCGGATGCCCGGCAGCAGCTCGTCCCACCGGGACGGGTGAACCAGCAGGAGGTTCAGCCGGTTGCACACGCCGAGCCGGTCCAGGCCCGCCTCGATCAGCCGCTCGGCCAGCTCGGCGTCGGCGGCCGCGTCGAGGTACAGGACCGCGCCGCCGTCGGCGTGCGCCAGGGTCCGCACCCCGTGCTGTGCCGCCTCGTAGGCCAGCGCCCGGGTGCTGTCCCCGCTGCCGCGCAGGATGACCAGCGGGATCAGGCCGGGCTGGCTGACCAGCGCCCGCGCGGCGTCCTGCCCGGGGACGCGGACCAGCTGGATCATGGCCGGGTCGAGCCCGGCGCCGGCCAGCGCTGGCCCGATGACCTCCTCGGTCAGCGCGATGGCCGAACGTATCGCCGCCGACCCGGTCCGCAGCACTCCGGCGTTCCGCGACTTGACGAACTGGGAGGCGATGTCGACCACGACGTTCGGCCGGGCCTCGAAGTTGGCCCCGATCACGCCAACCGGCCTGCGGCGTTCCTCGAGCAGCAGCCCGCCGGGCAGCTCCCTGATCACCCGGCGCGACAGCTCGAACGGCACGGCGGCCAGCGCGCGCAACTGGCCGGCGATGCCCTCAATCCGCGCTTTGTCCAGGCGCAGCCGGTCCACGACGGCATCAGGCAGGCCGCCGGACTGGGCCGCCCGCAGGTCCTCGCGGTTGGCCGCGAGCACGGGAGCGCCGCGCCGGCCCAGCAGGTCCGCCATCGCCCGCAGCGCGTCGTCGAGGAGCCCGTCCGGCACGCCGGCCAGGCCGGGGACCGTCTTGCGCGCAGCCCGCGCGGCCACCGCGACCATCGCGAACGCGTCGGCCGGGCCGGCCTCGGGCACTCCGGCCGCCGTGCTGACGTCAGCCGTCATGGCCGTCCTCACCTTCCGCCGGAACGGGCACCGGCGCCGGGTCCAGCCTACGCAGGGACGTCGCCTCGAGCGCACAGCTTATTTCCTGCGGCGGAACCTTCGCGCCGGCGGCCCGCGGCGGGTTGCGGATGGTCAGCGCGGCCAGCACCCCCCCGGCCGCGCAGAACACGGCGGCGATCATGGCCGCCACCTTGAACCCGCGGGCCAGCGCGCTCGGGTGCAGGTAGCTGTCCCCGGTGATGCCGGCCAGCGCGGGCAGCACCGCCACCGCGATCAGCCCGGCCGCCCGGGCCACGTCGTTGTTGACCGCCGAGGCGACGCCCGCGTGCTCGGCGGGGGCGGCGCCCATGGCGGTCGCGGTCAGCGGCGCCACCATGATCGCCACCCCGAGCCCGAACGCCACCACCGCGGGCAGCACCACGGCCGGGTAGTTCCCGGCCGTCCCGACCCTGGTGAACAGCAGGAACGACCCGGCGATCACCAGCGGCCCGGCCGACATCTGCAGCCGCGGGCCGATCCTGGCCGCCAGGGCGCCCGAGCGGGCCGACAGCGTGAGCATGATGAACGTCACCGGCAGCAGCGACGTGCCCGCCTCGATCGGCGAGTAACGGTGCGCCACCTGCAGCACCACGGGGACCAGGAACAGCAGCCCGCCGAGCGCCGCGTAGACGACGAAGGTCACCGCGTTGGCCGCGGAGAACTGCCGGGACCTGAACACCCCGAGCGGCAGCATCGGGGCGCGCTCCTTGTCCTCGACCAGGACGAACACGCCGAGCAGCACGAGCCCCGCGCCGAGCGGCACCAGGACGGGTACCGCTCCCCAGCCGTAGGCCGACGCCGCGATCAGCCCGTACGTGATCCCGCCCAGCGCGCCGCTGATGCACGCCGCGCCGCGGAGGTCCAGCTTGGGTACCGGGCCTGGCGCCTTGGTCTCCGGCACGTGCCGGGCGGCGATAAGCACCACGGCTACCGCCAGCGGAAGGTTGATGAAGAACACCAGCCGCCACGACACGGCGCCGATCAGCCACCCCCCCAGGAACGGCCCGATCGCGGTGGCCACGCCGCCAAGCCCGGACCAGGCGCCGATGGCGGCCGATCGGTCGTCCTTGGCGAACGAGGCCTGCAAGATGGCCAGGCTCCCCGGGGTCAGCAGCGCCCCGCCGACCCCCTGCAGGGCCCGGGCCGCGATCAGCACCGCGGCATCCGGGGCCAGCCCGCACAGCAGCGACGCGGCCGCGAACCACACCACGCCGACCTGGAAGACCTTCCGCCGCCCGTAGCTGTCGCCGAGCGTCCCGCCGAGCAGCAGCAGCCCGGCCAGGGTCAGCGTGTAAGCGTCGACGACCCACTGGATGCTGGCCACCGACGCGTGGAAGTTGCGCCCGATGGCCGGCAGCGCGATGCCGACCACGGTCGCGTCGAGCGCGGCCATGCCGGAGCCCAGCACGGTGGCGGCCACCACCCACCGGCCCTGCGCGCTCTTGAACCGCAAGCCCGCGGGGTCGGCCTCCGGCTTGGCTGTCTGGGTCATGGCTGAGGTCCGCGCACCACCGCTCGTTCGGGATAGCTGAGGTCTTAAATTAGTCCGAACGCGCGGTGGTGGCACCATCCTCAGCCACCGCCGGGCCGGATGCTTCGCCTACCTGCGGTTTCGCGGATGCGAGCCGGGAGCCTGGACGGGTCGCCAGCACCGAGCCGCCGAGGATCAGCACGAACGACACGCCGATCGCCGCGGTCAGGTGCTCGCCGAGGACCAGGACGCCGAGCGCGACCGCCACGGCGGGGTTGACGTAGGTGATGACCGTGGCGCGGGCCGGCCCGACCTCGGCGATCAGCCGGAAGAACACCAGGAACGCGGTCGCCGTGCAGATCACGCCGAGGCCGGCGAGCGCCCCGAGCACCTCGAGCGAGGGCACCGCCCGCGGCCAGGTGAGCGCAGCGAACGGGGCGTAGACGACCGCGGCCGTGCCCAGGCAGACCGCGTTGACCGCGACCGGCGGGAGGCTGGCCAGCTTGCGGTTGGCGATGAGCGGGCCGGCCGCGTAGCCGAGCGCGGTGAGCAGTACCTCGACGACCGGCAGGCCGCCCGCCCGGCCGGCGCCGGGTCCGGCCAGCAGCCCCACGCCGGCCAGGCCGATCGCCAGCCCGGCCCAGCGGATGGCGGTGAGGCGGTCGCCGGTCCGCGTCAGCCAGGCGAGCAGCGCGCTGATGATCGGCACCGCGGCGACGAGCAGGCCGCTCGTCGAGCTGGGCAGGTGCTTCTCGGCGTTGGACAGCAGCGCGAACGGCCCCACGATCTCCGCCGCCGTGAACGCGACGAGCCACCGCAGGTGCCCCTTCAGCGCGCCGAGGTGGCCGCCGCGGACGGCCGCGGGCAGCAGCAGGGCCGAGCCGAGCGCGACCCGGGTACACACCAGGACCGGCACCGAGACGCCGCCGTCGGCCACCTTGATGAGCAGGTAGGGGATCCCCCAGATCACGCCCATCGCGGCGAACAGCAACCACCCGCGCCTGCTCAACCCCACGCTCCCGTCGCTCCGCCGCACCGGATCGCGCCGGTGCGCCAGGTTCAGCGTAGGTGGCCGCTCGGCGATCCGCGCGTTACGGGCAGACGCTGACTACTCCCACGTTCACGCACGGTGAGCTGTGCGGCGACGGCGGTACCTGCATGGCCGCGGACCCCGACGGCGACGGGGCGGGCTGGGTGTGCTGCGCGGGCGGATCCGGCGACGGGGACGGCGAAGGGGACGGCGACGGCGAGGCGCTGGGGCTCGGGGTGGGGTCCGCGCTGGATGGGGCCGGGGAGAGGGGGCGGGGTGACGTGGTGGCTACCGGGCTGGTCGAGGACAACGGCTCAGGCTCGGGAACGGTCGGACCGGAGCCGCCCGGTCCCGCCGTCGGCTGAGCCTGCGGCGACCGGGTGCCCGGAAGCGCTGTGGGCGATCCGCCCACGACCGCCAGGTCAGATGGCCGGCCCGTGTCCTGGTGCAGCACCTGGATGGACACCGCCGAGACCGCCAGGAAGGCGATCGCACCCGCGGATATCACCATGACCGGCACGGTGCTCCCGGCCGGGTGGGAACGGACCAGCGTGCCGACCTGCCCGACCGTGGTCCTGATCCGGTCCACCATCAGCGCAAGCGCCAGCTGCGCCACGGGCAGCGGCGGGCAGTAACCCATCCGCGCGGACAGCCGGAGCCGGCGCAGCGCAGCCCTCCGCTCGGCCGCGGTCAGCCCGGGGACGAGGAAAACGGTGGTCTCACGGCCATACTGCTCGGCCGCGGCGTGTAATCCGGGAGAAAGCTCATCCGCGTCGCGGTAGCGGATCTTAATCACGGCACAGCCAATTAACGCATGTCATGTGCACTACCTAAGAAAAGGACGAAATGGCTAGTGCACGCCCCCCCAGTTGAGGCGTTCGCCACCGGTACTATAGCCGAGCCGATTGCCGCGTTCAGGCAGACAACACGGCTTGTCCCGGTCTGCAACCATTCCGTGCCCAAATCCGCGCGTGACGCTGCCCGGCGCGGCGGTTAGGCTGCCAGCGTGATATCTGCCCAGGCCGGGCCCGTCTCGGGGACCACGCCGGGCCGCGCCGCGGCCTTCGGCGGGTTCACCTGGCCCTGGGCGCTGCTCATCTCGGTCGCGGGCGGGATCGCGGTCTTCGCGTCGTTCCCGCCGCTGGACGCCTGGCCGCTGGCCGCGGTCGGGCCCGCGCTGCTGGTCGTCGCGCTCACCGGGCGCAGCCTGCGGGGCTCGTTCTGCTGCGGCCTGGCGTTCGGCCTGGCGCTGTTCGTGCCGCTGCTGACGTGGCTGCTCAACGTGGCGTGGTACGCGTGGGGCGCGCTGGCCGGGGCCGAGGCGGTCATCTTCGCCCTGCTCGCGGTGGGCCAGCGGCTGCTGCTGCGGCTGCCGTTCTGGCCGGCCGCGGTGGCCGGGTGGTGGGTGGTCGCGGAGGGGTTCCGGGACCGGTGGCCGTTCGCGTTCCCCTGGGGCCGGCTGGCGATGAGCCAGTCGGTCGCGCCGGACGTCCGCTGGGTCGCCGTCGGCGGGGCACCGCTGCTGACCTTCCTGGTCGCCCTGACCGGCGCCATGATCGCGCGGTGGCTGCTCGCGCTGCTGGCCCCCCAGGGCTCCACCGGATCCCGGGGATGGGCAGGCTGGCTCCGTCCGGCGCTGGCGGCGGTCGTCACGGCCGGGGCGGTGCTCGCGGGCGGCCTGCTGCCCGTCGACCCCACGGCGGGCGCCCCGACGGCCGAGGTGGCCGCGATCCAGGGCAACGTGCCGCGGGCCAGGAACCTGCCGGAGCTGCTCAACGACAGTGAGGTCACGCAGAACCAGGTTACGGCCACGCTGAAGCTGGCCGCCGGGGTGGCCGCCGGGCGCGTGCCCGAACCCGCGGTGGTGATCTGGCCCGAGGACGCCGTCGGCCTGGACCCGTTCCAGTACCCCTCGGTCTATAACCAGCTCCTGGGGACGGTCAACACCCTGCGCGAGCCGGTCCTGGTCGGCGAGGTGCTGGAGAATCCGCTGCGCAACGTCGGCCAGCTCTGGGTGCCCGCCCGCGGTCCGACGTACCCCATCTACGTCAAGCGCCAGCTGGTCCCGTTCGGGGAGTACATCCCGTTCCGTGGCCTCATTTCCAGCTTCAGCTCCCTCCCCTCGCTCCAGCCGGTGAACTTCACCGCCGGCCACGCCCCCGTCGTCTTCGACGTCGGGCGGATCAGGCTCGGCGATGTGATCTGCTACGAGGTGGGCTTCGACAACCTGGTGCGGTCGGAGGTTACGGCGGGAGCCAACCTGCTCGCGCTCCAGTCCAACGACGCGGACTTCGAACTGGACAACCAGCTCGGCGAGACCGAGCAGCAGACGGCGATGGCCCGGATCCGCGCCATCGAAAGCGACCGGGCGGTGGTCTACGCCTCGACCACCGGGGAAAGCTCGATCATCGCGCCCGACGGCGCCCTGCTCGCGAACAGCGGGATCTGGCGCCAGGCGACCCTGGAAGCACGGGTCCCGCTGATCACCTACCGCACGCTGGCGGACCGGGTAGGCGGGTGGCCGGAGTACGTGATCATCCTGCTCACGGTGCTTGCGATGGCGTGGGCCGGCGCGCAGGCCTGGGGTGGCCGGCGGGCCGCCCGCCGGCGGGAAGCAGCCCGGGCGGGGTAACCACCGCAAGGTTTCGTACGTCTCTATTCGGGGAGCCGACCCCGAAAGCAGCACGTACGATGCGTAGCAGGTACCAGGCACGCACAAGGGGCACCGCGGATCCCGGCCTGACATCCGGCCCTGAGGGAGGACCACCGTGCGCGGGACAGACCGCAAGTCCGCAGGTTCAGCGGGGCCAGCGGGGCGGGTGCGGCGATACGTCGGCCTGACGGCGGCGATAGCCGTCGGACTGCTCGTCGCGGCCTGCGGGCCCGCGCACCATACGGGCGCGGCCGCCCAGGGGAACGACGGAGCCTCCGCCTCGGCCAGGGCGAGCGCGGCACTCGCGTCGGACCTGAAGATCACGCCGTCGAACGGGAGCATCGGCGTCAATCCCGCGGCCGGGATCACCGTCACCGCGACCAGCGGCAAGGTGACCAACGTCACGGTCAAGACGTCGGGCGACCCGGTGACCGGCACGCTGAGCGACGGTGATCAGACCTGGCATAGCCAGTGGGCGCTGAACACCGGGAAGACTTATACGGTGACGGCCACCGGCACCGCCGACGGGCAGACGGTCACCAGGACGAGCGCGTTCAGCACCCTGACGCCCTCGCAGACGTTCCAGACCGAGATCTACGAGGGGTCGAACCAGACCTACGGCGTCGGCATGCCGATCATGCTGATCTTCAGCCAGCCGATCACCAACCGCGCCGCCGTCGAGCGGTCGCTCGAGCTCACCACCTCCAACCCGGTGATCGGCTCCTGGTACTGGGATGACAGCGAGCACCTGGACTTCCGGCCGCGGGACTACTGGCCGGCCAACACCACGGTCAGCTTCTTCGGGCACCTGAACGGCGTGGAAGGCGCGCCCGGCGTGTACGGCACGGCCGACCTGACGCAGACCTTCGACATCGGCCAGTCGGTGATCGCCGTCGCAAGCACCACCACGCACTACACGCAGATCTACATCGGCGGCAAGCTCACGTACAACTGGCCGATCAGCACCGGCCGGCCCAGCCTGCCCACTCCCGACGGCTCTTACGTGACGGTGGAGAAGAACAACCCGGTCGACATGATCGGCGGCGGCGCGCCCGGCAGCCCCGGCTACTACAACGAACTGGTCTACTGGGCGGTCCGCTTCACCTTCAGCGGGGACTATTACCACTCCGCGCCGTGGAGCGTCGTCGACCAGGGCACCACGAACGTCAGCCACGGCTGCGTGAACCTGCCGCCCAACGACGCGGAGACGTACTATAACCTGGCCGTCCCCGGTGACCCGATCACCATCACGGCCAGCACGGCGGCCGGCAAGTGGGACGATGGCTGGACCGAGTGGTTCTTGTCCTGGTCGCAGTACCTGAAGGGCAGCGCGCTTGGCGAGGCGGTAGAGGCTGGCCCGCAGGGCAGCACGTTCGTCAACCCGTCGACCCTGCCCCCGGACACCGCCACCGCGCCGCTCGGCACCGCGGAGCCCGGCAACTTCGCGGCAGGCACCCCGAACATCGCCAGCGTGGGCTGACCGCCACGCCGTCCTAGCCACCGTAGCCTCCGGACCCGCTCCCGTACCCGCCTCCGTACCCGGCGCCGTACCCGCTGGTGTCGCCGTAACCTGCGTAGCCATAGTCCCCGTAGCCTCCTTGGCCCCAGGGATCCCATGAGGCCCACGGGTCGGCGGCTGGCGACGGCAGGAAGGGCGGAGTAGGCGACGCGCTGGGCGCCGGTGCTGGCATCCCGGAGGGAACCGCGGCGTCGGGCACCTGGGGGGTGAGGCTGAACGCGGCGGTCACGGCCACGCCCTGCCCGTTCAGTCCCAGGCTCACGGTGTTCCGCAGGCCGAACCCGGCACACCCCAGGTTGGTGAACGACGCGCTCAGCCGGGCCGCCATGAACGTGAACAGGTTGTTCCCCATCGCCGGGACCGGCGAGGCGGTCGCGCTGAACCGCGCCTGGTTGGCGGCGATGAAGGCGGACTGGATGTTGAGCATGTTGGCGCAGAAGTTCGCCGGGGTGTCCGCCTGCTGCCCGCCGTCGCCGGACTGGCTGAACGGCTCCTGGGTCCCGCCGATCACCAGCGGCTGGCCGACGCCGATCCGGTACAGGTCGGTCTTGAACTGGCTGAGCTGGCCGCCATCCAGGGTCATCGGGTCGTTCTCCGGCACCAGCGCGATGGGCTCCCGCTGGTTGGCCGCCGCGGACAGCTCATCGAGCGTCTGCGAGGTCCCCGGCCGGCCGCCGTTGGATATGTCGGGCGCGGTGAACGGCGTGCAGCCGAGCGCGGGCAGGAGGAAGCTGTCGAGCACCCGGTTGTCGCTGCCGTTGCTGATCGGAACCGCACCGGGGAGTGCGGCAGCGCTGACCGCGTTGTCCTGGGCGGTCTCGCCGCTGGCGGTGAGCAGGTACTGGGTGGTCACGTTGTCGCTGGGGTCCTGGTCCACGAGGTCGAAGCTGCGCGTGGTCGGGCACGGCTGCCCGGTAACAGGCGAGGTGCCGTTACCGGGGATCCGGAGCTTGCCGGAGGCGATGTCGATGTCCGCGGCGGCGAAGAAGCCCGTGCTGTTGCAGTAGGCGACCTGGCCGAACAGGGAGGTCTCGAAGCCGTTCACGCACTTGGCCTGGGTCAGCGTCTTCGGCTGCGCCCCGAACAGCTGAAGGTTGCCGCCGTTGAACCCGACCATCAGGTCGACCTCCGCGTTCTTGGGTAGCTTCGGCACCACTGGCGCGACCGCCGCGGGCGACCCGAGCGTGACCACGAGCGGCTCGTAGACCCACAGCTTCCCGGTAGCCGGATTCAGGATGGTGGCCTGGACGAAGGCCTGCAGGTCGGGGTCGGACTCCTCGCACCCGGAGGCGGCCGGGCCCTGTCCGGCCGGCCCGGTCAGCTGGTACGGGGTGGCCAGGCCGGTCGCGCTCAGCGGGTCGGCGGGCACGATGAGCTCGCAGTCCGTGTTGGCGGGGTCCGCTCTCGGGGTCACCGTCGCGCCCGGGGTCGCCGTCCCGGTCGCGCCGAGCGCCGAGACGGACAGCCGGGTGACCGGTGAGTGACCCGATACCGCGATCACCACGCCGAGCGCCAGCCCGAGCGCCATCGGGATGGCAAGGGGCACGATCGAGCGCGCGACCGGCCGCCTGCGTACCTGGCGCCGCCGGGTACTCCTACTCCCAGTGAGCATGCGGTCCACCTCCGTCACATCGTTCCTGGAGGTTGAGGGTAGACCGGCGACGCCACGGGTGGGCGAAAGCGGGGAAAGTCCTTTTGTCCACTCTTAAGGTGAATAACGGGATTTACTGGTAAATCTGAGTTCTTTCTCACTCATTACGTCACAGGTAACGGTCATACCGGCGCGCACGCAAGGTAAGAGAACAGTCACCTCACGGATACCCCGTTAGAAGCCCGCAGTTGAGGCGCGACATGGGGAGGCGGCCCCGGGGATCCCGGGGCCGCCTCCTCGTGAGCGCGGCCTGCAGTCAGGCTGTCCTGCAGACCTCCGGCGCGTTCTCACATGCCGGCGGGGTTCTGATGGTGCCCGCGGCGGCTACGCGGAAGCCACCACGTACCAGGCGAGGTTCCTGTCGTCGCCGAGGCGGTCGGCGTTGCCGGCGCGGTCGGGTCCGGACTGGCGGTACCGGTAGCGGTGCTTGAGCCGGTCGCCGTCTGCTCGGCCACGTTGTACGTGACCGCGGTCGCCGACCCTGCGCTGTTCGTGGTGAGGGTGGCGGGGTTGGCCAGGCCGAAGTTTGCGCATCCCAGGACCTGGAACGAGACGGACAGCCTCGCGCCCATGAACGCCGCCAGGTTGACGCCCTCGCTCGGGACCGGGGTGGCGAAGTTCAATTCCCTGGCCATGTCCAGCTCGTTGTGCGCGGGCGCAATGTTCACCATGTTCTGGCAGTAGTCCGCCGCGACCTGATCGGGGTTGACGTTGCCGGCCAGCAGCGGCTGGTCGACCAGCGACCGGTACACGTTGGTCTTCGCGATGCTGTAGTCGTTGTCGACCAGCGTCATCTCGTCGTTCACCGGCACGACCGCGATGGTGCCCGTCTGGTTGACGCGGGCGCTCAGCTCGTTGAGCGCCTGGGCGCCTGAGCTGCCGGTCGAGTAGGTGCTGTTGGGCGCGCTGAACGGGTTGCACCCGTTGGCCGGATCGACGAAGTCCGCGAGCAGCCGGTCGTCACTGCCGTTGGCGATGGCCGTGGCCCCGGTTAGCGACGTGGCGTTCGCCGCGGTGTCCTGGGCGGTCTGGCCGTTCGCGTTGATCAGGTACGTGGTCACCACGTTGTCGCTCTGGTCCTGGTCGATCAGGGCGAAGTCGCGCACGGTCTCGCACGGCTCGCCGTCGTCGGAGGTGCCGAGCGCCGGGACCTTCAGTACGCCTTCCGCGATCATCGCGTTGGCGGCACGGTAGAAGTTGACGGCGTTGCACGCCGACACCTGGCCGATGACGGACTGGCCGAGGGCGTCGACGCAGTTGCCCTGCTGCGCGCCCTGGCCCTCCAGCACCAGGTTGTTGCCGTTCGAGCCGATGTCGATGATCACCTGCGAACCCCGCGCGATCGTCGGGGCCACCGGGGCCACGGCTGGGGTAGTTCCGGCCGTCACCACGAGCGGGTCGTACACCTGCACCGAGCCGTCCGGAGCGAGGATCGTGGCCTCGACGAAGGCCCCTTCATTCACGGCGTCCGCCATCGTGCAGCCGTCGCCGAGCTGGTAGGGCGTGGCGAGACCCTGCGCCGTGAGCGGGCGGTTAGGCACGGTCAGGGTGCAGTTCATCGACGTAGCCGCTTCCGCCGCGGTCTGGTCCAGGCTGATCACGGCGCCCGTGCCGTCAACCGGGTCGGTGGCCAGATCCCCCAGCTGGAAGGAGGCGACCTGCCCGCTGGAGAAGGTATCGGCCGGGGGCACCGCCGCGCCGCTCGTCGGGTCGGCGGTAGTCGTCGGGTCGGCGCTGGCGGTCGCGCTGGCCGTGGTGCTGGCCGTGGGGTCGGCGCTCGGGCACGGATCGGCTGACGCGGGCGCACTCGCGGCGGCTCCGCCGCCCCCGGCACCGTTGCCGCCCGGACCGGCTCCGCCGCCGTTGCTGCCGTACCCGCCGTACCCGTACCCGGGGTAGCTGCCGCTCGAACCGGCGTAGGGGTAGTTGCCGTTCCCGTCAGCCCACGCGGGCGGGCTTCCGTAGGAGTCGCCCCACGCGGGAGCGCTCACGGAAGGGTCGACCGACGTCGGACCGCCCCCGTATTGCCCGCCGCACCCCAGGGCCGACTGGTTGATCCTGGTCGCGTTGCCGCCCGAGACGGCCAGGACGACTCCGAGAGTCAGGCCGAGGGCCATCGGGATGGCGAGGGGGACCGCGATGCGCGCCGCACGACTGCTCCTACCGCGTCGGCGCCATGCGGACCGATGCCCGCTGAGCATTCAATCCACCTCCATGGATGTCCGCTTTGACGCTCCCGGTGCATCACCGTAGACCGGCAATGACGAGGGAAACAGGAAAACCAGAAGATTCGCGTTTTGTCCGTTTTCGAGGGCGCGACGGCGCCAAAACCTTGCCAATTCATTGCCAAGTTCTTACGTCGCAGGTCACGCGGTATTTGCCTGACCGAGATTGCCCTGTAATAAGGGGAGCATGCCGTGAGCGGCCCGCCGTGAGCCGATAGCGGCTACTTAAGGTAGCCAGAGAAATTTTCTCAGTGAACGCGATGTCTTTCGTAGGGGTTACAGAACAGGCTCTCGTGGCCGTCCTCCGGCGCCTTCGCTGAGCGTGTCCGGCAGGTCATGGCCCTGTCTGTGGCCGGCTGCAGGACCGGCCCGCAGCGCCCTCACGGCGGCGCCGCCGCAGCGGGCGCGACGGTGCGACCATCTTCTTCCGCGCCCGCCTCCGGCGCCCGGGTACGGCGCGGCAATAAGCAACCGCCGCGCCTGTCTCAGATGTCGCTCCAATAATCCGGATCCGGCATTCCCCGGCCCATCAGCGTGCCGCCGCCCGATAAATTCCCGTCCATTATCGCGGCCGCCGGGCACGATTTCCCGAAATGCGCCCGAGCGGATTTCCCGCGGCGCGGGAGACCGGCAAACCGGCCCGTCCGGGCCCCGGCCGGAGGCCCCCGGGCCCCGATCCGGCCGGCCAGGCTCCCGTCGGTATAGTGATCCGGCAACCATTCCTGGGACGTACGCGTCTGTCTGTAGGAGGAGTTGTTACCGGAGCTTGCCTGGTTCGAGAGTTCCGGCCTCTACTGTGGTGCAATTCCGCCATCTCGCCGAAGGGACGGTACCGTGTCGCGACCCGGATGGTTCCGCAAGCAGCAGTCAATGCTGGCCACCGGCGGAGCCACCGCATCCAGACCGACGGTACGCAGGCGCAGCGTGGCCCTCACCGCGGGCGGCGCCGCGCTGGTGTTCGCGGCCGGCATTTCGATCGTCGCGTTCGACGCACCGGGGAGCCACGCTAACCCCGTGCCGTCCGTCCAGCCCTCGAATACCGTCCAGCCGGGCGGCGCGCTGCGGGTGGTGTCGATCACGCCGGCATCCGGATCGCACGGCGCCAACGGCGCATCCCCCATCTGGGTGCAATTCAGCGCGCCGCTGTCCGCCAGCAGCCAGTTGCCGCAGCTCTCGCCGCAGATCCCGGGCAACTGGCAGCTCCAGGGTGACCTGGCGGTCTTCGTTCCCACGGGGGGATTCTTCGAGAACACCAAGGTGAAGGTCACGGTCCCCGCGGGAGTCAGCTCGAGCGCGGGCGCCACTTTGGCCTCCCCGGTGACGGCTACCTACACCACCGGTTCGTTCAGCACCCTGCGCCTGCAACAGCTCCTGTCTCAGCTTGGCTACCTGCCCCTGACCTGGACGCCGAGATCGCACTCGGTCGTTAATCCCGGTGATGCCCAAGCCCAGGTGGCCGCCGCGTACTCACCGCCGTCCGGGACGTTCACCTGGCAGAGCGGTTACCCGTCGAGCCTGAAGGACCAGTGGAAGGCCGGCGCGGGCAACATCCTCGACGTCGGCGCGATCAGGGCCTTCGAGTCGGTGAACGGCCTGACCATGGACGGCGTCGCCGGTCATACGGTCTGGTCCGACCTGTTCGCCGCGGTGGCCAAGGGCAAGGACAACCCCAACGGCTACACCTACGCCCTGGCCGATCAGAACCTCCCCGAGACGCTGACCGTCTGGCACGACGGCCGCGTCGTGCTGCAGAGCGCGGCGAACACCGGAATCCCCGCCTCGCCCACCGTGGACGGCACCTACCCCGTCTACCTGCGGTTCTACTTCACCTATATGAAGGGGCTCAACCCGGACGGCACCCCGTACGACGACCCGGTGTATTACGTCTCCTACTTCAACGGCGGCGACGCCGTGCACTACTTCCCGCGGGGCAGCTACGGGTTCAACCAGAGCCTTGGCTGCGTGGAGCTGCCCTGGGGCTCGGCCGCCAAGGCCTACCCGTACCTCACCTACGGCAGCCTCGTCACCGTCATCGGCCCGGTCGGCGGCTAGCTCGCTAACGACAGTGAGGGGCGGTCCCGGCGGGACCGCCCCTCACCTGTTCGGTTGTGACGTGTTACAGCGGGTGAACTTCTTCCGCTTGCGGGCCCTTGGGGCCCCGGCCAGCGACGTACTCGACCCGCTGGTTCTCCTGCAGGGTGCGGAATCCGTCGATCTTGATGGTGGAGTGGTGGACGAAGACGTCGGCCGAGCCGTCGTCGGGAGCGATGAAACCATAGCCCTTGTCCGAGTTGAACCACTTCACGGTGCCCTGAGGCATGTACTTCTCCTACTGAGATGACTTCGGGAACCCACGGTCGTGCGTCCCGGGTTGCGGCGAGGCTGCCCGTACGGACTGCCCCACGGGCCGGCGTTCGGGAAACCATAACACCCGCGACTGAACTTCGCAGGCGCTGTGACACGTGCACGAACTTCCCACAACCAGAGCCATTTAACCACTACCAGTCACCAGCCTGCTCCGATCCCCTGAAAATGCCCTCACCCGAAGGCGGCGGCGGGCTGCGCGGCCTCACGGCCCAGCGTCCGCAGGCAGGCCGCGAAGCGCGAATCCGGCACCACGGCCGCGACCCGTTCGGCCTCGTCGGCCGTGTCGACGTCGGTGAGCGCCGGGAGGGGCAGCACCCGCAGGCCCGCCTCGACCAGCCGCGCGAACTGCCGCGCGCCCGTATCCGGGCGTGACATCGGCACCCCCAGCACCAGGGCCGGGTCGATCTCCCGCAAGCCGAGCAGCCAGAAGCCGCCGTCCTCGGCCATGCCGAAGGTGGCGTCCGCGGCCCCGGACACCAGCGGCCCGGCGGCCGCCGCCAGCAGGCCCGGCGTCACCTGCGGGGTATCCATCCCGATCAGCACCGCGGGCACGGGCGACGACGCGCGAGCATCGGCGAGCGCCCAGGCGATGCGCTCGTCCAGGCCGGCGCCACGCTGGCCGATGACGTCGAATCCGGGCGGCAGCCAGCGCCCTGGCCGGCCGGCCAGGGCGAGCACCCGGCGGGTGACGGTGGTGCCCGCGACCGCCGCGAGCGTGTCGGCCAGAGCCGCCTCGGCCAGGGCGGCCGCCTCCGCGGCGGTGTACGGCGGAGTGAGGCGGGTCTTGACCCGGCCGGGAACGGGTTCCTTCGCGATCACGATGACCTGGGCCGCGAGCGCGCCGTCCAGTCCGGGGTCGCTGGCCGTCTCGGCCTGGAGGTCCTCGGGCTCATGCCGGTGCTTGCCGATGTAGGCGGGACCGGTCACCGCTCCTGCGCCGGTCACGACGCCGGTGACGCAACGGAGGCGAGCACGCGGCGCATGTCCCGCACGGTCCGGACCGTGCCGCCGAGCGTGCCCGTGACCTTCGACTTACCGCTCCGCGGGTAGTACGGCACGTCCGTCTCGGCGATCCGCCAGCCGGCCTCGGCCGCGCGCACGACCATCTCGAGCGGGTAGCCAAACCGGCGGTCCGACATGGGCAGGGCCAGCAGCGCCTCCCGCCTCGCGGCACGCATCGGGCCGAGGTCGCGCACCGGGACGCCGATCCTGCGGCGCAGTTCGGCGGCCAGGACCTTGTTTCCGATCCTGGCGTGCAGCGGCCAGGCGCCCTTGCCCTGGGCGCACCGGCGGCCCAGCACCAGGTCGGCCTCGCCGGCCAGGACGGGCCCGGTCACGGCCGGCAGATCGCGCGGGTCGAACGACGCGTCGGCGTCCATGACGCAGACGATCTCGCTGCTCGCCGCCAGCAATCCGCCGTGGCACGCAGCGCCGAAACCGCGCTGCGGGACGTGCACGACCGTCGCCCCGTAGCCCTCGGCTAGGCCGACGGAGCCGTCGGCCGACCCGTTGTCCGCGACGATGGGCCGGTACCCGGACGGCATCAGGGACAGGACCCAGCCAAGCGCGCCCGCCTCGTTGAGGCAGGGCAGGACGACATCGATTTCCGCGATTTCCATGGCGCCCGACAGTACTGGCGAGCCGGGCGGATTGGATCCGCAAAGTGGCTGGCAGGCCCTTACGAAGCTGTGACGGTGTCGGCCGGGTAGGCGCACGTCGTGTTCCGGGTGCTTTGCTGAAGTCATGCGCGTTCTGGTCACCGGCGCGGCCGGGTTCATCGGGTCGCACGTCGCGGCGACCTTCCAGGCGGCGGGGCACGAGGTACGCGGCCTGGATTCGCTATCCCCCGCCGTGCACCGCGGCAGGCCGGAAGGCGTGCCCGCCGACCTGATCGTCGGCGACGTGCGTGATCCCTCGGCGGTGGACGAGGCCCTGGCCGGAATCGACGCGGTCTGCCACCAGGCCGCCGTGGTCGGGCTTGGCGTGGACCTGTCCGACCTGCCGGTCTACGCGGACGTCAACGTCACGGGGACCGCGGTCCTGCTGGCGGCCATGGGCCGGCGGGGCATTTCTCGCCTGGTGCTGGCCTCATCGATGGTCGTCTACGGCGAGGGAGCCTACGAGTGCGCCGCGCACGGCCGGGTCCGGCCCGCGCCCCGCGATCCCGTGGACCTCGCGGCGGGGCACTTCGAGCCGCGCTGCCCGCGGTGCGCGCACCCGCTCACCACCGCGACGGTCGCCGAGGACGCGCCGCTTGACCCGCGCAACGCGTACGCCGCGAGCAAGGTAGCGCAGGAACACCTGGCGGCGAGCTGGGCGCGGATGGCCGGCGGGGCCGCGGTCGGGCTGCGCTACCACAACGTGTACGGGCCCAGGATGCCGCGTGACACCCCGTACTCGGGGGTCGCCGCGATCTTCCGCTCCCGCCTGGAGCACGGCACCCCGCCGCGCGTGTTCGAGGACGGCCGCCAGCGACGCGATTTCGTGCACGTCCACGACGTGGCGCGGGCCAACCTGCTCGCCCTCGAGGCGGCCGACCGAGCCGTCACCGGGCCGGGTTTCGCCCTCGCTGGCGCGACGGCCGGCGGGCTGCGGTGCTTTAACGTCGCGAGCGGCGAGCCGCACACGGTCGGGGAGATGGCCGACGCGCTGGCCGGCGCGTTCGCCGGCGGCATCGAGCCCGTCGTGACCGGGGAGTACCGGCTCGGAGACGTCAGGCACATCGTCGCCTCCCCGGCCGCCGCCTTCGAGCACCTGGGTTTTCGCGCCCGGACCCGCTTCGCCGAGGGCATGGCCGAATTCGCCCGCGCCCCCCTCCGCGAGGCCGTCCCCGCCCGCGTCTAGGACGCGCGGCCCGCCCGGGCTACGCCGCGCCGTCCTGCGGGTTGATGCCATGCCGGCGGAGAAGATCGCGAAGCCGCTCGATCTCCTCGCTCAACGACGGCAGGGCGGCCCGCTCCTGCTCGCGGGCGGCCTTGGCCCACTCCTGCTCGCGGGCGGCCTTGTCGCTCAGCAGGTGGTTTTCCCTGTCGCGCAGCCGCCTGGCAGCAACTCGCCGGATCACTTCCTGGCCTCGCGCAACGACAACTCCAGCGTCTTCTTGAGCAACACGGTACATCGCGTCTACGCGGCCCGCATTACCCTAACCTCCGTGATCTCCACCAGCGAAACCGCCCCCGGTGAGCCAGCGCGCGGTGTCAAGGCGCGGTGATCGCGCGGGAGTGGCGCGGCCCGGCGTGGGCTGAGGTGCGGGGCACGGCGGGCGCGCCGGGGCGGGCCAGCGGCAGCTGGATGAGGAACCGGCAGCCGGGACCGAGGTTGTGGACGTCGACCTGGCCGGAATGGGCCTCGACGATGCCGCGCGCGATGGACAGGCCAAGACCCGCGCCTTCCTGCGGCCCCGGGGTGCGGGCCGACTCGCCGCGGAACGCCACGTCGAACACCCGCGGCAGGTCCTCGGGCGGAATCCCGCCGCAGGCGTCAGACACGCTCACGCAGGCCAGCCCGCTCTGCACCTCGGCCAGCACCTCCACGGTCCCGTCCGAGGGCGTGTGCCTGATCGCGTTGGTCACCAGGTTGCGCAGCGCCCGGCCCATCTCCGCGGCGTCGATGTAGACCGGCATCCCGCGGACCGCCGCCCCGGTGAGCCGGACCCCCTTAGCCCTGGCCATCGGCTCGGTGCTGGCTATGACCTCCGCGACCAGGTCCTCGAGCCCGATCATGCGCCGCGACAGCCTGAGCGCGCCCGCGTGGATCCGGGACAGCTCGAACAGGTCGTCGATCATCGCGGTCAGCCGGTTCACCTCGCGGCGGATCTGCGAGTGGTACTGCGATACCTCGCGCGGGTCGACCACCACGCGGTCCTCCAGCGCCTCGGCCATGGCGCGGAGCCCGGCCAGCGGGGTGCGCAGGTCGTGGCTGACCCACGCGACCAGCTCACGCCGGCTGGCCTCCAGGGCGCGCTCCCTGGTACGGGCGCGGGACAGGCGCTCGTGCGCGACGATGAGCCCTTCGGAGAGCTCAGCCAGTTCGGCCGGAAGCGTCAGCTGCGGGGGGACGTACACGCCGGTCTCGCCGACGTCGTGCACCGAGGAGGAAATCGCCCGGCTCGCCCCGATGAGCCGCCGCGCGACCACCATCGCGACGATGAGCGCGGCCAGCCCGGCGATCGACATCAGGTCCAGGATCTCGTCGCGCTCCTCCGCGGTGCCGAGCATGCGGATGGCGACGACACCCACCCCGGATAGCGAGCAGACCACCGAGACGACGACCACGATCGTGACCATCAGCCCGATCGACCGGGCCGCGAACCGCCTCAGCACGAAGATCCCGATGGCGGTGACGACCAGCGCGATGATCAGCACGCGGATGGAGATGTACGCGATGTCCGACCACTGGATCTCGGCCGGCAGCGCCAGGTCGCCTCCGGCCAGGGCGGTCACGCCGCCTCCGGCTCGTACCGGTACCCGACGCCCCAGACGGTGACGATGCGCCGGGGCAGGGTCGGGTCCGGTTCGAGCTTCTCGCGCAGCCGCCGGACGTGCACCGTGACCGTGGACGTGTCACCGAACGTCCAGCTCCACACCTCCTGGAGTAGCTGCTCCCTGGTGAACGCCTTGCGCGGGTTGCGCATCAGGAAGACCAGCAGGTCGTATTCCCGCGAGGTCAGCTGGACCAGCTTGTCGTCGGCCCTGACCTCGTGCGCGGCCAGGTCCACCACGAGGTTGCCGTCGGTGATCGCCCCGAGGTCGGGCCTGTCCGGCAGCCCGAGCCCCCGCGACCTGCGCAGCACCGAGCGGACCCGCAGCGCCAGCTCGCGCGGGCTGAACGGCTTGGTCACGTAGTCGTCCGCGCCGGTCTCGAACCCGACCAGGCGGTCGGTCTCGTCGCCGAGGGCGGTCAGCATCACGACCGGTATCGGCCATCGCGCGCGGAGCCTGCGGCATACCTCCAGGCCGTCCATGCCGGGCAGCATCAGGTCGAGGACCACTAGGTCGGGTGGCTCCTCGGCGACCCGCCGCAGCGCCTCGTACCCGTCGTGCACGCACTCCACCGTGTGCCCGTCCCGCTTCAGGTAACGCCCGACGACGTCGGCGACCGTGGGGTCGTCGTCGACGACGACGATTCTTCCTGGTGGATCGGGGTTGCTCACGCCTACACGGTAAGGCGCAGACGGCTATGGAAGCCAGCAAACAGGGCAAAAGCGCTTCGCCCCGTCATCACTTTGTAAGCACAGTGACGATTGTGTGAGTTCGGCGCCGATCGGCGCCGAAACGGCCGCCTCATCGCCGCCGGGGGTCAACACTGACGGGGTGCTTTGCTCCCGAAGGCCGACCGAAGGTAGGAGACGGCGTGATCGGCGAACTTTATGCGCGCGCGCTGGCCGGCTGGGCCCGGCCGGATATCGAGCACGCCGACGGCAGCCGCATGCCGCTCCTGGTGGAGGGCTGGCTGCGCGAGAGCCCGAGCGACCGGTCCATCCTCGACCGCTGCCACGGCCCGACGCTGGACATCGGGTCGGGCCCCGGACGGCTGACCGTGGCGCTGTCCGAGCGCGGCATCCCCTCGCTCGGCATCGACATCACGCCCTACGCGGTCGACCTGGCCCGTTCCGCGGGCGCGCTGGTGATGCTGCGGGACGTGTTCGACCGCGTCCCGGGCACCGGCCGCTGGACGACCGTGCTGCTCGCGGACGGAAACATCGGCATCGGCGGCGATCCGGCCGCGCTGCTGCGCCGCGCGGGAGAACTGCTGGCCCCGGAAGGCCGGGCCCTGGTCGAACTCGAACCGCCCGGGGCGCCGCTGCGCCGCGAGCACGTCAGGCTCTGCCACGCCGGCCGGGCCGGCTCCTGGTTTCCGTGGGCGTACGTGGGCGCCGACGACATCGCGGCCGTGGCCCGAGACGCCGGGCTCGGCGAGGTCGAGATCTGGACGGTTGACGGACGCTGGTTCGCGGACATCCGCCGCTGCCTGGTCCCCTCCGGAGGAGCGGCATGAACGTGAGGCTCCGCGTGGCCGCGATCGGCCTGGCCATCGTGGTGATGGCTGGCCTGGTGCTGCTGGTCGTGCAGCCGGGCCTGAACCCGGCCAAGATACGCCCGCTGCCGCTGATCGCCGCCGCGTGGGTCGCGTTCGGCATCGCGGCCTGGCTGCTGCGCACGGTGCCCCTGCGGGCGTCGGTGGCGCTCATCCTGCTGGGCGGGATCGCCGTCCAGCTCGCCGCGGTATCCGCGCCGCCGCAGAACAGCAACGACCTGTACCGGTATATCTGGGACGGCCGGGTACAGGCGGCGGGCATCGACCCGTACGAGTACGTCCCGGCCGCGCGCCAGCTCGCCGGGCTGCGGAACGAGTTCCTGTGGCACCCGGGAGCGGAGTACTGCGTGTCGCAGGCCGACGTCCGCGAGCATCCGGCCGCGGACCTGGCCGCGGGCTGCACGGCGATCAACCGGCCGCGGGTCCCCACCATCTACCCGCCGGTGGCCGAGGCGTACTTCCTCGGCGTGCACTACCTGCCCGACGCCGACAACTCGACCACGCCCATCCAGGCGACCACCGCGGCCGTCGCCGTCCTGGTCACCGGGCTGCTGCTGGCCGGCCTTGGCCGGCTCGGCCGGGACAGGCGGATGGCCGCGCTGTGGTCGTGGTGCCCGACCGTGGCCCTGGAGGCGGGGAACAGCGCCCACGTGGACGTCGTCGCGGTGGGGTTCGCCGCCGCGGCGCTGCTCATCCTGGCCACGGCGCGCAGCACGCGCAGAACCGTTCTCGGCGGGGTCCTGCTCGGCCTGGCCATCGCGACCAAGCTGATCCCCGCCCTGATCGTGCCCGCGGTGCTGCGGCGCCGCTGGCTGGCGGTCTGCGCCGCCGCAGGCAGCGCGTTCATCGTGGTTTACGTCCCGCACGTGATCGCGGTCGGGACCAAGGTCGTCGGGTTCCTGCCCGGCTACCTCCAGCAGGAGGGCTACGACAGCGGGAGCAGGTTCGGGATCATCGGCCTGTTCGCGGGCGGGCGGACCGCGATCGCCGTGGCGGTCCTCGTGCTGGCCGTGGTCGCGCTGGCCGTGCTGCGGTTCTCCGACCCGGACCAGCCGTGGCGCGGTGCCGTGGTCATGACGGCGGCCGCGCTCGCGGTCGCCACTCCGCACTACCAATGGTACGCGCTGCTACTGGTGATGCTGGTGGCGCTCGACGGGCGCCCGGAATGGCTGGCGTTCGCCGCGGGCGGGTACTACGCCGCCGAACCGGCCTTGGGCAGTCTCACGCTCCCGTACCGCTACCGCGACGCGATCGGCTACGGCGTGCCCGTGCTGATCGTGACGGCCGGCTGGCTCATCCGCCGCGAGATGGCCAGGCGCGGCGCCCGCCGGACCGTGACCGTGCCTGCCGTGACCGTGCCTGCCGTGGCCGTGCCTGCCGTGACCGCGCCTGCCGCGGCAGTACTTACGGCGGCCGTATCTGACGCGGCGGAGCCCCCGGCCCTGGCCGATTCCGGCGCTTTCTTACCGGTTGGTTACCCGTGAGGCAAACACCAGCCGGCGCGAGCCGTCAGGGCCGTGAATAGGGATATGAGTTACGATCCGTCGCCGCGCACGCCGCCGCGGCAAGACCGCTGGCCGAGCGCGACCCCGCAAGAGGCATGGCCGGCCTACTCCGGACGCGGCGAGTACCGGCAGAGCGCCGACTACCGCGGCGCGTACGGCGGTTACGGCGCTTACGACGGGTACCGGGGCGGCCCGGCCGACGGCTACTATCAGCAAGGCTACGGGTACGCCGACCCCGCCGCCGGATACGGCGCCCCCTGGGACGGCGGCTACGACCACGGCTATCCGGGTGCCCCAGATGACTTCCCCGGGCCGGATCCGGGTGCCGGTTATCTGGATGAGGGCGAGTACCTCGAGCCCATACCCTCGGGTGCGCTGCTCATCGCGCCCGACGCCCTGCGGGCGCATGACTGGGGGCCGCGCCGGAGCCAGGGCCGCGACCGGGACCGGACCCGCGGCGGGCTGGTGGTCGGGTCGGTCACGGGGTTCCTCGCGGCCGCGGTCGCCATCGGCGCGGCCACGCTGGCCGCGGCGTTCGTCCGGCCGCAGGCCTCACCGGTCATCGCGGTGGGCGGCGCGTTCATCGACCGCACCCCCTCGGCGGTGAAGAACTTCGCGGTCGAGCACTTCGGCGAGAACGACAAGACGATGCTGCTGCTCGGCATGTACGCCGCGATCGCGGTCCTCGCGATGGTGATCGGGTGCCTGTCGCGGCGCAACGCCGCGATCGGCGTGGGCGGCATCGCGGCGTTCGGCCTGTTCGGCGCCTTCGTCGCCATCACCAGGCCGGAGGCCCAGCCCACCGACGTCATCCCCTCCGTGGTCGGCGGCCTGGCCGGGATCGCCGCCTTCGCCTGGCTGGCGTACGCCGCGGCGCCGGTGGCGGCGATGCGGCACGCTCACGGCGGCGGGCGCCGGAGGGCCCGATGAGCACCGCGGTCGACCGGCGTAAGTTCATGACCGCGGCGGCCGGCACCGCCGTGACGGCGGCCGCGGCCGGGGTCGGCGGCGAGATCCTGATCAGCAAGCGGTTCCGCGTGAACACCTCGGCGGTCAAGCTCGCCCCCCCGGTGGTCAAACCGCCGCCGCTGCCCGCCGGCTACTCGCTGAACATCCCCGGCATATCCCCGTTCTTCACGCCGGATCCGCAGTTCTACCGGGTCGACACCGCACTGGTCCTGCCCGTCATCTCGCCGTCGGCCTGGCGGCTGCGCATCCACGGCATGGTCGACCACCCGGTGACGGTCACGTTCGACCAGCTGATGAAGCTGCCCATGATTGAGCACGACGTCACGCTGACCTGCGTCTCGGAGAACGTCGGCGGCCCCTACATCGGCAACGCGCGCTGGGAGGGCACGCTGCTCGCCGACGTGCTGCGCCGGGCGGGGATCCAGTCCGGCGCCGACCAGATCGTCATGCGCGACGTCAACGGCATGACCATCGGCGTGGCCACCGAACCGGTCATGGACGGGCGCGCGGCCCTGCTCGCGGTCGGAATGAACGGCCAGCCGCTGCCGCAGGCGCACGGCTTCCCGGTGCGCGTGGTCGTGCCGGGCCTGTACGGGTACGTGTCCGCGTGCAAGTGGGTGGTGGACATGCAGCTCACCACGTTCGGCGCGTTCGACGCGTACTGGGTGCAGCGCGGCTGGGACCAGCAGGCCGTGATCAAGACCGAGTCGCGCATCGACGTCCCGAAGACCGACACCAGCGTCGCCGCGGGGAAGGTCACCATCGCCGGCGTCGCCTGGGCGCAGCACCGGGGGATCGAGGCCGTCGAGGTGAACATCGACGGCACCTGGCACCACGCGAAACTCGCCGCCCAGGACACGATTGATACCTGGCGCCAGTGGTACTACATCTGGGACGCTACCGCCGGGCCGCACACGATCAAGGTGCGCGCCACCGACCGGACCGGTCACACCCAGACCGGAGTGGTGCACGGGACCGAACCCGACGGGGCCACCGGTTACCACACCATCCAGGTGACGGTCGACTGAGCTAGCCGCTGGCGCGCACCCGCTTTGCGCACCAGCGGCTTGTTCGGTTCGGCTTGTTCGGTTCAGCGGGCGCGGAGCGCGTCGAGCAGGTCGTCGAGCGCGTCGAGGTTGTGCGCGCTCACCACGGCGTCGCAGTACGGCCAGGCCGCGGCCATCCCGCCGACCTCGGGGCTGTAGCGGGGCGACTGCGTGCGGGGATTGGCCCATACGATCCGGTGCGCCACCCGGGACAGCCTGGCCATCTGGGCGCCGAGCAGCCCGGGTTCGCCGGTCTCCCAGCCGTCGGAGATGATCAGGACGACCGCCCCCCTGGCCATGCCGCGGCAGCCGTAGCGGTCGTTGAACTCCTTGACCGCGGCGCCGATCCGCGTCCCGCCCGACCAGTCGGGCGCCGCCTCGCCGGCCTTGGCCAGCATCGTGTCCGGGGTGGCGGCGGCCAGCGTGGGCGTGAGCCTGGTCAGCCGGGTGGCGAAGCTGAACACCTCGGGACGGCTCTGCCCGCCGCGTAGCTGCCCGCCGTTCAGGCAGTACATGAGCATCAGCAGCGCGCGGGCGTATGACTCCATAGACCCCGAGATGTCGCACAGCACGACCAGGCGGCGCGGGCGGACCCGCGGCGCCCGGCGGGAGAGCCGGATCGGCTCGCCGCCGCTGCGCCGCGCCTGGCGCAGCGTCGCGCGCAGGTCCGGCCGCTTACCGTCGCGAGCACCCCGGTACCTGCGAGTCCGCCGCAGCGGTACGGAGAGCGTCATCTCGCGCATGAGCGTCACGAGTTGCCGGAGCTCGGCGGCGGACAGCTCGGTGAAGTCACGCCCGCGCAGCCGCTCGGCCGCGGACGCCACCCGCGTGACGGCCGGCAACTCCGACAGCGGATCGTCGCCGTTCCCGGCGGCCGAGCCCGTGTCCGAGACGTGCATCCCGGCAGGCCAGGGGCCGGGATCGCCCGGGTCGCCCGGGACAGGCGGCGGGCCGCCGTCGTGGTCTTCGCCCCTGACCGCCAGGTCGGCGGGGGACGGCAGGTTCCGCGGCGGCGCGGGCGTCCCGAACAGCGCGGCGAACACCCGCTCGAACGTGCTCATCTGACGCGGGTCCGAGACCAGGGTGGCCAGGGCACAGGCCCGCAGCTCGGTGATCGAGCGCGCGCCCATGACCGTGACGGCGCGGGCCAGCCGCTCGCAGCGGTCGGGGCCGACCGGGAGGCCCGCGGTGTGCAGTGCGGTCCCGAGCCCGGCGGCCATCGCGGCCACGTCAAGCCGGACGCCGTCGGCGCTGCCGCTGGCGTCAGTCAACGGAGCCGACAACGGCCGCGATCCCGGTGCGGCGCACCGTCTCCTCGTCCTCCGGGTACTTCAGCACCGTGCTCATGGTCTGGCCGGCCAGCTGGCCGGAAAGCTCGCCCGCCCCGAAGACGCTCAACGCGGAGGCCCAGCTGATCGCCTCGGAGATGCCGGGCGGCTTGGTCAGGTCGAGCGCGCGCAGCCGGTTCACCGCCGTCGCGATCTGGGTGGCCAGCCGTTCGGAGGCCGCAGGCACCCGGCGCCTGATGATCTCCGCGACCCGCGCGGCATCGGGGTAGGCGATCCAGTGGTAAAGGCACCGCCGCTTGAGCGCGTCGTGCAGGTCCCTGGTCCGGTTGGAGGTCAGCACGGTGACCGGGGGCAGCTTGGCCCGCTGCGTACCGAGCTCGGGGATCGTGACCGCGGACTCGGCCAGGAGCTCGAACAAGAACGCCTCGAATTCGTCGTCCGCCCGGTCGACCTCGTCGATGAGCAGGACGGCGGGGCGCGGCCCCGGGTGCAGCAGGGCGGTGAGCAGCGGCCTGGACAGCAGGTATTCCCCGGTGAACAGGTCCTTGTCCGCGATGCGCTCCCCGGCGGCCTCGGCCAGCCGGATGGCGAGCAGCTGGCGCGGGTAGTTCCACTCGTACAGGGCCTCGGAGGCCGCGATGCCCTCGTAGCACTGCAGCCGCACCAGCAGCGTGTCGAGCGAGCCGGCCAGGGCCTTGGCGGCCTCGGTCTTGCCCACCCCCGGCTCGCCCTCGAGCAAGATGGGCTGCCCCATCCGGACGGCGAGGAACAGCGCGGCGGAGAGCTGGTCGCCCGCCAGGTAGCTCACCGACTCCAGGGCCGCCGACAGCGCGCCGACATCCGGGAACCGCTCATCAAGATCATGGGTCGACGCGCTGCTCACAAGCTGCGAGTCTATCCGACCCATTTGCGTATCTGGCCTGACCTGCGGAGACGGGCCTTCCCGGTACTCTGATGGCGGCCGGATCTTCCGCGGGAGTTTACGATGGCGACTCTTAGACGCCTGAGCCGACTGCGGGAGATGCTTGAGTGAGTGAACCGGTGGCTCTGGTTGGAGTAACTGGCGCGACTGGCCGCCTGGGAAGCCGGGTCGCGCAGCGCCTGGCCGTCATGGGTGTACGGCAGCGGTTCCTGGTTCGCGATCTCACCCGTGCGCCACGCCTGCCCGGCGCTGACGCGGTGCGCGCGTCGTTCGCGGAACCGGACGCTGTGCGCGAAGGGCTCCGGGGTATCCCGGCTGTGCTCATGGTGTCCGCCTCCGGGAGCGAGACCCGCGTCGCGCAGCATCGGACGTTCGCTGAAGCCGCCGCCGCCGCGGGTGTGCAGCACCTGGTGTACGTCTCATTCTTCGGCGCCGCCCCGGACTGCACCTTCACCCATGGCCGGGAGCATTGGGCGACGGAGCAGCATATCCGTTCTCTGGGCGTGGACTTCACGTTCCTGCGCGATAACTTCTACGCCGACCTGCTGCCTTCGTTCGCGGGAGAGGATGGCGTCATCCGCGGCCCGGCAGGCAGCGGGCGCGTATCGGCTGTCGCTGAGGACGACGTCGCCGATGCGGTCACGGCCATCCTGCTCGATCCGTCCGGCCACGCCGGTGCGACATACTCGCTGACTGGGCCCGAAGCGCTTTCGCTCGAAGCCGTCGCAGCAATACTGAGCCGTGAGTCGCAACGGCCCATCCGCTATGTCGAAGAATCGGTCGAACAGGCCTACGCCTCCCGCGCTGGCCTCGGGGCGCCAGGATGGCAGCTTCGGGCGTGGGTGTCGACGTATACCGCCATAGCCAACGGGGAGCACTCGGCAGTGACGGAAGACGTGCGGCAGCTGACGGGCCACCCCGCCACCACGCTCGCCGAGCTGCTCCGCAGCGGCAGGTCCGCCTATTAGCCCGGCGGCCTTGACGTTGAGACGGCGGAATGACCCGCACGCTCATTCCGGGCCGATGGCCAGGTCGGTGCGGAGGGGGCGGCCCTGGATGGCCCGCCAGACCTGGGCCGGGGTGAGCGGCATGTCCGCGTGCCGCACACCGTAGGGCCGCAGCGCGTCGATGACCGCGTTGACGACGGCGGGCGGCGAGCCGACCGTCGCGGACTCGCCGACCCCCTTGGCGCCGATCGGGTGGTGCGGCGAGGGGGTGACGGTCTCGCCGAGCTCCCAGGACGGGCACTCCAGCGACGTGGGCAGCAGGTAGTCCATGAACGAGCCGCCGAGGCAGTTGCCGTCGCCGTCGAAGGCGATGAGCTCCATCAGCGCCATCCCGATCCCGTCGGCGAGCCCGCCGTGCACCTGGCCCTCCACGATCATCGGGTTGATCCGCACCCCGCAGTCGTCCACGGCGATGAACCGCCGCACGCGGACCTTGCCGGTGCCGGGGTCGACGTCCACCACGCAGATGTACGCCCCGCACGGGTAGGTGAGGTTCGGCGGGTTGTAGACGCAGGTCGCGTCGAGCTGTCCCTCGACGCCGTCGGGCAGCTCCAGGTCGGAGTGGGCGGCGAGGGCGATCTCGGCGATGGTCCGGCCCTGGTCCGGGTCGCCGCGCACGTACCACCGGCCCCGCTCCCAGTCCAGGTCGGCGGGGTCCACCTCGAGCATGGCCGAGGCGACAGCGCGCGCGCGCTCGCGCACCTTCCGCGCCACGATCGCGGTGGCCGCGCCGGACACCGGGGTGGACCGTGACCCGTAGGTCCCGAGGCCGAACGGCGTCTGGTCCGTGTCGCCGTGCACCACCTCCACGTCGTCGGCGGGGATGCCGAGCTCTTCCGCGACGATCTGGGCGAACGTCGTCTCGTGCCCCTGGCCCTGGGTCTGCACCGAGATCCGGAGCACCGCCGTCCCCGTCGGGTGCACCCGCAGTTCCACGCCGTCGGCCATGCCGAAGCCCAGGATGTCCATGTGCTTGCGCGGACCGGCGCCGACCGCCTCGGTGAAGAAGCTGACCCCGATGCCCATCAGGTGCCCGCGTTCTCGTTCGGCCTGTTGTTCCTTGCGGAGCCCCTCGTACCCGGCCAGATCCATGGCCAGGCGCAGGGTGCGCGGGTAGTCGCCGGAGTCGTACACCCAGCCGGTCTGGCAGGTGTAGGGGAACTGCTCGGGGCGGAGCAGGTTGCGCAGCCGCAGCTCGGCCGGGTCCAGGTCCAGCTCGAGGGCCAGCAGGTCCACCATCCGCTCTACCAGGTAGACAGCCTCGGTGATGCGGAACGAGCACGAGTACGCGACGCCGCCCGGCGCCTTGTTCGTGTAGACCCCGGTCACCTGGCAGTACGCGGCCTCCAGGTCATAGGAGCCGGTGAAGACGCTGAAGAACCCGGCCGGGAACTTACTCGGCTGCGCCGTGCCGTTGAACGCGCCGTGGTCGGCGAGGACGGTCACGCGGACCGCGCGGATCCGGCCGTCCCGGCTCGCGGCCAGCTCGCCGCGCATGTGGAAGTCCCGGGCGAACGACGTGGACATCAGGTTCTCTGACCTGTCCTCCATCCACTTCACCGGCTGGCCGGTGATCATCGAGCCGGCGATCGCGCACACGTAACCCGGGTAGATGGGCACCTTGTTGCCGAAACCCCCGCCGATATCCGGCGAGATCACCCTGATCTTGTGCTCGGGGACCCCGGTCACCATGGCGTACAGGGTCCGGTGCGCGTGCGGGGCCTGGGTGGTTGCCCAGATGGTCAGCTTGCCGGCCACCCGGTCGAAGTCCGCTACCGCGCCGCAGGTCTCCAGCGGCGCCGGGTGGACCCGCGGGTAGAGCATGTCCTGCGCGACCGTCACCTCGGCGTCGCGGAACACCTCGTCGGCGCGGCGGGCGTCGCCGGCCTCCCAGTCGAAGATGTGGTTCGTGGTGCGGCCCGGCTGGTCGTCGCGGATGAGCGGGGCTCCGGGGTCCAGCGCGCGGCGCGCGTCCGCCACCGCGGGCAGCGGCTCGTAGTCCACGACGATCAGCTCGAGGGCATCCCGGGCGGAGTAGCGGTCCTCGGCGACCACGAACGCCACCTCCTGGCCCTGGAACCGCACCTTGTCGGTGGCGAGCACGGCCTGGGTGTCGCCGGACAGGGTGGGCATCCAGGCCAGGTTGAGCCCGGCCAGCGTCTCCCCGGTGATGACGGCCTTGACCTTCGGGTGGGCCTGCGCCGCGATGGTGTCGACGGCGATGATGCGGGCGTGCGGGTAGGGGCTGCGCAGCACCGCCCCGTAGAGCATGCCGGGCAGGCGCACGTCGTCCACGTACAGCCCCCGGCCGCGGATGAACCGCTGGTCCTCCTTGCGGTGCCGCCGGCCGAACCCCGGTTCCGCGGTCGGCGGGCCGCCGGCGCCCGTCACGCCGGACCGTCCTCGGCCATGCGGGAGGCGCCCTCGTGCTCCGCGGCCCACCGGACGGACCTGACGATGTTCTCGTAGCCGGTACACCGGCAGACCTGGCCGGAGATCACCTCGCGGATCTGCGCCTCGTCCGGATCGGGATGGTGATCGAGGAGCCAGCGGGCGGTCATCAGCATCCCGGACGTGCAGAAGCCGCACTGCAGGCCGTGGCACTCGATGAAGCCCTGCTGGACCGGGTCGAGCTTGCCGTTCCGCTCCAGTCCCTCCACGGTCCGCACCGCGCGGCCGTCGGCCATGGCCGCGAGCAAGGTGCACGACTTGACCGGCCTGCCGTCCAGCCACATCACGCAGCTGCCGCAGTTCGACGTGTCGCAGCCCCAGTGGCTGCCGGTCAGCCCGAGGTCGTCGCGGATGAAGTGGATGAGCAGCAGCCGCGGCTCGACCTCGCGCACGTACTCGGTGCCGTTGACCGTCACCGCGACGCGGATCGTCATGCGTCCAGCCTCACCCGGGCCGCGGCCCGGCGCAGCGCGCGGGTGGTGAGCTCGGCGACCAGGTGCCGCTTGTAGTCCTCGGGGCCGCGCTGGTCGGCCGCCGGGTGGCACCCCCGGGCGGCGATCGCGCCGGCCGCCGCGAAGCTCTCCTCGTCCGCGGCGCGGCCGCGCAGGAACTCCTCCGCCTCGGCCGCGACGAAATGCTCGGCGCCCACCGCGGTCAGCCCGATGCCCGCGGACACGATTACCGGCCGCTCCGCCGCACCGCCGAGCCGCAGCACCGCGCCCGCGGCCGCGATCGACCAGTCACCGACCCGGCGGGACACCTTCTCGTACGCGCTGCCGGTGGCGGGCAGCACGGGCACCCTGACCTCGGCGAGCAGCTCCCCCGGGCCGATGACCGTCTCGTACGGCCCGAGGTGGAACTGCCTGACCGGCACCGTCCGCTCGCCGTCCTGGCCGCGGATGACCGCGGTCGCGCGGGCCGCCGCGAACGCGGCGGACAGGTCCTCCGACGGGTCAGCCTGGCAGAGCGACCCGCCGATGGTGCCCCACAGCCGGACGATCGGGTCCGCGACGACGCGCTCGGCGTCGTGGAAGATCGGGTAGCACCGCCCCGCGACGGCGGAATCGAGCAGGTCTGCGTGCCTGGCCAGGGCGCCGATGCGCAGCTGGCCGTCGTCCAGCGCGATGAAGGAGAGCTCGGTCAGCCCGTTGATGTCGACGAGCAGCTCGGGCTGGGCCAGCCGCAGTTTCATCATCGGGATCAGGCTGTGCCCGCCCGCCACCGCCCTGGCGTCGGGCCGGGTCAGCAGCGACAAGGCGTGCTGGAGGCTGGCCGCCCGCTCGTATTCGACGTGCGAGGGAACCTGCATGTATGCATCATTCGGCCTGCCCGCGCAGCGCGCAACCGCGGTTAAGGCATCGCTAATGGCAGGCGCGCTAGCGGCGGGCGCGCTAGCGGCGGGCGCGCCCGGCCGGGATCAGCGGCCGCCGATGTCCTCGCTCCACACCTGCGGGAAGCGCTCCTGGAACTCGCGCATGGCGGCCACGCACCCGGCGTCGTCAAGCAGGACGATCTCGACGCCCTGGCCGGACAAGAAGCCCAGGTCGCCCTCGAAGGTCTGCGCCTCCCCCACGACCACCCGCGGGATCTGGAAGAGCAGGATCGCCCCGCTGCACATCTGGCAGGGCGACAGCGTGGTGTACAAGGTCATCCCGGCGTAGGAAGACTGCCGGCCCGCGTTGCGCAGGCAGGCGATCTCGCCGTGGGCGACGGGGTCGCCGCGCTGGACCCGCTCGTTGTGCCCGGCCGCGAGCACCCGGCCGCCCGAGGCGAGCACCGCCCCGACCGGCACGCCGCCGGCTTGCAGGCTCACCCGCGCCTGGGCCAGGGCCAGGGCCATCATGTCGTGATCAGCCTGATCGACGTGCCCGTATCCCATGCCGGCCTACCCTACTCCCGGGCCACGAGCCGCCACACCACGCCGATGCCCGTGCCTCCCGGCGCGGGCGGCTCGATCGGGCGCCGCCCGGCCTCGGTGAAGCCGAGCTTGCGCGGCACCCCGGCACTGGCCGCGTTCAGCTCGTCGGTCACGACCTCGATCCGGTCTACGCCCGGCAGCCGGAAGGCCTGCTCGACGAGGGCCGCGGCCGCCGCGGTGGCCAGGCCGCGGCGGGTGTAGCCCGCGCGAACCCAGTAGCCGATCTCAAGTCCGCCGGGCCCGATCCTGGCCATCAGGCTGATGCCGCCCGCCAGCACACCATCGGCCACGATCGCGTAGCTGTATTCCGAGCCTTCCTCCCAGCGCCGCGCGGCGGCGGTCAGGAACTCGCCCGCAGTCTGCCTGGTGTAGCCGACCGCCCACGGCATGAACGGGCGCAGGTGATCGAGGGAATCGGTCACCGCCTGGAGCACGGCGTCCAGGTCGTCCTCGCGGTGGCGCCGCACGGTGACCTGCCCGTGCTCGATGATCTCAGCCGGCCGGACGGGCCGGGCGTCCGGGTCCATGTCCGCGCCCCTTTCCTTTCCTCTTATTCGGCCGAACGATCCGTGCTTTGCGTGCCCGGTCCCGGCGGAGCGAGAGCCGGGCGGCGGCCGGCCAATCGTAGCTGAGCTCCTCGCCGACCCTGAGCCGGGCCCACCGGGACGCCTCGACCTGCAGCGCGCTGGCGGTCGCGGCGATCGCCGCCGGGTCCACCTCCGCGCCGGGCCATACCGCCAGCTTGGCCTGCGCCAGGCGCCTGATCTGGTCGGCCGTCGGATGGTCCAGCGCGGCGACGCATTCGGCCAGGTTAGCGAGGAGCTCCGCGCGCATCAGGTGCGACCGGAACTCCGCGATGAGCGCCCTGGACCGTTCGGTCGCGTGCGGCGGGCGGCGCCCGGTGACGTGATCCATGCTCCCGAAGACGATGCCCGCCGCGATGCCGCCCCAGATGCCGTCGCGGATGCGCAGCTCACGCTCCACCACCAGGTGCATGATGTCGTGCGGCAGCCGGGGCCCGGCCGACCCGCCGTACAGCCGGTACACGGTGCCGTCGTCCCGTTCCACCAGCGCGTAGGCGCGCTGGTAGTCGGGCAGCCGGGGAAACGTCACGTGCATACCCCCACTATGCGAAGCCGGGGAACCGCGGGCCTAATGATTTTCCCGCCGCGGCCAACGGCGTAGGGTGACGGGTGGGGCGAACCCGCGCAGGCACCACGGCGTGGTCCCGACCGGTGCGCGGTGTACCCGGGCGGTTACCGCTAGGAGTTGCCGTCAGCTATCCGCGTGGCGACTGAGAGCGCCGTGTTGATCGGGATCGCGTAGCCGACCGTGTTGCGTCCGCTTCCCGAACTCCCGACAATGATGCCGATCACGTGGCCGTTCGGGTTCACCAGCGGGCCGCCGATCGCCGGCGGCTGCGCAGACGGCAGGGCAGACGCCATCAGCCCGGTCCAGGTCGCCTGGCCCAGGGTGACGGTCGTCTTCAGGGTGGTCAGCCTGCCGACATCGAGGGACACCACATCCTCCGTGCCCGTGGTGCTGACCGCGGTGTCGACGACCTCGCCCGGCACATGATAGGAGTGCTCCCTGATGACCTGCGCGCTTGCGACCACCGTGGCCGAGTTCCCGACCGTGACGGTCGAGAACGCCCGCCCGTTACTCCCTTCCATCTGGAGCAGCGCCAGGTGCTCCGCCGGGTCCACGCCGATCACCGTGGCCGCGAACGTCTCGCCGGAGAAGACGTACTCCGCCGCCAGGTTCGCGGCCCCCGCCGCGGGCTGGTAGGTGGTCAGCACCTTCCCCGACTGCGTGAGCACCAGGCCGATCCCGACCGAGGTCCCGCCCGACAGCACGTGCACCAGGCCTTCACCGGTCGACGCGATGATGTTCGACAGGTTGTCGTGGCCGATGCCGTCCGGGTCCTCCACGAAGATATCGTTTCCCTTCAGCGGCGCGGGAATCGCCGAGTGAACCGCCGTGTCGCCCAGCCCGGACACCCGGCCGACGGCGAAGCTGAGCGCCGCCGCGAGGATGAACGCCGACGCGATCGCGGAGAGCCTGAAGTCCTTGTGCCGCCAGAGTTCCGGTACGGCCCGGCCGGACTTGGGGGCATCACCCGTATCCGCGTCGTCTTCGTCTTCCGCGCGCGCGAGCCGCTCGCTCCTGATCACGATCCTTACCGCCCCGGCACGCCGAAGGAGGGAGTCGGACTTGGCACCGCCCCCAGCGGCGCCGGCTGAACCGCGTTATTGGTCGAGCCCGCCTGGTACGCGAGCACCCCGCCGACCAGCAGGCCCAGCACTACGGCCACGGCGAGCTGGGCGGCAACGCGGGCCCAGCCACTCCTGTTGCTGTGCGTGTTTCCGTGCGTGCGGCGTCGCGATGCGGACCGATGCCCACTGCGCACTCAATCCACCTCCCGGAGTGAAAGCGTAGAACAACCAGGCCGGTCTAATCTGCGGAATCGTATACGCAGCTTCTTACAGATCTCTAACATGCCCGCGCTCGCCCTCGTCCAGTGATAGAAACGTGATCGGCGACGAAGGGTGGAACGTGCTCACACTGCTGGGCTTTACCGTGCCTTTGTGCCTTGATGTATTCGCCGTCTCGTTTGGCGTTTTCGGTGAAATGCGCCTGACTCTTGCGCAGCGGATACGCATCACCGTGCTGTTCATGACGTTCGAGATCGGGATGCCGCTGGTCGGGATGGCGCTCGGGACGCCACTGACCCACCTGACCGGCGTCACCTCCAACTTGCTCATCGACGGCGCCCCGGCCAACGCCTACCAGATTCACGTGGCCAACGTCAGTCACGCGGCCGACGTCTTCGAGCATTCTCTCTTCGGCCGGTATATCGACCCGGTTCTCATCCCGATTGTCATCGCCGCCATCGGCATCTGGATGCTTGACGAGGCCCTCAATGACGATGACGACGACGAGGCGGGCAAGGCGAAGGCCCTGGTCACTGCGCACGGCCTTTTCATTATCGGCCTCGGCATTGCCACCAGCGTGGACGATCTGGCCATCGGCTTCACGCTCGCGTTCAACGCCTACTACCTGCCCCTGCACGATATCTTCACCGCCATCGCCATCCAGGCGTTCCTGGCCATCACCGTCGGACAGTTCCTCGGCTGGAAGGTACGCACCGGCAGCCTCCGGCTCAACGTGGGACGCGTCACCGCCACCGCCAAGCTGATAGCCGGCGGCGCGCTTATCGCGCTAGCGGTCGTCGTCCTGCTGACCCCCGAGATCATTGCTCACGTCATCCCGCACATCTACCACTACAGGTACATCCCGCCACTGGCGCCTTCGGCTACCGGAGGGCCTCGGCCAGGGTGAACCCGGCCATGACGACCATTACCAGGGCGGCCAGGCGGGTGATCCACCGGACCGGAAGGAGCTGCGACAGCTTTCGCCCTCCGGTGATGGCCAGGGCCGTCACCGCCCACAGGGCCAGCACGCTCCCGACGCCCACCGCCACCGGATTGTGGTACCTGGCGGCGAGGTTCGCGATCATGATGTCCGACAGGTCACCGAGTTCAGCCAGGAGGATCACCACGAATGAGGTCGCCGCCGCGGCCCAGAAGCCGGTCGCGCTGGCCTTCTGCTGAGCTTCGTCGTCATCGTCGGCGCGCAGCACAAGTACGGCGCCGATCAGGAACACCGCAGCCACCGCGAACTGCACGATCCGGTGCGGGAGCAGGCCGAGCAGGCTGCCGAGGGTGACCGCCAGCACCACGTGCACCGCGAACGCCGCCGCCGCTCCGGCGAGCACCCAGCCCGGCCGGTACCGAGTGCCGAGCACCAAGCTCGCCAGCCCCGAGTTGTCCGGCAATTCCGCGACGAAGACCGTGCAGAAAACGATCCCCGCAATGAGCAAGTCCGCCACGTAACCACCTCTCCGCCAGGCCGGCGCCGCCGCCCGGTACCCGGCATGGTACGCGCGAAGGGGCTGCTCTACTGCTATGACAATTTCCAGGTTAGATTTGCGTAACAGGCAGGTTGGCCGCGATTTCGGCTCGGGGCGGGCCGATTTCCTGAATCGCCTGGGATATCACCGCCTCGACAGCACCAGGATCCAGAAGACGTCACGGGCGGTACCACCAGCTATTTTCATGCCAGTACGGCGTCGGGGGCATCCGACAGCAAGACTCTCGCAGGAATCGGAGAGTGCCTCCGCCTGGCGTGGCGCTAGCGGAGTTCTGGGTCGGCTGTGACGTCTGGGACATGGGCGGAGCCATCGCACCGCCACCGTAGCCTCGACGCTCGGGCGCCGGGCACAGTAAGCGCGCTCCCTCCGTCGAGTGCAAGGTGCCCGTGGCCCGGTCGGCAGCATGTCGCGGCTCCGCCCGGCGCGCTTTTATACTCTTTGTCGGTTTTGTTCGGCTAGTGATCGCGGGAGTGATCGCGGGAGATCGGGCTTGGCGGAAGCTGACCCACCACCGCCTCAAGCGTTACGCCCGGCAGTTACACGCCGCAAGGCCAGGCGATAGTGCCAGCAGCCCTGGCCCGCACCGGTTAATGGCGAGGGCCAGGGCTGGGTGATACCGGGTCACGCGTACGGTCGGTTTACCAGCCGGTGTAGGCCAGGACGGCGGCGGTGACGATGACGCCGACGCCGACGATCCCGAAGGTGCGGTACATCCGGGTGCGCAGCGCCGGGATCAGGACCGCGAGGCCGATTCCTGTCGCGAGGCCGATCAGGCCCAGTCCGCCGCTGGCCAGCGCCTGCAGGCCCGCCGAGGCCCAGACCGAGTCGTGCGCGGGCACGCCGGTGACCGCGCCGTAGGTCAGGTTGTCGATGCTCAGGGCCACCGGCAGGACCCAGATGCCCCGCCAGGACCATTTTTGCAGCCGCGGCGAGGTCTGCATCTTCCTCGCGGCGAAGTAGATCCCGATCCAGTACAGGCCGAGCGCGACGAGCAGCGTGGTCTCGAGCACCGTGCTGAGGGTGTCTGACACGGAGAAGTGGAACAGCGTGCCGACCAGGTACCCGATGCCGTCGCCGGCTCCGTACGAGAGCCCGTAAGGCAAGGCCAGGGCGGACACGCCCGCCATCGCCCACCACTTCCACGGTGAGGCGTGCTCCTCCAGTGACCTGAGCTCGCTGTGCTCGTGCGGCCGCTGTTTGATGAACATCGGCCCGGTGACGATGCAGGCGATCAGCGAATCGACGCCCAGGAGAAAGAAAGCAAGATAATTGAAACCACCCATGCGACTCCGACCCTTCGGTTGACCGTTTTCGGCTTCTTGGCCGTTCCCCTTAGGTGGAAGGAGCGTAAATTGGTAATAGCATGAGCGTCAACCGCCCTCTGCCGTCTGTAATATGTTGTAATAACTTGTAATAAGTGTTTCACGGCCCACCATGCTGGAAACACATGTTGCATCGATAAGCGGGCCGGTTTTGAATTCAACGTTTGCTCGAGCCCATCGATCTGGCGATCGCCCCAGGGACCCTGCACACAGGCCCGGCAGGTCCCATCAGGCTCCGCAGCCCTCGGGTACGAAAAGATCGTTGAAGAGCTGCGCTCCATGGGAGTTCTTGGGGATCCTAGCACCTAAAAAGCTCTACGAAGAGAGGAAACTTCACGCAAAATCATGAGCCGCAGCCGGAAGACCGCCTCAGCGGTCACAACCTGCGGGTGCTGTCACAGGCGGCACACGGTACCGGGACGTGACCCGCGGGCGGTGCCGCGACATGGCCCCGCGGGCGGTGCCGGGACGTGGCCCCTCGGCCGTGTGGCGCTCAATGGGCCGTGGTGACCTGGATGAGCTTGATCACCATGATGATGATCGCGAAGACGATGTAAGCGCGCAGGGCCAGCAGCCCGATCCGGCGCGGCATGGTGAGGACGGGCCGCGGGAGCGTGCCGATCGCCGGCGTGCGCCACGCGACGCGGCGGTCCCGCAGGACCTCCTTCCACTCGGCCCGGGTCATGCTGGCCGGGCGCTTGTTGCCGGCGGGGTCCGCGGCGAGGGCCGCGTCATCCTCGCGGGCTTGCCGGAACCGCAGCAGCGCGAACGCCGCGATCACGCCGCACACGGTGCAGATGCCGAGGCCGATGAAGCACTGCTTTAGTGTGATGACCGGCCAGAAGGTGGTCACGAGCGGTGCCAGCGAGAAGGTCAGCACGATCCAGGCGATGATGCCGGAGATCCAGTTCTGCGCGGTGCCGTTGGCCCACGGACCGAGCACCGGCTTGTCGTTGGCGAGCAGGATCAGGAAGACCAGGGCCGAGGGCAGCAGGATGCCGTTGAGCGCCTCCACGCCGTTAATGACCACATTCAGATCGTTGCCCCAGGCCAGCGTGACGACGGCGGACAGCCCGATCATTACGGCGTACAGGCCGTAGAACCACGGGGCCTGGTTCATCTTCCAGTGCAGGGAGTGCCGCATCTTCGGGGACACGTCGCCGAGCGTGTACGTGGTGGTGAGCGCCGTCAGGTTGGCGCCGATCAGCGAACCGTCGAGCGCGGCGATGGCCAGCAGGTCGCCGACGCCGTGGCCGACGTAGTGCTGCAACTGGGCGAACGTCTGGCTCAGGTCGTTGAAGTTACCGAAGGCGGCGGTGTGGGCCAGGCCGAAGGCGCAGGCGCCCATGATCACGAGCGCGCCGATCACCTCGATGACGATGCCCACGCCCGTGTCGAGCCGCTCGTAGTTCATCCAGCGCGGGCTGATGCGCTTGTCGACCACGTTGGACTGCTGGAAGAAGAGCTGCCACGGCTCGACGGTGGTGCCCACGACCGCGACGACCAGCAGGAGCAGGGTCGCGTTCAGCCCGCCGGGCATGCTCGGGACCACGCCCGCGGCGGTCGTGGAGATGCTGCTGTGGGTGTAGTAGATCATCGGGAACGTCACGAAGTTCGCGATGACCAGGAAGATCAGGAACCGCTCCCAGTAGCGGTAGGTCCCGCCGGCCATGACCGCGAAGAGCAGGACCGCCGACGTGACCACGGCCCAGAAGTTGGACATGCCGAAGAACGACAGCGACTGCTCGACGCCGATGAACTCGACGACGATGGTGACCGCGTTGATGACGAACAGGTCGGCGACGGAGAAGGTTCCCCACAGCCTCCCGAACCTGGAATAGATGAGCTTGCCGTGACCGACGCCGGAGACGGCGCCAAGCCGCACCACCATTTCCTGGCAGACGTAGAGGATCGGGAACAGCAGCACCAGGGTCCAGAGCAGCCTCATGCCGTAGTCCTGGCCCATCTGGGCGTAGACGGAGACACCGCCGGCGTCGTTCCCGCCGCCCATCACGATAAGGCCGGGACCGATGATAATCAGGAACAGCCTGAGCTTGCGCTTCCAGGACCTCGTATTTCCCGTCTCGGTTCTTCTCAGGGTGCCGAGCGCGCCGACGATATCGCCCACGTGCTGCGGGTCGAGGACCGCGGGACCGTCGGATCCCGGCGCAATATCGGGCGCCGATTTATCCAGGTTGCCGATCGCCAACGTCGCACCTCTCCGGCGCTATGGATATGCCAAGCCTTAGCCGTATCGGTCCGCCCCGAGGGCACGGTAGATGAGCTCGTGCGTGCTGTTACCGGCTTTCCGGTGAGATGTAAGACATCCTTAAGGTGAGATTGCATCCGAATCGCGCGATGAGCTGCGTGTTGTAATATGTGTTTCACCACCCGCGCGACCATTGCATGAAACAGGTGTTGCGTATCCATGGACGCGGTGACCGACCCGCCGGGCTGGCTGGTGTTCTTGGCCCAGCTTCCGAGCAAGCCGTCCAGCGCGCGCGTAGCGCTATGGCGGCGCATGCGAGCGGTCGGCGCGACCCCCGTGGTGAACGGCGCCTGGATGCTACCCCGCACTGCTGCGCACGAGGATTTCTTCGAACAATCATGTGAAGGTGTCGTTAGGCATGGCGGTACCGGGTTCGTGCTGCGGGTCGCCGCCTCATCCCCGGAGTCGGAAGAGTCGATCGTGCGGCTTTTCCAGTCCGACAGGTCCCGCGAATACGGCGAGTTCGCGGAGCGCTGCACCGCCTTTCTCGACGAGATCAGCCGGGAGTCCGCGGCCGGGAAGTACACGTTCGCCGAAATGGAAGAGAGCGAGCAGGACCTGAAGAAACTGGCGCGCTGGCTGACGAAAATCCAGGCGCGGGACTTCTTCCCTCATGGGCAAAGAGACCAGTCGGTCGCCCTGCTCGCGAAATGCCGGCGTGCCCTGAAAGACTTCTCGCAGGCGGTTTACCACGCCGAGGGGGTCCAGGAGACCGCCAGCGACCGTGACGTAAGGTAACCGCTGCGCGACCCGGCCAGGCCTTACGAGGTTGGAAACGCCTCAAGGTTCCTGGCCGAGGTTGGCTAGGGTGGCCCGGGTGAGATTGCTGATCCAGGTCGCGACCGTGCTGGCCCTGTTCGCGGGGACCAACGTCGATGACATGGTCATCATCTCTCTGCTGAGCGCCTACGCACGGGCGGGCCGGCCGCCAAAGCACTGGCAGATATGGGCCGGGCAGTACGTGGGCTTCGGCGTCCTCATCGGCGCGTCGCTGGCGCTGGGCCGGGGCCTCGCGCTGGCGCCGGAGCGCTTCTTGTGGGTGCTCGCCCTCCTCCCGTTCGGAGTCGGCGCCTTCGGCCTGGTGAACGTGATCCGCTCGCGGCGCCGCGGCGAGGAGCCGAAGGCTCCCCCGCCCAACGGAATGTACGGCGTCGCCGCGATCACGATCGTCGACGGCGGCGATGACCTCGCCGCGTACACGCCCTTCTACGCCACGATCCACACGGGCGAGATCGTGGTCAGCATCGCGGTCTTCGCGGTGGTCATCGCGATCTGGTGCCTGATAGGCCGCCGCATCTCCCGCTACAAGTGGGTCGCCGACGTCATCGATGATTACGGTGACTGGATCCTCCCGGTGACCATGGTGCTCCTCGGCCTCTACGTCCTCGGCGAGACCCTCCACTTCTGACCGCTGTCGGCCGGGCCGGGGCAGAGCCGTGCGAACGATCGTGGGTAACACTGGGATGGCCGCCGGGCACTAAGGAGTGTGGAGATCGAAGGGACGCCCATGACCATCGTCCGTATCGCGCACGTCGAGCCGCGGCCGGGGAAGCTGCCGAACGGTGGGTACCTGACCCTGGGCCATCTGGTCGTGCTGGCCGACGACGCCGGTCACCGCGCGGTGCCGGTCTGGATGAGGGCAGACCCGGGCGCAGGCGACCTGGCGGACCTCGTCGAGGCCGCCACGCGGCCGGCGGAGGAGACCATCACGGCCGACGCTCCGGAGGAGCTCACCGCCCGGCTGCTGCGCGCGGCCGGCGCCAGCGTGACCGGCGTGGACATCGAGGTGGCCGAGCCGGAAGCCGGCGAGCTGAGCCCGCAGGCGGCCGTGGCGCGGATCGGGCTCGGCGGCGGGGCGGGCACCCGGCACGTCACGGCGGCCCTCGGCCTCGGCCTGGCCATGGCGGCCGCGGCGGGCGCCCCGGTGCGGCTGGCCGACGAGGTGCTGGACCGGGTGGCCGTACCGGTGCCCGGTGAGGATCTGCTCGGTCCGCTTATCGACCGCCTGCCGCCAGTCGCGCGGCTGCTGCCCGGCGGCGGGATAGGCGGCTGGCCGGTGGGCACCCTGCCCGGCCAGCGGCCCCGCTTCGAGCCCCGTAACCTCGATTTCGCCGACGGCCTGGACCGGTGGGACCTCGATTGCGGCTCCCGCGACGAGGCGGGCCAGGACTACACCGTCGCGGCCGAAGGCGGGTCTGCGGTCTTGTCCTCGGCCGTGCCGCGGCCCGCCGGTTCTGCCGCCCTGGTCCAGTCGATCTTCGCCGACGACTACCGCGGCGCCATGGTCGTCTTCCGCGGCGAGATCCGCACCAGGCACGGGACCGAACAGGCCGGGCTCCGCCTGGAGGTCCTCAGGCACTGGTGGCGCACCGGGCGCCCGCGCGAGGACCACGGCCGCACGGTCTCCGGCGGCCGCCACGACTGGCGCGATCTCGAGATCACCGCGCTGATCCCCGAAGACGCCGACGTCATCCGGTTCGGCATTACGCTCACCGGCACCGGCCGCATCGCCCTGCGGAACCCCGAACTGCGCGTGGCCGAGCCGGGCCGCGGCGCCTGACGGGCTGGGCCTCGTGCCTGAGCAGATCGAAGACCGCGACCTGGTCCGGCTGGCCAGGGACGGCGACACGGTGGCGTTCCGGCTGCTGGTCGAGCGGCACCAGCGGACCGTGCGCGCCCGCGCCCGGAGCATGTGCGCCAACCCCAGCGACGTGGACGACGTCGTGCAGGAGTCATTCCTGCGGGCCTTCATCGCGCTTGACCGGCTGCGCGACCCTGACCGGTTCGCGGGCTGGCTGGGCGGGATCGTCGCGAACGTCTGCCGCGGCCTGCAGCGCCGCGCCCAGGTCACGCTGCTGCCCGACTGGCCCGAGCCGCTGCACCCGGCGACCACCCACGGCCTGCCCTCGGCCGACGACCTGGACCGGGCCGACGCGCTGCGCGCGGCCGTCGCCGGCCTGCCCGCCGGGCAGCGGCGCGCCGTCGCCCTGCACTACTACGCCGACCTGCCACCCGACCAGATCGCCGAACCGGCCGGCGCGGCCCGGGCCAGCCTGCACAAGGCCCGGCTCAAGCTGCGCGCCTACCTCACCGAGCACCGCCCCGACCTTGTTCCCGTCGCCTCCCGGAGGACGCCCATGACCACCGTCCGCGTCGCGCGGTTCGAGCGCCGCATCCCGCCCGGTCCCGATCCCATCGGCTTCCCCGCTCACGTCCTCATGCTGGCCGACGACGCGGGCCGCCGCGAGCTGCCGATCTGGGGACTCGATTCCCGCCGGCTTACCCGGCTCCTCGAGCCGCCCGCTGCCAAACCCGAACGTGGCGCGACCGCGGCGGCGCGTACGGCGGACGAGCTCACCGCCCGGCTGCTCCGCGCCGCCGGCGCCCGCGTGACCGGCGTCGACATCGACGAGATCGGCCCCGAGGTGGCCGCCGCCCGGATCAGTCTCGCCACTCCGGGCGGAATCCGGTACGTCGCCGCCCGCGTCGCGGAGGGGCTGACCATCGCGATCGCGGCGGGCGCCCCGATCCGGGTGGCCGACGCGGTGATGGACCGGCTGGCGGTGCCGCTGCCCGGTGACGGCCAGCCCCCGCCGCTCCCCGAACCCGCGGCGGCGCTGGCCGCCCTGAGCCTCGAAGGCCGGCCGCGCTACGAGCCGCGCAACCTGTCCTTCGCCGACGGCCTGGACCGATGGCTGCTCGGCGGCAGCTTCGCCGGGCACGCCAGCCACTCGCACTGGCGGGACTACTCCAGCGCCGCGCAAGACGGAGTCGCGGCGCTCTACTCGACCGCGCCGCAGCCCGCCGGATTCGCGTTCCTGGGCCAGGAGATGTTCGCCGACGATTACCGCGGTGCCGTGGTCACCTTCCGGGGCGAGTTCCGCACCCTCGAGCGCCCGGGCCCAGGCGCCGGGGGCCGGGCCGGCCTGTTCCTGCGGGTCGTCAGGGGCGAGGATGTCCGGCAGCCGCTCACCGAGCGCGCCGCCGTCGACGACCCCGGCAACACCATCGCCGCGATCCCGGGCGGCGGTGACTGGACCAGCGGCATGGTCACCGCGCAGCTTCCCGAGGACGCCAACACCATCGTGTTCGGCGTCTTCCTCGCCGGCCGCGGCCGGGTCGAGATGCGCCACGCCGAACTGACCCGAGGTTCGTGCTAGCCGTACCTGAAGGCCTCGGCTGCCACGATCGACCGGCGCCGCGGGCGGCGTCAGGATCGGGACATGACACGACGGATGGCTACGGCGGACGGTCATAGGGCCGCCCGTATGACCGACACTGACACCATGACCGGACCGAACGCTTCCCTGCTCAGGCGCGTGCTCACGGCGCCGCTCTCGCGGCGCACCTGGGCGGAGTACTGGTACCTGCTCGTCAGCGTCCCGCTGGCCATCGCCGGGTTCGCCTTTACCGCAGCCACGATGGTTCCCCCGAGGCTGGCCGGCGTTTCCGCGCGGGGCGTGCGGAAATTCGGCGAGGCCAGCCGCCGCCTGGCCCGCCGGCTGCTCGGCGAGGACGTGCCGGCGGGGCGGGACAGGACCGCCTGGCGGGCGCGCGGCTATCTCCTGCTCAAGCTGCCGCTCACCGTGGCCGGCCTGGCCGTGACGGCGTTCTGCGGGCTGATCGGCCTGTTCTTCCTGACCGTCCCGGTCTGGTGGACGCTCATGACGGCATCCGCGCCCGCCGTCACCCGCAATATGCTCACGTGTCACCCGGGCGGCCCGTGCAGTGCCGTCCCTGGCCCGTCCGGGGGCTCCGTCCTCGTCTTTGTCGCGCCCCGGTTCCTGGTCACGGTCAACGGCGTCGACGTCGTGAACATGACCCACCCACTCGTGCTCGTGCCGCTCGGCGCGGCGCTACTGCTCGTGGCGCCGTGGCTGGCCCGCGCCGCCACCGGAGCCGACCGGTCGCTCATCCGCGGCCTGCTCGGCCCGGCCTCCCTCGACGAGCGCGTCCGTGCCCTGCAAGAAACCCGGGCGCACGCCGTCGACGACTCCGCCGCGCGGCTCCGCGGCATCGAGCGTGACCTGCACGACGGCACCCAGGCGCAGCTCGTGGCCCTGGCGATGAAGCTGGGCCTGGCGAAGGAGAAACTCGGCACCGCCGACCTCGCCCGCGCCACCCAGCTCATCGACGACGCCCACCGCGGCGCGATCGACGCGATCGCCGACCTGCGGGTCCTGGCCCGCGGCATCCACCCGCCGGTCCTGGACACCGGGCTCGCCGGCGCGCTGGCCACGCTGGCCACGCGCAGCGTTCTCCCCGTCGAGCTCGTCACCGACATCCCGGAACGGCCGTCGCCCGCGATCGAGACCATCGCCTACTTCTCCGCCGCCGAACTGCTCACCAACGCGGCCAAGCACAGCGGCGCCCGGCACGTAATCCTCGAAGCCGTCCACGTCCCCGGCCTGCTCCGGATCCGGGTCACCGACGACGGCCGGGGCGGCGCCCGCCCCGTCTATCGCGGCGGACTGCACGGGCTGGCCGACCGCGCCCGCACCGTCGACGGCCGCCTGGACATCGCCAGTCCCCTGGGCGGCCCCACCGTCGTGACCGTCGAACTGCCCTCCCACGCCTGAGGACCGGAGCCGCCGGTAGCACACTGTGAGCATGCGGATCGTCATCGCGGAGGACGCCGCCGTGATCAGGGCCGGCCTGACCGAGATCCTCACCGACCGCGGGCACGAGGTGGTGGCCGCGGTCGGCGACGCCGACGCCCTGCGGGCCGCCGTCGCCGGCCACCAGCCGGACGCGGCGGTCGTCGACGTGCGGATGCCACCCGGCTACACCGACGAGGGGCTGCGCGCCGCGATCGCGATCCGCCGCGACCACCCGGGCGTCGGCATCCTGGTGTTCTCTCAGTACGTCGAGACCCGGTACGCCGCCGACCTGCTGGCCGCGCGCTCGGGCGGGGTCGGCTACCTGCTCAAGGACCGGGTCGCCAACGTCGCGGAGTTCACCGACGCGATCTCGCGGGTCGCGGCGGGCGGCACCGCCCTGGACCCCGAGGTCGTCGCCGGCCTGCTGAACGCGAGCCGTCACGCCAGTGCCCTGGCCGCGCTCACCCCCCGGGAGCACGACATCCTCGCGCTGATGGCCGAGGGCCGCTCCAACGGCGCCATCGCTGCCCGCCTGGCGGTCTCCGAGCGCGCTGTCGAGAAGCACATCAGCAACATCTTCAGCAAGCTCGGGCTCCCGCCGTCCGACTCCGACCACCGCCGCGTCCTGGCCGTCCTCGCTTACCTCGGCCCCTGAAAGGCGCGGCCTGGCCTCCGGCTACGACGGGCCGGGGGCGGCCTGCTCGGAGTCGCGGGACTCCTGCGCCTCAGGTTCGGGCGCGCGGTCGCCCGGGTCGTCGCCGGGACCTTCCGGCCCGGCTCCCGCGGCGGGCGTGACCCGCAGCGGCTTTCGCTGGCTGCGGTAGAACCAGACCGCGCCGGTCACGGTCAGCGCGCACGCGATGTACATGTTCAGCCGCAGCCCGAGGAAGTACACCGAGGAGTCGATCCGCAGCGACTCCTCGAAGATCCGGTAGCCGGAGTAGCCGAAGACGTACAGCGCGAAAAGGCCGGGCGGCTTGATGCGCTTGTGGTGCCCCAGCCAGATCAGCACGCCGGCCCAGGCGAGGTCGAAGATCAGCTCGTAGAGGAAGGTCGGCTGGAAGGTGCTGAAGTGCAGGTACCGGGTGGGGATCCCGCCCGCCACGCGGTACTGGTACGGGATCTCCAGGCCCCACGGCAGCGACGTCGGCCGGCCGAACAGTTCCTTGTTGAAATAATTACCGATCCGCCCGATGCCCTGGGCGACCAGCAGCCCCGGCGCCACCGCGTCCATGAACAGGCCGACGCTCACGCCGCGCCTGCGCAGCCGCCAGATGCCGACCAGGGTGGCCAGCGCGACCCCGCCCCAGATGCCGAGCCCGCCGCTCCAGAACGCGAACACCCCGTACCACTCGTGCGGGATGTCCATCGGCGTGGTGATGTCGAAGTAGATCCGGCCGCCGATGATCCCGGCCGGGACGCCCCACAGCGCGACCTCGTAGACCAGGTCGGGGTCGCCGCCGGCCGCCTGCCACCGCCGCCTGGTCATGATGATGGCGATCGTGATGCCGACCAGGTACATCAGGCCGTAGACGTGAATGAACAGGGAGCCGATGTGGAAGCCGCTGACCGGCGGGCTGGGAATGTAGCCCGGCATCGCCACCATAGCGACGAGCGTACACCGCAGCCCCAACCCGAACGTCCGGCCGGGCACCCAGGGCGGGCACCTGGCCGGACGGTGTTACCACTGCTCGTTCGGCATCAATGAGACGCGGAGTCCGAGTGGCCGGCCTTGATCGGGACGGTCGCGTCTACGGCGGACAGGGGCGCGGTGCTCGCGTCCGAGGCCGCCGCGGCGCGCGGCGCCACCGTGGTGATGGCGGGCACCGGCGGGACGATGGACGACCGGTCGGGCCGGCCGGCCAGCCGGTACACGTCGGAGCCGTCCACGGTCTCCACCTCGAGCAGCAGGCTGACCAGCGAGTCGAGCTCGGGGCGGTGGGCCTTCAGCAGCTCGATCGCCCGGTCCTCGGCCTGGCGCAGCAGGTTGGAGACCTCCTTGTCGATCTCCGCCTGGGTGGCCTCGGCGAACGGGCGGCTGGACAGGCCCCCGCCGCCGCTGCCGAGGAACACCGACCCGCCCTCCGGGTAACCGATCGGGCCGAGCGTCTTGCTCAGGCCGAACTCCCTGACCATCTTGATGGCCAGGTCGGTCGCCCCGGCCAGGTCGTTGGAGGCGCCGGTCGAGCCCTGGCCGATCACCACCAGCTCGGCGGCCCGGCCGCCGAGGCGGACGGCGAGCGAGTCGAGCAGGTAGTCCTCGCCGTACATGTGCCGCTCGACCAGCGGGAGCTGTTCGGTCACGCCGAGGGTCTGCCCGGCGGGCAGGATCGTCACCTTGGCCACCGGGTCGGCGTGCTCCGACAGGGCCGCCACCATGGCGTGCCCGGACTCGTGCACCGCGACCGCGTGCTTCTCCTCGGGCAGCAGGACGTTGGAGCCCTCCCGCCGGCCCAGGATGATCCGGTCCCTGGCCGCGTCGAAGTCGGCCGCGGTGAGCACGTCGCGGTGGTCGCGCACGGCGAAGATCGCCGCCTCGTTGGCCAGGTTGGCCAGGTCGGCGCCGGAGAAGCCGGGCGTGCCGCGGGCCACCACGGTCAGGTCCACGTCCGGGGCCAGCTTCTTGTCCCTGGTGTGCACGACGAGGATCGCGGCCCGCTCGTTCACGTTCGGCAGCGGGATCGTGACCTGCCGGTCGAACCGGCCGGGCCGGAGCAGGGCCGGGTCGAGCACCTCGGGCCGGTTGGTGGCCGCGAGCACCACGACGCC
>DATJQX010000007.1:0-24825 GCA_035505275.1 Streptosporangiaceae bacterium | reverse complement strand
GGCCTGGTGCTGCTGGCCACCCAGGTGCTGGGACACCACCACAGTTCGGTGGCGGTGGCCGCGGCCACGCTAGCCGCCGCGGCGCTGTTCAACCCGGTGCGGCGGCGGGTGCAGCGGGCGGTGGACCGGCGGTTCAACCGGGCCCGGTACGACGCCGACCGGACCGTGGCCCTGTTCGCGGCCCGGCTGAAGGACGCGGTGGACCTGGACTCGGTCCGGGACGACCTGGCCGGGGTCGTGCAGAAGGCCCTGGAGCCCGCCCACATCTCGGTGTGGATGAACGAATGCGGGTGAAACCCGCTTGGCAGCAAGCAGCTCGGGCCGCGCCGTCTAGGGCCAGTTGGAGTCAGGCCCACCACGGCAGGCCGCTCCCGGCTGGCAGGAGACAGCTATTGCCGGGCTCTCAGAGCTGCACCGTCGCCTCGAAGGCGAGCCGGCGCGCGGGGCGGGCTGTTTCAGAGTTGGAACGTGGCCCTGGGATGCACCGGATCCTCCCGAGAACCCGGATCCTCCCGGATAATTCCGCCGCTGGGCGCACCACCGCGCCCACCCGTCTCACCGCCCGCTCGCGACCCACCCGGCGCTGCCGATGCCGCCGTCGGCGCTGAGGCCGGAACCGATCCGCAGCATCAATCAAACGCTCACTCAACTTAATCCCAGGTGGATATGCGGGTCCAGGCCTGGGCGCCCATCTGGACGGCGTCCCAGGGGCTGCCCAGCGGCGGCGTGTAGGACAGGTCTAGGTCGCTGACGGCGTCGACGGTCATGGCGTGGAAGATCGCGGTAGCGGCGATGTCGATGCGCTTCGCGATCTCGGCGTTTTTGTGGCCGAACAGCTGCAAGCCGAGCAGCCGCCCGGTAGCCCGGTCGCCAGTGACGCGCATCGCGATGCGGTGGCTGCCGGGGTAGTAGGCCTTGTGGTCATCGGCGGCCGATCCGACGGTGACCGGGTCGAACCCGGCAGCGCGGGCTTCGTGGTCCCGCAGGCCGGTCCGGGCGGCGGCCTGGGCGAAGATCTTGACCACCTGGGTGCCCAGGCTGCCGGCGTAGGCCCGGTTTCCGCCGACCGCGTTCTCCCCGGCGACCCGGCCCTGCTTGTGCGCGGTGGTTCCCAGCGGCAGGTACGTGACCCCGAGCAGCCGGTGGTGGGTGATCACGCAGTCCCCGGCCGCGTACACGTCGGGCAGGCCGGTTCGCATTCCGGGATCGACCGCGATCGCGCCCCGGACGCCGAGCGTGGCCCCGGCGCCGGCGGCCAGCGTGGTCTCGGGCCGCACCCCGACGACCACCAGCACCATGTCGGCCACACGGGTTACCAGCGAGCCGTCAGCCGCAGAGGCCTGGACCTGCAGCCGCCCGCCCCGGCCGGGCACGGCCTTGCTGATGGCCTGCACGGTCGTGGCGGCCAGTACCTCCACTCCGCGGGCAGCCAGCTCAGCATGCACCAGCGCCCCGAGCTCGGGGTCGACGGTGGGCAGGACCTCGGGCAGTTGTTCCATCTGGGTGACGGCCAGCCCGCGGACGGTCAGAGCGTCGGCCATCTCCAGGCCGACGTACCCACCGCCGACGATGACCGCGCTGGCCGGGTCGGCCTGCTCCAGGGTGCGCATGACGGCGAAGGCGTCGCCCATCGAGTGCAACAGGTGCACGCCATCCCGCAGGCCGAGGGCTCCGGCACCGGCCAGGCCGCCGATCGGGGGCCGGACCGGGACCGCGCCAGTGCCGATGACGAGCTTGTCGTAGCTGAGCAGTTCTTCGCCGCCATCGGCGGTGCTGATCAGGAGCTTACGGCCGGGCACGTCGATGCGCCGCGCGACCGTGTCCAGCCGCAGCCGCATCCCTGCCGCTTCCAGGTCCGAGATAGTGCGGTGGGCCAGGTTCCGCCAGTGGGCGACCTCGCTGGAGACGTAGTAGGGGATGCCGCAGATGGAGAAGTTCGGGTAGGCGTCCTGTAGGACCACCGTGACCTCGGCACGCGGATCAAGTTCGCGTGCCCGCAGGGCGGCGCTGATCCCGGCGTCGCTGCCGCCGATCATGACCACGTGCATGCGAGCTCCTTCTAATTGCCGGTCAGCGGGCTCGGGCCGGGTAGTTGCCGGTCAGCGGGCTCGGGCCGGGTGGCCCGTCTGCGGGCCGGGTGGCCCGTCTGCGGGCAGCGAGGCATCGTGACGTGCGGCGCTGGCCGGCACCCGTCCGCCTGGGCCGCCGTGTGGGACGATGACGGCTGCGGCGTCAGCGGGCGTGATGGCGGGGTATAGCGCCTTGATGATCCCGGCGGCCACGACGCCGCCGATGACCTGTGCGGCGACGAAGGACGGCGCGGAGGACGGGGCGATCCCGGCGAAGGTGTCGGAGAACATCCGGCCGATCGTGATGGCCGGGTTGGCGAAGCTGGCGGAGGAGGTGAACCAGTACGCTGCGCCGATGTAGGCGCCCACCGCGGCGGGGGCGGACCGGGCGCGGCCGGACCGGGCCAGCGCGAAGATCACGAGCACCAGTCCGGCCGTGGCGATGACCTCGGACAGGAAGTGCGCGGCCGAGGCCCGGTGCTTGACCGAGACGGTCACCGCGGGCAGCGCGAACATGAGATTCGCTGCCACCGCCCCCGTGGTACAGCCGGCCACCTGCGCCGGGAGGTAGGCCGCGGCATCCCGCCAGGACAGCCCGCCGAACGCGGCGTCGGTGAACGAGACAACCGGGTTGAAGTGGCCGCCGGAGACCGGCCCGAACATCAAGATGATTGCGAACAGCCCGGCTGCGGTCGCCGCCGCGTCCTCCAGCAGCTCCAGGCCGACCTGGCCCGGGGACAGCCGCTGCGCGGCGATCCCGGCGCCGATCACCACCGCCGCCAGGAACGCGCTGCCCAGGAACTCGGCCGCGAGCCGCCGCCACAGCACGGGTGCACCGCTCACGCCGTCATCTTGACAGGAACAATATAGCTCAGTCAATATTGACTCAATGCTGGCAGAGCGAATCTCTGAGCTGGAGCGGCGCGCGATAATGCACGCAGCGCTCGCGGATCCCGCCCGGCTCCGCATCGCCGACACGCTCCTGGACGGGGACGCATCCCCCTCCGAACTGGCCGCCCTGCTGGCTATGCCCTCGAACCTGCTCGCCCATCACCTGAACGTGCTCGAGCAGGCCGGGCTCGTCGCCCGGCACCGATCCGAAGGCGACCGCCGCCGCACCTACCTTCGGCTGATCCCCGGTGGGCTGGAATCGCTGGCCCCGTCGCCCGCCCGCGCCGCGCCGCGGTTGCTGTTCGTGTGCACCGCAAACTCCGCTCGCTCGCACCTGGCTGCCGCGCTGTGGCGCCGGGCCAGCACCGTCCCCGCGGTATCGGCCGGAACCCACCCCGCCGCGGCGATCGATCCCGGCGCCATCGCCGCCGCCAGGCGGCACCGTCTGCCGCTGCCCCGCCTGCGGCCCCGCCGCATCGGCGACGTCCGGCGGCAGGGCGACCTGGTCATCACCGTGTGCGACCTGGCCTATGAGGAACTCGGCGAGGCCGTGGCGGTGCACTGGTCCGTCCCCGACCCGGTCCCGGCAGGCGACCCGGGCAGCTTCGACGCGGCAGTGGCGCAGCTAGCCGACCGCGTCGAGCGCCTGGCGCCCCGCCTGACCGCCGTCTCCTGAGTCCGAGCACGCAAGCGCCGGACACGCCGCGGAACGGCCCGCGTGATCAGAGGCGGGCGTCTTCGGGCCGGCGTTCAGTCCGGATCTGCCAGCATCTTCTGATGCCCAAGAGGGCGCTGTGAAGTACATGGTCTCTGCGTCCGGTTCCTGGCGGTCAGGCCGACAGCTCGGCGCGACGGCGCGCCGGGTAGCGCCGGTGCAGCCGACCTGGCCGGCGCGCTCGGTCCGCTGGGCCGGGGTTACGGCGGTGAGCAGCCGATCAGGGCGCCTAGGCTGGCCAGCGCCCGGGGGCAGACCCGGTAGTACACCCACACGCCGCGCTTGTCCCGGTCCACCAGCCCGGCCTCGTGCAGCACCCGCATGTGGTGGCTGATCGTCGGCTGGGTCAGGTCGAACGCCGCATTCAGGTCGCAGATGCACGCCTCGCCCCCGTCACGGGAGGCGACCAGGGAAAGCAGCCGCAGCCGCACCGGGTCGGCCAGCGCCTTCAGCAGCGGCGCGACCTGCTCGGCCTGCTCCGTAGTCAGCGGCTCGGCGGTCAGCGGCGCGCAGCACGCGGCCGTGTCCGCCGGGCTGGCCAACGGCAAGGAAATAGCCACCTGTCTATATTGACAGGCATCGATGCCTTGTGGCAAGCTCGGGACGCGGAGACATAGACAGGAATCAATGTCCGCCGGAGGTTGCCATGTCCCGGATCCAGCTCGCGCTGAACGTCGACGACATCGACGAGGCCGTCAGCTTCTACACCGCTCTGTTCGGCACCGAGCCCGCCAAGCGCCGGCCCGGCTACGCCAACTTCGCCATCACCGAGCCGCCACTCAAGCTCGTCCTGCTGGAAAACCCGGGCCAGGGCGGCACCCTGAACCACCTCGGCGTCGAGGTCGAGGACACCGCCACCGTCGAGGCCGAGCAGGCCAGGCTCGCCGACGCCGGCCTCGCCGCGGTCGACGAGCGGGACACCACCTGCTGCTACGCCCGGCAAGACAAGTTCTGGGTCACCGGTGTGCCTGGCGGGGAGCGATGGGAGATCTACACCGTCCTGGAGGACAGCGCGACCTTCTGGGGCAAGGACGGCGGCCGAAGCTGGCAGGCGGCCGAAGCCGCCCTGGACACGGCTCGCCCGGCCGGACAGGCGTCGCCATGCTGCGGTGGACCGCAGGCAGGCGGCCAGGACGAATCCGCCTCCTCGAGCGCCTGCTGCGGTTAGGGGAACCTGACCGCGCCTGGGTAAGGGTCCTGGACGTGCAGGATCCGCGCCGCGGCCAGCACCGTGATGGACGCCGCGCCCATGGTGACCCAGTAGGGCGCGAAGGGATCACCGGGCGCCAGGCCGACCGTGCGCAGCCGCGTGATGACCAGGGCGGTGACCAGCACGTACAGCAGCGCTCCAGCCGCCCACGCGGCGCTGGCCGCCCACGCGGCCAGCCGGTCGGGCACGGTGCCCGCTGCGTAGGCGGACGTCGCCGCGATGGCCACGGACTGCGTACCTACCACCCGCAGCTGCCAGGTGCCGCTCACGTCGGCGATGGCCCGGCGCGCGCCGGCGCGGCCGCTCAGGCAGGCGATGACCGCACCGCAGGCCACGCCCACGCGATCGCGGTGAAAGCGGCCAGGGCCGCCACGATATCGTGCTGGCCCCCTCGGCCAGCCGGGCGGCGAGGACAACGGATTGTGACGGCGCGCGGTGGAGACCATCGGGCCCTACGCACGTCGAGGGCTGGCCTCGTCGTGGCGGGTCACGAACTCGTCGAGGACGGCGGCCAGCTCGTGCAGGCGCTCCAGGTGAGCCCGGGTGAGCTGCTGCAGGATCAGGTCACCCTCAGGGGTCAGCCTGACCCGCACTACCCGGCCATCGTCGGCGTCCCTGGTCCGGTAGACCAGCCCGGCGGCCTCGGCCCGGTCGACAAGCTCCACCGTGCTGTGCGGCCGCAGGAGCAGGTACCCCGCAAGATCGCCGACGGTAGGCGGATCGCCTCCCGGGTGCCCCTTGATCGCCACCAGGAGCTGGTGCTGAACGTGGGTCAGGCCTGCGGCCTGCGCCTGGTCTTCGCTCCAGCGCTGGAAGCGGCGCAAGCTGACCCGGAACTCCAGCAGCCTCTCGAAGTCTTGCTGGGTCAGCGCTTCCATCGTCACCTTTCAGGCCAGCCCCATTGCGGTCAGCCTTTACCCGCCGAGGCACCAGGGCAGTCTATATCGTGGCACGAAAAAGCAGACCTCCAAGCACACCAGGGCCGCAGCTCCCTCTGGTCAGCTATATCGCGGTGCGATATATTAAACGTGGCGCATTCCGGCGATCGACGGTAGCAGACATGAAGCGATACAAATTCCAGGCCCTGCTTACCCCCTCCGCGGACGACGGCGAAGGCATTGACCGGCTCAGCTTCGGGTCGCACCGCGTGGTGCTGCGCGCCGAGAACAACCAGACCAGGCGCAGCCAGGTCTTCAGCGCCCTCGTCGACGCCGACGGGGCGGGCCCGTTCCGGCCCGGGAAGCCCGAGATCGTGGTCACGTTGCGGGTCATCGGCGACGACGTCGCCGACTACCTCGAGATCGGCAGCCACTTCAGCCTCTGGCTCGGCACCGACGTCGGGCAGGGAGTCGTGACCCGCCGCCTGTTCCACTGACGCCCGCGGGCGCCGTCAGGGGCTGGCCGCCAGCTCGCGCGCCATCAGCTCGACCAGCTTCTGCAACCCGCGCAACGGCCGCACCATCACGGTGAAGGTGACCAGCTTGCCTTCGCCGTCCCAGCCCAGCATGTCGACGCCCTGGACGTAGAGGCCGTCGAGCTCGGCCTCGAATTCCAGCACCGCGCTGGTCTCGCCGTGCCATTCGCCGACGTAGCGCAGCGACGGGCCCAGTACGGCCATCGCGCTGGTCAGGTACCGCGTCGTGACCGCCTTGCCCTGCTGCGGGGTGAACACCGCAGGCGAACGGAACACCACGTCGTCGGCCAGCAGGTCGTCCAGCAGGGCCGGGTCCCGCGACCGGACGACGGCATGCCACGCCCGTACGGCAGCAGGTTGCTCAGGCATGGGGCAGGAAGTCGAGTAGCAGGGCATTGACCTGGTCGGGGGCCTCGAGCTGCATCCAGTGACCCGGGCCGTCCAGGCGCTCGTACCGCCACGGCCCCGCGACGTTCTCCGCCGAATCGGTCATCTGGGTCTCGGTGAGGGCGATGTCCCCCGTGCTCCACACGCCCATCGTCGGGGCCTGGACCGCAGGGAAGGAGGGCGGCGGCCCGACCCACGTCTCCGGCGGGACGTTGGCCCGGTACCAGTTGAGGCCCGGGGTGAGCGAGCCGTTAGCCTCCAGGTCGGCGATCACGCCGCCGGCGTCAGGGTGCCCCGCCCAGTTACGGAAGTTGGCCCAGTCGTCCCCGGACAGCCAGCGTTCGGCGACGCCAGGGAACTGGAACAGCAGCATGTACCACGACTTCTCGCGCTGCCGCGGGGTGCGGCGGAACGTGGCCGGATGGCCGACCGACAGCACGGCGAGATGATCAACGCAGCCGGGCGCGAGGGAGGCGAGCCCCCAAGCCAGCGCGGCGCCCCAGTCATGGCCTACGAAGTGGGCCCGGTCGATCTTCAGGTCCGCGAGGATCGCCAGGACGTCGGCGGCCAGGAGCGACATCGAGTACGCCGGGACGCCCTCGGGCTTATCGGAGCGCCCGTAGCCGCGCAGGTCCGGGACGATGACCTGGAAACCTTCCTGGGCCAGGGCCGGTACCTGATGGCGCCAGAGCCGGCCGGAGTCGGGAAAGCCGTGCAGCAGCACGACCGGGCGCCCGTCCCCGGTGACCTCGTACTCGATTCCGACCCCGCTCACATCTACGCGGCCCATCCGGCCTCCTCCTGTCAGTCGATCGGGGCTTACGCGCCAGACACCAGCGCGAGGATCTGCTTGCGGCTCGGGCCGGACGGCCGCTCGTCACGCCATCCGGACCCGAGCTTGAGAGCCTTGTCGCGCAGCCCGGGCCGGGCGAAGACCTCCGCGGGTGTCCGCAGGACGAACCGGATGTCGAAGCTCGCGCGCACGCAATCAGGATCTTGGCCGGACGCGGCGTCGAGAGCTCGTTCCAGCTGGTACGCGGGGTCCGGTGAATCGTAGGTCGCGCCGCGCAGACCGGCGTCGATCTCGCCGAGCCGGTGCCGGTCGGTGGCCAGGGTAGCGCGGTACCACGGCTCGACGGTCTCCGCGGTAGCGGTGTGGAACGCATCGGCGAACGCCGCCGGATCACCCAGGTCGGCCGCACGCAACTGATCACGCAAAGTCAGCGCGTGCAGCATGCCGATCGACGCTCCGCGCCCGTTGGCGGGATTGGAGCACGCCCAGGCGTCGGCCACGGCTACCACGCCGGTCGCGACCGGCTGGCCGCCGACGACAAAGCCGCGGTAGCGGTCCTCCAGCCGGGCCATCACCTGGACCTGGTCCTCCAGCGGGGTCCCGTCCAGCCAATGAGAGACCAGCGGAAGGCTGCGCACCAAAGCCTCCCAGCGTGACGCCTCGCGCAGCGGCCGCAGCGCCGTGTCCTCCGACCCGGCGACGAGCACGATGGCCCAGGTCCCGTTGTCCGCGGGCAGGGTGAGGGAGGTGATCGTGCCCCAGTTCATCTGGACGGGCCCGCGCATAGCGGGCATCGATCCGTCCGCCGACCTGAAGTACCGCCCGTAGTACAGAAACCCGCTGTCTTCCAGCTCATCGACGGGCGGGCGGGCGTCGATGCCCCGGAGCCAGGCGGGCAACGCCGACCGCCGCCCGCTCATGTCCACCACCAGGTCGGCGGGGATGGACTCGCCAATCCTCGTTCGTACTCCCACCACGTGCGGGATGCCCGGGCGGGCCCGCGACCCGGTGACCAGGCCGACGACGGCTGTGCCGCGGCGAATCTCGACGCCGGGAGTCGACTCGGCGGCCGCGGCCAGGACGGCCTCTACCAATGTGCGCCTGCCGGTGAGCCAGTCGTAACACTCGTCGCCGTCCCGCCAGCCGCCGCTCACCGCCCTAGGCATCACGTCGCGGACCAGGTTCAGGCGCAGCGCGCCGGCCGCCTGCAGGGTCTTGGCCACCGCGGGCAGCTCCGCCTCGAGGACCGACCGGAACCCGGGCAGGAAGACATGCCCCTGCCGGAACTGGTTCAGCCCCGGGCGCTGCCAGCGTTCCCACGCCTGTGCCGGGTCGTCCGGCGGGAGGTCCGGGTCGCGTTCGAGCACGGTGACCTGGTGACCGTCACCGGCCAGGAGCATCGCGGTCCCCAGCGCGACTACGCCCGCGCCCACCACTACGATCCGCGCCATGATCGAAGGCTAGGGGGTCAGGCCCACCCGGCGGAAGCGGGTCATGGGGCCCAGCACGCCCGGCACCACCTCAAACGGGGTCATGCCGAGCCGCTCCACGACCGCGACCGACGCGGTGTTGCCCTCGTCCACCTCGGCCAGCACCTCCGGCAGGCCAAGGGAGCACAGGGCGTGCTCCACTACGGTGCGGGCGGCGTTAGAAGCACGTATAGTAGATAATTCATAAACCAGTTCGGAAACGATGATGACGATGGGTAGTCGGCGGTACCGCGGGCACACCGTCGTCGTGACCATCGAAGCCGAACGCCTCCGCCTGACCGCCAACCAGCGCGAGGACGGGGGCCTCGGCGAGGTCGACATCTGCTGGGGCAAGCACGGCACCTGCGGCGCGGGCCTGCTGGAAACCTACGCCGCCGCCCTCTCGGCGGGCCTGCGGCACCGGATCCCGCTGCCGGACCTGATCCGCCCCGGGCTGGGCTTGTGGTTCGCCCCGAACGGCCGCACCGACGACCCGGAGATCCCGCAGGTCCGCTCCGCGATCGACTACGTGACGCGTCGCCTGGCCCTCGACTGGCTGCCGTACCCCGATCGCGCCGCACTCGGCGTCTTCACCATGGCCGAACGCATCAGGACATCCCCATCCGGCGCAGGAGTTCCCTGGCCGCCTTCGCTGCCTGGTGGCCGGCCTCCCTGACCGCCGCGCCCGCCATCGTCAGCGCAGTGATCGGCCGCGGTGTGTAGGGCGGTTCGATTTCCTCCTCGACGGGCAGGCCAGGCGGGATATGCACCCGGAATTCCGGCCGGGCCCGCCGACGCGGAGGAAGGAGACCTTATGCGAAGCACCTATCCGGTCGCCCACCGTGCTGATCAGCAGGCCCAGGCCGCCGAACCCGAGCCAGGCGGGGCACAGCAGCGTGCGCAGCGGCGGCTCCGGCCCGTCGAGCCCGTGGGTCACGTGCACCGCCAGGTCCGGGGCGTGCGCCGGCCGCATCCACCTGCGTTCACCGTCGCAGCCCCTGATGCCGTCTGCCGTCTGCTCCCGGTACCGCCGGCCCGGCGCGATCAGCAGGGTCGACCCGTCGTTCACGGTGGCGGAGATGCTGGGCCTGGTCCAGTCCGCGCGCTGGAGCAGCCCGATCACATCCGGGTCCCCGGTCACCGTCTCAGCCCGCCACGCTGAACGTGAACAGCTTCTCCGCGGCGATCCGCGCCCCTACCCCATCCGCCTGGTCCAGCCAGGTCTCGAAGGCCGGTCCCTGCAGCGGCAGGTAGTGCGCGAGCATCGCCTGGCGCAGCTCACCGCGGGCCGGGTCCGAAACGTCGAACAGCTCGGCCCGGCCGTGCGCGGTCACCGCGAGGTCCTCACCCGGCAGGTAGGTGGCGCTGACCGCGGGGCGGGCAGCCAGGTGACGCATCCGCACCGAGTCGCGGCCCGAGCTGAAGTAGAACGAACCGTGCAGGAAGTAGCCGTCGACCGGGCCGGCCAGCGGCCGCCCGTCGGCGGTCACCGTGGCCACCACGAGCAGCCGCATGCCTGTCAGGAGCTGGCAGAGCTGTGCGGCGCTCAGCCGCCGATCGTCGGTGACGATGCCCCGCAGGTGCGGCCCCGCCGCCGCCGCGCTGCGATCGAGCAGCTCTTGCAGCCGGCCCAACTCCTCAGGTGTCTCCAGCATGTTCCCGATTACACCAGACTGGAGCGGCCGGCAGCAGATGCGCGGCTAGACCGCGGCCTTGATCAGCGGCGCGTCCCGGGTGAACGGCCGGAACCCGACTCCGTAGTACAGCCCGCGCGCCTGCGGATGCCCGTGCGCACCCAGGCAGCCAACGGTCATGCGGGTAGCCCCGGCCTCCCGCGCGAGGTGCATCCCGTGCCGGAGCATGGCACGGCCAAGCCCCAGGCGCCGGAAGCCCGGATGCGTCCCGACCGGCTCGAACTCGGCGGTTTTGTTGGCCTCATCCAGCCACATGATCGTCGATGCGGCCATGGTCCCGTCTGGTGCCTCCACCAGGACGTGGAGGTCGCTGCGGTACGCCGGCGTCCGCCGGACGCCCTCGTAACCCTCGGCGGTGTACGTCGATGGAGCCCATGCATCCACGTGGGCCCTGACGGCGGCCTCCGGCCCGGCCTCGCCGGCGCTGCGGAACCGGAACCCATCGGGGAGCGCCGGCCCCTCCACGTCATGCAGGTCCCGCTCGTTGAGCTGGGTCCAGTACCCGGCATCGCCGAGCGACGCGGGGTCGGCCTGGTATCCGTGCGCCTCCCATCGCGCCAGCGCGAACTCGTCGGCCATCCGCGGCATCACCGTCCGCTCCAGGTCCGCCGCGATCCGGTCGTACCAGTCGATGACGCCGTCAACCAGCTCTGCCCGGTCGGGATGGACCTGATATCCCAGGTAGGCGCCGGTGACCTCCTGCACGGACCCGTCGCTCCGGCTCACCTGGTGCGGCAGATACGCCCACCCCCACGCGACCAGCTCGCCGCCGGAGAACCACAGGCGACCCGGCCAGGTCGCGCCGTCGCAGGCGTGCCCTTTACCCCAGATCCAGGCCAGCTCGCCGAACGTCGCATCGCTGTTCACCAGGTCGGGGCGGACGGCGGTAACGTGCTGGGCCAGGCCCTGCATGAGCTGCACGCTCTCGGCCGTAACGAGGTCGACGTCACCCATGCGGACCACTGTGTCAGGATCGGCGCACGTCGGCGAGTTATTTGGGAGCGGCGCTAGAGGGCGGCGCCTCGCTGCTGGGGCGGGCGGCTGATCCTGGCGGCGAACAGGTCACGCAGGCTTACGACGCCTCGGACGGCGCGCCCCTCCAGGATGGGGAGGTGACGGAAGCCGTTCAGGAGCATCATCTGGGCGGCGTCCTCCACCGTGGTGTCGGGCCCGGTTGACTGCGGGTCGGCGGTCATCCACGCCGAGACAGGCACCGCCGTGAGGTCGGTCCCTGACGCCGCGGCCCTGAGCACGTCGCGCTCGGTGAGGATGCCGGCCAGGAATGGCCCCTGCATAACCAGCGCCGAGCCCACCTTCTCCCGGACCATCGCGCCTGCCGCTTCGGCGACCGGGCGGTCCGGGTCGGTCGATACCAGCCGCGTGTGCATCACATCGCCGACCGTCAGCGTTCGGCGACCGTTTTCAGCCACTTTCGCCGATTTCGTACAGCTCCGAGTCGTCGTGCGGTGCGGCCGGCCCGGCGAGCTCTTCTGACAGCAGGCGCCACAGCGAACCCGCCCATGACGACAGCTGCGGCCACCGCATCCAGAACACCTGGAGCGTCGTCTCGTCGAACTCAGCATGGGCCTGATCAGGGCTCACCGTGCGGGTGAAGTCCTCGAGCTGGTGGATCAGGTCGAGGAACCGGTCGGCGTTATCATCCATCGATCACCTCCGGAAGGGGCTGCGGGGTTAGCCGCCGAAGCGCGGGCGGGACGTCGGAGACGCCAAGTGGGGGGATCCATACCCCCGAATGCGCATCCCGCAACGGGCCACCGGTGCAATATTTTCTACTGGGGAGTCAAAAATCCGTCCTTCGCCCGACAAAGGCGACAGATGACTGCGGGCAGCGTGACGGGCAGTAGGCGACACCGGAAAAGACGCAGAGCCATTCGCGCTGGTGGTCACGGATTGTGATCGAACCTTCTCCGTACGTAGGCCAGAGGCAGTTGACATTGCCGCGATCGAGGGTAAGTTGCTGCTCAGGTCCAGCACCGGGCTCGTCAGCCGGACCTGCAGACTCGTCAGGTTCACGGGCTGCGTCACGGCCAGGGGGGCGCTTGCATCCAGCCGCCCCCGGGGCCAATGCGCGGACCGGCAGGACCCGACGGGTGTGCGACGCTCATCCGGCTGGATGGGGGGTTGGGCGTGGAAAGGGCCCGGGCAGCCAGTAGACAACGGAGGCCGAGCCCGTTGCCAACGGGACGGACTCCGGTCCGAAGGCGTTGCCCGGGTCCTTTTCCTATGGGAGAAGGACCGCCTGCCCCGGTGCGGGCACGAATCAGGTAGCCGGTTCGTTGCCCTGGTGGGGGGTCGGCGAAGCGTGCGCGGACTGGCCTGGCCGCGCGGGCACGGGGATATCATGTCCGCACGTCTGTGGTTAACGTCTGTTAACCAACGCAGTGATAGGCAAAGGTAGTGACTGAGCCACACCCACCAGCAGATCCGCAGACCGGCCGGACGGTCATCGTCATGCCCACCTACAACGAGAGGCAGAACCTGGAATCCGTCGCGGGCCGGGTCAGGTCCGCGCTGCCGGAGGCTGATCTGCTCGTGGTGGACGACAACAGCCCGGACGGCACCGGTGATATCGCGGACAAGCTCGCCGAGGCCGATCCGCACGTCCAGGTCCTGCACCGGACGGACAAGGCGGGGCTGGGCAAGGCGTACATCGCCGGGTTCGGCTGGGCGCTGGAACGCGGTTACGACGTGATCGTGGAGATGGACGCGGACGGCTCGCACCAGCCTGAGCACCTGCCCAGCCTGGTCGCCGCCCTGGACCACGCGGACCTGGCCATCGGCTCCCGGTGGACGAGCGGAGGCCGCGTGCTGAACTGGCCCAAGTCCCGCCTGGTGCTCTCGAGGGGCGCCAATGCCTACACCCGGCTGATGCTCGGCGTCGCCGTCCGCGACGCGACCGCGGGATTCCGCGCCTACCGTGCCTCCACCCTGCGGAAGATCAGCCTGGACCAGGTCCAGTCGACCGGGTACTGCTTCCAGATCGACCTCACCCTGCGGGTCGCCGACGCGGGCCTGCGGATCGTCGAGGTGCCGATCACCTTCGTGGAACGGGAGCACGGCGCCAGCAAGATGAGCAACGCCATCATCATGGAAGCCTTCTGGCGGGTCGCGCAGTGGGGAACGGCCCGGCGGCTGCGCCAGTTCAGGTCACGCTGAACTAGCTCAGGTCACGGCCAGCTCAGGTCACGCTGGCCTATCCGATGAGTGCTCAGGCACTCCGGCGGTGCGTGCGGTCGACGCCCAGGTCCCCGCCGCGTTCGGAGCTGCGGCGCTCTCTGATCACCTCGAGCCGCTCGGCGAGTACCGCTTCGAGGTCCTCGACCGTGCGCCGCTCCATGAGCATGTCCCAGTGGCTGCGCGGCGGCTTCGCCTTCTTCGGCGACGGGGATTCGCCGGTGGCGGCGATGGCGATCGAACCGCAGACACGACACTCCCAGGTAGCAGGAAGTTCCGCCTCAGCCGCGAACGGCACGCTAAAATGATGCCCGTTCGGGCAGTCAAAGGCGACATCCTGACGGGGCGCCAGGTCGGTGTTCCGGTCATTCTCGTAGCTCGTCGCACCGAGCCGGGTGCCGCGAAGTGCGCGTTCGGCCATGCTTGCTGCCTCCCAGGCGATCAGCGGTCTTGTTGTGCAACGCTGCGTACCCGGACAAGATTCCCCTTACGGGTGTTACCCAATCGTTTTTCTGGCAGAAGATCGCAGCTATCGGCCTTGCGGGGCCGGGCATCCCGGCTGACGCACGCCGCCGCACGCCCTCCGGCCTCGCTTAGCTCCCTGCCCGCGGGTGCCACTGACCGCGCTCGATGAGCACGTCGCGGAGCGTCTCGATGTCGTCGGTCATGATCCCGTCCGCGCCCAGGTCAAGGAAGCGGGTCATCCCGGCGCGGTCGTTGATGGTCCACACGTGGACATCGAGGCCGAGCGTGTGGGCGCGGCGCACGAACGGCCCGCTGGCCACGCTCCCGGGCACCTGGGCGCAGCGCGCCTGCGACCGCGAGAGCCGGCCCGCCAGCAGCCGGGTCTGCGGCCCGCGCGGCGTGGCGCTGAAGGTGCACCGCACGGCCGCGATCGCGGCCGGCGACGTGGTCATGCACACCGGCCGGTCGAGCAGCCCGCGGGCGGTCCGGAGCCTGCTACCGGAGAACGAGGTCACGCAGACCCGGTCCCACGCGCCGGTGCGGCGGAGCACGCCGGGCAGCAGGGATATCCCCGGCTCATCCTTGAGGTCGATGTTGAAGCGGACGTCGGGCCAGGCGCCCAGCAGGTCCTCGATGAGCGGTATCGGCTCCGAGCCCGCGACGCGCATGGCCTTGACGTCACGGTACGGCAGGGCGTTGATCGGGCCGGACGCGTCGGTCACCCGGTCGAGCGTGCGGTCGTGGAACGCCATGAGCATCCCGTCCGAGGTCGCGCGCGCGTCGGTCTCCAGGTACGCGTACCCGAGCTCGACGGCGCGGGAGAATGCCGCCCAGGAGTTCTCCGGCGCATGCGCCGCCCCGCCCCGGTGGGCGAAGGCGATGGGCCGCGGGTGATCCAGGTATGGAACGCGCACGATCGCTAGTATGCCCGCGGCCAGGGCCGGTTCGGTGAACTGAGGGTGTCGGGCGGCTATCGCGTCACCGCGGTCCCGACCAGGCCCGCCGGCGCGCCTCGGCCAGGGCGATGGCCGCCGCCACCGCGACGTTCAGCGACCCGACCCGCCCGGGCTGCGGGATGTAGGCGATCGCGTCGGCGATGGCGAGCAGCCCGGCGCTGCAGCCGTGATCCTCGTTGCCGATGACGAGGCAGACGTCCCCCTCCAGCGGCGCCGCGTGCAGCGGGACGGCGCCCGTGGCCAGCTCGATCGCCACCACCCGAAGGCCCGAGGCCGCCGCGGCCTTGGCCGCCGCGACCGCGCTCGGCTCGGTGATAGCCGGCACGAGCCGCTGCGTGCCGAGCGCCGTCCGGCCCGCGCCCGGGTGGCTGAGCGGGGCCGTGCTGCCGCAGAGCCACATCTGCTCTACCCCGAAAGCGGCGGCCGAACGGACGATGGAGCCCACGTTGAAGGGCTGGCCGACCGAATCGAGCAACACCGCCAGCCGGGCCTCGCAGGCCCGGCGCCATTCGCGGTTCAGCCGCTTGACCTCGGTCGTCCTTAGCTGACGTGGCGCACCGTCGCCGGGCACTGGCAGGTTCACGAGGGAGATGCCAACGGTCGTTCGGACAAGGTATTGACGTGGAGCAGGCGGTAACCGCTCCGCGCGGCCAGGCGCGTCACGGGCCAGCCCTGCTCGGCGAGCCAGCGCTGCAGCGAGTCGGCGCCCAGGTTCCGGCCCGCGACCAGGTAAGCCTGGCCGCCTGGCCGCAGGCGCCCCAGCCAGCTGCTGAGCAGCGCGTGCAGAACGGCCTTGCCGACGCGGACCGGCGGGTTGGACCAGATCGCGGTCAGGGCCGGCGGGACCGCCCGGTCCTCGGGCGTGACGCAGCGGACGTTCTCCAGGCCGGCCGCGGCCGCGTTCCGCCCGCAAAGCTCCAGCGCGCGCTCGTTGACGTCGACCGCCCACACGGTGGCGCCCGGGGCGCGGGCGGCCAGCACGCAGGCGATCGGGCCGTACCCGCAGCCCAGGTCGAGCAGGTCACCCGCGGGCGGCGGAGCGGGGGACTCCTCGAGCAGCAGGCGGGTGCCCGGGTCGAGCCGGCCGGGGGAGAAGACCCCGGCGTCGGTGGCCAGCTCCAGGTAGACGTCGGGCAGGATCACCCGCACCAGGCCCGGGCGGTGCGCGGCGCGTGGTTGCGGGGAGAAGTAATGCTCGCTCACCCGGTCATGAGCGCACGGCATGGGCCGACGGGGCGTCACCGGCTAGCGCCGGCGTGATGAACCGGCGGGTTATCCACCGCTCGACGATGAACGTCATGATGGGGACGGTGCCGGCCAGCAGCATGATCACGGTCGGCTTGTTCGCCAGGCGCAGCATCCTGGACAGCCTCCAGGCGAACACCAGGTAGATGATGTACAAGATGCCGTGGACCACGCCAACGTCATTGGCGATGACCGGATGGCCCGCCACCTGCAGCGGGATGCCGACGAAGCACAAGAAGATCAGTACTGTGCCGGTCACGTACGCCATCACCCGGTAGCGGAGCACCGCTCCCTCTACGGTTTTCATATCCCGTTCGTCACCCCAGTCCGTGCCACCTGCCGTGCCGCTTGACCTCAGCGTTGAGCTTGGCGAGGTAGGCGTTGTAGGCGCTGAGTTCCTCGTCCTCTTCTTCGCCTTCTTCGCCGCCGGGCGCGGCGGCACTCACCTGGACGGCCCTGAACCCGGTGCCTCCGGCCACCCCGGCGGGAAGGTCGTCCGCGTCGGCGTCGGGGCTGGGCATCACGCCGCGCTTGATGCGGAACTCATCCCTGATCGTCTTGGCCCAGAAGACCACGGCAAAGCCGGCGAACAGCGGCCACTCGAACGTGTATGCCCAGCTCAGCCCGTTACCGCCGAGCGCGCGGTGCAGCTGCCAGTCACCGAGCCACAGCATGCCCCAGAAGGAGACCACCATGAGCAGGTGCCACGCGAGCCACCGGGGCATCAGGAGGAACCGCCATACCGGGCCCGCCGGGGCCGCCGGGGCCGCGTCGCGCGCGGTGACGGCGTCCGCAGCCGAGGCGGCGCTGTGGGCCGAGGCCGCGTTCTCCATGTCATGAAGGGTAGCGCTGTCCCGCGCGTGCCGCTCCGGCGCGCCAGGGCTCTGAAGTCCCCGCCGGAGGCCGCGGCGATGGATAATCCTGCTGTGGGTCTGTCTGCGGGGTTCTCCGGTGAAGGCGGGCGGCTGCCGGGCCGGCTTGACGAGCTGCGCGGCCCGTGGCAGGGGGTCGTCGTGCTTCCGGTCCACCTGAGCTGGTACGGGCACCGGGAGTTCGACGTGGCCAGCCAGAAGTCCAGGCTCCAGCTGTACAGCACCTTGCTCAGCCAGGGCCGGCAGGCCGATATGGTCCGGCTCGTCAACGCGCAGCGGCTGACCGAGGACTGGCCGGCGCTGCGCGTGCTGCTCAGCCGCAAGACGCGGCGAACCTGTGAGCGCAAGCTCGGGCTGCGCGCGCCTGCCGCGCGGTCGCACACGCGCCGCCCTACCGGGGCGTGAGGCCCGGCGGTATGCCACGCTGATGGCATGCGCAAGTACGTCATCATGGGGGTTCAGGGCAGCGGCAAGGGCACCCAGAGCCAGATGCTGGCTGACCTGGACATCGTGCATATCAGCGTGGGCGACATCTTCCGCTGGAACGTGCAGAACCACACCAAGATGGGCGCGCAGGTACGCCGCGTCATGGCGGCAGGGGAGCTGGTCGGGGACGACCTGGTGGAGTCGGTGGTGCGGGACCGGCTGACCGGGCACGACTGGAACTTCGGCTTCATCATCGACGGGTTCCCCCGGAACGCGCGGCAGGCCGCGTTCTTCCTCGAGAGCTACGACATCGACGGCGTGATCGCCCTTGACCTGCCCGACAGCGAGGTCCGCCGGCGGGTGCTCAACCGCAGGCTGTGCGTCGGCTGCGGGATCAACTACAACCTGATCGACAGCACCCCGGCGGTGCCCGGGCGGTGCGATGCCTGCGGGGGAGAGCTGGCGACCAGGGAAGACGACACCGACGAGGCGCTGGCGGTCCGGCTGAGGGAATATCACGAGAAGACCACCCCGGTGCTCGAGCTGTTCCGCCGCAAGGAGTACGTCGTCTCCGTGGACGCGCGGCCCCCGGCGGAGGCCGTCCAGGCCGAGATCAGGCGACGGCTCGGCCTGCCGCCCCAGCCCGCGTCTGAAGCCGATCGCCAGCGTGAGGAAGCCAGGAGTGCGTGAGATCGTGGTGTTCGGCGGCAGTGCTCACCGGGCGCTGACGGCCGAGATCTGTGAATACCTTGCCGTGCCGCAGCGGCCCGTCCGCCTCACCCGGTTCGCCAACGACTGCCTGGAGGTCCAGCTGCAGTCCAACTGCCGCGAACGGGACGTGTTCCTCATCCAGCCGCTGGTCCAGCCGGTACAGGAGCACCTGGTCGAGTTGCTGCTGATGGCGGACGCGGCCCGGGGCGCCTCGGCCGGGCGGGTGACCGCCGTGATACCGCACTTCGCGTACGCCAGGTCAGACAAGAAAGATGAGCCGAGAATCTCCATCGCCGGACGCCTGGTGGCCGACCTGCTTGTCACCGCCGGCGTCGACCGCGTTCTCACGATGACCCTGCACTCGCCGCAGGTCCACGGGTTCTTCTCGGTGCCGGTGGATCACCTGCACGCGCTGCGCGAGTTCACCGCGCACTTCCGCGGCCGTGACCTGTCGAACGCCGTGGTGGTCTCACCAGATCTCGGCCACGCCAAGAGCGCCGCCGCGTTCGCCCGCAGACTGGGCGTGCCGGTGGCGGCGGGCGCGAAGGAACGGATCAGCGACACCAAGGTGACCATCACCGCCATCATCGGCGACGTGACCGGGCGGGACGCCATCGTCCTCGACGATGAGATCTCGCGCGGCACCACCGTGTTCGAGTTGCTCGACCGGCTGCGCGAGCGCGCCGTCCGTTCCGTCGCCGTGGCGTGCACGCACGGCCTGTTCGCCGACAACTCGCTGGACAAGCTGGCCGCCTGCGACGTGACCGAGATCGTGTGTACCAATACCGCTCCGGTCCCGCTTGATCACCCGAAGCTGCACGTCCTGTCGGTGGCCCCGGCCCTGGCCGAGGCCATGAGCCGCATCCACGACGGCGAGTCCGTCAGCGCCCTGTTCGACCAGTAGGTCGCTTAGCGGAGCTCAGCGGGCCTGGCGGTCGTGACGATCCAGGCCAGCACCAGGGCTTCTTCGCGCCAGGCGTCGTAGCGCCCGCTGCGGCCGCCGTGACCCGCCTCCATCTCGATCTTCAGCAGGAACGGTCCGCCCTTGGCCGTGGCCCGCAGCCGGGCGATCCACTTGGCGGGCTCGTGGTACGTCACCCGGGTGTCGTTCAGCCCGCCGAGCGCGAAGATCGGCGGGTAAGCCTGCGCCGTGACGTTCTCGTACGGGCTGTAGGACTTCATGTAGGCGTAGAACTGCGGGTCGTGCAGCGGGTCGCCCCACTCCTCCCACTCGGTGACGGTGAGCGGCAGCGACGGGTCGAGGATGGTGTTCAGCGCGTCGACGAACGGCACGTGCGCCGCGATCCCGGCGAAGGCCTCCGGTGCCATGTTCGCCACCGCGCCCATCAGCAGCCCGCCCGCCGAGCCGCCCCGTGCGACCAGCCGGTCCGCCGACGTCCAGCGCTCCCGCACCAGGTGCCGGGCGCACGCGATGAAATCGGTGAAGGTGTTCTTCTTGTGCAGCAGCTTGCCGTCGGTGTACCAGGGCCTGCCCATCTCGCCGCCGCCCCGGATGTGCGCGATGGCGTACACGAAGCCCCGGTCGAGCAGCGAGAGGGCGGGGATGGAGAAGGCGGGGTCCCTGGATATCTCGTAGCTGCCGTACCCGGACAGCAAGCAGGGCGCGCTGCCGTCGCGCGGCGTTCCCTTAGCGCAGACCAGCGAGATCGGCACCCGCGTGCCGTCGCCGGCGACGGCCCACTCCCGGTACTCCTCATAGTCCTCCGGCCGGTACGGCACGCCCGCGGGCGAGGGGAGGACCGGCTGGCGCTTGAGCAGGGTCAGCTCGCCGGTGGCCATGTCGCAGTCGTAGACCGAGCCCGGGGTGACCAGCGAGGTGTACGACAGCCGGTACCGGCTGGCCGCGAACTCAGGGTTCGGCCCGGGCGCGACCCGGTAGACGGGCTCGCCGAAGGCGATCTCGTACTCGCCGTCGCGCCGCATGACCCGCAGGCCGGTCAGCCCGTCCCGGCGGAAGTACACCACGGTGAAGTCCGCGAACGCGTCCACGCCAAGCAGCCTCGTGTCGGCGCGGTGCGCGATGAGCGGCGTCCAGTCCGCCGGGGCGCTCGGCGAGGCCGTGGCGATCTCGAAGTTCTCCGCGCCGTCGTTGTGCAGGATGAGCAGCCGGTCCCCGGCGTCGCTCACGTCGTAGTCCACGCCGTGCCGGCGCGGGGCTACCACGGTGAACTCGCTGTCCGGCGTCGCCGCGTCGAGCAGCCAGACCTCGCTGGTGAGCACGCTGGCCGACCTGATGAGCAGGTAGCGCTCGCTGCGGGTCAGGCTCACGTAGACGTGGAAGCGCTCGTCTTCTTCCTCGAAGACGATGACGTCCTGCCCGGCGGGCGTGCCGATCTTGTGCCGCCATACCCGGTAGGGCCGCCAGGCGGCGTCGACCGTGACGTAGAACAGCGTGGAGCCGTCCAGGGACCACGCGCACCCGGCGTAGGTGTCGGGGATCTCGTCGGGCAGCACGGCGCCGGCGGCCACGTCCTTGATCCGGATGGTGAACCGCTCGCTGCCGGTGAAGTCGGTGGAGTAGGCGAGCCAGCGCTGGCCCGGGCTCAGCTTGAACGCGCCGAGGGCGAAGAAATCGGACCCCCCGGCGAGCTCGTTCTCGTCGAGCAGCACCTCCTCGCCGTCCAGTGGCTGGCCGTCGGCCGGGATCGGCGGGATGACCTCGCTGGGCCGGACCTCGCGGCGGCAGTGCACCGAGTACTGCTCGCCCTCGACCGTCCTGGAGTAGTACCACCAGTCCGTATTGCGCACCGGGACCGACAGGTCGCTCTCCTGCGTGCGCGCCTTGATCTCCGCGAAGATCTGATCCTGCAGCGCCGCCAGGCCCGCGGTGGCGGCTTCGGTGTAGGCGTTCTCGGCCGTCAGGTAGGCGATCGTGTCCGGGTCGTCCTTGCTGGTGAGCCAGGCGTACTCGTCGATGACCGTGTCGCCGTGGTGGGTGCGCTCCATGGGCACCTGCTTAGCGGTCGGCGGTTCGGGCACTGGCTGCGTGGCGGACTCACTGGACGGCTGGATGCTCATGGAGGCCCAGTCTAATGACGCCTACCCGCGAGGCCTTTGGCACCATGGATCGCGTGCGCGGACATCTGCTGCTTTCGGATCGCATCACCGAAGAGGTCACCCGCCGGGCCGGTACCGTCCGGCGGCGGCCGGGGACCTGGCGCTAACCTTTGCGTGGGAGCCTGGCGCCAGCGGAAGGAAGGACGGTCCCGTGACACAACCGTCGCCCGAGCCGCAGCCGGTCCTGGCCCCGCTGACCGCAGCCGCGATCTTCCTGGTGCTGACCATCAACCCCGGCGGCGAGGCGGCCGTCAGGGATGTGTTCAGCGACTGGGCCGGCCTGCAGCGGGCGGTCGGCTTCCGGGCCCCAGGTCCGCCGCTCGGCTGCATCGCCGCGGTGGGATCACAGGCCTGGGACCGCCTGTTCTCCGGCCCGCGCCCGGCCGAACTGCACCCGTTCACCGAGCTGCACGGCGCCAGGTACCGCGCGCCCGCCACGCCGGGGGACGTGCTGCTGCACATCCGGCACGAGCGGATGGACATGTGCTTCGAGTTCGCGTCCCAGGTCATGGGGCGGCTGGCCGAGATGGTGACCGTGGCCGACGAGGTCCATGGCTTCCGGTTCTTCGACGAGCGCGACCTGCTCGGCTTCGTGGACGGGACCGAAAACCCGGTCGGTGCCGCGGCCGCGGTGTCCGCCCTGGTCGGCGACGCGGACCCCGAGTTCGCCGGCGGCAGCTACGTCATCGTGCAGAAGTACCTGCACGATATGCAGAAGTGGAACGCTCTGTCCGTGGAGGCCCAGGAGCGGACGATCGGGCGGTTCAAGCTGTCCGATATCGAGATGGCGGACGAGGTCAAGCCGGTCAACTCCCACGTCGCCGTTAACACCCTGATCGACCCCGACGGGACCCAGCGGCAGATCCTGCGGGCCAACATGCCCTTCGGCGACCTGGGCCGGGGGGAGTTCGGCACGTACTACATCGCCTATGCGGCCACGCCGAGCGTGACTGAGCAGATGCTGGCCAACATGTTCATCGGCCGCCCGCCAGGCAACTACGACAGCATCCTGGAAGTCTCCACAGCGGTCACGGGCGGCCTGTTCTTCGCGCCGTCGGCGGATTTCCTCGACGATCTCCCGGATCCGCCAGGCGGCCCCGCGCCTGAATCCGAAGCAGCAGCCGGTCCGGCAGCGGAGCCCGGTCCGGCGGATAGCAGCACGGTCGGCACCGGTTCGCTAGGCATCGGCAGCTTGAAGAGGAGCACTCAGCCATGAATAACCTGCACCGCGAGCTCGCCCCGGTTTCCAGCTCGGCGTGGACAAGCATCGAGGCCGAGGCCCGCCGGACGTTCGAGCGGCACGTGGCCGCCCGCCGGGTGGTGGATGTCCGCGGACCGGCCGGACCGGGGCTGGCCAGCGTCGGCACCGGCCACCTCACCCAGATCGATCCGCCGGACCCCGAGGTCGGCGGGAGCCTGGCCTGGCTGCGCACGGCGCACCAGCTCGTCCAGCTCAGGGTTCCGTTCACGCTGAGCAGGCAGGACGTGGACGACGTCGAGCGCGGCGCGCAGGACTCCGACTGGCAGCCGGTGAAGGACGCGGCGAGGCAGATCGCCTTCGCCGAGGACCGGGCGATCTTCGAGGGCTATGCGGCCGGCGGGATCGCCGGCGTCAGGAAGAGCTCGTCAAACCCGGTCCTCGCGCTGCCCGCCGAGGCCCGCGAGTACCCGGCCGTGATCAGCCAGGCGGTAAGCACGCTCCGGCTGGCCGGCGTGGCCGGCCCGTACTCGCTGGTGCTGTCCGCCGCTGCCTACACGGCGGTCAGCGAGACCGCGGACCACGGCTACCCGATCCGCGAGCACCTAGCCCGGGTCGTGGACGGGGAGATCATCTGGGCGCCCGCCATCGACGGCGCGTTCCTGCTAACCGGCCGCGGCGGCGACTTCGAGCTGCACCTCGGGGAGGACCTGGCCATCGGCTATCTGTCCCACGACAGCGAGTACGTGCAGCTGTACTTCCAGGAATCGCTGACCTTCCTGGTGTACACCGCCGAAGCCAGCGTGGCCCTGACCGCCGCCCGGGGCAGCTAGCCGGCCGCGCCCGCCGCCCGTTACTCGTAGCGGGTGGGCGGGAACGGGTGGTCCTCGTCGATGGGGTGCAGTTCACCCTTCTCGTACTCGCGGGTGAACTCGGCCCTTTCCGCCTGGTACTCAGCGCTCTGGGTGATGTCAGTCTGCGGCGGCGCGTCCGTGGCGGGCGGCACCTCGTCCGGGTCGTAGGGGTCAAGCCCTGCGGCAACGCGCTCTTCCTCGGTCAGCCGGGCGAGCTGGTCGTCATCCAGGCGGTCTATCTCGCCCCCGTGCTGCCTGCGGTCCCGGTGGAACTGCTCGGGCAAGTCGCCAGAATCCTCCTGTGACATCACGCCTCCTCGGGTTCGATGACCGGCGCCGGCGGGCATAACCGCGCCAGCGTCGCTAACCGGGCAAGCTTACGCGGCCGGCGGGATCTTGGTCACCGCAGATCGGGCCACTGGTCCAGGGTGTACGCCATCTCCCAGAACATGCCCTCGAGCCGCGAACTGATCATGAAGATCTCGGCCAGCTTGCGGCGCTGGGCCTCGCCCAGGTCCTCCGCGCGCGCCATTTCGTCGAAGGTCCGCCGCATGTTCAGGACCAGGTTGGCCTCCTCGTCGTCCAGGTAGAAGCCGACCCAGTTTGAGTACACCGGGTGCTCGGCGAGCTCATCCTTCAGGTCCCTGGCGATTTCTATGTAGCTCCAGGAGCACGGGAGGATGGCGGCGATGATCTCAAGCGGGCCGTATTCCGCCGCCGTGGCCATCAGGAAGCTGGTGTAGGCCACGTTGGCCGGGGCCATCGCGAGGGAGCCGCCCTGGTCCTGTGCTCCCCGGCGGATCACGTCCTTGAGCAGCCGCCGGTTGCTCGGGATCTCCAGCCGGATGATCCCGTCGGCCTGCTTGGTGAAGAACTCGAGCTCCGCCTCGCTGCGTGCCTTGGCCGCGCCCATGGCCATGCAGCGGGCGAAGGGGGACAGGAACATCAGGTCCTGCTCGATGAAGAAGCGGAATTTGTCCAGGGGCAGGGTCCCGCGGGTGAGCTCGCGCAGGAACGGATGAGCGTGCAGGCCAGCCCAGACGTCATCGCACTGGATGCGAAGGTCGGCAGACAGGGTCCGGTCCAGGCTCGTTGCCTTCGAGGTTGTCACTCACGCACCCTAACCCGGAAGCGGGCCCGGGCAACCGCGGTGCTTTCAACCGTACCTACTGGTAACAGAATG
>DATJQX010000006.1:0-8635 GCA_035505275.1 Streptosporangiaceae bacterium | reverse complement strand
CGGCGCTGGCCGACGAACTTGGTCTGCAGGAAGTTCTCGAACGCCTCGGCCACGTTCAGCCTGGACAGGATGCGGATCTGCTCGTCGTGCCCGGGCCGCTTCTGCGGCACCTCGATGTGCGCCTGGATCCACTTGCGCTCGTCGGGATCCTGGATGTGCATGTACTCGATGCCGACCGTGCGGCAGTAGGAGTCGCGCAGCACGCCGAGGATCTCGCGCAGCCGCATCAGCGGCTTGCCGCCGAACCCGCCGGTGGCGAACTCGCGCTCCAGGTCCCACAGCGTCAGGCCGTGCTGATTGATGTCCAGGTCAGGGTGCCTGCGCTGGGTGAACTCCAGCGGGTTGGTGTCGGCCATCAGGTGGCCGCGGACCCGGTAAGCGTGGATCAGCTCCTGGACCCTGGCGCTCCTGGTGACGTCGTCCTCGTGCCCGTAGGGGAAGTCCTTGACCCAGCGGACCGGCTCGTACGGGATGCGCAGGCTGGCGAAGATGTCGTCGTAGAAGTCGTCCTCGCCAAGCAGCAGCTGGTGGATCCGGCGCAGGAAGTCGCCGGACTGCGCGCCCTGGATGATCCGGTGGTCGTAGGTGGAGGTGAGCGTGACCGTCTTGCTGATGGCCAGCCTGGCCATGGTCTCCTCGCTCGCGCCCTGGTAGGCGGCGGGGTACTCCATGGCCCCGACGCCGATGATGCAGCCCTGGCCCGGCATGAGCCGCGGCACGGAGTGCTCGGTGCCGATGGTGCCCGGGTTGGTCAGGCTGATCGTGGTGCCCTGGAAGTCCGCGACGGCGAGCTTGCCGCTGCGGGCCTTGCGGATCAGGTCCTCGTACGCCGTCCAGAACTGGCGGAAGTCCATGTCGCCGGCGCCCTTGATGTTCGGCACGAGGAGCTGCCGCGAGCCATCCTTGGCCTGCAGGTCGATGGCCAGGCCGAGGTTGATGTGATGCGGCACGGCGAGGACCGGCTTGCCGTCTTCCTCGGCGTACGCGGCGTTCATCTCCGGGTTCGCCTTCAGCGCCTGGACGACGGCGTAGCCGATCAGGTGGGTGAACGAGACCTTCCCGCCCCTGCCGCGCTGCAGGTGGTTGTTGACAACGATGCGGTTGTCGATGAGCAGCTTGGCCGGCACCGCTCGCACCGAGGTGGCAGTGGGGACCGAGAGGCTGGCCGCCATGTTCTGGGCGGTGCGGGCGGCGGCGCCGCGGAGCCTGTTGAGGTCGGCGTCCGAGGGCGGCGGCGCGACGGGCGGCTGGCTTGGCTTGGCGGGGGCGCTCGGGGCCGCGGCCGGGGCGCTGGGGGCGCTGGGCGTGGCGCTGGGAGGCGCCGTGGCCGCAGGGGGCGCCGTGGCCGCAGGGGCCGCGGGGGCGCTCGCGCTTACCGTGGGCGATGCGGTCTTCGGCGTCTCGGCCGGGCTTTCCTGTATGGCCGGATGCGATCCTGTCCCGTTACCCCTCGTGGGCCGGTAGTCGGAGAAGAAACTCCACCACGCCCGGTCGACCGAGCCCGGGTCCGCGAGGTAGCGCTGATATAGCTCGTCGACTAGCCACTCATTAGCGCCGAAGTCGGCGCCAGGTGGCTGTGCGGCGGCAGAAGCGCCTGATGGGTTTGCTGAGGGCTCGCTGAGATCCGCGTCGGCAAGCGGCGACTCAGAAGACACGGCGGACATCGCCTTCTTCCGAAAGGTTAGACGTGACTATTACTCCCGGTTTCCAGGTTACCTGTCGGTCGAGTTAGGACGCGGCATGATGTCACCCCAGAGGCTCCCGTGGCCCCTGTGGCATGAATCACTGGCTCAGCCCCGTACCTCCTGGAGTATCCGGGCGGCCGGATTATGGCCGCTTCCTGTACGGTAGCGCCGGCCTCGCGGGCGGTGACGGACTGTTCGGCAACGATCCGCGAAACCTCTGGTTGACGCCTCCGGCTCGCGCGGACCCGACCCAAGCCGACCCCGGCAGTCACACGAGTTCCGCATCGCACCAGTCGTGACAGGCGCCGATTTATCGTGGGCACTTCATCGGCAAAAACCCGGTCAAAGTACCCGCAATCTTTTGGCCCCGTAGTCCGCTTCCTGTGCCGGGGGGACGCGATCTTACGGAATCCGTTCCATGGCGTGATTTGCCCTGTCGGCGGCGTAGCTGCCCTGTACGATCGGCGCAAGTGAACGCGGGTCAACAAGAGTGAACGCCCGGTACTCCACTGAGCGTAGATACAGGTGAACGGCATGCGGAGCAGCGGCGACCGCGGGGCCGGGGACGCTGAGCGCCCCCACCTTTCCCGTGCGCGCCATCCTCAGTCGAACGACCCCCGGGTCTCCGGGCGGCCGCGCGGCCGTCCCGCAGACCCCGGGTCCGAGGACTTCACCGGCCCGCAGGCCCCCGCCGAGCTGCCAGGCTACGAATTCGAGAGGCCGCGCGACCGGCGCGACACCGGCGAGTTCGGCCAGCTCCGCGACACCGGGGGATTCGGCCGTGCCCGGAGGACGGATGATTTCGACGCCACACCTGACGTAGACCCGGCCCCGCAGCGCCCCGGCGCGGGACGATACCGCGACCCCGGTGAGCGTGGACCCGTCCGCGATTCCGGAGGCTTCCGGGTTCCCCAGGATTCGGGCGGCTTCCCTGCTCCCAATTCGCGGGCACCCAGGGCACTGCCGAGTGGCGGCAGGCCCGACCCTGTGCGGGACTCCGGCGGCTTCGACGCCCCGCGGAGCTCGGGCGGCTTCAGCGTCCCCCGAGATTCAGGCGGGTTCCGTGCAGCGCGGAACACCGGTGGGTTTGACGCGGTGCGTGACTCCGGTGGGTTCGACAGGTTGCGGGATTCCGGCGGGTTCGGCACTGGACGCGACCCGTACGAGCCCCCGGGTACCCGTGACTCCGGAAGTTTCCCGGCCGATCGGAACTCGGGCGGGTTCGACAGGCTCCGGGATTCCGGCGGGTTCGGGACCGGGCGTGACCCGTACGAGTTCCCAGACACCCGTGACTCCGGAGGTTTCCCGGCCAGCCTGGATTCAGGTAGTTTTCGGGCTGCCCGCGACCCGCGGGTACCCAGGCCGCTCCCCGGCAGGGGCGCCCCTGACCGCGGGCGCGACTCGGGCGGGTTCCCCGCCGCCCGTGACTCAGGCGGATTCGCTGGTCCCCGGAGCTCAGGCGGGTTCGACGCGGCCCGGGACTCGGGCGGATTCGGCACCCCGTGGCACTCCGGAGCTTTCCCAGCCAACCAGCATTCCGGCGCGTTCCCGGCTGCCCGCCATTCGCGGCCGCCTCGGGCTCTCCCGGGACCACCTCCCGGCAGGCCGGACGCCGTGCGCGACTCAGGTGGGTTCGATGCCCCACGCGACTCGGGCGGGTTCCCCGTCACGCGGAACTCCGGCGGCTTCGCCGCCCCGAATTCGGGCGGATATGACGCGGCACGTAACTCAGGCGGGTTCCGGGTTCCGGGGAACTCAGGCGAGTTCGGCGCGGTCCCGGACTCGGGTGGCTTCGACGCTGTGCGCGACTCCGGCGGGTCCCTCACCGCGCGCGACTCGGGCGGGTTCCGGGCTCCGCGGAATCCTGGCGGGTTCAGCGCCGCGCCGACCTCGGGTGACCTGGACGCAGGGCGTAACCCGGGCGGATTCCCGGCGGCGCAGGGCTCCGGCGCGTTCGGTGCCGCCAGGAACTCGGGCTACTTCGACGCGGCACGCGACTCCGGCGGGTTTGACGCAAACCGCAGTTCTGGCGGGTTCGAGATTCCCCGGGACTCCGGTGGCTTCGGGGCCGCGCGAGATTCCGGCGGAATGGACCGCCTGCGCGACTCCGGCGGATTCGACGCCCGGCGCAACTCCGGTGCCTTCGACGCCGTGCGCGACTCCGGCGGCTTCAGCGCCACCCAGGACGAGGGCGTGTTCGGGGAGTCGGGTGACACCGGTCCGCGGCGCCGGCTGACCCTCCGGTACACCCCGACGGTGGCGGGCGGCGGCCCGCTGGGGCCGATCGACCCGCCGCCCGAGTTCGCCGAACCCCGGCGACGGTCCCGCCCGCAGGCCCGGCCCAGGCTCAGGCAGCCGTACGGCCCCGGGACCCGGCAACGGTCGCAGCCCCACCCCGGCTCACCGGGCCCGCGCGAGCCGAGGGCACCACGCGAGTCGTCGGCCCGGCGCCAGCCCAAAGAGCCTCGCGGAGCCCTGGAGGCACCGCGCGAGCAGCACGCCCGGTCAGAGGCCACCTCGCACGGCAGGACGGGATCGCGGCACGAGGCCGCGCGGCACCATAGCGACGGCCTGGACGGACAGGGCGACCCGGGCATCCTGCGGCGGCTGCGCTACCCAGCGGACCAGCTGGGGGAGGAGGGCTTCGCCGTCCGCTTCGGCAGGCACTTCGCGTCGGCCATGCGGTTCCGCAACTGGGTGTCAGCCCTGGCAGTGCCGATCGTGGCGGCGATCGCCGTCGGCATCGCAGTGGTCGTCGTCGCCGGCGCGAACAACGGGTCAGGGCCCGCTCCCTCGTCGCTCGACGCGGGATACCCGCCCGCGCGAGCGGCCGCGGCGGACTTCACCGGCACCGCTTCGCTGGCAGGCCGCGGCATCCAGGACACCCTCGGTCAGGTCGCCACGTCCGGCGGCACGATCGTGGCGGTCGGCGGCCAGTCCGGTGCCAGCATCCCCCGGGCGCGGTTCTACGTCTCGGCCGACAACGGACAGACCTGGCAGCTCGGCACGGTGCAGGGCGACCCGCCGCCCGGCCAGGCCGCCACGGTCGTGGCCGGGGGCTCGCGCGGCTGGGTCGCGGTCGGCCCGACCGCCGTCTGGACCAGCCAGAACGCACACGACTGGCTCATCCGCCCACAGCTTCCCCAGCTCGCGGGCGACAAGATCACCACGCTGACCGCGACAGGCACCGGCTTCCTGGCGGCCGGCACCAACGTGCCCGGCGGTGACACCGCCAAGGCCAGTCCCGTGGTCTGGCTGTCCGCGAACGGGAGTACCTGGCAGCGGCTCGGCGGCGCACAGCTCGGCCTCGCCGCGAGCAGCGGCCAGGTGACCGGCATCACCGGTGCGGCAGCCAACGGCGGGGTGATCGTGCTGGACGGAACGGTGGCGGGCGCCGCCACCACGTCCGGCGTGTGGCGGTCGGCGAACGGCGGGACGACGTGGACGGCGGTGACCGTGCCCGCGGGCGGCGGCGCGAGCGCCACCATCGCCGGCCTGGCCCCGCTGCGCACCGGCTTCGTCGCGGTCAGGTCCGGACCGGTTAACGGTGCCGCCGGCGCCGTGGTCTACACGTCGGCGAACGGCACGACCTGGCAGCAGTCCGCCACGCTGCAGACGGCCGACGGCTCGCCGCTGACGCTGGGGCAGGTCAGCGGCGGACCTAACGGGGCGGTGGTATCCGGCCAGGGACACGGCCTCGACTTCGCGTTCCTGTCCCCGGACGGCACCACCTGGACCGGCACCGATCCGGTCGGCACCGCGGCCGCCGAGCAGGTCGGCGGCGTGGCGCTGACCACGGCCGGGCAGGCGGTGTTCGCCGGCACGAGCATCGCGACCGCGACCACGGCGCGGCAGCAGCCCCTGCTGACGCTCATCGGGACGCAGGGCGCCGCGCGCCAGGTCAACATCGGCGCGATTCCCGGCGCCGTCACCAGCGAGCTGGCGGTCAACGCGATCGCGGCGTCCGGCACCATGCAGGTGGCGGCGGGCAGCGCCGACGGCCTGCCCGCGCTGTGGGCCTCCGCGGACGGCGGGTCGACGTGGACGCGCACGGTCGGCGCCACCCCCGCGGTGCTGAACAGGACCGGAGAGGAACAGCTCACCGGGGTCGTGCACGGCCCGGCGGGCTGGCTCGCTGTAGGCGGCGACGCCACGGCGGCCACCACGCAGCGCCCGGTCGTCGTCGGCTCTGCCACCGGGACGACCTGGACGGCGCTCGACGGCGCGGCCGCGTTCGCCGGGCAGGGGCAGGCCGTCACCGCGGCCGCCGCGGGCCCGGCCGGGTACGTGATCGTCGGGCACCAGCTGGCAGGCGGCCGCACGGTCGCGGCCGCCTGGGACTCGGCGGGCCTCAACGGCTGGCAGCGGGCCGCCATCGCGCTGCCGGCGATGGGCGACAGTCAGCTGAACGCGGTCACCGCGACCGGCAAGGGGTTCGTTGCCGTCGGCTCGGCCGGGACCGCCGCGGCGGCCTGGCTGTCGGCAACGGGTCGGACCTGGTCCCTTGTCACGCTGCCGCAGCCCGTCGGGGCGGCCAGCACCCAGCTCGGCTTCGTGGCGGCCAACGGAACCACCCTCGCCGCGGCCGGCACCGAGGTCACCGCGGCTGGCCAGCGTGTCCCGTTCGCGGCCGTCTCCGCGAATAACGGCGCGACCTGGACGCTGGCCCAGTTGCCTGAGCCGTCGGCGCCGCCAGCCGGTGCCGGCGCCGCGACCGCGGCGAACACCGCGGTCACCGCGCTCGCGGCGGCCGGCAGCGGCTTCACCGCGGCCGGCACGTACGGCACGCCAGGCAGCCAGGACGTGGTGATCTGGACGCTGGCGGCACGCGCGGCGGCGGGCACCGCGTGGACCGCGGCGGCACCGGCGGGCATGGGCCTGGCCGGGCCAGGCACGCACGCGATCACCGCGCTGACCGGATCGGGGTCCACGCTGACCGGGATCGGCTACATCGCGACTCCGGCCGCCGAACAGCCGACTATCTGGCAGTCACCGGTGCGCTACTGACTACGATGCTGTAACCATGACTAGCACCCAGCCCGCCACCGTCTTTGTCACCGGCGCAACCAGCGGTTTCGGGGCCGCGACCGCACGCAGGTTCGCCGCCGCAGGCGCCCGGGTCATCGCCGCCGCCCGCCGGGTCGACCGGCTCGATGACCTGGCCAAGGAACTCGGCCCGAGCGTCCTGACGGTCGCGCTGGACGTCAGGGACCGGGACGCCGTGTTCGCCGCCGTGGCCTTGCTGCCACCCGAGTTCGCCGCCGTCGACGTGCTAGTGAACAATGCAGGCCTGGCCCTCGGGCTCGGGCCGGCCCAGGAGGCGGACCTGGACGACTGGGACCAGATGATCGACACCAACTGCAAGGGCCTGACCTACTGCACCAGGGCGATCCTGCCCGGGATGGTGGCGCGCCGGCGTGGTCACGTGATCAACCTGGGCTCGGTGGCGGGCAGCTACCCGTACCCCGGCGGGAACGCCTACGGCGGCTCGAAGGCGTTCGTGCACCAGTTCAGCCTGAACCTGCGCAGCGACCTGCACGGCACCGGCGTGCGGGTGACCTCGATCGAGCCGGGCCTGGCCGATACGGAGTTCTCCCTGGTCAGGTTCGACGGCGACAGGGAGCAGGCGGACGCCGTCTACTCGGGCATGCAGCCGATGACCGCGGACGACATCGCTGAGGCGATCTACTGGGCGGCGGTCCAGCCGCCACACGTCAACGTCAACAGGATCGAGCTGATGGCGACCGCGCAGAGCTTCGCCCCGTTCCAGGTCGCGCGCGTCGCCCTGCCAGCCGAAGAGGCCGGAGCCTAACTCCCGGCCGCCTGCCAGTCCTTGCCGAAGACGTCCTCGCGGCGGTTGGCCAGCGACGGCAACGTGGCCCGCACCGTGTCCACGAGCGACATGTCGGCCTCGGCCACGAGCACACCGGGGGCGGGGCCGAGGTCGGCGCGCACCACGCCCAGCGGGTCGATGAGCATGCTCCGGCCGATGCCCGTCGGCGCGCGGGTCGGCTTCGCGTCGTAGTCGGGCACCTGCCCGGCGGCGGCGACCCATACGGTGTTCTCGATCGCGCGGGCGCGCAGCAGCGTCACCCAGTGCTCCTCCTTGAACAGGCCCGCCTGCCAGGCGGCGCTGACCGTGACCAGCGACGCGCCGCGGAGCGCCAGCGCGCGGGTCAGCTCGGGGAACCGGATGTCGTAGCAGACCTGCAGCCCCGCAGTCACGCCGCCAAGCGGGGCCACCACCACGGAGGAACCCGGCGCGACCAGCTCCGATTCGTGCTGCCCGAGCGCGTCGAACAGGTGCAGCTTCCGGTACGCGGCCACCTGTGACCCGGCGGCGGAGAACGCGGCCGCGGTGTTGTACACGCGCCCGTCGGGCGCCGGCTCGAAGACGCCGACGACGGCGGCCACCCCGGCCGAGGAGCACGCCGCGGCCACCGACGAGCAGAACGGCCCGTCCAGCGGCTCCGCCGCCGCCTGCAAGTCACTGCCGAACCTGACCATGGTCGCCTCGGGGAACACCGCGAGCGACGCGCCGCCACTGGCGGCCTCGTCGAGCGCCGTGCGCACCCGCGCGAGGTTGACCTCGGGATCGGGGCTGACGGGAAGCTGGCACAAGGCGATACGCATGCCGCCCACAATAGGTGTGTGACCCGACCTCTGCTCAACCGCCGCCTGCACGGCCTCGGCACCTCGATATTCGCCGAGATGTCCGCCCGCGCCGTCGCCACTGGCGCGGTCAACCTCGGCCAGGGCTTCCCCGACGTGGACGGCCCGCCGTCCGTCGCGCAGGCCGCCGCCACGGCGATCATGACGGGGCACGGCAACCAGTACCCGCCGGGGCCTGGCATCCCCGAGCTGCGGGCAGCGGTCGCTGACCACCAGCAAAGGTTCTACGGCCTGGGCTATGACCCGGGCACCGAGGTGCTGATCACCGCGGGCGCGAC
>DATJQX010000005.1:0-76543 GCA_035505275.1 Streptosporangiaceae bacterium | reverse complement strand
TGCAGCATGCCGGGCAGGGTGATGTCGTCGGTGTAGTTGCCCTTGCCGCGGATGAAGCGGTTGTCCTCGACCCGCTTGCGGCTCGCGCCCAGCCCGCCGATCTTGATTTCGTCGAGCGCCTGTGACATGTCATGCCCCCTGGGATCTGAGCTTGGCCGCCGCCCACAGCACGGACTTCACGATGTTCTGGTAGCCGGTGCAGCGGCACAGGTTGCCGGACAGCGCCCACCGAACGTCTTCCTCGGTCGGGTCGGGATTGGCGTCGAGCAGCGCCTTGGCGGCCAGCATCATGCCGGGAGTGCAGAACCCGCACTGCAGGCCGTGCTCCTCCTTGAAGCCCTCCTGGAGCGGGTGCAGCTCGCTGGCGGTGGCCAGGCCCTCGACCGTGCCGATCTCGTGCCCGTCGGCCTGCACCGCCAGCATGGTGCAGGACTTCGCCGGGCGCCCGTCGACCAGGACGGTGCACGCGCCGCAGTTGGTCGTGTCGCACCCCATGTGCGTCCCGGTCAGCCCGAGCCCGCGGCGGATCAGGTGGGACAGCAGCAGCCGCGGCTCCACCTCGGCGGTCTTCTTCTCGCCGTTGATCGTGAACGTGATCCGGCGGACCGGGATATCGACCCCGGAGCCCGCAGGCTCCTCGTCAATGATGATCATGGTCAGGCTGCCCTTTCCGCCGCTGGTTCCGCGCGGCTCAGCAGGCGCGAGACGAACGTGCGCACCATGTGCCGCTTGTATTCGGCGCTGCCGCGATGGTCGGTTCTCGGCCGCGCCGCCTCGGCCGCCAGGTCGGCGGCCTGGGCGATGCTCTCGGCGGTGAGCGGCCGGCCGGCCAGCGCCTCGGCCGCCGCCCTGGCCGCGACGGTGGATCCGCCGACCCCGGTCAGCGCGATTCCGGCCCTGGTCACGGTCTCACCGCTCATCTCGAGCGCGACCGCGACCCCGACGGTCGCGAAGTCCCCGACGCGGCGCTCGAGCTTGAGGTAGCCGCCCGCGCGGGTGCCCCTTGCCGCCGGTATCACCGCCTCCACGGCGATCTCGTCCGGGGCCAGGACGTTCTGGAAGGGGCCGGTGACGAAATCGCCGAGGGGGATCGCCCGCATGCCGCCCGGCCCTCGCGCCACGACGGAACCGCCGAGCGCCAGCACCACCGATGCCCAGTCGCCCTGCGGGTCGGCGTGGCACAGCGAGCCCACCAGCGTGCCGCGGTTGCGGACGATGGGATCGGCGATCAGCGGCGCGGCTGCGGCCATGGTCGGCTGGCTGGTCTTCAGCAGCTCGGAGTGCTCCAGGTAGGCGTGCCGGCACAGGGCGCCGATGTGCAGGGTCCCGTCCGCGTCCACCCGGTGATAGTCGAGGCCGGGGACGTTGTTGATGTCCACGACAAGCCCGGGCGAGGCGAAGCGGAGCTTCATCAGCGGGACCAGGCTCTGCCCGCCGGCCAGGACCTTCGCGTCGTCCCCGTTGTCATGCAGGAGGGCGATCGCCTCGGGCAGTGAACGCGGCGCCTCGTAACGGAACCGCGACGGATACATAGGATCCTCCAGTTGTCGCAGGAAACGGGCCGTGCTACTGGTTCGATTCCGGGTCTGGCACCGCGACGGGGAGGGACTCATAGTCCGGATCCGGCCGCGGCTCCTGGTGCGGCGGCCACGGTCCTGCCACCGGCTGGCCGGCCACCTTGAGGTAATCGATCAGCTCGGGCCAGGCCCAGACCGTGGGGCTTTTGCCGGTCTTCGGAGCGCCCTCGATCAGCTCGTAGAGGCGCGGATTACCTCGGCTATGGCCGTCGGATTCAATTCGCATGGCGCGTGCTCCTGCCTCCGGACAACATTGTCGGGCCGCCGCCACTAATGGCGCGCCCCCCATGATCCACTCGGTGCGATGGCCTCGCAACACGCGAATAAGTGCTTGCTTAAGGCGGGAAGACCCCCAGAATTCCGGCGTCCTAGCCGGTCCTAACTCCAGATCGTGACGTATACCGGCGGCCGGAATCGCGAGGGCGGGACCCCGCCGGCGGGCGCGCGCATCAGGTGCATGGCTTCCGGTGTGCCCAGGTAGCGGCGGAACGAGCTGGCCGCCGTGCTCTGGTGCTGCCGCTCGAGCAGGGTGACGTGCCAGCACGCGTCGATCCGGCACCCCGGCAGCTCGACCAGCGAAAGCTCACCGCGGCGCAGTTGCTGGGCGACCAGGTGCTCCACCGCGGGCGCCACGCCGGTACCGTCGGCCGCCGCCGCCCAGGCGGCGGTCTGGTTGGGGAACACCCTGATCTGGTCCTCCGGAATGCCCAGGCTGGACAGCATCTGGCCGGTCTCGCTCCCGGGGTCGGCGCCCGAGGGGTCGACGTACCACAGCCACTGGCGGGGGTTGCCCCGCAACCGGGGCTGGCCCGCGGTCACGACGACGAGGCGGTACCTGAAGATCGGCTCGGTCACCAGGTTGAGGGCCGGGTCGTCGGGCACGGTGGACCCGATGGCGACGTCGGCGAGCCGGTTGGCGACCAGGACGCTCATCTCGCTGCTCGCGGCGACGCCCGCCGAGATCTCGACCGAGCCGGCGTAGCGCTTGGTGAACGCCTCGGTCAGCGGGCTGATCACGAACTCCGCGATGGTGGACGTCGACACCACGCGCAGCTGTTCCGGCGCGCCCTGCGCGGCCCGGACCGCCGCGTGCGCCTCGGCGCCGAGCACCACGATCTGGGAGGCGGTGGCGAGCAGCCGGGATCCCCCGGCGGTCAGCGTCATCCCGACCGGGCCGCGCGTGACCAGTTGATCGCCCAGGTGCAGCCGCAGCGCCGACAGCGCCTGGGAGACAGCCGACTCGCTGACGCCGAGCGCGTTGGCCGCGGCGGTCACCGAGCCGAGCCGGGCCACCAAGACGAACGCGTTCAGCTGGGTGAGCGTCATAACACTGCCAATTATCATCCACCGGCCGCGCGCGGATCGCCGTCAGCCCGCAGGAGGTTGGGGTCCGGCCCGCGGTCACCGGACCGCGCCGGGTGGGCGCCGGGGACGAGGTCCGGCCCGCGGTCACCGGGCCGCGCCGGGTGGGCGCCGGGGACGAGGTCCGGCCCGCGGTCACATGACGCCGCGCACGGCAGTGGAGGCCGCTTCACGGAGCCGGACGCGCAGGGCGGTGCCTGCCTCGCGGTCGGTTGGCACCTCGACCACTCGCAGGCCGCTGGCCGCCACGACCTTGTCCAGGTCCGCCGGCTGGTCGAGGCGTTCATAGGGCAGGCCGAAGGCGGCGGCCAGGTGGTCAAGCCCAGCGCCGTGCGGGGTCCCGAAGAGCCGCTCGAACATGACGGGGAAGGCCGCCTGCTCCAGCGCGGAGAAGATGCCGCCGCCGTCGTTGTTGACGACGATCAGGCACAGGTCGGGCCGCGGCTCGTCCGGCCCGAACGCCAGGCCGGGCGCGTCGTGCAGGAAGGCCAGGTCGCCGATCAGCGCGAAGGCGGGCCCGCCGTGGGCGAGCGCGGCGCCCATCGCGGCGGACACGGTGCCGTCGATGCCGCTGGCGCCCCTGCTGGCCAGCACCCGGATGTCGCCGCGGGGTACACCGTGCAGGTCGACGTCCCTGATGGGCATGCTGGACCCGATCCACAGCAACGCGGCCTCGGGCAGTCCCGCCAGCAGGTCCCTGGCCAGCCGGGGCTCGGTCAGGCGGTCATCGCCGTCGAGCAGGGCGTCCACCGCCTTCCTGGCCGCCTCATCGGCCAGGCGCCAGCTGTCCAGCCAGGCCGAGGACCCCGGGCGCCGGGCGAGGCCCGTCAGGCGGACCCCCGAGGCGACGTCAGTGGCGGACCGCTGCGGGTCGGCCCAGTGCCCCGGGCCCTGCGCGATCACGACGTGTCGGCTCGCGGGCCGGCCGAGGAAGGCCATCTGCGGCCGCGAAAGCCCCGGTCGGCCGGCCGAGACGATCACGTCGGGCCGGCGGGCGGCCCCGAACTCCGGGGTGCTGAGTAGGTACTGGTAGGCAGGCATGGCGTTCGGGCCGCGCCTGGCGCCGGACGACGGCTCCGCGAGCACCGGCCAGCCGGCCTGCCCGGCCAGCTCGGCCAGTGCGGCTGCGTCGTAGTCCCCGTCGCCGCAGACCACCACCCCACGCTCGGTCCAAGGAAGTTCGAGCGGAGGGTTGGCGGGCGGGCTGCCGAAACTGGTCCAGGGGGCACCACCAGGGCGGCCGTCGAGAGACTCCGGCCAGTCCGGCTCTGCGACGCTGCCGGGAGAATCGGGGGTGAGCGGGTCGCGCAGCGCGAGGTTGAGGTGGACGGGGCCGGCCGGGCCGCCGGCGGCGCCCGCCGTGCGCGCCCACGCCTGGCAGGCCAGCGAGCGCCAGTACGCGACCATCCCAGCACGCGCCTCGGGTACCCCGGCCTCGCAGAACCAGCGGACCGCGCTCCCGTAGAGCTTGATCTGGTCGATGACCTGGTTCGCGCCGGTCCCCCTCAGCTCGGGAGGCCTGTCGGCGGTGAGCACAAGCAGCGGAACGCAGGACTCGTCGGCCTCGATCACGGCGGGGTGGAGGTTGGCCGCCGCCGTGCCCGACGTGCACAGCACCGCCACCGGGCGCCGGCTCGCCTTGGCCAGGCCGAGCGCGGTGAACGACGCGGAGCGCTCGTCGATCCTGACGTGCAGGCGCATCCGGCCCCGCCGCTCGGCGCCGAACAGGGCCATCGCCAGCGGCGTGCTCCGCGACCCGGGCGCCAGCACCGCCTCGCGCAGCCCGCACCGGATCAGCTCGTCGGCGAACGTGGTGGCGAAGCCGGTAGACGGGTTCACGCGCGCTCCGGCGCGCGCGCCAGGTCCGGCAGGTACCGCACCGCGGCCGCCACCCGGTCCCGCCACGGGGCCGGATCGGTCTCGAAGCGAGCCAGCTGTCCCGGGTCCACGCCGGGACGGCGGACCGGCAGCTCTCCCCCGTCGGGCACCAGCGGGTCGGCGGTGACGTCCCCCGTCAGCAGCGACATGGTACCCAGGCCGCAGGCGTAAGGGAGTTCCGGCAGCGCGGCGGCCAGCGCCACCCCCGCGGCGAGCCCGACCGAGGTATCGACCGCGCTCGAGACCACGACGGGAAGGCCGCAGGCCTCCGCCACCTGCAGGGCCGGGCGGACGCCGCCCAGCGGCTGGACCTTCAGCACCACGATGTCGGCCGCGTCCGCCGCCCGGACCCGGAGCGGGTCCTCGGCCTTCCTGATCGATTCATCCGCGGCGACCGGTATGTCGATAAGTCGACGCAGCTCGGCGAGCTCGTCGAGACTAGCGCAGGGCTGCTCGGCGTACTCGAGCCCGAACGCGGCCAGCCGGCGCAGCATCCGCGCCGCCTGCCCGACCTCCCAGCCGCCGTTCGCGTCCACCCGGATCGCGCCGCCTGGCCCGAGGGCCTCGCGGACGGCCTCAACCCGCTCGATGTCCTGCGCCTCGGCCTGCCCGCGCTCGGCCACCTTCACCTTCGCCGTCCGGCATCCCGAGGCCGCGACGATGTCCATCGCCTGCTCCGGGCCGACTGCCGGGACGGTGACGTTTACCGGAATCCGGTCCCGCACCGGCGCCGGCCACCCGTCCCGCGCGGACTCCAGCGCACTGGCCAGCCACCTGGCGCACTCCCGCGGCCCGTACTCGGAAAACGGGGAGAACTCCCCCCAGCCGGCCGGCCCCTCGATCAGTGCCCCCTCCCGCACCAGGATCCCCCGGAACCGCATCGTCATCGGGATCGCGAATGCCCGCAGCCCCTCGATCATGGATGGCTTTCGTGATCGCGGGCTGTTTTCCTAGTGAGCGAAATCTTGAGCGAACTATGGGGCTGAAGGGACCGGTGAGACTCGACGGGAGCAGGCGGAGGGGCCATGCGCGGCGGGAGGGCCATGCACGCAGGGAGGGCCATGCACGCAGGGAGGGCCATGCGCGGCGGGAGGGTCATGGGCGGCGGGAGGGTCATGGGCGGCGGGGGAAGCGGGCGAAGTCGGGCTTGCGCTTCTGCTGGTAGGCGTTGCGGCCCTCCTGGGCCTCCTCGCTCATGTAGTAGATCATCGTGGCGTCGCCCGCGAACTGCTGCATGCCCGCCGCTCCGTCGGTCACGGCGTTCAGCGCGCCCTTCAGCATCCGCAGCGCCAGCGGCGACTTGGTGAGCATCTCCCGAGCCCAGGTGACCGTCTCCTCCTCCAGGGACGCCAGCGGGACCACGGTGTTGACCAGGCCCATCTCCAGCGCCTGGCGGGCGTCGTACTGGCGGCACAGGTACCAGATCTCGCGCGCCTTCTTCAGCCCGACGGTGCTGGCCAGCAGCCAGGAGCCGTATCCGCCGTCGAAGGAGCCGACCTTGGGGCCGGTCTGGCCGAAAATCGCGTTGTCAGCGGCAACGGTCAGGTCGCAGCACACGTGGAGCACGTGCCCGCCGCCAATCGCGTAGCCGGCCACCATCGCGATCACCGGCTTCGGGGTCCGCCGGATCTGCACCTGGAGGTCCAGGACGTTGAGCCGGCCCACACCGCGCTCGTCGAGGTAGCCGTCGTCGCCGCGGATCTTCTGGTCCCCGCCGGAGCAGAAGGCCTGATCCCCCGCGCCGGTGAGAATGATCACACCGATTTCCGGGTCGTCACGCGCGACGTTGAACGCGTACGAAAGCTCGAACAGGGTCGTGGGGCGGAACGCGTTCCGGACTTCGGGCCGGTTGATCGTGATCTTCGCGATGCCCTCGGCCGTGTCGTACCAGATGTCGGAGTAGTCTTTCCCCGGTTCCGGGCCAGACCGCTGCCATTCGATCACTCGTAACCTCCATGCGTCAGGGTTCTAACCTTAACGATCGTGAGCATTCGTCCCCTTCACGCGGTCCTGGTCGAGCGGGCCACCCCGCGTCTGAGCGAGTTGCTCGCCGCGGCGCTCGACGGCACCGGGCCGGCGATCGCGCCGCTGGACGCCACGCTGCCCGCGGCCCGGCTGGACAAACTGCTGGCCGCCCTCGCCCCGGACACGGTCGAGGATCCCGAGGGTGTGACCACCGCGCGTTCGGGAGAAAGAAGGGGCGTAGCCGACAGTACGGCGGTCATCGTCGGCACCTCGGGGTCCACGGGCATCCCGAAGGGGGTCGAGCTCAGCGCCGCCGCGCTGCTGCACTCGGCCCGGGCGTCGCTGGCCAGGCTCGGCGCCCGGCCCGGCGATCGGTGGCTGTGCTGCCTGCCCGCCTCGTACATCGCGGCGATCCAGGTGCTGGTGCGCTCGCTGGTGGCCGGCACCGACCCGGTGCTGGCGGACCGGGCCGACGCGGAGACCGTCGCCGCGAGCGGCTGCGCCCACGTCTCGCTGGTGCCGACGCAGCTCCGCCGGCTCCTCGGCCAGGGTGTCGATATGTCGACACCGCTGGCCGGGTTCCGTTCGGTGCTGCTCGGCGGGGCGGCCGCCCCGGCGGACCTGCTGGCCGCCGCCCTGGCCGCGGGAGTGCCGGTGGTGACCACGTACGGCATGACGGAGACCTGCGGCGGCTGCGTATACGACGGGATCCCGCTGGACGGCGTCCGGGTGGAGATCCGCAACGACGACGCGGGCGGCGCCGGCGACGGCAGCGGGCGGATATGGATCGGGGGGCCCGTGCTGTTCTCTGGTTATGTAGGCGCGCAGCAGGGACCCGATCCGGGGTGGTTCCGGACCGGCGATCTCGGCCGTATCGGCCCCGACGGGCGGCTCGTCGTGCGCGGGCGCGCGGACGACGTGATTAACACCGGAGGGTTCAAGGTGGTTCCCGGTGAGGTCGAGGCGGCGCTGCGGTCTTGCCCCGGCGTGAGCGACGTGGCGATCGTCGGCCAGCCCGACCCGGAATGGGGCGAACGGGTCATCGCGGTGGTAGTGCCCGCCGACCCAAACGACCCTCCGGGGCTAGATTTGCTCCGTCTGCATGTACAGCACCGTTTGCCGCGTTACGCTGCTCCGAGCGGGGTTGTGATCGTCGGTGCCGTTCCGCTGCTTCCCAGCGGTAAGCACGACGTCGCCGGGCTCAGGGCGGAACTCCTACGGCGGGAACAAACTGAGGCGGAGAGCGTTACTAATTAGTGCCCGGACAATGTGCTCTGCTGAGGACTACGCGGGGCCGCAGAGGGTACTTGGCGGGAACCCCGTGAACGTTATTTGTATTGCGTGCGTATTGAAGAGGAGGGAGGTGCCTCATGCCGCGGATCGCCATGGCGACGACGGTCGCCGATTCTGATGAAGAGGCGAGCACGACCCGAGTGGATGATCTGATCCAGCGCGGGCGTAGCCAGGGTCACCTGTCTCTTTCGGAGCTGAGGACCGCTTTGGACCAGGCAGGAATGACGCCTGCCGAGGGACGGTCCATCCTGCGCGAGCTGAGCGAGTCGGGGGTCCGGCTGGCCAACGAGCTTGGTGAGCCGGCCAAGGCCCGCCCGGTACGGTCGGCGCCTACCGCCAGGGCCGCTAAGGACAACGACGCGGACGCCGAGCCTGGCCTGGTGGACGACGCCGATATCGACGTGGCTGACGTCGACGTGGCGAGCCTCGAAGCGGAGGCGGCGGCACTCACCGACACCGACCGGCTGACCGAGGCCGACCTTGACGACCAGACGCCCGCTATGGGCGACTCGGTGCACACCTACCTCAAGTCCATCGGGCGTACCAGCCTGCTCACCGCCGAGCAGGAGGTGGACCTGGCCAAGCGGATCGAGGCCGGGCTGTTCGCCGAGCACAAGCTGGAGAGCGCCACCGACCTCGACGAAGGCTACCGGCACGACCTGGAGCTAGTCGCCGAGGACGGCAGGCGCGCCAAGGCGCACATGCTCGAGGCGAACCTGCGCCTGGTCGTCTCCGTCGCCAAGAAGTACAGCGACCGGGGGCTGTCGCTGCTCGACGTCGTGCAGGAAGGAAACCTGGGCCTGATCAGGGCGGTCGAGAAGTTCGACTACACCAAGGGCTACAAGTTCTCCACCTACGCGATGTGGTGGATCAGGCAGGCCATCCAGCGCGGCTTCGCAGACTCGGCGCGGACCATCCGGCTTCCTGTGCACGTACTGGAAATGCTGAGCAAGCTGAGCCGGGTCGAGCGGGACATGCACCAGCGCCTGGGCCGCGAGCCGACCCCGGAGGAACTCGCCGTCGAGCTGGACCGGACCCCGGACCAGATCGAGGAACTGCTGCGGACCAGCCGCCAGCCGATCAGCCTGGACTCCACGATCGGCGAGGACGGCGAGACCAGCATCGGCGACCTGATCGAGGACGTGGACGCGCCCGAGGCCTCGGAGCTTGTCGACCGTCAGCTGATGGCCGAGCAACTGCGTTCGGCGCTGGACGCGCTGACGCCGCGCGAGGCGACGATCATGGCGATGCGGTTCGGCCTCTACGACGGCAACCCGCACACGCTGGACGAGATCGGCCGCGCGCTGGGTCTGACCCGTGAGCGGATCAGGCAGCTCGAGAAGCAGTCGCTGTCCAAGCTGCGCCACCCGAGCCGGGCTCAGCCGCTGCTCGACTTCGCCAGCTGACCGTAACCACTACTCGCCTCCCGGCCACGGTGCCGGGCCCGACCTCCCGCCGGGCCCGGCACTCGGTTTCTGGCGAAGGAGGGCGACCCCTCGAACCCCCGGTCCTGGGGGGAATCCTTTCCCCGGACCCCCTCAGCCCGGGCCGCTTTCCAGCCTGGTCTTGAGCTTCTGAACGCCCTCGGGGACCTCCTTGCGGGCCTCCCGGACGACCATCGGCAGGATCAGCTTGCCTATCCCGTGCCCTTCGAAGTCCACCGCGATGGCGACGTGCGCCTGCGTGCCATCCCGGCGGGGATCCACGGTCACGGTGACGTTGGCCCGGATCGGGCCGTCTATCCCGCGGATCGCCCACGTCCGCGGCGGGCTGAGCTCCGTGATTTCGGAGGTCGACGTACGGTCGTTACCCCCGATGCGGCGGGTCATGATGCACAGGGACCCCAGCGCGGGCGGGCCGTCCCCCTCGATGTGCGCGCTGATCACGCCGGATTGCCATTCCCCGAAGCGGGAGGGGTCGGTGACGTACCTGAACACCTCGTCGGGCGGCCGGGCCACATCGACCTCGGACACTATGGGCGCCACCATGCCTCCGTTCGTTGACCGCAAAGAACCCCCAGCGTAGCCGCGAAGGCGGCCGGCGGCGGCGCGTCTTAACCGATCGGCGCGACCTCCCAGAGGTCGATGCCGTCGGCGGAAGCCGAACGGGCCACCTCGCCGCGGGCCGCGAGCACCTCCAGGTGCGCGGCCGTCTCGTTGACCGCGAGAAGCTGGCTGAACAGGTCCAGGTCGCCGAACGCCTGATGCCTTCTGGTCCACTTGATCGCCCGCGCAACGTCGTACGGCGTCGCGTGGCCGGCCTGCACGGCACTGAGGGTCTCCGCGAGCCGGACGTCGTGGTGGGCGAGCAATTCGTGCACGCGATCGTGGGTGCTGGCCGTGACCGGCCCGTGGGCCGGCAGCAGCCGGGCGTCGGGCAGGGCCAGCATCCGCCCCAGCGAGCCGAGGTAGTCGCTTAGCGCCATCGGGTTGCCCGCGGGCTCGAACCCGATCGAGGGCGTGATGTGCGGGAGCACGTGGTCGCCGGCGAACATGATCGTGGCTGCGGCGTCGTGGAAGACGACATGGCCCCGCGTGTGCCCGGGCGTGTGAACCGCCCGCAGGGTCCGGGTCCGCAGGTCGAGGTCGACCCCGTCGGCGATCCACCGGTCCGGGTCTTCCCAGTCGATGATCACGGGGGGCGGGCGGTGCGACCCCCCTTCCCGGAGCAGATCCTGGGCACCGAGCCTGCGCAGGCCTTCGGCGTTGAAAAAGGCGATGCGCCTGCCGTTGACCAGCTCCCTGGTCGCGACCAGGTTGGCGCGCTCTTGCTCCCCCAGGTGGATCACGGTGTGGAACGCCCGCCGCAGCTCGATGGCCAGGGAGTAGTGATCGATGTGGCTGTGGGTGACGAAGAAGTTCCTGATGTCGCCGAGCTCGTAGCCGATCTGCCGCAGGCTCACGATGAGCCGCTCCCTAGCCTGGACCAGCGCGATGCCCGCGTCGATGAGGTCGACTCCCCCGGCATCGGTGATCGCGTAGACGTTGACCGCCCGCAGCCCGTCCATCGGCAACGGGAGCGGGATCCGGTACACGCCCCCGCCGAGATCCTCCACGCCCGGCTCGATCCAGGCGTACCGGTCAGCCTCGGACATCGCTCATCGTGTCACTGACTCTTTCCTTCCGGTGGAACGCGGCATGACCCGCGACCCCTGCGCAGGTCTTTGCTTACTGCGCAGTAACCATACCGGAGGGCCGGAGGTCTCCCCCTGTCCAGATGGTAGGCCCGGCCGCGAACGCGCCCTCAGCCTGGGTCAGCATGAGCAGGCAGCGCTCGACGTTCAGCTCGAAGACGGCCTCATCCTCGAAGCCCGGCCATACGTTCCCGTCCCGTTCGGCCAGGACCTGCCCGCGGACCGCGCCGATGGCCGCGGCGTCGGTCACCTCGCTGGCCCGCCCGGTGGCCGCGAAGCCGTCGTCGTGCCGTGGCGGCGGGCAGGCCTCGCTGTGCAGCGCGTACCGCCCGTCCCGCCGCAGATCCCGCTGCTTGGGTCCGGCCTTGATGAGCACGTGCAGCCCGGCCGGGCCGATGACCGGGCAGACCGGGTGCACCCGGGGACCGCCGTCGGGCCGGACGGTGGCCAGGAAGCCCAGGCCGATGCCGAACTGGTAGAACTGCCTGCGGCCCGCGTCCGCCAGAGCGGGCTGACGCCGCTCAAATTCGGTCCAGGTGATCATCCCGCGAACGTTATCCGCCTATCGCTGACACCTTCTGTCAGTGACCGGCTCTAATCTGGAACGGTGCGCGCCGACCGGCTGGTGTCCCTGGTCCTCCTGCTTCAGGCGCGGGGACGCGTGACGGCCCGGGTCATCGCGGCCGAACTCGAGGTTTCGGTCCGGACCGTCTACCGCGACCTTGGAGCGCTGGCCGCCGCGGGTGTGCCCGTCCGCACCGAATCCGGCCCGGGCGGCGGATGCCAGCTCATGGAGGGCTACCGGTTCCCGCTCCGCGGCCTGCGGCTCGACGAGGCCGAGGCCCTGCTCATCCTGGGCGCGCCCGGCGTCGTGCGCGACCTCGGGCTGGACCGGGCCCTGGACGCGGCGCAACGCCAGATCCGGGCTACCGCCCTGGGCGGAGCCGAAAGGGGCGAGGCGGAAGGGGCGGCACTTGTCCACCTCGATATGCCGCGGTGGTTCGGCGGCCAGGAGGAAGTCCCCACCCTGCGGGACCTGGCCCAGGCGCTTCGCTCACGCCGAAGGCTGGCGTTCAGGTACCGCGCGCGGGACGCCCGCGCCGGCCAGCCCGAACAGGCCGAGCCGCGGGTTGTCGCACCGCTCGGCCTGGTGAACAAGGCGGGCTTCTGGTACCTGGTCGCGTCGCTCGAGGGCTTCCCGTCCATGCGGGTGTTCCGGGTCGCTCGCATCGCCTCGGTCCGGGTGCTGGCCGAGACCTTCGAGCGCCCCGCCGGGTTCGACCTCGCCGCGTTCTGGGGCCAGTGGTCGGCGGAGTTCGAGGCGAGCCGACCCAGGCTCCAGGTCGTGCTGCGCGCGTCACCCGCCGCGCTGGCGGCGTTCGGAGAGGTCCTCGGCCAGGCGGCGGGCCCGGCCCTGGAGGCGGCGCTTGCGGCCGACGAGCACGGCTGGCGGGAGGTGACGCTGTCCTTCGAGCACGAACGGGCCGCCGCGCACCGCCTGGCGGGCTTCGGTGACCAGGTAGAGGTCCTGACCCCGCCCGCCGTCCGAACCTGGCTGGTGGCTACGGCGCGGCAGATCCTGGGGCGCTACCATGCCGACGACGGCTGATCGGAGGCGACATGGCAGGCGGAGTGCTGGCCGGACACCAAAGTGGTGGCCCGGAGATCATCGAGCTGAGCTCGGTCCCCGGGTTCGTGGTGTTCGACATGCCCGGCGCGCCGAGGTCCGCCGGCGGGACGCGGCTGGCTCCGGACGTCAGCGTCGCCGAGGTCGCGTTGCTGGCCAGGGCCATGACGTACAAGTATGCCGTGAATGGCATCCGGGTGGGCGGGGCCAAGTTGGGAGTGCGGGGGGATCCGGCCGACCGCGCGGCCAAGGCCGACCTGATGGCCCGGTTCTGCGCGGAGATCGCCCCGCTGCACGATTCGGGCCGACTGCTGACCGGGCCCGACATGGGCACGAGCGAGGAGGACTTCGCGCCGCTGCGCACGGGTCACGAGGTGCCGGCGGCGATCAACGCCGTCGTGGACGGCCTGCCGTTCGAGGATCTGCTGACCGGGTACGGCGTGACGGCGGCCGCCGAGGCCGCGCTGGCGGCCCGCACCGGCGGAAGCTGGGACGGCCGTTCGGTGGCCATCGAGGGGTTCGGCAAGGTGGGCGGCGGGGTCGCCCGCGAGGTCGTCCGGCGCGGCGGCCGGGTCGTCGCGGTGTCCACCCTGGCTGGATGCGTCACGGATCCGGACGGGCTGGATGTCGAGGCGCTGCTCACCCTGCGCCGAACACACGGTGATGCCTGCGTCCTGCACTACGCCCGGCCGGCCGGACCGCCGGCCGATCTGTTCACCGCGGTAGACGCCGACGTCATGGTCCCGGGAACCCGCCCCGGCGTGATGAGCGGCCGGACCGCCGGATCGCTGCCCGCCAGCGTCCAGGTCGTCGCGCCCGCGGCGAACGTCCCCTATACCCCGCAGGGAGCCGACGTGCTGCGCCAGCGCGGCATCGTGGCGCTGCCCGACTTCGTGTGCAACTCCGGCGCGGCGCTCGGCTACCGGGCCGCGGCCGACGCGACCCCGGATCAGGTCCTGGCGGAGGTGGGCGCTACGATCGCCGGCGTCGTCAGCGAAGTCATGGGTCACCCCGGCGGCCCGCTCACCGGCGCCTTCGAGCGCGCGGGGAGGTTCCTGCAAGGCTGGTGGGGCGAGCCCCCCGACCCGCCGTTCGCACCCGAGGGGTGACCAGAGGGTAGGTATTTGCCTACCCCCATGGGTGGATGCCTGCCTATGGCGCCGGGGCCTGCGGCTGGACCACCATGGATGGCATGAACATTGCGTACGCCGCGCGGCAGCGACGCCTGCCGCATCTGGGTTGGGGAGCGCTGCTCGCTCCCGTCATGGCCCTGTCCCTCACCCTGTGGGGCGTCCATTACTCGACCCTGATCGTGGTGTTCCTCGCGGCGTCCGTCTGGTATCTCGCCCCGGCGGTGGCGGCAGATCTCCTGCCGATCGCGCTGATCAACCTGGGCGTCCAGTGGATCATCGGCGCCGTGACCCTGGCCAGGGGCAACGCCGGGGTTCCGGCCGGCATCGGCGGCCTGCTCACCAGCTTCCAGTCGATCGCCGCGACCACGAACTCCAGTGCGCATGGGGTCCACTTCCTCATCATCCCCCCCACCCCGGCCGGCCCCACCGACATGACTACCGTGGGCGTCATCAACGCGACGGCCGGGCTGGCGCTGGTGCTGTTCGGCCTATGGCTGGTCCCGCGGACCATAGGCGTGCACACCGGGCTGGTGAAGCGGAACACCGAGCTCTCCACCCGCGTGGAAAGGCTGACCGCCACGCGCGTTGACGCGGTAGACACCGCGGCCCGCGAACTCCGGCGGGTGGAGCGGGACCTGCACGACGGCGCGCAGGCCCGGATCGTCGCCCTCGGCATCGCGTTGCGTGCGGCGGAAACCCTGGTCAAGAGCAACCCGGACGCCGCCGTGGCCCTGCTGGGCGAGGCGCGGGAGAACTCGGCGCGGGCGCTGGCCGAGCTGCGCGACCTGGTGCGCGGCATCAACCCGCCCGTGCTGGCAGAACGTGGTCTCGGCGACGCCGTCCAGGCCCTCGCGCTGGACGCCGCGGTGGCCACCACGGTCGACATCCACCTGTCGGGCCGGCCCCCGGCACCGGTGGAGTCGGCCGCATACTTCGCGCTCGCGGAAGCCCTGGCCAACGCGGTCAAGCACTCCGACGCCACCTGCGTGCACATCAGCGTGGGGCACGCAGCCGGGATGCTGCGGATCGAGGTGAGCGACAACGGCATCGGCGGCGCCGATCCGGCCCTCGGCAGCGGGCTGCACGGCGTGGAGCGGCGACTGGGTACATTCGACGGCGTACTCGCGGTTAGCAGCCCGCCAGGCGGGCCGACCATCGTCGTCATCGAGGTGCCGTGCGCGTTGTCATCGCCGAAGACCTGTTCCTGCTGAGGGAGGGTCTGGCCAGCCTGATCAAACAACATGGGTTCGACGTGGCCGAAACCGTCGACAACGGGCCCTCCCTGCTCCGGGCGCTGCTCGAACAGCAGCCGGACATCGCGGTCGTCGACGTCCGGCTGCCGCCCAGCTACAGCGACGAGGGCCTGCGCGCCGCGCTCGAGGCCCGGCGCCAGGTGCCCGGGCTGCCGATCCTGGTCCTGTCCCAGCACGTCGAGCAGCTCTACGCGCGCGAGCTGCTCGCCGACCAGGCGGGCGGCGTCGGCTACCTGCTCAAGGACCGCGTGTTCACCGATGAGCAGTTCATCGACGCGATGCACACGGTCGCCCGCGGCGGCACGGTGATGGACCCCGAGGTCGTCGCGAAACTGCTGGCCAGGCCCTCCAACCAGAAGCCCGTCACCCGCCTGACCGACCGGGAGCGCGAGGTGCTCGCGCTCATGGCCGAAGGCCGGTCGAACAGCGCCATCGCCCAGCGCCTGTTCGTCTCGGACAAGGCGGTCAGCAAGCACTGCACCAGCATCTTCGCCAAGCTCGACCTGCCGCCGTCCGACGACGACAACCGCCGCGTCCTTGCCGTCCTGGCTTACCTGAACTCCTGACGGTCTCGGAGGCCCGCCAGGCTCGAACAGGACAAAGCCAGCTCAAGGCCCAGCGGGGGCGGCGGCGGGGCCGGGTTCTGGGCCCGGGCCGTCGGCGCTCGCGCTACCGGCGGAACCGGCAGCCGGGTGCGGCAGCCACGGCAGCCGGTCGCAGACCGCGACGGCGCTCACCACGGCGGCCGCGCAGGTGGCCAGGGCAAGCTCCGGGATGGACCTGGCCGCCAGGGCCGGCAGCGCGAGCGCGACCATACCGGCCAGCCGCTGCCACGATAGGTACCGCCACACGACCAGCTTGAACGCGATGTGCCCGGCCAGGAACAGCGCCGGGCCGCCGAGGATCATCCACGCGGCCGCCGTACTGGCCGGGTCGGCCGGATCGGACAGGACCCGCTCGTCGCCCGCCGCGGTGACGATGATCCCGGCCACCATGACCGGGTGGATGAGGTGGTAGGCGTTACGGGCGAGCCGGCCCGGGTCCTGGGAGCGGGCGATCGTCTCGGCCGCCGCCTCGGCACTCTGGTCGAAGTACAGCCACCACAGCGCCACCGAGGTGGCGAACGCGACGGCGAAGGCGGCCACCACCGACGCGGTGATCGACTTCTGCCCCGCCAGGGTCGCGCCGATGATGACGACCGACTCGCCCAGCGCGATGAGGATGAACGCCTGGCAGCGCTCGGCGAAGTGGCCTCCCTCGATCGTCCAGTCGGACGTGCGGGACCGGCCGAGCCCGGGGGTCGCGAAGCCGACCGCGCCGCCCGTCAGGTCCACGCCGACCGCCAGCAGCCACAGCAGGTCCCTGAGGTAGCCGTGCGCGAGGCCGCCGCCCACCGCGAGCACACCGCTGACAAGGCACCAGGTCAAGATCCGCTCGTAGTTCGCCTGCAGCGGGTGCCCGCGCACCGCCATCACCACGAAGATCGACCGCCCGATCTGCTGGACCGCGTATGCGCCGCCGACCCAGAGGCCCAGGCCGGCGAACGCACGGGGCAGGGACGCCGACATGGCGAGGCTGACCAGCATGAGCACGACGAGCAGCAGGCGGACCGCCATCCGCTCCGGATCCAGCCAGTTGGTCACCCACGTCGTGTACGCCCAGACCAGCCAGACCATGACCAGCAGCAGCCCGGCCTGCAGCGCGCCCCGCACGGTGGGGTGGTCGAGCAGGTAGTGCGACAGCTGGGTGACCGCGAACACGTACACCAGGTCGAAGAAAAGCTCGATGTTCGTGACGCGCTGAGCGCCCGACCGGTCCCGCAGCAGGGTCGCGGCCCGAGCCGCCCGCCCGGCCGGGGACCCGCACGGACCGGACGGATCCGTCGCCGCCAGGTCGCTCACCCGCGGCCCGGCCAGGTGCCTGCCATGCCGCCAGCCTTTCACGCCCTGGCCGCGGGTACCGCTGCCTGTACGGTGTTCGGTGATGAAGGTACCGCGGGGGCTCTGGCCGTACCTGGCGGGCGCGGCGGCCGCCAGGGCCGGCGATGAGATGTCGGGCCCGGCCCTGCTGCTGCTCGGCTTCGCCGTCACCGGCCGGCCGGGCACCGGTTCCGGGCTGCTGGCCGCCCTGACCATCGCCGCGGCCGCGGGCGGCCCGGCGTTCGGCGCGGTGCTGGACCGGAGCCCCCGGCGGCCCTGGTCGGGCTGGCCGTGCCCGCCGCGTTGTGGCTCGCGCGGTACCGCCCGCCCGCCCGTAGCGTCCCCGTCCAGGCCGCGTACCGGCAGGTCGCCGCGGGGTTCGCGATGATCGCGACCAGGCGGCCACTGCTGCGCGCCACCGTGACGTCGGTCGTGTCGTACGTCGGGATCGGGATGCTCCTGGTCTGCTGTCCGGTGCTCGGCGCGCACCGGCTGGGCGGGGCGGACCGCGGCGCGCTGCTGATCAGCGCGATGGCGGCCGCCTCCCTGATCGCCAACGCGCGCCTGGCGCGCCGCGGCTGGCGCCGCGCGCCGGACTTCGGGGTCCTGGCCAGCACGCTGGTCATCGGGGCGAGCATGGCCGCGACGGCGATCGCGCCGGGCTGGTTCACCATGCTGGCGGCTGCGGCCGGCGGGGCAGGCGAGGGCCCCCAGCTCACCGCGGTCTTCGCGGTCAGGCACCGCGAGACGCCCGATCACATGCGCGGGCAGGTCTACACCACGGCGGCGAGCCTGAAGATCGCCGGGCTGGCGGCCGGGGCCGCGCTGGCGGGTCCCCTGGCCGGGCGGTCCGTGACCGCCTGCCTGCTCATCGGGGCGGGTATCGAGCTGTGCGCCGCGGCGGCCTACCTGGTGACCGGGCCCCCGGGCCGTGGAGCGCGCGGACCCGCGGAAGGAGCCGGCGCTGGAGCCGCGAGCGGGGGCTGGACGGGGATACCACGGCTCGTTCGGCATAAATATCCCTGGTACCATCAGGCACATGCAGCTGATTCTGCGTCCGCAGTGGTGGTCGGCCGGTTAGGGACGGTCGCGACCAGCATTGACGACAGGCCGTCCGGGATGGACGGCCTTTTGCGTGCCCAGGGACGTCCGCCCGGACCAGGGAAGGACGGATAACCATGAGCCCCACCCTCGCACTGCGGCGTTCGGCCGAGCTCGAGGAGATCATCGACCGCGACGCTGCCGGCTTTAAGATCCTGACCGGCGACCGGCCGACCGGGTTGCTGCACCTGGGTCACTACTTCGGCTCCCTGCGGAACCGGGTCAGGCTCCAGGACCTGGGCGCCGAGGTGTTCGTGCTGATCGCCGACTACCAGGTGCTGACGGACCGGGACGTGGCCGAGCACCTCGACGAGTACGTCACCGGGCTGGTCCTCGACTACCTGGCCATCGGCATCAACCCGGAACGGACGGTGATCTTCGCCCACAGCGCGGTGCCCGCGCTCAACCAGCTGCTGCTGCCGTTCCTGAGCCTGGTCTCGGTGCCCGAGCTGAGCCGTAACCCCACGGTCAAGGACGAGATCGCGCACTCCCGCCAGTCGGCGGTCAGCGGCCTGATGCTCACCTACCCAGTGCACCAGGCGGCGGACATCTTGTTCTGCAAGGCGAACCTGGTGCCGGTCGGGCAGGACCAGCTGCCGCACCTGGAGCTCACCCGGGTGATCGCGCGCCGGTTCAACGACCGGTACGGCGCGGGGACCTTCCCCGTCCCCGACGCGCTGCTATCGGCGGCGCCGCTGCTGCTCGGCACGGACGGGGAGAAAATGAGCAAGAGCCGCGGCAATACGATCCCGCTGGCGGCCAGCGCCGAGGAGACCGCCCGGCTCATCCGCGGCGCGAAGACCGACGCCCAGCGGCACATCAGCTATGACCCAGCGCGCCGGCCCGAGGTCTCCAGCCTGGTCCTGCTGGCCGCCCTCTGCCTGGGCCGTGATCCGCGGGAGGTGGCCGCCGACATCGGCGCGGGCGGCGCGGCGAGGCTCAAGGAGGTGGTCGCCGCCGCGGTCAACGACGCGTTCGCTCCCATCCGCGCGCGCCGGGCCGAGTACGCGCGCGACCTCGGCTACGTCCGCCAGGTGCTGCGCGAGGGCAACGAGCGCGCGGCCGCCATCGCCGCGGCCACCCTGGACGAGGTCAGGACGGCCATGGGGATGCGCTACTGAGGCCGGCCGGCCGCAGGCACCCGGTGCCTCAGCTGATCTCCGCCGGGGTGTCAAGGACCCGGTCGGGTCCGACCACGCGCTCGGGGCCGTGCAGCATGAACGACCCGGTCAGCGGCAGCCGGTCCGACGCACCGCCGACCGCGACTCCGATCTCGCCGGGTTCCACGACCCGGACGCCGGCCCGGCCGTGGAACGCGGTGCGGTCGGCGTGCAGCCGGAACGCCACCTGGCGCGCCTGGCCGGGGTCCAGCGGCACCCGGGCGAAGCCGGCCAGCCACCGGACCGGGCGGACGACCTGGGCCACCGGGTCGCTCAGGTAGAGCTGGACCACTTCGGTCCCCCGCCTGGCGCCGGCGTTGCGCACGGTACACCTGATCTCCGCCGTACCGTCCGTGGCGACCTGCCCGTGCGGATCCGGGCCGATGACCAGGTCGGAGTACTCGAAGCTGGTGTACGACAGCCCGTGGCCGAACGCGAACAGCGGCTCCGGGTCGATCGAGCTGGCGGCGTGCGGGCCGGCCAGCCGGGAGCGCAGGTAGAAGGACGGCTGCGCCCCCGCCAGCCTCGGCAGCTCGACCGGCAGCCGGCCGCTGGGCACCACCCGGCCGGATAGCACCCCGGCGATCGCGCTGCCGCCCTCCTCGCCGGGGAAGAACGCCTGCACCGCGCCGGCGAGCCGGTCGGCGACCGACCCGATCGCGTAGGGACGCCCGGTCACCAGGACCAGGACCACCGGCGTGCCGGTATCAGCCAGCGCCCGCAGCAGGTCCTCCTGCACGCCGGGCAGCCGCAGGTCGGCCGCATCGCAGCCCTCGCCTGAGGTGCCCCGGCCGAACAACCCGGCCCTGTCCCCCAGGACGGCCACCACCAGGTCGGCCTCCCGCGCGAGGTCGGCGGCCGCCGCGAACCCCGAGCGGTCCTCGCCGCGGACGTCGTCACAGCCGCGTTCGTACGAGATCAGTGCCTCGGGCAACTCCGCGCGCAGTGCGTCAACCAGCGTGGTCACCGCCAGTCCCTCGGTGGCTTCGGGGTACCGGTCACCCAGGTGCCTGGGCATGCTGTAGCACCCGAAGAAGGCCAGCGGGTCGTCGGCGAGCGGCCCGATCACGGCCACGCTCGCATCGGGGCGAAGCGGCAGCACGGCCTGGCGGTTGGCCAGCAGGACGACCGATTCCTCGGCCAGCCGGCGGGCCAGCGCCCGGTGGGCCGGCGGGTCCAGGTTGACGGCTGGGCCCGAGCCGTCGCGGGCGGACCAGCCGGGGTCGAGCAGGCCAAGCTCGCACTTCTGCCGCAGCACCCGGGCCGCGGCCCGGTCGACCTGCTCGGCCGGCACCTGGCCGTCGCGCACCGCGGCCACCAGCGCCGGGCCATAGCAGGAGACGCTGGGCAGCTCCACGTCCAGGCCTGCCTCCAGGGCCAGTGCGGCGGCCCCGGCGCGCGTCCCGGCCACGGCATGCTGCGTCTGCAGGAAGGCGATCGCGAAGTAGTCGGAGACGACCAGCCCGTCGAAGCCGAGCTCGTCTCGCAAGACGCCGGTCAGCAGCCTGCGATTGCCGCTCACCGGGACGCCGTCGACGTCCGTGTAGGACGGCATCACCGACCGAGCCCCGCCGAGCCGGAGCGCCATCTCGAACGGCACCAGGAGCACGTCGGCGAACTCCCGCGGGCCCATGGCCACCGGAGCCAGGTTGCGCCCCGCGCGGGACGCCGAATAGCCGGCGAAATGCTTCAGCGTCGCCTGGACCCCGGCGGACTGCAGGCCGCGCACGTAGCCGGTGCCGATACAGCCGACGAGGTAGGGATCCTCGCTGATGGTTTCCTCGGTTCTCCCCCAGCGCGGATCCCTGGTCACGTCAAGCACCGGCGCGAGGCCCTGGTGGATGCCGACCGCGTGCATGCTTGCCCCGATGGCCCGGGCCATCTCCCGTACCAGCCCCGGATCGAAGGATGCCCCCCAGGCGAGCGGTGTCGGGAACACGGTGGCCGTCCAGGCGGAAAAGCCGGTCAGGCACTCCTCGTGCGCGACCGCGGGAATGCCGAACCTGTTCGCGGCCACGATCTGCGCCTGGAGTTCGGCCAGTCCGCGGGCGGCCGTGGCGGGGGCCAGCGGCCGGGTGCCGAAGAAGCGGGTGACCTGGCCGAGGCCGTCGCGGATGAGCTCGGCCAGCGACGGCGTGCTCGCGGCGTGCTCGTCCTGCATTGCGGCGACGTTCGGGTCGCCTGGCTCCCGGCCGATCCAGATGCTGGTCAGCTGGGCGACCTTCTCCTCCAGGGTCAGCCGGCCAAGCAAGTCCTTCACCCGCTCCTCGGCCGGCCAGGAGGGATCACGCCAGGCCTGCGTGATGGCCGTACCGGGCTGGGGCGCCGGGCGGCTCACCTGGACGATCCCACGAGGCCGGCCGGCCCGGTGGATTCGCGCGTGATCAGCTCGGTGGACAACTCGATCCGCCTGCTGCGCAGCGGCGCATCCTCGATGAGCTCGCCGAGCATCTGCGCCGCCACCCGGCCCATCTCGGCGAGCGGCTGGCGCACCGTGGTCAGCGGTGGCGAGAGCCATCGCGCCACGGGAAGATCGTCGAAACCGACCACGCTCAGGTCCTGCGGTATCCGCAGGCCGCGCTGGCGGGCCGCCTCGTAGACGCCCAGGGCCTGCTGGTCGCTGCCCGCGAAGATGGCGGTCGGGCGATCGGGCAGATCGAGCAGCTCCCCACCGCGCAGGAAGCCGCCCTCGTGATAGAAGTCACCGTGCCGGACCAGGGCCGGGCTGAACCCGATGCCGGCGCGCTCCAGGGCCGAGCGGTAGCCGTCGATCCTGGCCCGGCTGCACAGGTAGTCCTCCGGTCCGGCGATGGCTGCGATCCGGCGGTGCCCCAGGGTCAGCAGGTGCTCGGTGGCCGCCAGCCCGCCAGCCCAGTTGGTCGCGCCGACGCTCACCAGGTCGGGCGGCGGGGGGTTCACCGGGTCGACCACGACGAGCGGGATGCCGTCGCTGCGCAGCTGCCCGAGCTGGTCGCGGGTGAGCTCGGACGTCACCAGGATGACGCCGTCGGTGTCGTGGCTGGCCAGGGCGCTAGTCCAGCTCGACGGCCGGACGTTGCCGTGCCGGACGGAGGAGACGGCGACGCCGGTCCCGTGCGCTGCGCCCCATTCCTCCACGCCGCGCAGGATCTCCACCGCCCACGGGCTGTCCAGGCCGTTGAACACGAGGTCGATCAGCCCTGACCGGAGCCGCCGGCGCGTCCTGGACCGCATGTAATTGTGCTTGTCGAGCAGGATCTCGACCCGGGCTCGCGTGGCGGCGGCGACGTCGGGCCGCTGGTTGACGACCTTCGACACGGTGGGCAGCGATACCCCGGCCTCAGCGGCGATGGCCGCGAGCGTGGTCCGGCTCGAGCGGGGTGGGGATGAGTCGTCCCGGCTGGCACGAGGCACAGTCGGAACGGTAATAGCCCTGTCGGGCGTGTGCTCGCTGGAAAGCACGGCGCCACCCTTCCCCGATCCGACATCGCCGGCCGCAGGGCCCAAGCTGCGACACGGTGTCGAAATAGTTTCGATAACGGTATCGTAACCCATCGCAGGCCGCGAGTCATCAGTAAGTCACTGGCCAGAATCGATTCCGGGCCTTGTGTAACGTACCGGCAACAAAGGGTTGACCCGCTGCATACGGCTCCTTAGGATAGCAGACACATTCGAAACTTTACCTAAATATTTCGAAGATCTCCCCTGCGGCGCCAGGAGGATGGCCATGTCCAGCACCCGTAGATCAAGATGGCTGACACTGGTGGCCGCGGCCACGATGATGGCGGGGCTCGGGGCGTGCAGCTCCGGCAGCAGCACGACGTCATCGGCCGCCACCACATCGAGCGGCAGCACCCTGACCATGTGGCTCGTCACCACCGGGCCGAGTCCCATCAACACCGTGATCAACTCCTCGGTTGCGGCCTTCGAGAAGAGCCACCCCGGCGACACGATCACGGTCGACTACATCGAGAACCAGTCGTACAAGCAGAAGATCCAGCTCGCGATGGGCGCGGGCAACCCGCCGACCATCTTCTGGAGCTGGGGCGGCGGGCCGCTCCACCAGTTCATCGCGGCCGGGGACGTGGACTCGCTCGGCCGCCCGAGCTGGGCGTCGGGCTTCCTGCCCTCCTCGCTTGACGCGGTGACCTTCAACGGGCAGATCTACGGGGTGCCGATCGAGGGCACCCAGCCGGTCTTCTTCTTCTACAACAAGGCCATCTTCAGCAAGCTCGGCCTGACCTTCCCCACCACCTGGTCCGGCCTGCTGGCGACGGTGAGCACGCTCAAGGCGCACGGCTACGCGCCCATCTCGCTGGCCGAGGGCGACCAGTGGCCGGGCCTGATGTACCTGGAGTACCTCACCGACCGGATCGGCGGCCCCAGCGTCGCCGACGCGATCCAGGTGGGCACGCCAGGCGCCTGGAACAACCCCGCGGTGGTCCAGGCGCTCACCGACATCCAGCAGCTGGTCAAGGCCGGCGCGTTCCAGAAGGGCTATGACGCGCTGCACTACAGCGGCGGCGGTTCGGATGCCCTGGTCTACAGCGGCAAGGCGGCGATGCAGCTGATGGGCGACTGGGACATCTCCTCGCTGCTCGGCCTGGACAAATCCTTCGTGACCGGCGGCGACCTGGGTATGGCGCCGTTCCCCACGGTGCCCGGCGGCACCGGTAACCCGGCCGACCTGGCCGGCAACACGGCCAGCTACGTGGCCATCTCCAGCAAGGCCACCTCGAAGCAGAAGGCGGCGGCCGAGGCCTTCTTCGCCGACGTGCTGGCGACGGCCTCGTACGCCAAGTCCTCGGTCGGCGCGGGTGAGGTCCCGGTGATCAAGGGAGCCACCGGCCTGTTCGCCGGCCAGCAGCTGGCCTCGTACGATCAGGCCATCTACAGTGCGGTGGAGAACGCGCCCAGCTTCCAGTACTCCTGGGACCAGGCGGTGCCGCCGGCCGAGGCGACGCCGATGCTAGCCGACCTGGCTCAGGTCTTCGAGCTGACGATGACCCCGCAGAAGTTCGTAGCCACGTTGGATAGCACGTCGACCGGAACCTAAGGCGGGTGCCTAGCTCCCGCAAGGGCCTAGCGGACTTGGCCGGCCTCGTGCCGGCCATGGTCCTGTTCGGCGTGTTCATCGCGGTGCCGATGCTGGGCGCGCTCGCCCTCAGCTTCTTCCGCTGGAACGGGCTCGGCACTCCGACCTGGGCGGGCGGGGCGAACTGGGTCCAGTTCGTGCACGACCCGCTCGCCCGCCAGGCGCTGGAGGTCACGGCCAAGGTGGTCGTCCTCAGCTGGATCGTGCAGACACCGATCTCGATCGCGCTGGGCCTGTTCACCGCGGGCCGCCAGCGGTACCGGTCGGTGTACGCGGCCCTGTTCGTGCTGCCGCTGCTGCTGTCCACGGCGGGCATCGCGCTGATGTGGGAGGCGCTGCTCGACCCTGAATTCGGCGGCATCACGGCCCTGGGGAACTCGCTGCACCTTGGCTTCCTGCAGCAGAACTGGCTGGGTGACCCGGCCCTGACGATCTACGTGCTGATCGCGCTGATCGCCTGGCAGTTCATCCCGTTCCACACGCTGCTGTACCAGATGGGCCGCAGGCAGATCCCGGCGGTGCTGTTCGAGGCCGCGCTGCTCGACGGGGCCAGCCATGCGCAGCTGTTCTGGCGGGTGACGCTACCCCAGCTCCGCTACACGATCGTCACGTCCAGCACGCTGATCATCGTGGGCTCACTGACTTACTTCGACATCATCTACATCATGACTAACGGGGGCCCCGGCTACACCACCCGCGTGGTTTCGCTGGACATGTACCAGACCGCCTTCCAGCAGAACGAGTTCGGCTACGCCAGCGTGCTGGCCGTGGTGCTCGGCGTCGTCGGCGTCGCCGTCGCCCTCGGCCTGGTCCGTTACAGCGGCTTCGGGTCCATGACCAGCCAGCAGGAGGGCGCCGCGTGAGCCAGACGGTCGCCCGCCCGGCCCGCGCCCAGCCGGCGGCTCACGGCGCCCGGACGGCGACCCGGGCTCGCCGGCGCCGGCCCAGCCCAGGGCGCGTGCTCGCGTTTATCCTGGCCACGGTATGGCTGGTCGTGGTGATAGCACCGATCTACTACATGGTGCTGGCCAGCCTGCGCAGCCAGGGCACCTACCTGACCGCGAACCCGTGGCTGCCGCGCGGCGGCCTGACGCTGGCCGAGTACGGCACGGTGTTCGGCGCCGGGCTCGGCCGGTACCTGCTCAACAGCGTGATCCTCACGGCCGTCTGCATCGTGCTCACGCTGTCACTGTGCCTGGGCGCCGCGTTCCGCATCGTCCGGCGCTCTACCAGGGCCGCGGGCGTCACGTTCCGCATCCTGCTCCTCGGCCTGGCCATCCCCATCCAGGCCATCATCGTCCCGCTCTACCTGCTCGTCTATAAGCTGCACCTGTACAACACGCTGTTCGCGCTGATGCTGGTGATGAGCGCCGCCGCCGTCCCGGTCTCGGTACTTATCATGGTCAGCTTCGTCCGGGATATCCCGCGTGAGCTCATCGGCGCGGTGCTGGTCGACGGCGGCAGCGAGTGGACGGTCTTCCGGCGGCTGATCGTACCGCTGTCCAGGCCGGTGCTGGCGACGCTGGCGATCTACGACGGCCTCAACGTGTGGAACAACTTCATCCTGCCCCTCGTCCTTACCCAGAGCAACAACGTGGCGGTGCTGCCGCTCGGCCTGACCAAACTCGAGGGCCTGTACTCCATCAACGTCCCGGCCATCATGGCCGCCGTCCTGCTGTCGGTCCTCCCCCTGGTGATCCTGTTCGTCATGCTGCGCAAGCAGGTCATGCGCAGCCTGGGCTCCGTAGCCATACGCTGAGGCCGGTTTCTGGGTTCCTTTTTCCCGAACGGGCGGTGGTGTCAGCCCCAGGTCGGTCTGCGCGAGCCCGGGTCGGCCCCCGCGGGCCTGTGGCAGGGTAGGGGACGTGGCGGGGGACGATGAAGACCTGGTAGCGCGCCTGCGCCGGGCAGGCGTGGCGCGCGGCGACCTCGTCGGGCTCGTGGTCTCCGCCGGCCTCGGGCTGGGGCTCGCGCCCGCCAGCGGCGGCTGGTCGGCCGGCGCCGGTGCCGGGGCGGTGGCGGCGCTCGGCCGCGCCGACGAGGTGCTGCGGCCGCGGTGGGCGGTCTGGTCGGGCGAGACGGCGGCGCGCCTGGTGGCCTGCGGCGTGCGGCTGGCAACGTGCTGGGATGTCACGGCGGCGCACCGGTTGCTGTTCGGCGGGTGGCGGGCCGATCCCGGCTTCGCCTGGGCCCTGGTGCGCGGGCTGCCCGCTGAGGGTGTGCCGACGGCGGCGGCGCCCGATATGTTCGGCCTGTTCGGTCCCTCTGACCTGGCCGGGGAGGACGACGACTCGGCCAGTGACCCGGTCGGGCCGGACGGGTACCTGTGGCCCGGATGGGCCGGTGGCGGGTGGGCGGACAGCGCCGCCCGGCTGGCTCAATGGGCTTGCCTGGCGCGGACGGTGGCGGAGCTACAGCAGGATAGGCTCACCGCGCTGGCGGACCGGCCGATGGCGGTGGCCACGGCCCGGTCGGAGTCCACGGCCGAGCTGCTGTGCGCGGAGCTGTCCGCCGACGGGCTCCCGATGGACCTGGCGGTGGCCGAGGAGGTGCTGACCTCCTTCATCGGGCCCAGGCCGCGCACGGAGAGTGAGGCCGTCGCCCTGCGGGTGGCGCGCGACGCGCAGGTGCTGCGGCACGCGCCGGCCGGGGTCACCGCCGACCTGCGCAGTCCCGCCCAGGTCAAGTCGCTGCTGCACCGGGTCGGCGTCGACGTCCCCGATACCAGGGCCTGGCGGCTGCGGGAGCTCCGCGACACGCATCCGCTGGTCGGGGCCCTGCTGGAGTGGCGGAAGGCCGAGCGGATCGCGACCACGTACGGCTACGCGTGGCTGGACGGGTCGCTCGGGCCCGACGGGCGGCTGCGCGGCGCCTGGACCGGCTCCGACGGAGCCGCGGGCCGGATGACCGCGTCGGCCGGCCTGCACAACATGCCGACCGAGATGCGCCGGGCGGTCGTGGCCGCCGACGGGCACGTTTTCATCCGCGCCGACCTCGGCCAGATCGAGCCGCGGGTGCTCGCCGCGGTGTCCGGCGACCGGGCGCTGGCCGTCGCGGCGCGGGCCGACGACATGTACGCGCCGGTGGCCGGGCAGCTCGGCGTGGACCGGCCCACCGCGAAGGTGGCCGTGCTCGGCGCGATGTACGGGCAGACCACCGGGCACGGCGCCCAGGCGCTGCGCCGGCTGAACGCCGCCTACCCGGTCGCGATGGGGTACCTGGAGGCGGCCGACCGGGCCGGGCGGGCCGGGCGCGACCTGCGGACCTACGGCGGCCGGCGCATCAAGCTGGCGGTCCCGGCCGACCAGGAACCGCGCAACGCCAGCCGGGCCGCGGCCTACGGCCGGTACGCCCGCAACGCGATGGTGCAGGGCGCCGCGGCCGAGCTGTTCAAGGTGTGGGCGGTCACGGTGCGGGCCCGGTGCGCGCCGCTGGGCGCGCGCATCGTACTGTGCCTGCACGACGAACTGCTGGTTCACTGCCCGCGTGACGACGCTGGCGCGGTGGCCGGGCTGGTGGACGAGTGCCTGCGCGAGGCCGCCGGGCGGTGGGCACCCGGCTGCGGGGTGCGCTTCATCGCCGACACCGCCATCGTCTCGAGCTGGTCGGACGCGAAGACGGCGGCTCCGCCGGACTAACGCTTGTCCCCGGGCCGCCCGCGGAGCAGCAGCACCGCAGGCGCCCCGGCCGGCCCACCGCGCTCGCAGGCCAGCCGGAACCCCTCGACCGCCGCTTCCTGCCGCCTAGCCGGCGCGGCAGGGCTACGGGTAGCTCGTCAGGTCCACGGGCTCTACCGACCCGGGGTTGCTCGAAGTGCACGGGCCGCCAGTGCCGTTGATGAGCGACTTGTCGCCTCCGGAGCCCGCGATCCATACGCAGAAGGTGTTGTGGAACTGCACGCCAGGCAGGTCAGGCGACTGGAAGGCGTCCGCAGCGTACAACGTCGCCGAGGTCTGGACGAAGCTGACGTAGCTGCCCATGCCGTAGCCCTGGAACGTGGTGACGTCGGGGCTGACCAGGAAGGCGGGGTAACCGTCCTGGGTCGGGGAGGCCATCCAGGCCGACTGGCTGGGCGGGTCGTAGGGCATCTCGTTCTGGAAGAAGATGTCCGTGCCGCCCTGGCCGCTCCAGATCACCTCGTCCTTCTGGTAGTGCTCCACGGCCAGGCCGTAGGCGGTGACGTCGTTCCCGGTCACCACGACGCCGGTGTTGCCGGTGTTGGCGGTCCAGCCCACATCGTTGCCGTGGTCGGCACGCCAGGCCCATACGTCGTCGATGATCGAGCCGGAGGCGTCATCGGCGAGGCTGACGGTCGCGGAGACGTGCGTGGTCGCCGCGCCGCCAATCCGGAAGAAGACGTCCTGGATCAGGTCCGGGTCACCAGCGGAGCCGGAGCCGAACCCGAGCCCGGGAGACCCGACCGACAGCAGGACCGGTGAAGTGACAGGACCGGCGTCGATGATGAGGCCGGACAGCTTCACCCCGCTGCCGGAGGCGACGTCCATGGCGGCGTTACCGCGCTGCGGGACCAGGGTGGCGAAGCCGAGGCCCAGCACGACGGTATTCGCATACGGGATGGCGATGGGCTGGTTCAGGTCGTAGATGCCGGGCGTGAGGATGAGGTTCAGGTCCCGGGCTAGCGCGAGCTCGATGGTCTGGATCGGCGTGCTCGGGCTGGCCACGAAGAACCTCGATAGCGGAATCGAGGTGCCTGCTTCGGTACCGCTGGCCCAGGACGGGCCGGACGAATCGTGCTGGACGGCGGGAACGAACACGTGGTAGTTGCCCTGGGCGTCGGTGTAGAGGAACGGCTCCTCCTCGGTCACCGGGCTGGTCGGCACCACCGTGTTCTGCTGGCACTGCCCGGTGAAGGCCGGCGCAGGCGCGCCCTCGACGCCGGAGTAGACCATGTTCCATAGGCCGTTCGGGCAGCCGTTGGCCCCGCCTATGTCGGAGTTGCGGACCATGTACTGCTGGTTGCCGTAAAAGTCCAGGTCGCCGCTGACCTTGCTGTCGGCCATGAAGCCGCCGCTGGCGTAGTCGTCGGCCGCGCAGTAGTCCTGGAACACGACGCTGCCGTTGATGATGGCACGCCTGATCGGGGCGGCCTGGGACACCGACCAGCTCTCCTCGCTGTTGGCGCAGCCGGCGCCGTAGGCGTCAACGACCGGCGGAACGTAGGCCGGCGTCGAGCTCGGCAGGTCCACGTTCAGGGTCAGGTTGGACAGGGACCGCCAGAAGTTGTCGTCGGAGTTGCAGTTCGACGTTCCGGGGGTGCACAGGTTGTTGAACACGTCGATGGCGCCGTCGATGACCGTGTCCTGCGGCATGGCGCCCAGGCCCGCGACCTCGGTGTAGTAGCCGACCTGGAACACCAGGGGATCAGCGGCCGACCCGTAGGTGCCGGGCTGGAAGAAGACGGCGTACCGCTGGCTGTCGAACTGGCTGGCGATCGGGACCTGCTGGGTGGCAATAGCGTTGAGGTCGGCCTGGATGGTCGCCTGGCTCATGGTGTCGTTGAAGACGCAGACGTCCGGCCCGAAGGCGGTGACGTTCGCCCCCGGGCAGATCGACGAGGGGTCCTGCGTCGTCATGATCCCGGCCGCCGCGGCGGACGGTACCGCGGCGAGCCAGGCGCCGGCGGCCAGCGCCACCGCGGCCAGCATGGCCAGAGCGGGCCGCCGGACGGCACGGCCCCTGATGGTCTTGTTCGGGGAACCTCCCGCAGGCGGGCGGGGGCCGGACCCGGACGGGCTGGCTTCACGCACCACGGCTTCCTCCTAATCCGACCCGATAGGCGATTTGTCCCATTCCATTCCAGGGCATTGCGGAAAAGCTGGCCTCGATGACCTCGTGGTCATCGAGGAGAATGCATCTGCGCAGCTTGCGGCGATGTGGCTATGGCTGCCCTTAGGCCTGGATTGCCAGGAATGGCACGGGTTTCAACCTAGCGGGCGCGGCTGCCGAGGCGCCATAAACATCCCTGGGTTGTAACCAAAAATCTGTTTAACGGACGTGCCGACTGCGGACCCTTGGCGTGGTCAGCGCGGCGGTCGGTGGGTAGTCCTGCGCCGGGGCCGGACGCGTTTGACGCGCCTGGCCCCGGCCACTCGCATAGGCAGGTAGATGGTGCGCGGGTGGTGCCCCGGGCGGACGCCTAGCGGGCAGGGGCCAGTCCGAACCCGTGGAAGGTGCCGCTGCTGCCGACGCAGAAGCGGACGATCACGCCCAGGTTGCTGATTCCGGCAACGTTCGTGCCCGCGGTGCCGGCCGGATCCTGGACCGGGGTGAACCCTAGGGGGTCGGCCGCAGAGGCACGGCGTTGGCCCGCACCACGTCGGAGTAGAAGCGGGCGCTCGACTTCGGGATCCGGCGCTGGGTGCCGAAGTCGACGAAGACGATCCCGAACCGCTTCTGGTAACCCCAGCCCCACTCGAAGTTGTCCAGCAGCGACCAGACGAAGTAGCCGGCCAGGCTGGCCCCGTCCTTGATGGCGCGCGCCGCGGCCTCCAGGTGCGCCTGGAGGTACCTGACCCGCTCCACGTCGTCGACTTCACCCTGCGGGTTCACGTAATCCTCGGCCGCCCGGCCGTTCTCCGTGATGTACAGCGGCAGGCCCGGGGCCTGCTTGGTCACGTCAAGCAGGAGTTCATGCAGCGCGCTGGCGTCGACGAGCCAGCCCATCGTGGTCCGCTCCAGCCACTCTGGCAGGTACTCGACCACCCCAGGCACCTCGCAGCGCGCCGCCTCCTCGTTCCGGCGTAGGTCGGTCGGATCGCCGGCGCGCAGGAAGATCGGGGAGTAGTAGTTGACGCCGAGGAAGTCCAGCGGCCGGCTGATCGTGTCCAGGTCGCCGTCGGCGACAAGCGCGGCCTGCGGGAGCAAGGTGGCCGGGGCGTGCGCCGGGTAGCGGCCGTGCAGCAGCGGCTCGAGGTACAGGCCGTTCACCGCGGCGTCGGTGATCTGCCGGGCCTCTTCCAGGTGGCCAGGCAGGCCGTTACCGCCGAGCGCCCGGACCGGATGCATATCAAGCGTGATGCCGACCTCGGCGGCGTTCCGGGCGCGCAGCGCCGCAGTGGCCAGCCCGTGAGCGAGCAGGAGATGGTGGGTCGCGGCGGACGCCGCTTCGGCGTCCCGCAGCCCGGGGGCATGGCTGCCGTGCCGGTAGCCGTTGTTGGAGACCACCTGCGGTTCGTTCAGCGTGATCCAGCGCGTCACCCGGTCGCCTAGCGCCTCCGCGCAGATCGCCGCGTAGTCGGCGAAGCGCCCGGCGGTATCGCGCGCCGCCCAGCCGCCTTCATCCTGCAGCTCCTGAGGCAGGTCCCAGTGGTAGAGGGTGACGGTGGCCGAAATGCCGTGCCCGCCGAGTTCATCGAGGAGCGCCCGGTAGTAGTCGAGGCCCGGCTGGTGGGCGGCCCCGCGGCCGCCCGGCTGGACCCGTGGCCAGGAGATCGAGAACCGGTAAGAGCTCAGGCCCAGCGAGGCCAGCAGCGCGATGTCCTCGCGGTACCGGTGGTAGGAGTCGCAGGCGACGTCGCCGGTATCACCGCCGCGGACGTTGCCCGGCGCGTGGCTGAAGGTGTCCCACACCGAGGGGCCCTTGCCGTCCGCGCTCGGCGCTCCCTCGACCTGGTAGGCGGCCGTCGCTGCGCCCCAGACGAACCCCTCCGGGAACTCAAGGACGCCGCCGGGACCTGTCGCCGGACCAGTCATCAGCCTCTCCCTCTGCGTCGCTACGGACCTTGACGGCCCCTGTGCTGAGGGTTAGTGTAAGCGCTTAGATTTCCCGTTGTAAACGCTTACATCCCGGTGAGTAGGGAAGATGCGATGTCGCTGATCGGGACCCGGTGGTAACCCTCTACGACGTGGCGCGCCTGGCCGGCGTGTCCACCGCGACCGTCTCCAGGGTGGTCCACGGCCAGGACCGCGTCCGCGAGTCCACCAGGATCCGGGTCACGCAGGCCATCGAGGAACTCGGCTACGTTCCCGACGGTGCCGCCCAGAGCCTGTCGCGCCGCCGCAAGGACATCATCGGCATGGTGTGCGTGGAGCGCGAGGTCGAGCAGTACGACATCGAGAACGTGGGCCTGCTGTACTACGACGAGGTGCTGCGCGGCGTCGAGGCGCTCATCCGTAACAACAACTGGTCGCTGCTGATCACCTTCATGCAGGCCGAGGACGTCGGCGAGCCGGACTTCCGGCGGCTTGACTCGCTGTCGGGCAAGGTCGACGGGATCCTCATCGGCGAGGGATTCGTCGCTTCCCGCTACATCGAGCGCCTGGCGGCACGGGTCCCCGTGGTCGTCATCGCCGGGACGCCCGGCGAGCGGGCGGCCGACGTGGTGGCCGCCGATAACTTCTCCGGCTCGGCCGCCGTCATCACCCACCTCATCGACGACCACGGCAGGCGCCGCCTGTTCCACGTCGACGGGCCGCCGAACTCGCCGGACGCGGGTCGGCGCCGGCTCGCCCTGGAGTACGTGCTCCGCAACCGTCCGCAATGCGAGCTGGTCGGCTCGATACAGGGGATCTTCAGCGTCCGCAGCGGCGAGCAGGCCGGGGAAGAACTGCTGGCCAGGCACCGCGGGGCGCTGCCGGAAGCGGTGGTGTGCGCCAACGACCAGATGGCGATCGGCGTCCTGCGGGCGTTCGCCGCGGCGGGAGTCCGCGTCCCAGACGAGGTGGCCGTGGTCGGCTTTGACGACATCTACCCGAGCAGCCTGCTCGACCCGCCGCTGACCACCGTCTACCAGCCGATGCGCGTGCTGGGCGAGCGGGCCTGCGCCCGCGTGCTCGATCGCATCGCCGACCCGAGCCTCAGCCCGGCCATCGAGCTGCTGCCGACCGAACTCGTGCTGAGGTCGAGCTGCGGCTGCCCGCCCGGCACGGTCGTCCGGCAGCCGGTGACGACGCTCGATCAAGCGGGGGCAGACCAGGCGGCGCAGGGCAGGGCCGAGGCCCGCCAGAACCCGGTGGTCCGCGCCCGGTCCCGGCAACCAGCGAAGGCATAGGAGCCGCCATGTCCTTCATCCTCCGCCGCCTGGTCTTCTACGTGGTCGCCGCGTGGGTGGCGCTCACGCTGAACTTCTTCATCCCCCGCGCCATGCCGGGAAACGCGGTCGAGGCGGTGATGTCGAAGTTCCCCAGCTTGCAGCCCTCGGCCTACCGGGCGCTGGAGGCAATGCTCGGGGTGGGACACGCCGGCTCGCTCTGGCATCAGTACTGGACGTATATCGTCGACGTCTCCCACTTCGACTTCGGCACGTCCTCCTCCCAGTACCCGGCCCAGGTCTCCACCCTGCTCGGCGAGACGATCCCGTGGACGCTCACCCTGGTCGGCACGGCGACCGTCATCGCCTTCCTGGTCGGCACCGGGCTCGGCATCGTGGCCGGCTGGCGGTACGGCGGCGCGCTCGACCGGACGCTGCCCGCGCTGATGTTCTTGCAGGCGATCCCCTACTTCTTCTTCGCGCTGATCCTGCTCGAGCTGTTCGCGCTCAAGTTCCATGTCTTCCCGGTCGGCGAGGGGTACGCGGGCGGCCTGATACCCGGCTGGCACTGGGATTTCATCGGCAGCGCGATCTACCATTCGCTGCTTCCCGCGCTCACCATCGTGCTCACGTCGATTGCGGGCTGGATGCTGCAGATGCGCAACGTCATGATCACGACCCTCGGCGAGGACTACGTGATCGCGGCCCAGGCGAAGGGCCTGCCCAATCGCAGGGTCATCTTCACCTACGCGGCCCGCAACGCGCTCCTGCCCCAGCTGCAGGGATTCGGCCTGGCTCTCGGCTTCGTGGTGTCCGGGGCGCTGGTCATGGAGATCGTCTTCTCCTACCCGGGCATCGGCCTGCTGCTGCTGGGCGCCGTCACCTCCGATGACTTCCCGCTGATGCAGGCCATCTTCCTGGTGATCACCTTCGCCGTGCTGCTGGCCAACCTGATCGTCGACGTGATCATCGTGTTCGTCGATCCCCGCGTCCGGGTACGGGAGGCGACGCGATGACCGTCACCCTGGCGATCAGCCCCGACCCGACCTCGCTGGCCACCGAGGACGCCGTCCCCGGCCGCTGGCGCCGGATGCCGACCAAGGCCAAGGTGGGTGCCCTCATCCTCGGCTTCTTCATCCTCGCGGCCGTCATCGGCCCCTTCGTCACGCCGTACGATCCCTCGTACCAGAACCCCAGCCCGGCCCTGTCGATGGCGGCGCCGAGCGCGGCTCACCTCCTCGGCACCACGCAGACCGGCCAGGACGTGCTGTCCCAGCTCCTGGTCGGGATCCGGCTCACGCTGGAGCTCGCGGTCGTCGTCGGCGTGGTGGCCACCGCGCTGTCGGTAATCGTGGGGGTGGCGGCCGCCTTCCTCGGCGGGATATGGGACGAGCTGCTGTCGCTCGTCTCCAACGTGTTCCTGGTTATCCCCTCGCTGCCGCTGCTCATCATCTTGCTCGGCTACCTGCCGCAGAAGGGACAGTGGGCCACCATCGCCGTGCTGGCCGCGCTCGGGTGGCCGTGGGGGGCGAGGGTAATCCGCGCGCAGACCCTGGCCATCCGCAACCGCGACTTCATCTCGGCCGCGCTGGAAACCGGTGAGAAAACCTGGCGGATCATCGCTTTCGAGATCGTCCCGAACGAGGTGAGCCTGATCGCGGCCAGCTTCGTGAACACCGTGCTGTACGCGATAGGGGCGTCGGTGGCGCTCGCCTTCATCGGCCTGGCCGACCTCAACAGCTGGAGCCTGGGCACCATCCTGTACTGGGCAGAGGGCCAGCAGGCCCTGCAGCTCGGCGCCTGGTGGTGGTTCGTGCCGCCGGGCCTGGCCGTCGCGCTGATGGGGACCGGCCTGGTGCTGCTGAACACCGGGATCGACGAGCTCGGCAACCCGCGCCTGCGGGACGCGAGCAGCGCAAGCAGGATCGCCGGGCACAGGGTCCGGCCCACCGCCCCGACGCCCGTCCTGCAGGAGGTCGTGCAGCGCCGCACGGGGCTCGCCCGGTTCCTGTACTCCTTCTCCCGCAGCTCGCTGCTGGACGAGACCGAAGCGGGCGACACGCTGTGAGCGCGGGCCCCGTTCCAGGAGCTTCCGCCCCAGCTCAGTTCTCAGGCTCGGAGCCGGTGCTCGAGATCCGGGATTTCTCGGTCGTGTACCGTACGCCCGGCGGTGACGTGCGCGCCGTGGACCGGGTGAACCTGTCCCTGGCCGGCGGCGAGGTCGTCGGCCTGGCCGGAGAGAGCGGCTCGGGCAAGTCCACGCTCGCGTACGGCGCCTGCCGCCTGCTGCGGGTCCCGGCCCTCATCACCAGCGGCAGCGTCCGCTACCAGGGCCGGAGGCTGGCGCAGGGGTCCAAGGCGGCCGATGTGCTGCAGATGAGCCCGGAGGAGCTGCAGCGGATCCGCTGGCGCGAGATCGCCATCGTGTTCCAGAGCGCGATGAACGCGCTCAACCCGGTCCTGTCCGTCCGCGACCAGATCCTTGACGTCATCCACGCCCACATGAGGATGCCGAGGGACGAAGCGCGGGAGCGCGTGGCCGGGCTGCTCGACCTGGTCGGCATCCCGCGCTCGCGCCTGCGCAGCTACCCCCACGAGCTTTCCGGCGGCATGCGCCAGCGGGTAATGATCGCCATGGCCCTGGCCACGGACCCGGAGATCGTCATCATGGACGAGCCCACCACCGCGCTCGACGTAGTCGTGCAGCGCGACATCCTCGCCCAGATCGTGGAGCTGAAGGACCGCCTCGGCTTCTCGATCTTGTTCATCACGCACGACCTCTCCCTGCTCCTCGAGCTGGCCGACCGGATCGCGGTGATGTACGCGGGGCAGTTCCTCGAGATCGCCACCGCGGGCGAGATCCACCGCGAGGCGGCCCACCCGTACACCAAGGGCCTGCTCAACTCGTTTCCCTCCCTCCGCGGCCCGCGCCGCGAGCTCGCCGGCATCCCGGGCTCACCGCCGGACCTGCGGAACCCACCCCCGGGCTGCCCGTTCCTGCCGCGCTGCGCCTACGGCACCCCCGCGTGCCGTGAGGTCGACATGGAGCTGCTGCCCGTCGTCACGTCCGCCGATCCCCAGCACGTGACGGCGTGCCCGTTCGTGCTCCCCGGCACCCCGCCTCCTGGTGTCCTCGCGGCACCCGCCGACGGTGACCTGGACATGCCCGACCACCTGAGAACCGCCGGCCGCCCCGAACCAGCCGGGGAACTGCGCACGGCCACGGAGCAAGGATCATGACCGAGCAGACCCTGACGTCCGCAGCCGCCGAGCGCGGCCCGCTGGCCATGGAGGCGGTCTCGGTCAGCAAGGACTTCAGGCTCGGCCACGGGCATACGCTGCACGCGGTGCGGGACGTCTCGTTCGGCCTCTACCGCGGGGCGGTAGTCGCCCTGGTCGGGGAGAGCGGGTCAGGCAAGACCACGGCCGCGAGGCTGCTGGCCGGGCAGGTACGGCTGACCTCCGGCGTCATCCGGCTGGACGGCCAGGCGGTCGAGGTATCGAGCCGGAGCGCCTTCAGGCGGTACAAGAGCCAGGTCCAGCTCGTGTTCCAGGATCCCTTCGCCTCGCTGAACCCGGTGCACACCGTGCGATACCACCTCGAGCGTCCGGTGAAGCTGCACCAGCCGGGCGCGGACGTGAGCAAGGAAGTCGTCACCCTGCTCGAGCAGGTGCGGCTCACGCCCGCCAGACAGTTCCTGGCCAAGTACCCGCACGAGTTGTCCGGCGGCCAGCGCCAGAGAGTCTCCTTCGCCCGCGCGCTCGCCGCCCACCCGACCGTACTGCTCGCCGACGAGCCGGTGTCCATGCTGGACGTCTCGATCAGGCTGGAGATGCTCGGCCTGCTCGACGACCTTCGCCGGCGCTTCAGGCTCGCCATGCTCTACATCACCCACGACATCGCCTCGGCCCGTTACTTCGCGGACGAGATACTGGTCATGTACGCCGGGGAGATCGTCGAGCGCGGGCCGGCCGAGGAGGTCACGCAGCGCCCGGCGCACCCGTACACGCAGCTGCTGGTCGCCTCGGCGCCGGATCCTGACAATCTCGGCAGCGCGCTGCGCGGCTCGGGACGTCGCATTCTGTCCCAAGAGCCCTACGGCTCCCAGCCGCCGCAGGGATCCCGCAAGCCGGAGGACGCAGCGACGACCGGCTGCCCGTTCAGTCCCAGGTGCCCGTTCGCCGATGACCTCTGCCGCCGCGAGGACCCGGCCCTCATGCCGGTCTCCGCTACGCGAGCCGCGGCCTGCTGGCACCTGGACATCGCCGCGCCCGAAGTCGTCTCCGGGCCACTAGGAGGTGGATTCCCGACGACGCTGTAGCCCCCCAACGGAAGAAAAACCGAGAGAAAGACGAGACTGATGAGGAGATTGCACAGCTACAGACAGCTCCTGACCGTGGCGGCCGCCGTCTTGCTGGCGGCCGGGCTCGGCGCGTGCTCATCGAGTTCGAGCTCCACCCCCAGCTCGAGCTCGTCCAGCGCGAGCACGGCCACGGGCAAGACCCTGGTCATGGAGAGCTCACCGGAGACCTCCATTACGCAGGCGTTCAACCCGTTCGACCCCACGCAGGCCGCCTACGGCATGGGCGCGACCGGTCTCATTTACGAGCCGCTGCTCCAGTTCGACCTGGCCTCGCCGCCGACGTACTACCCGTGGCTCGCCACGGCGTATGCGTGGTCCAACGGCGGGAAGACGATCACGTTCACCATCCGCCAGGGCGTGAAGTGGAACAACGGCACGCCGTTCACGCCGGCCGACGTCGCCTTCACCTTCAACCTGCTCAAGGCCAACGCGGCCATTAACCTCGACGGCCTGGCCATCTCCAGCGTGAGCACGTCCGGCAACACCGTCACGCTCACGTTTCCCACGTCCCAGTACACCAACCTGGAGCTGATCGCCGGCACCGCGATCGTGCCGAAGGCGATCTGGAGCTCGGTCGGCAACCCCGCGACCTACACCGACCCGAACCCGGTCGGCACCGGGCCGTTCATGCTGGACAGCTTCACGCCGCAGGGCTACACGCTGAAGCAGAACCCCTACTACTGGCAGGCCTCCGCCCTCAAGGTCCCGAAGGTCTACTTCCCGGTTTACACCAACAACAACGGCGCGCTGACCGCGCTGTACTCCGGGGCGATCGACTGGACCGGGAACTTCATCCCCGGCCTCCAGAAGGACTTCGTCGACACCAACCCGGCCTACCACGGCTACTGGGAGGCGGCCGGCGGCACCAACAGCCTCATTCCCAACCTGAACAAGTGGCCGACCAACCAGCTGGCCGTGCGGCAGGCGATCAGCGCGGCGATCGACCGGACCACGATCGCGACCGAGGGCGAGGCAGGGCTGGAGAACCCGGTCCTCAACGCGACCGGCCTCACGCTGCCGACCTTCAGCGCCTGGAGCGGGCCCGTCGCCTCGCTGACGGTGTCGGCCACCGGCAGCGCGTCCGCGGCCGAGCAGATCCTGACCAAGGCCGGCTACACCAAGGGCAGCAACGGCTTCTTCGAGAAGAACGGACAGACCGTCGCGCTCACCATCGTCGACCCGGCGGCCTACACCGACTACGCCGAGGACGACTCCATCGTCGCGGGCGACCTGCGGTCGGCCGGCATTGACGCGACGTTCGACGGCCTGGCCGTAACCGCCTGGGACTCTGATGTCGCCGACGGCGACTTCCAGCTGACCATGCACTGGTCGAACGGCGGCCTGACCCCGTACAACCTGTACGACGGCTGGCTGAACAGCGCGCTCGCCACCGGCTCGACCGCGACCGGTGACTACGAGCGGCTCAACGACGCGTCGCTCGACGCCGACCTGGCCGCGCTGGCCGGGGCGTCGACAACCGCCGAGCAGACCACTGATCTCGTCCCGCTCGAGATGTACGTGGCCAACAACCTGCCCGTTATCCCGACCACGACCGCGTCGGACTGGTTCGAGTACAACTCGCAGAACTACACTGGGTGGCCGACCCAGTCCAACCCGTACGAGAGCGGGCAGCCTTCTGGGTCGAACCTCGGCGCCGGCGCGGGCACCGACGAAGTAGTCATCCTGCACCTGACTCCGCGGAGCTGACCCTCCCCATCTCCCGCGACGCAAAGCGGGCCCGTCCCTGGCCGTCTCTCGTGGCCAGGGGCGGGCCTCACCCCACAACCACATTAGCCCAGCTAAACAACAAGGAGCCATCGACCCCAGCACCGTCCCACATGGTGGATGGCGCCTCATGAGCGTGGAGCCTGTTTGCCGAGAGTGGTGGATGTGAACAGGTGACCTACGGTTTCGGGATGGTCGGCAGCGGAGTGATCGCGGCGGTGCACGCCGAGGCCATCGCCACGCTGCCGGGCGCCGCCCTGGTCGCGGTCACCGACGTGGCCGCGGCCGCGGCCGCGACCTTAGCCAGCCGGCGGACCGCCTGCCGCCGGACCGCCTGCCGCCGGGACGGCGGCCGGCGGGTCCAACCCGGCGGCCGTGGAGGTCGCCAGCCACGCCGCGCAGATCGCTGACCTGCTGAGCGCGGTCGAGGAGGGACGCGAGCCCGCGGTTACCGGCGGAGCCGGCCGGGCCGCGCTCGAGATCGTCTGCGCCGTCTACGAGTCGGCGCGCAGTGGCCGCGTCGTCGAGCTGGGCCGATGACCGTCGTCCTGTCCGGGTTCGCGGACGAGATCTCGCCCGACCCGGCCGAGCAGCTTGCGACCCTGGCCGCCGAATCCATTGCGCACCTCGAGTTGCGCGGGGCCTGGTCGGTCAACATCGCCGACTTCACCGCCGAGCAGGTCTCCGCCTTCCGGTCCGCGCTGAGCGGAGCCGGGGTGCGGGTTTCCGCGATCGGCTCGCCGATCGGCAAGATCGGTGTCGGCGCGCCGCTACCGCCCGAGCTGGACCGGATGCGCCGCATCGCCGACATCGCGGGCCAGCTCGGCACCGCGACCGTCCGCGTCTTCTCGTTCTACATCCCGGCGGGCGAGCCGGCCGAACGCCACCGGCAGCACGTCATCGACCGGATGGGCGCCCTGACTCAGATCGCCGAGGACCGCGGCGTCGTCCTTGCGCACGAGAACGAGAAGGAGATCTACGGTGACACCCCGGACCGCTGCGCGGACCTGATCACCGCGGTCGGCTCGCCGGCCCTGCGGGCGACCTTCGACCCGGCGAACTTCGTGCAGTGCGGGGTCAGGCCCTTCTCCGACGCCTACGCCCAGCTCCGCCCGTTCCTGGTCTACCTCCAGGTCAAGGACGCGCTGGCGGCGACGGGTGAGGTCGTGCCCGCGGGCCACGGCGACGGGCAGCTGCGCGAGACCCTGGCCGCGCTGCGCGACTCGGGATTCGCGGGCTACGTGTCGCTGGAGCCGCACCTGGCCCAGGCCGGGCGCTTCGGCGGCTTCAGCGGCCCGGATGAGTTCAGGCGCGCCGCCCAGGCGCTCAAGTTCATCCTGAACGAACTGGCGATCCCCTGGCGGTAACGGTTACAACGGTTACTCGGTGCCGGCCAGGCCCCACCGCCGCCGGATGCTTCGGTCGGCCGTGCTGAACAGCGTGTGTACCAAGATGCCCAGGAGCAGGATCACGATGATGATGGCGGTGGCGCTCTGCATGTCGGCCTGATCCTGGTCGGTCGACAGCAGCACGCCCAGGGACGGCTGGTTCGCGATGATCACCAGCAGCTCGCCGGCCATCAGGCTGCGCCAGGCGAACGCCCAGCCCTGCCGCAGCCCGGCCACGAACGCCGGCAGCGAGGCAGGCAGGATCAGGTACCGGTACAGCGACAGCCCGCGCAGCCCCATCATCTTGCCCGCGCGCAGCAGCAGCGGCGGGGTGTAGTCCACCCCAGCGATCAGGCCGTTAGCGATCGACGGGGCCGCGCCCATGACGATGACGAACAAGATGGCGGTGGTGGTGATGCCGAACAGGATGATCGCGAACGGGAACCAGGCGATCGACGGCATCGTCTGCAACCCCGTAATCAGCGAGCCGACGGCCGCCCGGAGCGGCGCGATCCGGGACACCAGTCCACCGATGACCGCCCCGATCAGCACCGCGAGGCCGAAGCCGATGACCGCGCGTTCCGCGGTGGTCCCGATGGCGTGCCACAGCAGGCCCGTCCGCAGCTGGTCCCACAGGTTCGCGAGGGTCCCGCCGGGCCCCGGGAAGATCAGCTTCTTCCAGCCGCTGGCGTGGATCACCTCCCACACGGCCAAGACGATCGCGATCGCGAGCACCTTGGGCCACAGGGCCGCCCAGAAGCGGACAGCCAGCCGGCGAACCCGCGCCTCCTGGGGCGGCACGGCGTCCTGCGCCTCCAGCCAGGCCAGCCGCTCCGCGTAGGCCGGCAGTGACGTCCGCTCGTCACCGGGCGCCATGGCTCATCTCCTCCCGCAGCCGGTCCGTGATCTTGGCGGCCAGTTCCGCGACCGGCGCCGAGTCGATCCGGCGCGGCCGTTCGATGGGCACGGCGAACTCGTCGACCACGCGGCCCGGCCGGCTGCTCAGCACCACCACCCGGTCACCGAGGCGCACCGCCTCCCGTACGTTGTGCGTGACGAACAGGATGGTCAGCTGCCGCCCGGCACGGACACGGTCTAGTTCGTCGTGCAGCAGGTCCCTGGTCATCGCGTCCAGGGCACCGAATGGCTCGTCCATCAGCAGCACGTCTGCGTCCTGGGCGAGCGCCCGGGCCAGCGCGACCCGTTGCCGCATGCCGCCGGAAAGCTCGTGCGGGCGCTTCCCGCCGAACCCGCTCAGGTGCACGGTGTCGAGCAGTTCGGCGGCCTGCGGCCGGCGGTCGGCCCGGCCGATGCCGCGGGCGCGCAGGGCCAGTTCCACGTTGCCTGCCGCCGTGAGCCACGGGAACAGCGCGGGCTCCTGGAACATGATCGCCACCCGCCCGGACACGGAAACCGTGCCCGAGGTGGACTGCTCCAGCCCGGCGACCAGGGACAGCAGCGTGGATTTACCGCAACCCGACGCGCCGATCAGGCAGGTGAACTCACCCGGCGGTACCTCGAGTGAGATCTGGTCCAGGGCGCGGACGGCAGTACCGCCGCGCCCGAATACCTTCGATACCCTCGTCAGCTGGACGGATCCTCCCACTACCGAGGCCGCCCGGTCGGTTACCGTCACCGGATTCGCCTGCTCACGAGCTGACCTGCGGCTGGCCGGCCGCGGCCAGAGCCTGGTTGAGCGGGGCGAGATCGAAGATCCCGCTCAGGTTGACCGGCTTGAGCAGGCCGAGCGAGGTGGCCTGGGCCGCGTCACTGGTCAGCGACGCCGCGTCCGGGTCATCGGTGAAGGTGATCTCGCTGAACGACGCCGCCACGATGCTGGCCTTGAGCGGCTTTCCGGTGTAGGCGGCCAGCTCCGAGTTCGCGGCCGTCTCCGCGGCAGCCGGGTCGGACTTGATGAAGTCGTTCGCCTGGATCTGCGCCTTGATCAGGTCTGCCACGACCGCAGGGTGGGCCGACAGGAAGGTCTGGGTCACGACCAGCAGGGTGGTGACCCCGGTCTCGGTGAGCAGCACCGTGCCGCCGTCCTTGACCATCTCGACGTCGTACGGCGCGGGCTCGGAGCCGCCGGCGATCTGTCCGGACTTGAACTCAAGGACCGCCGCCGAGTTGGGGGTCGTGGGCTTGAGGAAGACGTCACCGCCGCCGGTCGTGGTAGTGGTCAGGCCGTTCTGCTTCAGCCAGTAGCGCAGCGCGACGTCCTGCGTGTTGCCGAGTGACGGCGTGGCCAGCGTCTTGCCGCGGAGCTGTCCGACCGAGGTGATGCCCTTCGCGACGACCACCGAGGCGCCTCCGGTCGCGGCACCGGAGATGACCTTGATGGCGGTGCCGCCGGACTTCTCCCAGGCGTTGATCGCCGGGTTCGGCCCGACGTAGGCGGCGTCGAGCTGTCCGGCCAGCAGGGCCGTCGTCTCCTCGGTCCCGGTGCTGAACGCCGTGGGGTCCAGTGTCCCGGCGGAGCCGAGCGCCTTGGCAAAGAAGCCCTCCTTCAGCCCGACCAGGGCGGGGGCGTGCGTGATATTGGTGAGGAAGCCCAGCCTGACCGTTACCGGCGGCGCGTCTGAGGTCCCGGTGCTGTTGCCCGGGGTCGACGAGGACGAGGACGAAGACGAGGAGCAGGCCGCCAGCAGCAGGGCAGCGCCGATCATCACGGCAGACGTGACACGTCGCATCAGGAAGCTCCTAAGAGGTTAATTCCCATCGAATATATAGAGTTTGTTTACTATACATCGGGTCGGCAAACTAGAGAATCAGGAACGCGATCGCCGCGCCGAGAAGCGCTTCCGGTGGACGGGTGCCGTTAGAGCCCGCTTGAAAACTTAGGTGACCTGCGGTTCGGGGGTCGGTGGTATCGACGCATGGTGGCGGGCGAGGCGGCGGGTCATGACGATGATCATGGGACACGGTGCAGCGGGACACGGTGCATGGGCACGCGAGGGCTACTGGTATCGCGCTAGGAAGAGCTCACCTGGCCGCTGCCCTCTGGTAGAGGACATAGGAGGTCAGGAAGAAGACCACCGTGATCCCCGCAGACCAGGCCAGCGACACCCAGGCGTCGTGTGCCGCAGCGCTGCCCTCGAAGAGCGCGCGGACGGCCGACACGGTCACGCTCAGCGGCTGGTTGCGGGCGAACGGCTGCAGCCAGCCAGGCAGCGTGCTGGCGGGCACGATGGCGTTACTGGCGAACATGAGAATGAAGACTGGGCCGACAGCCGCGTTCTGGGCGCTTTCGGGGTCCTTGGCAGAGATGCCGATCGCCGTGTTCATCCAGCTGAATGAGTACCCGAACGCGAGGATCAGCAGCATGCCCAGCAGGATCGGGCCGGCGTCGCTGTGGAAGCGGAACCCGACGGCGACGCCAAGGCCCACCATGACCGCCAGCGAGATGAGGTTGCGGACGAGGTCGGTGAGCGACCGGCCGGTCAGGACGGCCGAACGGGCCATTGGCAGGCTGCGGAACCGGTCGATCATCCCGCTCTTGAGGTCCTCGGCGATCCCGATGGCCGAGGTCATCGCGCCGACGACGACCGTGATGAGGAAGATCGCGGGCACCACGAACTCGGTGTAGTCGGGAGCCTTGATCGCGCCGCCGAAGATGTACCGGAAGATGAGCAGCAGCATGACCGGCTCTAGCGTGTAAAGCAAAAGCTGCGGGGTGCGCACTGACCGGAGCAGGTTCCGCTTCGCGACGCCGCCGAAATCACGGAGCGCGAGGAACGGCGTCAGGCGCGGCACCGGGATCGGTAGCCCGGACGGGGGCAGGCTGGTCATTTCGCCGTCTCGGCTTCCGGTGATCCGGCACCTTCCTGGGATGCGGCGCCGGTGAGTGACAGGAAGACCTCGTCCAGGGTCGGCCGCCGGATACCGAGATCATCGAGGGCGATCCCGGCCTCCTGAAGGCGGCGCCCGGCATCCAGCAGCAGCCCGGTGCCAGCTCCGGCCGGGACGCTGACCAGCCTCGCCCCGGCGTCGGATCGCGGCTGCGCCCCGGCGGCGCTGGCGAGCAGGGCAGCCACGCGCTCGATATCGCGCGGGTCTGCCACGCGTGCCTCGAGGGTGGCGCCGCCGGTCTGGGTCTTCAGCTCGTCGGCCGTGCCCCCGGCGATCTGTATTCCCTTGTCGATGACGACGATCCGGTCCGCCAGGTGCTCGGCCTCATCCATGTACTGGGTGGTAAGCAGCACCGTCGTGCCGTCGTCCACCAGGTCCCTGACGAATCGCCACAGATCGTTGCGGGTGCGCGGATCCAGGCCGGTGGTCGGCTCGTCAAGGAACAGCACGGGGGGATTCCCGATCAGGCTGGCCCCGATGTCGAGGCGCCGCCGCATGCCGCCCGAGTAGGTCATGACCCGGCGGTCGGCCGCGTCGGTGAGCGAGAGCAGCTCAAGGATCTCCACCGCGCGGCGCCGGTACTCTCGCCTAGGCAGGTGATACCAGAGCCCGACAAGCTCCAGGTTCTCCCGCCCGGTGAGCAGCTCGTCCACCGCCGCGTACTGCCCCGCCAGGCCGATCACGGACCGGACCCGCTGGCCGTCGGCGACCACATCGAACCCGGCGACGCGGGCCTGGCCCGCATCGGCTCGCAGCAGCGTGGTCAGCACCCGGATCATCGTCGTCTTCCCCGCGCCATTCGGCCCGAGCAAGCCGAGTACTGTGCCTCTGGCGACGTCGAAGGAGAGCCCGGCCAGCGCGCGCGTCTTGCCGAAGTGCTTGGCGATGTTGCGCGCTTCGATCATCGCATCCGTCATTCCGCCGTGCTCCCTCCGCTCCGGAGGGCTCCCGCGCGGACTACGGCCCTGGGAGTAGCCGCCGCGCTCTTCGCCCGATTATCGTACTGCGGTATCGTTTATTATACATATATACAGCTGGCTATACGATCGTTCGGCCCGCTGCACCTGTGAGAGATCGGCGGACGATACGATCGGGGTCACCATGAGCATCACCAGCCCAGGCGGCGTCGCCTTCGAGGACCTGACGGCCCGTGCCCGGATCAGGAACGCGGCGCTGCGGTACTTCACCGAGTACGGGTTCGACCGGGCCACGATCCGGGACATCGCACGCGCCGCGGGCGTATCGGCAGGACTAGTGCGCCACCACTTCGGTTCCAAGGATGAACTGCGCAAGGCGTGCGACGCTTACGCGCTCGAGACGCTGCACGCCTATGTCGAACAGGCGATGACGGAGGAGGGACTGAATGACTCCAAGGCCTTCGCCGAGGCCCGGGACCCGCTGCACCCGTACCAGCGCTACCTGGCCCGAGCGCTGATCGACGAATCCGAGGCCGCCGCGCAGATCTTCGACGAAATGGTGGCGATGACCGAGCAATTCCTGGAGCGGATCGACAAGCAGCGGCCGGACCCCCCGGTCGCGGACCTGCGGACCCGCGCGGCACTCACGGTCGCCATGGCCCTGGGCATCCCCGCATTCCAGGCGCACATCTCGCGCAGCATTGGCACCGACATCCTCTCGCCCGAAGGAGACCGGCGCGTCGTCCTGGCCGTGCTCGACATCCAGTCCCACCCCACCATCGGCCCGGACACCGCCCGCACGCTGCGGCAAGGGCTAGACAAGCCGGACGCCTGATCACGCGGCCGCCAGCCGGCACGGACGCCGCCCGTCACGTTCCCCCGCTGCGACGCGACGCGCCCATCGTGCGCATCCACCACGACACCTGCGCGGCTGAGCCATGACCCATCCCGACCCGCGGCCTCGCCCGAAACCCGACCCGCCGGCGGAGCCCAGGCATAAGCCACCCGGTTTTCAAGCAGGCTCGTAGCGGACGGGCCGGTTAATTGCCCTCGTCGCTGGAGTCCTGCAGCGTGACGCCGGCCACCGCGGGGTACTTGGCCAGGCAGACTTCCAGTATCGCCACGTCGGCGTCGGACGCGTTGGTGGTCTGGTAGGTCAGCTGCTGGGTCGCGTACGGAACGTTGAGGTCGGACGGCACCGGCTGCGGCACCACCGCCGGCGGCTTGGCGCAGGCCGCGCGGACGGCCAGCCATTGCGCGGGCGTCGTCCCTTCGCGGAAGGTCACCACGGCCTGCTGCTGCCCGAGTGCGGAGTCGAACTGCGCGCATCCGGCCACCGCGGTCAACGTGGCCAGCGCCAGCCCCGCCACGAGCAGCCGGCGGGCTCCGCCGCCGACTACATCCGGTAGTGCGCGCATGATGCCAGCCTACGGCCCGCCCGCGCCTAGTACGGTATCGGCAGGGGGGTCCCGAGCAGGAGGCGATGTGGCTGGGCGGATCGAGGACTACGCCATCGTCGGTGACATGCAGTCGAGCGCGCTGATTTCCAGGGACGGTTCGGTGGACTGGCTCTGCCTGCCGCGCTTTGACTCCGAAGCGTGCTTCGCCGCGCTGCTCGGCACGCAGGACCACGGCCACTGGCGGATCGCGCCCGAAGCCAGCGCCGAGACGCCTGCCGGCGCCGGCGCGGCCAGCCGGCGGTACGCCGGTGACACGCTGATCCTGGAGACGCGGTGGGAAACCGCGGACGGGGTCGTCCGCGTGACCGACTTCATGCCGCCGCGCGGGGACCGCGAACCGCCCGCGCTCATCCGCATCGTGTCGGGCGTGAGCGGGAGCGTCGAGATGGCCATGACGCTGACGCTGCGGTTCGGATACGGCTCGATCGTGCCCTGGGTCACCAGGAACGGAGCCGGGATCAGGGCCACCGCAGGCCCGGACGCGATCTGGCTCCGGACCCCGGTGAGCCTGACCGCGCGCGAGATGGCGCACGGCGCCACGTTCCGGGTCACCGCCGGTGAGGTCGTTCCCTTCGTGCTGACCTACATGCCCTCGCACCACGGCGAGGCGCCCCGCGCGGATGCCGTGCAGGCGCTGGAAGAGACCAGGACGTTCTGGGACGAGTGGGTGTCGCGCTGCACGTACCAGGGGACCTACCGTGATGCGGTGATCCGGTCGCTGATCACCCTGAAGGCGCTTACCTACCAGCCCACCGGCGGCATCGTCGCCGCAGCCACCACCTCGCTGCCCGAGGACATCGGCGGGGTGCGCAACTGGGACTACCGGTACTGCTGGCTGCGCGACGCCACCATCACCCTCGAGGCCCTGCTGCGCACCGGGTACACCGACGAGGCCAAGGCCTGGCGGCTGTGGCTGGGCCGGGCGATCGCCGGGGACCCCGAAGACATCCAGATCATGTACGGCGTGGCCGGTGAACGCCGGCTGGCCGAGTGGGAGGCGGACTGGCTGCCGGGATACGAGGGATCAACGCCGGTCCGGATCGGGAACGCGGCGGCGGGCCAGCTCCAGCTCGACGTGTACGGCGAGGTCATCGACGCGCTGCAGCTCAGCTGCAAGTCCGGGCTGCACGACGACCAGCACACCTGGTCGCTGCAGCGCTCGCTGCTGCGGTTCCTCGAACAGCACTGGGCGGAGCCTGACGAAGGGCTGTGGGAGGTGCGCGGGCCCCGGCGCCACTTCGTGCATTCCAAGGTGATGGCCTGGGTCGCCTTCGACCGCGCGGCGGACAAGGCGGATGACGCCGGTGAGGCGGACCTGGCCGCCAGGTGGCGGGCTACCAGCGACCAGATCAAGCAGGAGGTGTGCAGATGCGGCTATAACGCCGAGCGCGGAGCGTTCGTCCAGTACTACGGCGCCAACGAGCTCGACGCCTCGGCGCTGCTGATCTCCGATGTCGGCTTCCTGCCCGCCGACGACCCCCGGGTGGTATCAACGATGCGGGTGCTGCAGCGGGACCTGGTGCAGGACGGCTTCCTGCGCAGGTACGAGCTGCCGGCCGACGGCGCGTCGGCGGTCGATGGCCTCGCCGGATCGGAGGGCGCGTTCCTGGCCTGCAGTTTCTGGCTGGCCAACGCCCTGGAGCTGAGCGGCCACCGGGATGAGGCGATCGCGCTGTTCGAACGGCTACTCGCTGTGCGTAACGATGTCGGCCTGCTGAGTGAGGAGTATGATCCTCGTTACGGCAGGCTCGTCGGCAACATGCCGCAGGCGTTCAGCCATGTCCCGCTCGTGCAGACGGCCCTCAACCTGAGCAGCCACTCCGAGGAGCACCAGCGTGGAACCGGGATGCATCGTGACGAGCGGCGGAGCGTGCCGGGCTGACCGACAAGGACCGCCAGTGGTGAACGCGCTCCACCCGGCTAGGCGATGATGCCCGCCGTCCGTCACATCCTGGTCGTCAACTCCATCAGCGTGCAGCGGCCGCTGTTCGTGATCGGCGCGCCGCACTCGGGAGCGGACCTCATCGGCCGCGCGCTGAAGGCGTCCGCGGGCCTGCATGTCACGATCGGGCGGCCCAGTGTGCTGCGCGTCGTCTACGCCTTCGCCAGGCGCCCGTCCATCTACCAGGGCCGGACACAGGCCGCCGCCACGGTCATCAGGGACGCCCTCGCCCAGGGCTGGCAGGTCAGCCCGGCCAGCTGCCTCGAATGCACCCGGCAGTGCCGCGCCGCCGCCGGCCTGCCCGCCGACGCCATCGGCCCGTGCGTGGAGCTGCGAGAACTCGAGCGATTCGGGGATGCGAGCCCGGACCTCATCTACTGCGCGGAAGCGCTCACCGCCGCGTTCCCCGACGCGCGGATCGTGCAGGTCGTCAGGGACGGCCGCGACGCGGTGGCCGGGATGCTCGCCGATTCCGTGGTCATGTCCTGGTACAGGCCGAGCTTCGTCAACGTGGACACCGAGTTTCCCAACCCGTTCTTCGGCATCGAATCCGACGCTGACCGCGAGCTCTGGCCCAAGCTGACGCCCGCGGGCCGGTGTACGCTGCGCTGGCGCTGGTCCGTGCGCCTGGCCGCGAGGCTGCACCAGAGCCTGCCGGCCGACCAGCTCAAGACGATCCGGTACGAGGACCTGGTGAGCAAGCCAGAAGACGCCGTCGATGAGCTCTCCCGCTTCGCGGGGACCACGGTGCCGACGGCCGAGATCCGCAACGAGGCCCGCGCGAGCAAGCACCGCGCCCGCTCCCGCCCGTCTCCCGGGAGCCGGGACACGCTGACAGAGAAGCAGACCGCCGAGATAGAGAAGGTCGCCGGGACCGAACTCCGCCGCCTGGGCTACGGGTAACCGAGCCGGTCGGCCACCGATCACGGGAAGCCTGCGGGCGGGTCCTGGATGCTGGTCGCCACCGGGTGCCCGGAGCCGTAGCCGGCGATCTGCACGGTGACCTCGTCCCCGGCCCTGATGCCGCGTGCCGGCGATCAGCGCTGCCGTCACCACCCCGATGACGGCCGCGGCGATCACGACGGCGGCGACGGTCAGCGGGTGCGCGGCCCCGGCCCCGGACCACGGCGAGGGCTAAGGCGTAACGGGGCGCATGCCGCGCACGGTGACCGACAGGGCCAGGCGACCGAGCGGGGTCGAGCCGGGCGGCCGGCCGATCGTCGCGCTGCGGCGCGCGCTGAACAGCACGGCGTACAGGACGATGACCGCGAGCGACTCGGCCGGCTCGTCGGTGCGGATCTCCCCGCGGAACTGGCCCTGCGCCAGTACCGCCGTGGTCGCGGCCATCGGCGGCGCAACGTCCTCGCCGAGGAACTCGGTCAGGCGCCCCGGATGACCAAGGACGTACATGAGCAGCTTGCCGTGCAGCGCGGCCGACGGGGTGACCTGGAACGCGGCGCGGAACATCGCGCTGAACGCCTCGGCGAGAATCGACTCGGTGTCGGCCCCGTCGTCCAGACCGGACCGCACCGCGACGGCGTAGGCCCGGCAGACCTCGGCGGCCGCGTCGAGCAGCACGTCCTCCTTGGCCGGGAAGTAATGGAAGAACGTCCCCCAGCTCACGCCCGCGGCCGCCACGATGTCCTCGACGCGGGCCGCCTCGAGCCCGGCCCTGGAGTATTCGGCCATGGCCGCCTCGTACAGCCGGCGCCGGGTGGCGGCGGCGCGGCGCTGCCGTGGGACGGCGCGAGGTCCGGAATTCATTTCACCTCCGGCCTGATCACTGGTTAGGCTGAGTCCCGACACGATCTTAGTACCAATACTGATTCCAGTCAGTTTTGGAGTTAATCATGGTACGGGTACGGGGATTGATCAAGGACCGGGCGAGGGGGTGGGGGTTGGGCCCGGCGGCGCGGACCCTGGCGGCACGCGCGGCGCCGGATGCTCTCTCGCATCGGCTGGCCGCCTCGCCCCGGTGCCGGGTGCTCCGGCTGATGTGGGAGACGAGCCCGGCGCTGACCATCGTCATGGGCGGGTACGTGCTGGCCGACGGGTTCCTGCCCATCCTGGCGCTGGTTGCCCTCGGCTTGGCGGTGGGCCGCATACCCCAGGCGGTCGCGCACGGGCTCGGCTCCCCGAGCGGGCACAGCCTGCTGATCGGCCTCGCGATCGGCACCGCCGCGTACGCGCTGTCGCTACTGCGCAGCCCGGCCGAGGCTCTACTGTCGGCGCACTGCTCAGCGGTGATGTCCACCGGAATGCAGCGCCGCCTGGCCCGCGCCGTCTGCGCTCCCGCGGGCATCGAGCACCTGGAAGACTCCGCGATCCTCGACCAGCTCGCGTCGGCCAGCGGGGAACTGTCCACCTCCCGGCCCGCCGACGCGCCGATGGCGCTGGCCAGTGCCTTCGGCGACCGGCTCAGCGGGTTCATCGCCTGCGTGGTGCTCGCCTCGTTCCGCTGGTACATCGGGTTGCTCTTCCTCGTCGGCTGGTCCGTGCTCAGGCCGCCGTTGCGCCGGCGGCTGGCCGAGCGCGCCACACTGGTCCGGCGGGCGACGGCGGAGCTGCGGCACAGCTGGTACTACCTGGGCTGCTCCTACCGGCCCGAATTCGCGAAGGAAGTACGCGTCTTCGGGCTCGGCCGCTGGATCCTGGGCCGGTACCGCGACAAATTCCTCACCGGCATGGAGCCCTCGTGGCGGCAGATGCGCCACTTCAGGAACCGGGCCCTGCTGTCCGCGGTCGCGGTCGCGGCGATGTACACGGCCGGGGCAGGCATCCTGGCCCTCGCGGCCTGGCACCGCGACGTAGGCCTAGCCACGGTCGCGGTCATGCTGCCGATGCTCCCCACCACCATGCAGGTCGGCGGGGTAAGCGCCGCCGACGTGGGGCTCGAGCAGATGCTCGCGGCGGTGCCGGACCTTGACGACCTGATCCGCCGGCTCAGGCCAGGCCCGCAGGGAGCCGGCCCAAGCCCGGAGGAAGACGGCAGGGCCGGCGCGGCCGGGCTTCCTGGCGCGAGCATCCGGTTCGACTCGGTCACCTACCGCTATCCGGGTGGCAGCGGCGCCGTATGCCAGGGACTGGACCTCGAGCTGCCGGCCGGGCGGTCGCTCGCCCTGGTGGGAGCGAACGGCGCGGGCAAGACCACGCTGGTCACCCTGCTCGCCAGGCTGCGCGAGCCGTCCGCAGGGCGGATCACCGTGGACGGGATCGACCTGCGAGACCTCGACACCCGTTCCTGGCAGCGCCAGGTGGCCGTGGTCAACCAGGACTTCGGCCGCTACCCGCTGAGCGCGAGGGAGAACGTCGCCTTCTGCGACCTGACCGGTGAGGGCCTGAGCGACGATTTCGATGAGGCCGCGCTGGAGCGGGCCGCGGCCCAGGCGGGCGCGCTTGACTTCGTGGGTGCGCTGCCGCACGGGTGGGACACGATCTGCGCGCCCGGCTACCGCCGCGGCACTGACCTGTCCGGCGGGCAGTGGCAGCGGATCGCGCTGGCCCGCGCGCTCTACGCGGCGGCGAGGGGCGCCCGGGTCCTGATCCTCGACGAGCCGACCGCGCACCTCGACGTCCGGGCCGAGGCCTCCTTCTACACCAGGTTCCTCGAGCTGACCTCGGGCCTGACCACGATGGTCATCTCGCACCGGTTCGCCACCGTCCGGCGCGCCGACCAGATCGCGGTGCTCGACCAGGGGCGCATCACCGAGCTCGGCCGCCACGAGGACCTTGTCGCGGCGGGCGGCAGCTACGCCGAGATGTTCGCCATGCAGGCCGCCCGGTTCGCCGAGGCTGAGCCGGACACCCCGGAGGGCAGGTCACGTGGCTGAGCGCGAGCGGCGCCGACCGCTAGGCAGGCTGTCCCGCCGGCTGCGCCGGGCGGACATCCTGTTCGGCACGCCATTTCGGGCCGCTCCGCTGCTGGCCACCGAGTGCGTGCTGGCCGCGCTCGGCTGGTCGGTGCTCTCGCTGGCCTACCCGGTCGGCTTCCGCGCCATGGTGGACGGTGCGGCCGCGCACCACCCGGGCCGCATCGTGGCGGGCTTGATCATCACCGCCATCGCCTTCCCGGGTTGGTGGGTGCTGCGGCTGATTAGCGGCGCCCTCAACGCCAAGCTGACCGACCTGGGCAACCTGGGCCTGGGCGCGCGTATCGGCGGCCTGACCAGCGACGCGCCGTTCCTTGAGCACTACGAGCGGCCCGACTACCTGGCCGAGATCGAGACACTCAGGGAACGTCGCAGGAACCTCGCGGGCGCCCCGGCCCAGACCCTGGGCATGATGAGTTCCGCGATCACGTTCGTCGGCGTGGCCGTGCTGCTGGCCCTGGTCTGGCCGCCGCTGATCGTGGTGCCGCTGCTCGCGATCGCGCCCGCCCTGGCTGACCGGAAGGCGGCCTCGGTACAGAAGCGGTCCGATGACGACCTCGCCGACCGCAGGCGGCTGCTTGACCAGCTGTTCTCGCTGGCGTCCACTGCCGCGCCGGCCAGGGAACTGCGCACCTTCGGCGCCACCGACGGGCTGCTGGCCAGGCACGCCCGGCTGGGCGACGAGATCAATTCCGGCGCCCTGCGCGCGGCTCGCGTGGGGGCGCTGTGGGAAGCGTCGGGATGGATCTTGTACGCGGCGGGCTTCGGCGCCGCGATCGTGGCGCTCGTGCTGCGGGCCGCGCACGGCGCGGCGTCCCCCGGCGCCGTCGTCGAGGTGGTCAGCCTGCTGCGCCGCGCCCAGCGTCAGGTGTCCGGGGCCAGCTCGACCGCCGGCTCGTTCGCCATCGCGGCCACCACGGCGGACCGGTTGCTGTGGCTAGAGGATTACGTGGCGAGCCTGAAACGGGGAACGGGCGGCCCCGCGCCGGCCGAGCTGACCGACGGCATCCGCTTCGACCACGTGGGCTTCACGTATCCGGGCCAGGACACGCCGGTGCTCCACGACATCTGCCTGACGCTGCGCGCCGGCACGACCGTCGCCGTGGTGGGAGAGAACGGCGCGGGCAAGTCAACCCTGATCAAGCTCCTGACCGGCATGTACCACCCGACCTCCGGCCAGATCACGGTCGACGGGCGCGATCTGGCCGGGATCGATCCCGAGCGTTGGCGCGCGGCCACGACCGGCGCGTACCAGGACTTCGTCCGGTTCTCCATGTCCCTCGGCGACGGCGTGGGGGCGGGCGACCTGCCGCGTATCGACGACCGGGCCGCACTGCTCGGCGCGATCCGCCGGGCCGGCGCAGGCGACCTGGTCGAGGCGGGTAACAGATCGTCCGGGACACCAGGGGACGGGACGCCGGGCGCGGGCGCCCTGTACCTTGACACCCTGCTCGGCCCCTATATCGGCGGGCGGGCGCTGTCCGGAGGCCAGTGGCAGCGGCTGGCCCTGGCCCGCGGGCTGATGCGGGAGCGGCCGCTGCTCGTCGTGCTCGATGAGCCCACCGCCAGCCTGGACGCCCCGAGCGAGGCCGCGTTGTTCGCCAGCTACGCCGAAGCGGCGCTTGACTCCGCCGGAGGGACGATCACCGTCCTCGTCTCGCATCGCTTCGGTACCGTCCACATGGCCCACCAGATCATCGTCCTGGAGGACGGGCGCGTCGCTGAATCAGGCGATCACCAGGCCCTGATCGAGCGCGGCGGGGTCTACGCCGAGCTCTACGCCCTCCAGGCCGCCGGGTACCGCTAAGCAGGCCAGTTGGCGGGGGAGAGCCCGTCTAGCCTGAGCCGGCACACAAGGAGAAGCCCGGTCACTTGCTGGCCGGGCTCCTCCTTGCTCCCCTCCTACCTTCCCTCGCCCCTCCTGACCCTCCCCCCCGCCCCCTGCTGGCCCTCCGTCGGCCCCGCAGGGTCATCAGCCCTCGCTGCCGCCCTCGAACCGGCGGATCACCCGATCTCCCGCCATCAACCGCCGCGGCGCGCCCTCAAGGGACAGCCACGCCGCGCGCCCCAACGCATTGACGAGACCCTCCAGGGTGCGCGGGAAAGTCTCCACAGGGTCCTCTGTGGACTCACTAACAACAATATACGCATCTTCAACATAAGCATGCTAAGCCACATAGCTGTCATCCAGTAGAGCCAAGCCTCACCGGCGGTAGGTAGCATGGCGGGCCCGCCGTTCACTCTGAATGCGGCTAGCTAGCCCAGGAGACCAGGCAGAGCCTGACGCCCGCGTCGCCCGGGGACGTGACGAAGCGGGCGGTACCGCCGGTGGGCAGGTCCCGCCCGGGGTCCGGCACCGCCGCGAGCAGCGGGAGGGCGGCCCGGATGTTCGCCCCGTGGGCTACGACGAGAACCTGATCGTCGCCCGGCCCGGTCATCGCCGTGAATGCGGTGCGGAGCCGGGCGGCAAGGCCGGCGCAGTCCTCGCCGCCCGGGAACCGGGCGGCGTACTTGCCGTGGCGCCACGCCTCCAGCACGTTGTTGTACGTGTCCCAGGAGCGCTCGTCGTTACGTCCGTCTAGTGAGCCGACGTTGACTTCCCGGAGATTCTCGTCCGCAGTGGCATCCGCCGTTCCGAGGGCCTCGGCCAGGATCGCGGCCGTCTCGGCTGCCCGGCGCAGCGGTGAGCAGACGATCCGGTCCGGGGCCGGCCCGGCGGCAAGGCGCGCGGCGAGGTCCCTGGCCTGCTGGCGGCCTCGTTCGGTAAGCGGCTCGTCGTAGACCCGGAACGACAACGTCCTGGTCACGTTGGCGAGGTTCTCGCCGTGCCTGGCCCAGGTCACCATGGTCATCTCGCCGCACCTTCCCCTTCAGCGCAACCAGCCCAGCCCCGCCGTGAGCCGCCCCGATGCGATGGAGATCGGCGGCGCCTAGCCGAGCTGTACGCCCGCCAGGCCGTCGGATACCGCTGAGCACAGTCCGCGGCCCTACGCGCGGCCCGGCTCAGGCCGCCTGGCCGGCGAACTGGGTGTGGTACAGGTCCGCGTAAAGGCCGCCGGCGTCCAGGAGCTCGGCGTGGGTGCCGTGCTCGACGATCCGGCCGTCGTCGACGACCAGGATCTGGTCGGCTTCCCTGATCGTGGACAGCCGGTGCGCGATCACCAGCGACGTCCGGCCCGCGAGGGCCGTCTTCAGCGCCCGCTGCACGGCCACCTCGGACTCCGAATCCAGGTGGGCGGTCGCCTCGTCCAGCACGACGACGGTCGGGGCCTTCAGGAGCAGCCTGGCCAGCGCCACGCGCTGCTTCTCGCCTCCGGACAGCCGGTAGCCCCGGTCCCCCACTACGGTGTCCAGTCCGTCGGGCAGGCTGCCGATCAGGTCCCAGATCTGGGCGGCCTCGCACGCCTCGATGAGCTCGAGTTCGGTGGCGGAAGGCTTGGCGTACAAGAGGTTGGCCCGGATGGTGTCGTGGAACAGGTGCGCGTCCTGGGTGACCACGCCGACCACCTCGTGCAGCGAGTCGAGCGTGACGTCCCTGATGTTGTGCCCGCCGATCCGTACGGTCCCGTCGTTCGGGTCGTACAGCCGTGCGGCCAGCGCGGTGATCGTCGTCTTGCCCGCGCCCGAGGGACCGACCAGCGCGGTCAGCTGGCCGGACGGCGCGCGGAAGCTCACGTCGTGCAGGACCCCGGCGGCCGACCCCGCGCGCTCGGGCTGGGGAAGCGCGATCGACTCCAGCGACGCCAGCGACACCTCGGACGCCGTCGGGTACCGGAACGACACGTGGTCGAACTCGATGTCCGGGGCGACCTCGTCCGCTAGGTCCCCAGGGCCATCAGCGGGCACCTTGGCAGGCAGGACGACCGCGCCCGGCCGGTCGTCGACCAGCGGCTTCAGGTCGAGCACCTCGAATACCCGGTCGAAGCTGACCAGGGCGGTCATCACGCTGATCTGCACGTTGGACAGCGACGTGATCGGGCCGTAGACCCGGCTGAGCAGCGTGGTGAGGGCGACGAGCGTGCCGATCTGGAAGGCGCCCGAGACGACCAGGCTACCGCCGAGGCCGTAGACCAGGGCCGTCACCAGCGAGGTGAACAGGGTGAGCGTGATAAAGAACACCTGGCCGTACATCGACTGGACGATGCCGATGTCGCGGACCCGGGCGGCCCGGCCGGAGAACACCGTGGATTCGTCGCGCGGGCGGCCGAACAGCTTGACGAGCATCGCGCCCGCCACGTTGAAGCGCTCGGTCATGGTCGAGCCCATCTCGGCGTTGAGCATCATCGACTCGCGGGTGAGACGCTGCAGCCTGCGGCCGACCAGCCTGGCCGGCAGGATGAACAGCGGGATCATGAGCACGGCGATGAGGCTGACCAGCCAGGACAGGTAGAACAAGGTAATCAGGATGACGATCAGGCTCAGCACGTTGGAGATCACGCCGGACAGGGTGGAGGTGATGGCCTGCTGCGCGCCGACGACGTCCCCGTCGAGCCGGCTGACCAGCGATCCCGTCTGCGCCCGGGTGAAGAAAGCGATCGGCTGCCGCTGCACGTGGTCGAACACCTGGGTGCGCAGGTCGTAGATCAGGCCCTCGCCGATCCGGGCGGAGAAGAAGCGGATCACGAAGCCGAGCCCCGCGTCGAAGATCGCGACCGCCGCGACCGCGAGCGCGATCAGGATGACGAGCCGGTCGTTGCGGGCCAGGATGCCGTGGTCGATGATCTCCCGCAGCAGCAGCGGGTTAACGACGGTAATCACCGCGTCGATCGCGGTGACGAAGAGGAACAGGATCAGGGTTATGCGGTAAGGCCGGGCGTAGCTAGCGATCCGGCGAACCGTGCCCGGCTTGAGCTTCTGCTTGGTGACGCTGGGGTCCATCCGGAAGCCCCGCATCATCGGCATGGGACCGCCGGCCCCGCGACCATACATGACCAAGGAAACCCCCCGTGGGTCGCAATTCGTTCCCGCGCCAGGCGAGAACGTTATCAGCTAGCAGCGAACTCCGAGGCGGCGGTCGGGCGGGGTCCCTGCGGCACGGAATGGTCAGGTTCCTGGCTTCCGTGCTCCGGGCCGGCACCGCCTGGGCGTGGTTTTTAGCGCTTTACCTTTGCCTTGCCATTGCGGGTGGCGCCACCACGCCCGCGCAACGTCACTCCGGTCTCCTTCAGGATCCGGTGGACGAAGCCGTAGGACCTTCCTGTCGAGGCCGCCAGTGAACGAATACTCTCCCCGGAGTCATACCTCCTGCCGAGGAGCGTGGCCAGCTTGCTGCGATCCACGCCGGTCACCCGCGTGCCTTTCTTGAGGGTCTCGGCCACATGTACCTCCTGTTAGCTGCAGTCACCAGTGAGTTACACATCCCCCTTCGCAATGATCATGCATGGCCGCTGGATTGACCACCCACATGGCGGCAAATGATTACGTATTTTTACGCGGGGACTAGGCGAGTGCGACGAGATCTGCGAAATCCTCGCTCCACGCGTCTTCCACGCCGTCCGGCAGCACGATAACGCGTTCTGGCGAAAGCGCTTCCACCGCACCTTCATCATGAGTCACAAGCACTATCGCGCCGCGGAAGCCTCTCAGTGCGCTGAGAACCTCTTCACGGCTGGCCGGATCGAGGTTGTTCGTCGGTTCGTCGAGAAGCAGCACGTTGGCACCGGATACGACCAGAAGGGCCAGGGCCAGCCGCGTCTTCTCGCCGCCGGAAAGCACGCCGGCAGGTTTTTCCACATCGTCCCCGCTGAACAGGAATGAGCCGAGAACGGTGCGCTGCTGTGATTCGGTAAGCTCTGGCGCGGCGGTCCGCATGTGCTCCAGGACAGTGCGTTCAGTTTGCAGCGTTTCATGCTCCTGGGCGTAATATCCGAGGCGCAGGCCGTGTCCTGGCGCGACTTCTCCCGTATCCGGGGTTTCCAGCCCGGCGAGGAGCCGGAGCAGAGTTGTCTTGCCCGCCCCGTTGAGCCCGAGCACGACCACCCGGCTGCCGCGGTCGACCGCCACGTCCACGCCGGAGAACACCTCGGTCGACCCGTACGACTTGGAGAGGGCAGTGGCGGCGAGCGGGGTCCGGCCGCAGGGCGCGGGAACCGGGAAGCGGAGCCTGGCCACCCGGTCCGCTCTCCGCTCCTGCTCGACCCCGGCCAGCATCCGCTCGGCCCGGCGCTGCATGTTCTGCGCCGCCCTGGCCTTGGTCGCCTTGGCCCGCATCTTGTCGGCCTGCGCCAGCAGGGCGCCGGCCTGCCGGCCGGCGTTCACCCGCTCCCGCCTGCGCCGGCGCTCGTCGGTCTCGCGCTGCTGCAGGTAAGCGCGCCAGCCCAGGTTGTAGGTGTCCAGGCAGGCCCGCTGCGCGTCCAGGTAGAAGACCTTGTTCACCACATCGGCCAGCAGGGCTACGTCGTGGCTGATCACGACCAGCCCGCCGCGGTACCCCTTGAGGTGATCACGGAGCCAGGCCACGGAATCGGCGTCGAGGTGGTTGGTCGGCTCGTCGAGCAGCATCGTGTCGGAACCGCCGAACAGGATCCGGGCCAGTTCTACTCGCCGCCGCTGGCCGCCCGACAGGGTGCCCAGCGGCTGGTGCAGCACCCGGTCCGGCAGGCCGAGACTGGCGGTGATCGAGGCGGCCTGTGCTTCGGCCGCGTAACCGCCGAGCACGGCGAGCCGTTCTTCCAGCCTGGCGTACGTGCGGATGGCGGCGGCCGCGGCTCCGGCATCGGCGTCGGCCATCCGCGCCTCCGCCGCGCGCAGGTCGGCCCTGAGCTGGTCGAGCCCGCGGGCCGAGAGCACACGGTCGATGGCCAGCACCTCAAGGTCCCCGGTGCGCGGGTCCTGGGGCAGGTACCCCACCGTGCCACTGCGGCGGACCGAGCCGGCGGCCGGCTGAGCCTCACCGGCCAGGACCTTGGCCAGCGTGGTCTTCCCGGCGCCGTTCCGGCCCACCAGGCCGATCCGGTCCCCCGCGGCGACCTGGAACGACGCGCTCTCAAGGAGCAGGCGCGCACCAGCCCGCAGTTCGATATCGGTTGCGACGATCATGATTAGCTGCTCCTGAAAGACGGACGGAAAACGGACAGACTTCTCCCCTGGAAGGTGTCCTCAGTCCGTGATCGGCAGCACGCACCTATTGTACGTGACCTGCTCCCCGCGGGCTATCGGGTTCCGGCTCGGTCAGGCGGACGCGGATGGCCAGGTAGGACGACGGTATGTCCCGCAGGACGGCCGGGTTCGGATCGGGCACGGTGAGGAAGCGGTTCGTCGCGCGGTCCAGGTAAGGCGCCAGCCGCGCATCGTCGCGCAACCCGGCGAGGGACCGCTTGTCCCCCCCGAGCACCACCGCGTCCAGGCCGCCGGCACCGTACGGGCCGAAGATCCCGGCCGCGGCGTCCGCGGCCGCCCGGAGCGCTGCCGCGGCCTGGTTCTCCCTGCGCCTGGCGAATCGGTGCTGGGACCAGCCGCCCGCCGCGCTCCGGCCGTGTACCAGCCTGCGGCCGACCTTCGAGCTTGCCAGGCGCGGCGGCGAGCCGGTGAAGACGCCGACCGCGTAGCCGCCCAGGCGGACCAGCAGGACGCCGACGGTGCGGTCCGCCATCGCGTGCGCCAGGATCGCCTCGGCGGCCGCCGCCGCATCGGGTCCGGCCGCGCCCTCCTCGCCGGCCGCCCGCGCATCGCACTTGGTCGCGGTCTGCCCGGCGGGTCCGCCTCGCAGTGGCGGGAACGGCACATGGCACTCGGCCGCGGACCCGTCCACGGCCGTGAAGGTCACGACGGCCCCGTCGTCACCGGGCGAGGGCCATCGAGTGGTGGTGTCTCCGTGACGCTGCGTGAACGACATGATCCAGGTCACTAGGCGTTCTGGCGGAACTTCCACCCAGCGGCCGCCGCCGGCGGCAGGATTCTTCATTACACACTGCCTTCATCCACTTACTATCCGTAGTATTGGTCCCCCCGCCTCATCCCCTATCCAACCCCCGTGCAGGACAGGACAGGTCAATGAACCCGACGACTCCTCTCGATCCCGGCTCCGCCTCCCAAGGCGGCACCATCATCCGGCCCAACGGCGTCACCTGGGGACAGCGGGGCGCGCCCGGGAACGCGCAGCCGGGCACCGGCCCGGGGAACTTCGCGGCTCCCGCCGCGATCGAGCACGCCCTGGCGGGCGCCGCCGAGGACCCCGCCCGGGTGACTGACCTGCTGGACGAGCTTAGCCGGGGCAGGCTCTGGCTCCCGCTTCCCGATGACGACCGGCCGGTGACCGACGGCTCGGCCGTAACGCTGCCGACCGTCACCTACCGGGGGGCCGAATTCGTCCCGGCGTTCACCTCCGCGCAAGAACTGGCGGCCTGGAACAAGGAGGGCGGCAGTTCCCTCGGGCGGCGGGTGCCCGCCTCGCGCCAGCCTGAGGAGGACGCTCAGCCGCAGCCAGGCCGGGGCCGGTCGGCGGCCACGCCGCACATCGTCGTCCCGGCGGCCGACCTGGCCCGGCTGCTGCCCGCCGGAGTGGGCATCGCGCTGAACCCGGGAACCCCGGCCAGCATCCCCATCTACCCGGACGGCGTCGGTTACCTGGCCGACAGCGATAACCGCCAGATCCGGATCGGCCAACCGATGGTCGACCTGGTCGCGCTGCTCACCGAGATGCGGGCCGCGCTCAGCTCCATTCCCGATGTCCGGGAAGCGTCCAGGGCGTGGCTGTCCGTCCCCGGGCGGGGCGAGGGCCTGGTCATCTCAGTGACGCTGCGCGACCCGGCGAGCGAGGCGGCGCAACTCGATGTCATCAGCGCGATCGAGTGGGCCGTCGACACGTCCCCCGAGCTGGAGTTCCCCATCGACGTCACGTTCCCGGGCGAAGGCGAGCCCGATGAACTGGACGAGTGGATGGCGGCTCACGCGGAGCCGTTCTACATCGGGTCCTTAGATATTGAAGCCGAGGGCGCGGAGCTGCTCGCGCCCGTCCTCGGTGATGCTCTCCGGGCCCCACGGCGGCATCCACACCCAGTTGATCCGGAAATCCGACACCACCCCGTCGAGCGCCTCGGCGGCCTGCTCCTCGATGACGTCGGTGAGCGGGCAGGCCGCGCTGGTCAGCGTCATGTCGATCGTAGCCACCCGGTCGGCGCTGACGTCGACGCCGTAGACCAGCCCGAGGTCGACCACGTTGATGCCGAGTTCCGGGTCGACGACGTCCCGCAGCGCCTCGAGCACGTCCTCCTGCTCGGCCGTAAGCTCGCCGGCCTCGACCTCGGCGTCCGGCGTCGTCGCGTTCTCTGTCATCGCCTTACCTCCATGGCTTGCGCGGTCGCGTCCTTCCATGCCATCCAGGCCAGCAGCGCGCACTTGACCCTGGCCGGGTACTTGGATACGCCCGAGAACGCCATCGCGTCCTCGAGTACGTCTTCGTCGGGCACGTCGGCGCCGCGCGACTTCATGAGCTCGAGGAACACCTGGCTGATCCGCATGGCCTCGCCGACCGGCCTGCCGATCACCAGATCGCTCATCACCGACGCGCTGGCCTGGCTGATCGAGCAGCCGAGCGCGTCGTAGGAGAGATCCTCCACCACCGGCTCGCCGCCGACGTCCTTCAGGGTGACGCGCAGGGTCACCTCGTCCCCGCAGACCGGGTTGACGTGATGCACTTCTGCGTCGAACGGCTCCCGCAGCCCCTTGTGATGTGGGTTGCGGTAGTGATCCAGGATGATCTCCTGGTACATCGACTCCAGCTGCATCACGTCACCTCCTAACGCGGAAAGCTCGTGCGGTCATCCCAGCTAGCGTTCCACGCCGAAGAAGCGCTGGGCGTAGCGGATGCCCTCGGCTAGTGCGTCTACCTCGGCGTGCGTGTTGTAGACGTAGAACGTGGCCCGGGTGCTGGCCGGCACGCCCAGGGCGCGGTGGAGCGGCCAGGCGCAGTGGTGCCCGGTGCGGACCGCGATGCCCAGTTCGTCGAGCACCTGCCCGACGTCGTGCGGGTGGACGCCCTGAACCTCGAACGCGACGGCGCCGCCGCGGTCCTTGGTGGTGTCGGGCCCGAGGATGCGCACGCCGTTGATCTCGCGCAGGGTGTCGAGCGCGTGCGCGGTCAGCGACTCCTCGTGCGCCGCCACGTTGCCCATGCCCAGGCCGGTGAGGTAATCGACGGCCGCGGCCAGGCCTGCCGCCTCGGCGACGGCGGGGACTCCGGGCTCGAACCGCTGCGGGGGCGGCAGGAACGTGCTGCCCTCCATCCGCACCACCTCGATCATCGACCCGCCCGTCAGGAACGGCGGCATCGCCTCGAGCAGCTCAGCGCGGCCGGCCAGGACGCCGATCCCGTAGGGCCCGAGCATCTTGTGCGAGGAAAAGGCGAGGAAGTCGACGCCGAGCGCGGCCACGTCGACCGGCTGGTGCGGCACCGACTGGGCCGCATCGGCCAGCACAAGCGCGCCCTTCTCGTGCGCCGCCCTGGCGATCTCCGCCACCGGCGGGATCGTCCCCGTGACGTTCGACTGGTGCGTCACCGCGACAAGCTTGGTCCGGCCGGTGATCATGTCGTCCAGGCGGTCCAGGTCGAGCCGGCCGTCCGCGGTGACGCTCAGCCAGCGCAGCGTGCCGCCGGTCCGCTCGCACAGCTGCTGCCAGGGGACCAGGTTGGCGTGATGCTCCATCTCGGTGATCAGGATCTCGTCGCCCGGAAGCACGCGGAACCGCTCGGACCCCTGGGCACCGGTCGCCGTCGCGTTGCTCATCGCGTAGGCGACCAGGTTGATGGCCTCGGTGGCGTTCTTGGTGAACACGACCTCGCCGGGCTGGGCCCCGATGAACGCGGCGACCTTGTCCCTGGCGCCCTCGTACGCGTCCGTGGCCTCCTCGCCGAGCAGGTGGGTGCCGCGGTGCGCGGCGCCGTTGTGCAGCTCGTAGAACGACCGCTCGGCGTCGAGCACCTGGACGGGCTTCTGCGAGGTGGCCCCGGAGTCCAGGTACACCAGCTCGTTGCCGTTGCGCACCGTCCTGGCCAGCGCGGGGAAGTCAGCCCGGATCGCCTCGACGTTCAGGTGCGCCGTCTCGGCGGTCACGCGGGGACCTCGGCGAAGCGCTCGTACCCCTCGGCCTCCAGCAGGTCGGCCAGTTCAGGGCCGCCTTCGTCGACGATCCGCCCGCCCACGAACACGTGCACGAAGTCCGGCCGGACGTAGCGCAGGATCCGGGTGTAGTGGGTGATCAGCAGGACCCCGTGGCCCGGCTGCTCGCGGAAGCGGTTGATGCCCTCCGACACGACCTTGAGCGCGTCGACGTCCAGGCCCGAGTCCGTCTCGTCCAGGATCGCGATCTCGGGGTTGAGCAGCTCGAGCTGCAGGATCTCGTGCCGCTTCTTCTCCCCGCCGGAGAACCCCTCGTTCAGGTTGCGCTCGGCGAAGGCGGGGTCGATGGACAGCGCCGCCATGGCGGCGCGCAGCTCCTTGACGAAGTTGCGCAGCTTGGGCGCCTCGCCCCGGACCGCGGTGACCGCGGTGCGCAGGAAGTTCGAGACCGAGACGCCCGGCACCTCGACCGGGTACTGCATGGCCAGGAACAGGCCGGCCCTGGCGCGCGCGTCCACGCTCATGCCCAGGACATCCTCGCCGTCCAGCCGCACGCTGCCCTGGGTGACCTTGTACTTGGGATGCCCGGCGATCGCGTAGGCCAGGGTGGACTTGCCGGAGCCGTTGGGGCCCATGAGGGCGTGCGTTTCGCCCTCGCGCACGGTCAGGTCGACACCGCGCAGGATCTCCCGCTGTACGCCGGGGCTCTCCTCCACGCTGACGTGCAGGTCGCGGATCTCGAGGGTGGCCACTATGACTCCTTGGTCACGGCGACGTAGACGTCGTCGCCTTCGATCTTGACGGGATAGACGGGGACGGGCTCGGTGGCGGGCAGCCCGGTGGGCTCACCGGTGCGCAGGTCGAAGCACGACCCGTGCAGCCAGCACTCGACGGTGTGGTCGTAGATCTCGCCCTCGGACAGCGGAACCTCGGCGTGCGAGCACACGTCCCGTATCGCGTAGACCTCGCCCTCGGCACGAGCTATGGCCACCGGCTCCCCCGCCACCTCGACGCCGATCACGCCCTCGACGGGCAGATCGGACAGGGCGCAGGCCCGCAGAAAGACACGGGTCTCGGTCATAGTGACTTCTCCAGCTCGCCCTCGATCGCCGAAGCGATCCGCTCGCGCAGCTCGGGCACCTCGATGGTGTCGATGAGCTGGCCGAAGAACCCGCGGATGACGAGCCGGCGGGCCTCGGTGTACGGGATGCCGCGGGCCATCAGGTAGAACAGGTGGTGGTCCTCGAGCCTGCCGCTGGCGCTGGCGTGCCCGGCCCCGATGATCTCGCCGGTGAGGATCTCCAGGTTCGGCACCGAGTCGACCCGGGTGCCGTCGGTCAGCACCAGGTTCCTGTTGTACTCGTAGGTGTCCGTGCCGGTGGCCGCGGGCCTGATCAGCACGTCGCCGATCCACACCGCGTGCGCGTCCTCGCCCTGCAGGGCGCCCTTGTACGTGACGCGGCTGCGGCAGTTCGGCTGGTCGTGGTCGACGAACAGCCGGTGCTCGAGGTGCTGGCCCGCGTCGGCGAAGTACAGCCCGGTCAGCTCGGCGTCGCCGCCTGGCCCGTCGTAGCGCACCGAGGGGGCGAGCCGGACCACCGATCCGCCCAGCGTGACCGCGGCGTGCCTGAGCCTGGCGTCCCGGCCGATGGTGGCGTAGTGGTGCGACAGGTGCACGGTGTCGTCGGCCCAGTCATACAGGCTGACCAGCGACAGCGACGCGCCGTCGCCGACCGCCAGCTCCACGTTGTCCGCGTAGGTGGCGCTGCCGCGGTAGTCGAGCACGACCACGGACCGGGAGTACGGCTCGGCCTGCACGAGCAGGTGGCCGTACCCGGCGCCGTCGGCGCCGTGCCCCGTCACGGTGACCACCGTGGGCCGCGAGGCGTCAGCCTGCGCCGGGACCGTGATCACGGCCGCCTCGGCAAATGACGCGTAGGCCCTGGCGCTCACCCGGTCGGACGGGGTGAAGGTCGTGCCGGCGTGAGCCACTGATCGTTCGGCCATAAAGGCCTTTACTTCCGGGGCCGGGTCTACCTGCACTTCCACCGGGACCCGCGCGGCCGGAAGCGGGGCGGCGGCGTGCAGCCCGCGCAGGCGGCGCAGCGGGGTGAACCGCCACTCCTCCTCGCGGCCGGTGGGCACGCCGAAGTCCGCTGGGTCGTAGGAGCTGCGTTCGTGCAGCCTGGTAACGGGAGCCGATTCGATGGCCCCCTGAAGTCCAGCCGACATCAGCCGACCGCCCCCTCCATCTGCAGCTCGATCAGCCGGTTCAGTTCGAGCGCGTACTCCATGGGGAGCTCGCGGGCGATCGGCTCGACGAACCCGCGGACGATCGTGGCCATCGCCTCGTCCTCGGTCATGCCGCGGCTCATCAGGTAGAACAGCTGCTCTTCTGAGATCTTGGACACGGTGGCCTCGTGGCCCATCTCCACGTCGTCCTCGCGGACGTCCACGTACGGGTAGGTGTCGCTGCGGCTGACCGTGTCCACCAGCAGCGCGTCGCACTTGACCGTGGACTTGGAGTGCGCGGCGCCCTCCTGCACGTTGACCAGGCCGCGGTAGGAAGTCCGGCCGCCGGCCCTGGCCACCGACTTGGAGATGATCGTCGAGGAGGTGTTCGGCGCGCAGTGAACCATCTTGGCGCCCGCGTCCTGGTGCTGGCCCTCGCCCGCGAACGCGACCGAGAGCGTCTCGCCCCGCGCGTGCTCGCCCATCAGGTAGACCGCCGGGTACTTCATCGTCACCTTGGAGCCGATGTTGCCGTCGATCCACTCCATCGTCGCGCCCTGCTGGGCGATAGCGCGCTTGGTCACCAGGTTGTAGACGTTATTGCTCCAGTTCTGGATCGTCGTGTAGCGGCAGCGCGCGTCCTTCTTGACGATGATCTCGACCACCGCGGAGTGCAGCGAGTCGGACTTGTAAATCGGTGCGGTGCACCCTTCGACGTAATGGACGTAAGCGCCCTCGTCGACGATGATCAGGGTGCGCTCGAACTGGCCCATGTTCTCGGTGTTGATCCGGAAATAGGCCTGCAGCGGGATTTCCACCTTTACGTTCTTAGGCACGTAGATGAAACTCCCGCCCGACCAGACCGCGGTATTGAGCGCGGCGAACTTGTTGTCGCCCGGCGGGATGACCGTGCCGAAATACTCGCGGAACAGGTCCGGCTGCTCCTTGAGCGCGGTGTCCGTGTCGAGGAAAATGACGCCCTTTTGCTCGAGGTCCTCGCGGATCTTGTGGTAGACGACCTCGGACTCATACTGGGCCGCTACTCCGGCGATTAGCCGCTGCTTTTCCGCCTCGGGGATGCCGAGCCTGTCGTAGGTGCTCTTGATATCCGCGGGGAGCTCGTCCCAGCTCGCGGCCTGCTTCTCGGTGGAGCGGACGAAGTACTTGATGTTGTCGAAGTCGATATCGGACAGGTCGGCGCCCCAGGTGGGCAGCGGCTTGCGGCCGTAGTACTTCAGGCCCTTGAGCCGTATGTCGAGCATCCACTCCGGCTCGTTCTTCCGCGCCGAGATGTCGCGGACCACCTCTTCGGACAGGCCGCGGCGCGCGGCCGCGCCGGCCACGTCCGAGTCGGCCCAGCCGAACTTGTACGTGCCCAGCCCTTCGAGCTGTTCTTGCGTGGTGGTCATGTCAAGAGCCCTCCGGACTCTGCGGTGATATCGGAAGCGGCCCGGCCTTCCCCGGCCGGCCCGGAATTTCCCTGTCGTACAACTACCGAGGCCGTGCTGGCCTTCCCCGCGCCAGCCTTCCCAGCCGGCTGGCCCGTGACGTGCGTGGTGCAGATGCCGTCGCCGTGCGCGATCGTGGCCAGGCGCTGCACGGGGGTGCCGAGCAGCCTGCCGAACGCTTCGGTCTCCGCCTCGCACAGCTGCGGGAACTCGGCCGCCACGTGCGCCACCGGGCAGTGGTGCTGGCAGAGCTGCTCACCGGACAGCCCGCCGGCGCCGATCGCGGGCGCCGGGCCGGCCGACGCGGCGTAGCCGTCGGCGGTCAGCGCACCGGCCAGGGCCTGCACCCGGTCTGCGAGCTCCGGCTGGGCGACCACCGGGGTGTACCTGCGCTCCAGGTCGGCGAGCTGCCTGCGGGCGAACTCGGCGACCGCCTCAGGCCCGGCCGTCTCGGCCAGGAAGCGCAGCGCGCTGGTCGCCAGGTCGTCGTAGGCGTGCTCGAAGGCGCTCCGCCCGGCGTCGGTAATGACGAAGACCTTGGCTGGCCTGCCGCGTCCGCGGTTGCCGTAGGTCCTGGCGGTCCTGGTCTCGATCAGGCCTTCGGCGATCAGGTTGTCGAGATGGCGCCGGATGGCCGCCGGGGTGAGCCCGAGCCGGCCGCCCAGCGTGGCGGCGGTCGACGGCCCGAGTTCGAGGATCAGCCGCGCGACCTGAGCCCGGGTCGGGCCCTCAGCTGACCGCACGTTTTTCACAACACCATTATGCCGTAAATACCTCTGCCAGCGCAAACTTTTCACAACGTCGACGTGACGTAAATCACGCGCCGTCCGGAGGCCCGAGGCCCAGCACGCGCTCGGCGTTGCCCCCGGCGATCTTGCCCAGGTCGCCGGGGCTGAGCGGAAGCGTATCGAGCAGGGCGCGGCCCGCCGCGTTGGACCCGAACGGGTAGTCGACGCTGAACAGCACCCGGTCCACGCCGAGCACACCGATGGTGCACATCACGGGCGGGATGCTGAACAGCCCGCTGGTCGTCACCCAGATGTTGCGCAGGAAGTACGCCGAAGGCGCGAGCGCCAGGCTGTCCAGGCGCAGCAGCGCGTCGATGCGGGCCAGCATGAACGGCAGCATCTCGCCGCAGTGGCCGATGATCATCCTGAGCGACGGATGGCGGTCGAAGACCCCGGTGGCGACCATCCGCAGCACGTGCAGGCCCGCTTCGGCGTGCCAGCCCCAGGCACCGGTGGCCAGCCGGGCGGCCACGGCCGGCGGCAGCCCGCCGTAGAGCACCTCGCGCAGGGCCGCAGAGGGCGGCGCAGGATGCAGGTACAGCGGCAGGCCGAGCCGCTCGAATCGGTCGAGCAGCGGCTCGAACCTGGCGTCGTCGAGGAACGCGCCGTTAGAGCCGAGGGTGCTGTTGACCAGGCCGCCGACGAAGCCGAGTTCACCGGTGGCCCGCTGCAGTTCGTCGGCCGCCGCGTGCGGGTCCGCCGTGGGCAGCGTCGCGAAGCCGGCGAACCGGCCGGGGTTCGCCCGCACTGCCGCGGCGAGCAGGTCGTTGGCCTCACGGGCGCGAGCCAGGCCCTCTGCGCCCTCCAGCCCCTGCGCGGCCGGGGCGACGTGCGAGATGACCTGCAGGTCGATGCCGTTGGCGTCCATGTCGGCCAGCCGCCCCGACGCAAGGTCCCGGAGCCGGTCGTCGATCTGCTGGCCCCAGGCGGCCATCGGGCCGGTGCCGGGCGCCGCCGCGAGGCCGGCCGTCCAGAAGTGCTCTTCCAGTGCGATCGTCCGCATCGGGATATTCTCGCGCACCCGCCCGGGGGCTACTCGCGCTGTACCAGCCGAACTGCCCGTTAGGCGACGACGCCCACGGTGATCCCGTCCACGCCGCTGGGGTGGGCGGCCGGGCCCCTGACCACCGCGCCGGCGCGGGCCGCGATGCGCAGCGGCTCGGCGATCCGCGCCAGCAGCGCTTCGGCCTGCGCGTCGCGTGCCTGCAGGATCAGCTGGCTGAGCCGGGCCGAGTTGCCCAGGTGCAGCCCGCTGCGCAGCGCGCGCGTCGCGTCCAGGATGACCGCCAGCTGATCGACGGCCACGCGTTCGGCGGGCGCCGCCCACGCCGGATCGGCGGCCGGCCACCGGGTCAGGTGCAGCGACACCACGTTCTCGTGATCGCGGTAGAACCGCTGGTACATGTGCTCGGTCACGAACGGCGCGAACGGCGCGAACAGCCCGAGCAGCACGCGGTAGGACTCCCACAGCGTCCACCGGGCGCTATCCCGGCTCTCCCGGTTCGGATATTCCAGATCCGTACCATCCGGAAGGGCGCCATCGCCGACCCGGTCCTTGATCATCTCGATGTACCGGTCGCAGTAGATCGACCAGAACATCCTCGAGGCGGCCTGGTGCGCCTGGTGGTAGTCGTGCCCCTCGAACGCCACCGTCGCCTCGACGACCGTCTCGGCCAGGTGAGACAGCACCCACCGGTCGACGATGTCCCGCTCCCCCGGCGGCACGAAGTCGGTCCTCGAAGGGCTGAACTCGCCGCGGTTCAGGGTCAGGAACCGGCCCACGTTCCACAGCTTGACCGCGAACTTGCGGCCCGTCCTGATGTCCTTCTCGTTGTACTTCAGGTCGGTGCCGATCCGCCCCCTGGTCGCCCACAGGCGCAGCGCGTCCGCGCCGTACTTGCCCATCACGTCGTCCGGCACGTACCGGTTGTAGCCGTCCGGCCCCGTCGACCGGTCCAGGTCGCGCTTGGACAGCTTCTTGCCCTGCTCGCTCAGCCCCCAGCCGGAGATCAGCGCCGTCCGCCACGGCAGCCGGCCGAACAGCAGCTCCGACTGCACCACCGAGTAGAACAGCCAGGTCCTGATGATCTCGAACGCCTGGACGCGCATCGACATCGGCGCCAGCGCGGGGTCGGTGCCGCCGAGCGCCCAGCCGTCGTTGATCTGCGGGGTCAGGGACGAGGTCATCCACGTGTCCATCACGTCCGGGTCCCCGGTGAACTCGGCCGACCCGCACGACGGGCAGGCCGTCACCGGCGGTGCGTCGGTGAGCGGGTCGACCGGCAGGTCCTGCGGGCGGGCCAGGACGGGGGCGTCGCACGAGGAGCAGAACCACACGGGGAACGGCACCCCGTAGCGCCGCTGCCTGGTGATGTTCCAGTCCCACTTGAGCCCGTCGATCCAGTCCTCAAGCCGGCGCCGCATGAACGGCGGGATCCACTCGAGCTCGGCCGCGCGGGCCCGGAACCTGTCCGCGTTCTCCCGCACCGCGACGAACCACTGCGGCCTGATCTGGAACTCGACCGGGATCTGGCAGCGTTCGTGCACACCGACCACCTGCCGCACCGGCACGCTGCCGGCCAGCCGCCCGGCCCCCTCCAGCGCCTTCACGATGGCCGAACGCCCCTGGCTCACCGTCAGCCCGGCGAACTCCCCCGCAAGCTCGCCCAGGCGCCCGTCCGGCTCCACCACCAGGCGCAGCGCCAGGTGGTCGCGCCGCCACCTCAGCACGTCCTCGCTGTCACCGAACGTGCACACCATCATCAGGCCGGTCCCGTACTCCGGATCCACGTCCTCGTCGGCCAGCACCGGCACCTCGTAATCGAACAGCGGCACCAGGGCGCGGGCGTCGGCCCGCAGGCCCGCGTACCGGGAATCGGCGGGATGGTGGTACAGGGCCACGCACGCCGGCAGCAGCTCGGGCCTGGTCGTCGCGATGACAAGCCCCTCGCCGAACCTGATCGTGTACAGCCTGCTCGTCCGCTCCAGGTCCTCCACGTCCGCCTGGGCCAGCGAGGTGCGGTCCTCCGGGCACCACAGGATGGGTTCGGCCGCGCGGCGCACGTAGCCGGTCTCGTGCAGCCTGACAAAGCTGGCCTGCGCGGTCCGCTGGCAGCGGGCGTCGATGGTCGAGTAGCGCAGCGACCAGTCAAGCGACAGGCCGAGCCGTCGCCACAGGTCCTCGTACCGCGCGGCGGTGCGCTGCGTCTCGGCCAGGCACAGCGCCACGAACTCCGCTCGCGGCAGGTCCACCGCGCGTACGCCGTAGGCCTGCTCCACGTACCGTTCGGTAGGCAGGCCGTTGTCATCGAACCCGATCGGGTAGAACACCCGCTCGCCCCGCATCCGGCGGTAGCGGACGATGAAGTCGGGCTGCGAGTAGCTCATCGCGTGCCCCACGTGCAGGTGCGCCGCCGAGACGTACGGCGGCGGCGTGTCCACGCTGAAGGTCGGCCGGGCCGCGGCGGGCTCGTCCGGGCCACCGGGGTCGTACCGGTAGATGTCGTACGACTCCCACAGCGCGCGGGCCGCCGCCTCGACGGCGCGGTGGTCGTAATCCCCGGGTTCCATAGCTAGGGAAGGTATCCGGCCGCGCACCTGCTGCTAAATTCTTTTGCCCGAACGAACAGCGGTTCCCCTCCTTCGGACCGCTTTCCTGCCCGGTGGCGGCCGGATGCGCGTTAGCTTTCTGAGCCGTGAATTCTTGGTGGTACCGTCGTGCCGCGCCGATCGGAAGCTAGCTGGTGGGGAAGAAACCTGGTACGAACAAACCAGACCACTAGGAACCGGCCCGCCGAACCAGCCCCGAGGAAAGCACGAGAAAGACAAGCACCGCCATGCCAGCGCCGCGACCCGAGATCGTGGACCTGCTCGAGGTGGCCATCCCGCCCGGCGGCAAGGTGATCACGGTCAGCGACCTCCACCTGCCCCCGGTCCGCACGGACGTGTCCGGGCGGTCCTGCGAGACGCTGGTGAGAGTGCTTGCCTCGGGGGGACGACCCCCCCAGACCCCCCCGATCCTGGGGGGGCTCTCGGCCCCCCCAGACCCCCCTGACCCCCTGACCGTCGTACTCGGCGGGGACGTGGTCGAGCTGCTCGGCTTCCCGGGGTCGACCGTCAACGACATCCTGCGCCCGCACGAGGACCTGTGCGCGGCGCTGCTCGACGTGACCGCGCGCGGCGGGCAGGTCATCTACACCATCGGCAACCACGACGGCGACCTGGCCTGGGACGTCAAAGGCGCCGACGCGGTACGGGAGATGACGGGGGCCCGGCTGTGCCTGGCCGCGGACCTGATCCTGGCCGACGGCCGGAAGGTCCGGGTCGAGCACGGTCACCAGCTCGACCCGTACAACTGCTTCTGCGACGTACGCAACCCGCTGGACACCCCGTTCGGTCATCACATCGTGCGGGAGGTCATCCCGCGGCTGGAGTTTCTCGGCCGCGGCTGGGTCGACGGCGCGCACGAGATGTCGGACCCTACCGACTTCCCCTCGTTCGTCGGATCCCGGATGGTGTACCGCAAGCTGGGCCGGCACCTGTGGTGGGTGATCGCGATCCCGCTCCTGATCCTGATCCTGATCCGGATACCGGAGTTCGCCGAGTTCCGGATGCGGTACCCGGACACCAACATGTGGCTGCGCAAGGCCGAGATCCTCGGCTACGGCGCTATCGCCGATCTGGTCGTGATCGCGGCCCTGGTCGCCATCCTGGCCCGGCGTGCCTGGGTGTCGATCAGCGCGCTGGCGCTCGACAAGCGGGGCTACGGGCAGAACCAGGCCGCTCGCCAGCGCGCCGCCGACCTCGTCGCCGACGGGTACCACGGCTTCATCTCCGGGCACACCCATCACCCGGAACTGGCCGCCTCGGGACGAGGCTTCTACGCCAACTCAGGGTCGTGCACCTCGGTCGTGGAGGGTATCGGCGGTAGGTTCGGCCTGCCTCCGGCCTACGTGCGCAACCAGCAGATCTGCTGGGTGGAAGTCGACGAGGGACAGGTCGAGCTGATCTCGGCCCGGGTCCAGCTGCCGGGCGCGACCAGGATGGAGCGCTTCGTGGCCCACGGCCGGAACCCGCACTCCAGCGTCCCGGCCCGGGTGGCCTCCTGGCCGGCCGGGCCGGACTGGCCGCCCGCGGACAAGAAGGCCAGCCATGTTAGGAAGGCGGCGTCCGGCGGACCCTCGGAGCCGCGCGCCCCGCAGGTCCCGCCCGCGTCGTAAATAACGTAGCGGTTCTTTCCGTTAGCAAGCGGCAACCATCGACCGTGCCCTGACACCGGTAGGGCCAGCGGGTTGCGGGGCTCGCCGGTGCTGGCCGGGCCGAGAGCTCAGCTGCGCTCGGCCGCCCGGGCTTCCTCGACGGTGAGTTCCGCCGCGGGGTCGGCTTCCAGGCGCTCGTCGGGAATCGGTTCGCCGCTGCGGATCGAGCGGCCGTACGTTCCGTCGTCCAGCCGGTGCAGCGCGCGGTCGATGGCGTCTAGCCGGTCGCGCATGCTCTCGGCGATGGCATCGTCCTGGCCCTCCTCGGTGAGCGCGAGAGCGGCGTCCTCTTGGTCCTCCGACTCGCTCGCCACCTCGGCCTCGCGGTCGTCGCGGCCCGCGGCCTCGGCCCCCTTGAGCAGGCTCTGCACCTCGTCGCGCTCGGCGAGCAGCAGGGCGCGTGCCCGGTCGTGGTCCATGCGGTAGTCCTCCGTATCGCTTACATCGCCCCGGGCGCGTGCGCGTCCATGTTGTGGTGCTCGTGCTCGTGGCCGTCTGGCGAGCCGCCCATCATGCGCAGCATAGCGACCCCGCCGGTGCGGACGAACCGCACGACCAGCGCGGCGGCCAGGGCCAGGAAGACGATGTTCAGCCAGGTGGTGTAGTCCCACGACACGCCCTGGTCGGGGATCTTGGCGTGCGCCGGGCTGGGGATCAGCCCGAGGCCGCCGAAGACCAGTTCCACGGCGTACCCGGCGGCGGCCATCGCGGCGTAGAAGGTGCCGAGCATGAAGCACGCCATCCGGGCCCCGTAGTACTTCCGGTAGATGTTCAGGATCGGGGCGATGATCAGGTCGGCGAAGATGAAGGCCACGACCCCGCCGAAGCTGATGCCGCCCTTCCACAGCACGACCGCCAGCGGGACGTTCCCGACGGAGCACACGAACGAGAGGATGGCGACAAGGGGGCCGATGAGCGGGCCCCACACCTTCGCCGCGAGCGGATGGCCCGCGACGAAGAAGGCGCGCCAGAAGCGGTCCGGTACCCAGGCGGCGATCGCGCCGGCGGCGAGCAGGCCGATGATCAGGTCCCTGACGATCGCGGCCCACTCCATCACGAACACGTGCGCCACGGCGGTGAAGCCGTCACGCGAGAAGAGCCGGCTCGCGAACGACCCGGGCCGGGCGATGGACATGTCCATCGCCGCGTGGCCCTCCATCGAGCCGGCTATCCCCCGGTCGGCCTGCGCCCGCGCCTCGCGCAGCAGCCGGTCCCTCAGCAGCAGCCGGAACAGGACCGCGATCAGCACGATCATCACCGGGCCGCCGGTGAACTCGGCCAGGGTGAACTGCCAGCCCATCAGCAGGGCCAGGATCACGCCAAGCTCGATCACCAGGTTGGTCGAGGCGATCTCGAACGCCATGGCGGCGGTGAAATCGGCGCCCTTACGGAACAGCGCCCGCGCCAGCGCGACCGCGGCATATGAGCAAGAAGACGATGCGGCGCCCAGCCCGGCAGCGACCGCCAGCGTGCGCGGCCGCGCATCACCGAGCAGCCGGACGACCGTTGACCTGCGTACCACGGCCTGGATCACCGCCGACAGCGCGAACCCCAGAATGAGCGCCCAGGTGATCTGCCAGGTCATCGATCCCGTGATGGACAGGGCATGCAGGACCGCTTGCACGTGCTTCCCCTTCCGCCGTCTTCCAGCCCCCTCCAGCCGCTCCTAATATACCCCATGGGGGTATATTAGGAGCGGGCCAGGGCGGGCCAGAGGGAGAAGCGCACCCGGCGGTGGACCGCATCGCTGCCAAGGCGCTACGCTGACCTTGGCGTTTGAGGGCGCCTCCGGGTCCGCGGGAAGGACTGAGTCCACCTTCGCCAGCAGATTGCAGACATGGCCACACCCGGACCATGGTCGTCTCGCAGCCTGACGCGGACCCTGGCTGGAGAAGGAGACCAGTCATGTCCGCGCTTCCCGGCCGTCCCGATCTTGACCAGCTGCGCCGCCAGGCCCGTGAGCTCCTACGGGCTGCCGCAGCCAACGACGAAGAGGCGCTGAGCCGCATCCGTGCCGTATCGGAGAAGCAAACGCTGTCGGCCGCCCAGCTCGCCATCGCCAAGGAGTACGGGTTTACGAGCTGTGCCGCCGCCGCGGACCGGGCCGACGAGCCGGCCCTGCGCAAGTGGCTGTCCGCCGAGGGCGTCACCGGCTATGCCCAGGCGCTGCTGGTGTGGGAAACCTTCGGCTACCCCGAGTTCCTCGTCGCCGACGCCGAGCAACTCATCGACAAGCAGTACGCTGATCGGCCGCGACTGCGGCCAGTCTTCGACGCGGTGCTCAGAACCCTCCCCGGGCTGCGGGGGCCGGTCACCGTCCAGGCGCGCGGCACGCTCGTTTCGCTGGTCTCACCTCGCCGCACCTTCGCTGTGCTGAAGCCGACCACGAAGTCCCGCATCGACCTCGGCCTGCGCCTCGACAGCATGCGGCCGGAAGGCCGACTGCGCGAAGCGAAGAACCTCGGCCAGGCAACCGTCCGCATCCCGCTCACCACTTCCGGCGATGTCGACGACGAAGTCCGGAACTGGCTGACACGCGCGTATAACGAGAACACCGCCCCGCCGACAGCGGAACCAAAGCGCCTGGCGGCCAGGCCCAGGCCCGTGCTCGGAACGCTCAACATAGTCATCGAGGGAACCGAACTACCCGGCCTGGCCTGCCAACCAGAACCCGACGGCACCGTGCATCGCAACATCCACGTCGCCCTGTCCACCAAAGCCAAGGGAATCGCCGAAGGCCAGCCCTGGCTGACGGTCCCCCTGAAACCCGGGCTGGCCGTC
>DATJQX010000004.1:0-19429 GCA_035505275.1 Streptosporangiaceae bacterium | reverse complement strand
CCCGGCGTTCGAGATCGAGTACACCCCGAACGGCGTGTTCAGCGGCCTGTGCGTCGGCGTGGCGAGCACCGCGGTGCAGGAAGAGGGCGTCACGCTGCAGGAGTGCGGCGCCTCGTCCAAGACGGTGTGGGCGATCGACCTATATGACCAGCCCTTCGACACCTTCGTCACGGGGTACGCCCCGCTGATCAACGGGTCGGACACCAACTTCTCCCAGCCCTTCGTGCTGACCTACCCGCAGTCCGGTTACCCGACCGACAAGCCGCGTCCGCAGCTCCAGGTCGACAACCTGACCGGCTACACCCAGGGCTACCCGCCCTCGGTCATCCTGAACTACCCCACCGTCCCCGACAACCAGCTGTGGGGCGCCGATCCTGGCGTGTGAACCTGACGGTTCAAACGTCGATTCTGAGTTAGCAGGTGACGCCGGGCCCAGGCGGGCCCGGCGTCACTGTTTTTCTATGGGTGCCTGCCCAGGTCGCACTGCATGAAACCGGTCCAGTCGTCAAGAGGCAGACCTAACGTTAAGGTCTCGATTTGATTACGTCGGTAAAATCTGGCGGTGTCGGCGGCAACCTTCCGTGGGCGTGCCGCGTCTTCCCTATCGGGTACGAACGGGACAGACGGCTCACCAGTAGCCAGCTGGTTCCGATCAGGGCACCGCGAGCCAGCAGGGAAGCGCCGCGGCGGCCTCGCCCGGCAGCCGTGCGCAGGGTGCGGCTGCGAGGTTCCACGGGAGGAACTGCTTCATGTCCATCAAGAGCAAGGTTCTCGCCACGGCGGCGACGCTGACACTGTTCGGCGGCGTCGGGGCGGCGGGGGTGCTCGCCACGACGACGTCCGCGAACGCGGCCACCCCGTCGTGCGGCGGCAGCTGCGTCGACATCTTCAGCCAGGAGTTCGGTCACCACCACTCGCCGGGCTTCCTGCTGGACGTCTACCAGCAGCACATCAAGATCGGCCAGCCGATCATCCTGTACCGGGCCAGCAACGCCGACCCGGCCGAGGACTTCCGTCCGGAGTTCCAGGGCACGGTGGCGGACTTCTACGCGGCCAGCATGGTGACCGCGGCGTTCGCGCTGCACTACGGCTGCATCCCGGTCGGCAGCGCTGGCGTCAACGCGGACGGGAACTTCCCGGACTGCTTCGGTACCGACAGGACCTTCAATGACCCGGCGTTCGAGATCGAGTACACGCCGAACGGCCAGTTCAGCGGCCTGTGTGTCGGCGTGGCGAGCACCGCGGTGCAGGAGGAGAAGGTGACGCTGCAGGAGTGCGGCGCCTCGTCCAAGACGGTGTGGGCGATCGACCTGTTCGACCAGCCGTTCGACGCCTTCGTCAAGGGGTACGCCCCGCTGATCAACGGGTCGGACACCAACTTCTCCCAGCCCTTCGTCCTGACCTACCCGCAGAGCGGTTACCCGACCGACAAGCCGCGTCCGCAGCTCGAGGTCGACAACCTGACCGGTTACACCCAGGGCTTCCCGCCCTCGGTCATCCTGAACTACCCCACCGTCCCCGACAACCAGCTGTGGGGCGCGGACTCCGGCACCAACGTCTAAGGACGATCCGGAATCCACCTGAGTAATCCGCGACGCCGGGCCCAGACGGGCCCGGCGTCGTTGCTATGTGCGCCCGTGCCGACGCGATACCCTCGCAAGGGTGGGCCAGCAGCATCACCGCCGAAGCCCGGCCATCTGCCCGCGATGCGGTAAGCCCGTCCAGGAGCCGACCGCATGGTCCAGCGCCTGGCGCTGTGACGTGCACGGCGAGGTCCCGCCCCTCCGCCCTCCCTACAGCCCGTCCAGGGAAGGCCTGGACGGGCTGCTCCGCGCGCCGGGTGTTCCGGCCTGGCTGCCCTGGCCACTCCCGGCCGGGTGGCTGGTGACGGGGTTCGCGGGCGCGGGAGACGAGCGCACGGGGACTCGTGCCTGCGTGATCGCGCTGTCCGGCCCGAACCCGCTCGGCGGGCCGGCCGACATGCTGGTCGTCGCCGAGGAGCCGGGCGTCGGCCTGGGCGCGGCCCTGGCGGGCCTCGATAGCGTGGACCCCGGAGCTGGGTTCGCCTCCGCGCCCGCGGTCGCCACCGCCACGTTCGGCAAGCATGACTTCCCGCTGTGGCAGGTTGACTCGCCGGACCGGGCCACCTTCGCGGGCGAGATCAAGGGCCACTGGGTCTGGCTCGTGCTCTGGCCGGATACTGCGGGCGCCCTGCTGGTCACCCCGATCGTCCTGCGGGACCTGCGTGACCCGGGCCAAGACCTGGACCTGCCGTTCGGCGCCCCCTCTCCCCGCCTGCCGGCCAGCCGGGGCTGACCCGACGCGATGCGCGCGGACCTGCACGTCCACAGCAGCGCCTCCGACGGGACGGATGCCCCGGGCGAGGTGATGCGCCGCGCGGCGCTGGCCGGGCTGGACGCCGTGGCGCTCACCGACCACGACACCGTGGCCGGGCACGCGCAGGCGCGCGAAGCTCTGCCGCAGGCCCTCACGCTGCTGCCCGGCATGGAGTTGTCGTGCCACCTCGACGGCCACAGCCTGCACCTGCTGGCGTACCTGTTCGATCCCGGCGAACCGGAACTCGCCGGGCAAACCCGGCGCATCCGCGAGGACCGGGAACTCCGCGCCCGCGCCATGGTCCGCCGGCTGGCCGACCTCGGCGTCGCCATCAGCTGGGACCAGGTGGCCGCCATCGCGGGAACGGGGGTGGTCGGCCGTCCCCACGTCGCCCGCGCGATGGTGGACAGCGGAGCCATCGCCGAGCCCGGCCAGGCCTTCACCCGCGACTGGATCGGCGAAGGCGGCCGTGCCTACGTCGGGCGGTACGCGCTCGATCCGGTCCGCGCGATCGGCATGGTCCGCGCGGCCGGCGGGGTGACGGTACTCGCCCACCCCCGCGCGGGCCGGAGCTGGGTGGTGCCCGATGAGCAGATCGCCGGCCTGGCCGGAGCGGGCCTGGCCGGGGTGGAGGTCTTCCATCCCGACCAGCCCGAAGCGCAGCGAGCGGCCCTGCTCGGCCTCAGCCGCGATCTCGGCCTGGTGGCCACCGGGGGCAGCGACGACCACGGCCGCCTGACCGGTCACCGGATCGGCTGCGAGATAACCAACGCCGATTCCTGCGAGGCTCTCGTCGGCCAGGCCACCGGCGCCAATCCGATAAGTCACGGTAAACCTATGAAATGATGTGCACGGCTGATACCAGGCCGTCGGCCGTCTTGCCAGCGACGACAACCAAACGAGCAGCCTCTGCGTCTTTTTGATGAGGCTTGTGGACAGTCGTACCAGGAGGAAGGTAGTTCATGTCGATACGGGGCAGGATCATGGCCGCCGCGACGGTGATAACCCTCGCCGGTGGGGTCAGCGCCGCTGGAACCCTCACCGCGCAGGCAGCCACGCCATCGTGCTATGAGCATTGCACCGAGCTCTACACCCAGAAATTCAGCGACCTGTTCATCCTTGACGCGCTGCTCCAGAAGGTCAAGGCCGGGCAGCCCATCGTCCTGTACCGAGCCAGCAACAGCGACGCGGCGGAAGACTTCACCGTCTTCGAGTCTGCCCGGGTCTCCCACTTCGCCAGCACCGGCCTGGTCTCGTCGGCCGTGGCCGCGCGCTACGGCGGCGGCTGCTCGCGCGTCAGCTCGATGACGCACAAGTGCGTGAGCCACTACGCCAACGACTGGGCCTACAAGATCGAGTACGCGCCGGACGGCGTGACCAGCGGCCTGTGCATCGGCGTCGCGAAAGCGCCCGCCGACGGGACGAAGGTCGTGCTCGAGTCGTGCGGTGACCCGACCAAGACGACCTGGGTCGCCGACGCCAACGCCGCGCTAGGTAACACGGCCGTCCCGCTGGTAAACGGCTCAGACACCAGCGTCTCCGACCCGTACGTGCTGAACTTCCCCGGCAGCGCCACCCCGTTCCAGATGCCCACCCCGCAGCTCACCACCTGGAAGCTGCAGCGGTACTCCAACGGAAAGGTCTACAACAACCAGTTGTGGAGCGCCGACTTCGGCCCGGTCGGTGAAGGGTACTAGGCCCTGACGCGGTTCCGGCCTTAACGCAGGGCGCCGCGCCGCTTCCTGGCCTCGGCGGTGCCGCGCTCTGCGGGGCTCCTGCGGCTGGGGTAGATCAGCTGCACGCCCCACCTGCGGTGCCGGCCCTGCCCGCCGCAGGTGGTGCACAGCCGGTCACCCCACGTAAACATGGCCCCCCGTTGCCGACCCGAACCACGGCACGCCCGGCACCGCCGGTTCGAGTGACGGGCAAGCGACACCGCGTAGCAGATCGCGATCAGCACGGCATAAGTCAGCAGGCTCGGGCCTAGCTTGCCGTGCCCGATCAGCAGTGCTGGGACGATCAAAATCAGCCACCACACCACGGCCCTAATTGTGGCATGGGAGGATAAGCCATGCAATAACTAAATTATCGCGGCGCGGCGGGCCCGTGCGGGCCATAAATGTTAAATACGCGCTGCGCATTGAGGTAAGATCCCTGGTCGGGGAGCGTGTGGCGAAGTTCTTCCTGGATGTTTTCGTCGCGCTGTTCGTCATCATCGATCCGGCGGGAACGGTCCCGGTATTCCCCGGGCTGACCAAGGGACGGTCCGACCGGGGCAGAAACCGCCTGGCCTGGCAGGCCGCGATCGTGGCCTTTGGGCGTGATCGTGGTATTCGCACTTTTCGGCCGGCGATGCGCTTCGCGGGTGGTGCGGCTGCTGGCCGGCTGTGGCGTGGAGCTTGTCACCAGGTGGCCGGCCTGCTGCTGGCCGCCATCGCCGGCCACCCCGTGGCGAATTCCGCGATCGCCTTCACCCATAGCGCGTGACCGCCCCGGCCGCCGCTGTGGTAGGAAGGTCGACGGATCAGGCACAAGGGAAGGATTAGGAGGGGTGTACTGCGATGGCCGCACAGATCGAACTGGTGTCGTCGGGTTCGGCCAATACCTGGATCATCGGCGACAGCGAGGAGGTCATCGTCATCGATCCTGGCCGTGACCCGGAGGACGTGCTCGACGCGGTGGGAGATCGCGAAGTGCTCGCGGTCATTTGCACGCACGGTCACGCCGACCACGTCGCCGCGGCGCTCCAGGTGGCGGAGCGGGACGAGGCACCGGTCGCGCTCCATCCCCGGGACCGGTTCCTGTGGCGGGAGGTGCACCCCGAGAGCGACGCCGAGATCGAGATGGCGGACGGCGGGCTCTTCGAGGTGGCCGACGTGGCGCTCGAGGTGATCCACGCGCCTGGTCACACAGATGGCTCGGTGTGCCTGTACTGCGAGCAGCTCGGCGTGGTGTTCACCGGCCACGTCCTACTGGCCGACGGCCCGGTGCCGCACGACGACGAGTTTCCCGATTTCGCCGACCAGGTGAACGCGATCGGTGAGAACCTGCTCACCCTGCCTTCGGCCACCCGCGTCCTGCCGGGCCAGGGTGAGGAGACGACGATCGGCGCGGCGGAGAAGGATTTCGACTCCTGGGTCACCGCGGGACCCTCCTAGCTTCCATGGAACAGCTGGGCTTCGAGGGGATGCCGCGGCGGCTGTACCCGTGCACGCCGACGCGGCTTTCGGCCTGGCTGGACTGCCCCCGCCGGTACCGGATGAGCTACCTGGACCGCCCGCCGCCGAAGGGCCCGCCCTGGGCGCACAACAGCGTCGGGGCCAGCGTCCACAACGCGCTGGCCGGGTGGTGGCGGCTGCCGCTTGCGGCGCGGACCGTGGCCGCCGCGGGCTCTCTTGTCCACCGCGGCTGGATCGACGAGGGTTTCGCGGACGAGGCGCAGTCGGCGCGCTGGCGCCGGCACGCCAGCGGCATGGTCGAGCGGTACGTGGCCGGGCTGGACCCGGCCGACGAGCCGGTCGGGATAGAACGGACCGTCGCCACGCGCACCGATACGATCGCCGTCTCCGGCCGGATCGACCGGCTCGACGCGCGGCCCGTCGATCCGGCCGGCACCGAGCTCGTGGTCGTGGACTACAAGACCGGGCGGCACCTGCTCACGACCGATGACGCGCGCAGCTCCATGGCCCTCGCGCTGTACGCGCTGGCCGCCGGACGGGTGCTGCGCCGTCCGTGCTATCGCGTCGAGCTGCACCACCTGCCCACCGGGGCGGTGCTCGCCTGGTCGCACACCGATGAGTCACTGACCAGGCACCTGGCCCGCGCGGAGGCCATCGCGCAGGAGTGCGCGGCGGCCGACGAGCGCGCGCGGGACGGACTGCCCGCCGAACGCTACGACGAGGTGTTCCCGCCGCGTCCGAGCGCGTCCTGCGGCTGGTGTGACTACCTGCGGCACTGCCCGGAGGGCGCGGCGGCCGCGGTGCCCCGGCGGCCATGGGACGCGCTGGCCGAAAGCTGACTGGCTGGCTAGGCCGTGGGGGCGGCGGCCGCGGGCCTGGACCCGTTTCCCGGCAGGGACTCGGCCGCATTCCAGAAGTGCGTCAGCGTCCCCGCGGTAGTGGCGGGCGCCTCCACCGCGGGGGAGTGCGCGGCACCGGGGATACACACCCGGCTGGCCCCCAGCCGTGCGGCCATGACCTCCTGCTCGGCCGGTGACCAGGAAGTGTCGTTCTCACCGTAGATGACGAGGATCGGAATCTCGCGCCGCCCGGCCAGGTCGGCCGTGCGGTCCTCGGCGGTGAGCAGGTGCCTGGCCATCAGGACCAGGCCGTTCGGGTCGTTGCTGAGCATACGCTTGGCCAGGAACGCCACGACAGGGCCAGGGACTCCGGCGGCGACCGCCGCCGGCTCCAGGTAGGACTGCCAGATCTCGGAGATCCCGGCCTCCAGCCGCGCCGTCTCAGGCACGCCGCCCTCGCCGGCGTCGAGGAGGTCCAGCATCCCCCGCAGTTCCTCGGCCCGTGGCCCGGTGATCGCCGCCGGGCCCGTGCTCATCAGCGTGAGCGAGGCGATGCCGTCCCCGGCGAGCACGGCCTCGCGGGCGATGAGCCCGCCGTAGGAGTGCCCGAGCAGGTGCTTGGCGCCAGTCGCGCGGAGCAGGGCGGTGATATCGGACCCCAGCGCCGAGGCGGAGTAGCCGTCCTGGTCATCCGCTCCGGGGGTCTCGAACTGGCCGCGCATGTCGATCGCGACCACCTGCCGGCCGCCGCGGGCGAGCTCGCCGAGGATGGCCAGGAAGTCCTCTTTGCTGCCGGTGTAGCCGGGGATGAGCAGGGCCGCTTCCCTTTCGCAGACCCCGGAGGCCGGGAGGGCCTCCAGCGCCGCGAACCGCCCGCGGCTGGTCGCGATGGTGGTGCGACGTACCTCGTCCGGCAGGTCGACAGAGGTTGGTGTGCTCACAGGGGCGAACCTTACCTGGCTTCTGTGAACGAAACCTGCGACTAGGAGGCCTTGCGCCGGGTTTGCTCACGCTGGCCCGCGCGAGCCTGCGGAGCAGGCTCGCCGAGTTCCTTGCCCGCCCTGGTCCGGCGGCGTCGCCGGCGGGCGCCTGCGGCGGGGGCCCGTCCGGTCGGCCGGGAGCGGATCTTGCCGGTTTCGCCGATGTCCTCGAGGGCCTCGGCCTGCAGGCCGACTCGGTCACGCTTGGCCCGCGGCAGGGTTCCCGTCGCCTCGCGCGGGATGCCCAGCTCGGTGTAGAGGTGCTCCGACGTCGAGTACGTCTCCTCGGGTTCGGGCTGGCCGAGGCCGAGTGCGTCGTTGATGAGCTTCCAGCGGTGCATGTCCCGCCAGTCGACGAAGGTGATCGCGACGCCGGTCCGCCCGGCGCGGCCGGTCCGGCCGATGCGGTGCACGTAGGTCTTCTCGTCGTCCGGGCACTCGTAGTTCACCACGTGCGTGACGTCGTCCACGTCCAGCCCGCGCGCGGCGACCTCGGTGGCGGTGAGCACGTCGACCTTGCCGCTCCGGAACGCCCGCAGCGCGCGCTCACGCTGGCCCTGGCCCAGGTCACCGTGCACGGTCGCGACCGCGAAGCCGCGGCCGGCCAGGGCGGTGGCCACCTGATCCGCGGTCCGCTTGGTCTGGCAGAACACCATCGTCAGGCCGCGGCCGCGGGCCTGGAGCACGCGGGCGAGCACCTCGATCTTGTCCATCTGGTGTGTCCGGAACACGTACTGCCGCGTGCCGGGGGCCGGTGCGGGCTCGTCGTGGCCTTCGGCCCGGACGTTGGTCGGCTGGCGCATGTGCCGGCGCGCGAGCGTGACGACCTCGGACGGCATGGTCGCCGAGAACAGCATGGTCTGCCGGTCACGGGGGGTGAGCCGGACGATCCGCTCCACGTCGGGCAGGAAGCCGAGGTCGAGCATCTTGTCGGCCTCGTCGAGCACCAGGGCCGCCACGGAACTGAGGTCCAGGTGGCGGCGCTGGGCCAGGTCGAGCAGCCGCCCCGGCGTGCCGACTACGATGTCCACCCCCGCGTCGAGGGCCTCGATCTGCGGCTCGTAGGCCCGTCCGCCGTAGACGGTGAGCACCTTGGCGTGGAGGTTGACGGCCGCCGCGCGCAGGTCGTCCGCGACCTGGATGGCCAGTTCCCTGGTCGGCACGACGACAAGGGCGCGTAGCACGCGGCCCGGGCCTGCCTCCACGCGCTGCAAGAGCGGGATGCCGAACGCGAGCGTCTTGCCGGTGCCGGTTCTCGCCTGTCCGATGATGTCCTGCCCGCGCAACGCCAGCGGGAGGGCCAGCGCCTGGATGGGGAAGGTGGCGACGATGCCTTGTGCGTCAAGGCCCGCGCAGATCGCTTCGTCGATGCCGAGATCGCGGAACGACGGCGCGGGTTCGCCCGTTGCGGTCTTGTCGGCCGCAGTGTCAGTTGTCAGAGTTTCCGTCCTTCATCGTGGCCCCCTACCTGCGGCGACGCACGCTACGACCGTCTTGGGAGCCTGCACCACCGCTGGTACGCCGCCGTTTACCTAAGTTCCGCCTGGCGAAGTTACGTCAGGAGCGAACGGCAGCTGATTGGTTCAACACGACCATTGGTTGCGTCATTCCATTGACCAGTCATATTCAGTGTAGCAGCCGCAGGCCCGGCGCCCTCGAACGCCCCGCTCAGCCGATGTTGCCGAAGCCCACGCGGCGGGCTTCCGGCGCGCCGAATTCTACGTAGGCGATTTTATCGGCGGGGACCATGACCTTGCCGCCCTTGGTCACGGTGAGCGTGAACACGGAATGCTCGCCTTTTTCCAGGGCGGCGGCCAGCTCGCGCTCGATTATCTCCGCCGGAGTGTCGGTCTCCACCACCAGCTCGCGCGGAACGGACTGGATTCCGATCTTGACTTCCACCAAGTTCCTTTCAGTGCTCGCTGCGGGGCCATCCGCTGATGCCGCGCCAGGCGAGCCTGGCCACGAGCTGCTCGGCGACCTCCCGCGGAATCCGGTCACACGTGCTCAGCCAGTATCTCGCGGTGACCTGGGCCAAGCCCACCATCCCCACGCTTACCAGGCGTGCCTCGTCCTCGTTCAGGCCGGCGTCCTGCCTGACCACCTCGCTGATCATCGCCGCGCACTCGCGCTGGGCTCGTTCGAGCTTGGCGCGGACGGCGGCCTCGTTGCCCAGGTCGGACTCGAATACGAGCCGGAACGCCTGTCCCTTGCCCACCACGAACTCGAAGTAGGCGCCAAAGGTCGCCGCCACCCGCTGCTTGTTATCAGTGGTCGAACCGAGCGCGTCGCGGACCGATTCGAGCAGGTTGTCCACGCTCTGGTCGAGCAAGGCCAGGTACAGCTCAAGCTTGCCGGGAAAGTGCTGGTAGAGCACGGGCTTGCTGACCCCGGCGCGATCGGCGATCTCGTCCATGGCGGCCGCGTGGTACCCGCGGGACACGAACACCTCAAGTGCCGCATCCAGCAGCTGCCGCCGCCTCTCTTGCCGCGGCAGCCGGTTACTGCGCGGCCGTGCGTCAGGCGATACCGTCAAAGTCTGCTCTCTGGGTGATCCCATGCGGGCCTGCCGCCCGAGGTCGCCCTCATCCTAAGCGGTAGTCGTCATCGTCGAAGCCGACCGCGCGTTCCTGCTCGGCCGCATCGGCCTCGTCGACGTCGAACGGGACCTCGTGCCGCCCTGACGTCCCGTTCTCCTCCGCGACGACTTCCTGCCGCTGCTCGTAGGCGTCGTCCTCGGGCGTTTCCATGTCCAGCTCGCTCACCGGCGTGATCCTCCCATCTGCCTGACCCGGACGGCCTCCTGCCAGCTCGCGGAACGCTGTCTCCAGTGCTTCCCCGTAGGTGGGGAAGGCATGCACCGCGTCGGCCAGAACGCGGACCGGTACCTTGGCCCTGATGGCGAGGGTAACCTCAGCCATCCACGTAGCGGCGTCCGGCCCCACCGCGACGCCCCCCGTGAGCAACCCCGACTCGGCATCGGCGTAGAGCTCGAGGCAGCCAAGGTCATCCTGGCCCAGCCGCCCCCTGGTGGTAGCGCCCAGGTCGGCCCTGACCCGCTGCGACTCCTCGGTGGCCTGCCCCACGGCGAACACCGAGGGGATGGTGAACACGCAGCGCGGGATGGCGCGGTAGTCGGCCTGGCGGCGGCCGCCCAGGATATTCGCGGCCACCACGCTTGCCTGGTAACGGCCGGCGTGGGTGTGCGTGATCCCGGTAACGTCCCCCGCGGCCCAGACGCGCCCCTGCGCGCCGCTGACCCGGCATTCGGTGGTGGTGGGCAGCGCCTCGCCCGGAGCGACCGTGACGCCCAGCGCCTCCAGGCCCAGGCCGCCGAGCCTGGGCCGCCGGCCCGAGGCGAGCAGCAGCCGGTTCGCGTCGATGCGGGTGCCGTTGTCCAGTGCGAGCGTGAGGCCGTCGGAGGTCCGTTCCGCCTTGGTAGCAGGCGAGCCGAGGAAGATCTCCGCGCCGGCCCGGCGCAAGGCCTCCGCCAGGATCTCCCCGGCGAAGGCGGGCTCGGCCGGCAGGAGCCGGTCCTCCGCCTCGACCAGCGTCACCTGCGAGCCGAAGGCGGAGTAGATCTGCGTGAGCTCGCACCCGGCCGCACCGCCGCCGAGGATGACCAGGCGGCGCGGCAGGTCGGGAGAGCACAAGCCCTCGGCGGTGGTCCAGGTCGGTATGTCGGACAGCCCCTCGATCGGTGGCGCGACGGGCCCGCACCCGGTGGCGATGACCAGGTCGGCGTAGGTCAGCGGCACGTGCGCCTGCCCGTTGGCCAGGCGGGACCCGGCGTGCGACACCTCCACCGTCCCCGGGCCGGTGATCCGGCCGGTGCCGCGGATCACGGACACGCCCGCCGCCGCCAGGCGTTGCGCGGGCGCGGAGTCGTCCAGACCGCCGGTCACCTCGTCGCGCCGGGCGACCGCGTCCTCCCATGTCTGGCCGCGGCCCGCGGAGATCAGCAGTGAGTTCGTCGGCACGCAGGCCAGATAGGGCGACTCCCCGCCGATCAGGCCCGCCTCCACCAGCGCCACGGACCGGCCGCCCTTGGCCACCTCCGTGGCGACATGCACGCCCGCGGTGCCGCCGCCCAGCACGACCACATCGAAAGCGCCCATTACGCTCCGTCCCCCTCGCCCTTCCTACTTCCCGGCCTGGGGGCCGGCGCCTTCATCATCTCAGCCGCTCATAAGCTCGCTACCAGAGTTGCCTAAATGTGCTCGCCGCTGTATGTATCAGCGGCAGGGCAACCGGGGTAGGTGAAGGGTCATGCGCAGCATTTGGTCCGGTGCCATCTCTTTCGGCCTGGTCGTGATCCCGGTGAAGCTGTACGCCGCGACCGAGCAGCGGGACATCACGTTCCGTCAGGTCCACCGCGAGGACGGCGGCCGCATCCAGTTCCGCCGGTTCTGCACGCTGGACGGTGAGGAAATCCCGTACGCCGACGTCGCGAAGGGCTACGAGCTGCCGACCGGCGACATGGTGGTGCTGACCGACGAAGACCTCGCCGAGCTCCCCCTGGTGACCGCCCACCGCATCGAGGTGCTCCAGTTCGCGCCCAGCGCCCAGGTCGAATCCATCTACGCCAACAAGAGCTACTACACCGAACCCGACCCGACCGGCGCCCGCGCCTACGTGCTGTTCCGCGACGCGCTGGCCAAATCGGGGAAGGTCGCGGTGGCCAAGGTCGCGCTGCGCCAGCGCGAGGCGCTGGCCGCCCTGCGGGTCAGGGAGGGGGTCATCACGCTCGAGACCCTGCTGTGGCCCGATGAGGTGCGCAAGCCCGATTTCTCGTTCCTCGACGAGGACATCGAGGTCCGGTCGCAGGAGCTGAAGATGGCCGCCTCGCTGATCGACACGATGACGGAGGACTTCGACCCCGATCAGTTCCACGACTCCTACCGCGAGGCGCTCGAAGCCGTCGTCCAGGCCAAGATCGAGGGAAACGACATCGTCCGCCCGGCGGGCGCGGAGGCGCCGGCGCCCAGGAGCCAGCCCGCCGACCTGACCGAAATCCTGCGCGCGAGCGTCGCGGCGCTGAAGTCCGGGCGCGGCACGGCCGACGACGAGCCCGCGGACTCCGGCCCCGGAACCCCGGCCAGGGCCGCCAGGACGAGGCGCAAGGCGAGCGCGTGAGCGAGCCGGTCCCGCACTGGCCGGGACGGCTGGTCCGGCTCGGACGCCACGAGGTCTACGTGCGCAGTGTCCCGCAGGCCGCTGTCCCCGGGGAGCCGGCCCTGTGCGTCCACGGGCTCGAGGGCTCCGCGCGCAACTGGACCGACCTGATGGACCTGCTGCGGCCCGACCTGGCTTGTGAGGCGGTGGACCTGCCGGGGTTCGGCAACTCCCCCCCGCGCCCCGACGGCAAGGTCTCGATCGCGGCGCACGCGCAGACGGTCACGGCCCTGATCGGCAAGCTCGGCCGCGGCCCCGTGCACCTGATCGGCAACTCCCTCGGCGGCGCGGTATGCGTGAAGGTCGCCGCCCGCCGGCCGGACCTCGTCCGGACGCTGACGCTGGTATCCCCGGCCCTGCCCGACTCGCGGCCCCGGCTGGACCTGGTGCGCTTCCCCGTGATGAGCCTGCCGGTGGTCGGTACCCGCGTACTGCGGCGGTTGCAGCTCACGCCGCCGGAACACCGCGTGGCCGACGTCATCGCCACCTGCTTCAGCGACCCCGCGCGGTTCGCGCCCGAGCGCTTCGCCGCGGAGGTCGCCGAACTCACCCGCCGGGACTCCCTCGGCTACGGCGAGGCCGTGCTGGTCGGCTCCCTGCGGACGCTCACGGCGCAGGCCATGCGGGTCGGCCGCTGGTCGCCCTGGCGAGACGCGGCCCGCGTCACCGCGCCGTCCCTGGTCATCTACGGCCGCCACGACCGCCTCGTCGATCCGCGGATGGCCGGGCGCGCCGCCCGCGCGTTCGCCCACGCCCGGATCGTCGTGCTGCCGCGCACCGGCCACGTCGCGCACATGGAGCACCCCGGCCTGCTGGCCGCCGAGATCCGGGTGCTGCTCGGCATGGCGGCCGGGGCCGCCCTGGCCCAGCGGGAATTCCCGCTTACGCCTGCGGGTTGACCGTGGCACGGGCGGGGGACAGATACCACTGCCGTTCGGATAAATAGAGTTTTTGGAGTCCACCGTGTCGCTGCCACCGCTAGTTGAGCCCGCCAGCGAGCTGACGATCGACGAGGTGAGGCGTTACTCCCGCCATCTGATCATCCCGGACGTGGGGATGACGGGGCAGAAGAGGCTCAAGAACGCGAAGGTCCTGTGCGTCGGGGCAGGCGGACTCGGTTCGCCCGCGCTGCTGTACCTGGCCGCGGCCGGGGTCGGCACGCTCGGCATCATCGATTTCGACGTGGTTGACGAGTCCAACCTGCAGCGCCAGGTCATCCACGGGCAGTCCGACGTGGGCCGGAGCAAGGCGGAGTCGGCCCGGGACAGCATCAACGAGATCAACCCGTACGTCACGGTCGTCCTGCACGAAACCAGGCTCGACTCCGACAACGCCATGGAGATCTTCGCCGGCTACGACCTGATCGTCGACGGCACCGACAACTTCGCCACCAGGTACCTGGTCAACGACGCGTGCGTGCTGCTCGGCAAGCCGTACGTCTGGGGATCGATCTACCGCTTCGACGGGCAGGCGAGCGTCTTCTGGGCGGAGGCCGGCCCCTGCTACCGCTGCCTGTACCCCGAGCCGCCGCCGCCCGGGATGGTCCCGTCCTGCGCCGAGGGCGGCGTGCTCGGCGTGCTCTGCGCGTCGATCGGGTCGATCCAGGTGACCGAGGCGATCAAGCTCATCACCGGGATCGGCGACCCGCTGGTCGGCCGGCTGATGATCTACGACGCGCTGGAGATGACGTACCACTCGGTCCGGATGAACAAGGATCCGGACTGCGCCATCTGCGGCAAGAACCCGACGATCACCGAGCTCATCGACTACGAGGCGTTCTGCGGCGCCGTGTCGGAAGAAGCCGCCGAGGCGGCCGCGGGCTCGACGATCAGCGCCAAGGACCTGGCCGCGATGCTCGAGGCCGGCGACGACATCTTCCTGATCGACGTCCGCGAGCCGAACGAGTACGAGATCGTGTCGATCCCGGGCGCGACCTTGATCCCGAAGGGGGAGTTCCTGTCCGGTGCCGCCTTGGAGCGGTTGCCGCAGGACAAGCGGATCGTGCTGCACTGCAAGAGCGGCGTTCGCAGCGCCGAGGCGCTCGCCGTGGTCAAGAACGCCGGGTTCTCCGACGCCGTGCACGTCGGCGGCGGCATCCTGGCCTGGATCAACCAGGTCGACCCGTCTCTCCCGTCGTACTGACCCGGGCAGGCCGGCCATGAAGGGAGACCGGGTCGAGATCGTGATCGACTCCGGCGAGGGAACCCAGACCTACGAGGTAGCCGCGACCCGGGCGGGCCGGCGGGTCGAGATCGCCAACCGCCGCGGCATCATCGAGGTCAGCGAGGTGACCCGGACCGGCACCGCGGTCAGGACCGCCCGGTTCATGGCGAGCCGGGTAGTCGCCCTGGTCGAGTACCCCGCCGACACCTCCGACGCCGGATAGCCCCCGAACTCGCCATCACCCCGCAGCCCCCAACACTCCGGCCGGCCGGTAGCCCGTTGCGACTACCATGCGCGGATGGAGCTTCTCCAGCCGGTGATCCTGCCCTACGCGTGGGGCTCGAGACACGGGATCGCCGAACTCCAGGGCAGGCCATCCCCGACCGCGGAGCCCGAGGCCGAGCTGTGGATGGGGGCGCACCCGTCGGCGCCTTCCGTCGTGCGCCGTAACGGGCAGCGGACCACGCTGGAGGCCGTCATCGCAGCCGACCCGGTTGCTGAGCTCGGGCCCGCGACCGTGGCCCGGTTCGGGACGCGGCTGCCGTTCCTGCTGAAGGTCCTGTCGGCCGAGGCGGCGCTGTCGATCCAGTTGCATCCCTCGCGCGCCCAGGCCGAGGCGGGCTTCCGCGCGGAGAGCGAACGCGGCCTGCTGCCGGGCGACCCGGCCAGGAACTACGTCGACGACTGGCCCAAGCCCGAACTGCTGTGCGCCCTGACCCCCTTCGAGGCGCTCGCCGGGCTGCGGACCCCGCAGGACGCGGCGGCCCTCCTGCGCGCCCTGGGCGTCGACCAGCTCAAGCCGGTGGCGGCCGAACTCGACGGCGCGGCAGGCGAGCGGGTCCCGGCGCAGGCGCTCGCGTCGATTCTGGAGTGGCCCGAGTCCGGCCGGGCGGAGCTGACCGGCGCCGCCCTGGCGGCCTGCGCGCTGCTGGCGTCGGCGGACGGGCCTTACCGGGACGCTTGCGCGGCGGCCGTCCGCGAGAGTGCGAACCATCCCGGCGACCTCGGCCTGGTGGCCATGCTGCTGATGCGGCACGCGGTGCTAAAGCCCGGCCAGGCGCTGTTCATGCCGGCCGGCGGGTTGCACGCCTACCTCCGCGGCACCGGGATCGAGCTTCTCGCCAACTCCGACAACGTGATCCGGGCCGGGCTGACGGGCAAGCACGTCGACGTGCCCGAGCTGCTGAAGCTGCTCGACCCGGACGCCCAGGTGCCGGTCATCCTCCCGCGCCCGCTCGCGGAGGGGATCGACGTGTACGAGACGCCGGCACCGGAGTTCCGCCTGTACCGGCTCGATCTGCCCGGAGGACTCCTCACCCTGCCGGGTGCGGGCCCGCGGATCCTGCTGTGCACCGAGGGCAGCGTCGTGTTGCGCGGGGCGTCCGGCCAGGTGAGGTTGGCGCGGGGCGAATCGTGCTTCGTGTCTGCTGCCGACGGGGCGGTGACCGGCACCGGCCAGGCGCGCGCCTTCCTGGCCGGGGTGGGCGAGCTATCATGAACCGGTCCCAGGCGCCGGTGGCAGGAGAGCTGCGTTGAGGTTCTGAGGTCCGCGATACCGCGACCTTCGCGGCGTGGTGTCGCCACACGTACCGGAAGTTCTTCCTACGTGCTGGGAGCCGCGCCTCATGACCGCCGCCATCGGTTGCTCAGATATTTACTTCAGCTGGCCGGACGGCGAGCCCGTCCTTTCCGGCCAGAACGTGTCGTTTGGTCCCGGCCGGACCGGGCTGATCGGCGTCAACGGCTCGGGTAAGTCGACCCTGCTCAGGCTCATCGCCGGTGAGCTGCGCCCCGGGTCCGGCCTGATCCGGGCCGACGGCGACGTCGGCTACCTGCCGCAGGCGATCACGCTCGGGACCGGCCGCAGCGCGTCAGACATCCCCGGCGTCACCACCGCCAGGGACGCCCTGCGCGCCATCGAGGCCGGCCAGGCGGGGGAGGAGGTCTTCGCGGCGGTCGGCGACGACTGGGACGTCGAGGAGCGGGCCCGCGCCTGGCTGGACCGGCTCGGCCTGGCCCGCCTCGGCCTGGACGACCGGGTGGAGCGGCTGTCCGGCGGCGAGACCGTGCTCGCCGCGGCCGCCTGACCGTCATCGACCCCCTGTGATGGCTCGCCTTCCTCACTCACCACGGCGGCCCGAGACGGCCGCTTCGCCTTCGTGTTGGCCGGCGCCGGCTCTGTCCGCTAGACTGCGTGGGCGCAGCGGTTCGGTGCCCGCTGTCAGTGGGGTATGGGGTAATTGGCAGCCCGACAGGTTCTGGCCCTGTTAGTCTAGGTTCGAGTCCTGGTACCCCAGCCAGTTCATCGCAGGGCGCGGGCGAGTTCTGATGCCCGCGCCCGTCCATGTCCGGAGCGCGCCTAGCCGCCGGTTGGCCTGACCGATGGCGAGGCGGTAGTCTGAACGCCGCTGGTGATACCAGGATTCCGGCCCGGCTGAAACTGCCGGCGCCATGCTCGGCCCCGTCGTCTAGAGGCCTAGGACGCCGCCCTCTCAAGGCGGTAACGCCGGTTCGAATCCGGTCGGGGCTACCAAATGAATTGCTCGCCGAGTCTGGGGAACCCGGCTTAGGATCGCGCTGTGTACGGGGAGTCCGGTGCCAGCGGTGCAGGGTCTGTGCTCGGCGAGGTGCGCTCTGCCGACGGGACGGCGATCGGCTACCAGCGGACCGGAACCGGTCCGGCCGTCGTCTTGCTGCACGGAGCGGGCCAGTCCTCGGGAAATCTGATGCGGCTGGCCCGTGCCATATCCGGAGCGTTCACGGTCTACGTACCCGATCGGCGTGGCCGTGGCCGGAGCGGACCGTATGGCGAGTTCCACGGGCTGAGCACCGAGATCGAAGACCTCAGCGCCCTGCTGGCCGCCTGCGGCGCCAGCCGGGTCTTCGGGCTCAGCGCCGGAGCGGTCATCGCGATCGAGGCGGCCCTGGTCCGCCCGGATATCACCAAGCTCGCGCTCTACGAGCCTCCCCTGTCCTTCGACGGCGTCGTTCACGGTGACTGGGCCCCGCAGTACGAACGACTGCTCACCGCGGGCCAGCCCGGGGCCGCACTGGTCACGGTGCTCAAGGCCACGGCGGACCGGACTTCCCCGATTCGCTGGCTCCCGCGGCGCCCCTTGGGCGCCGCGCTGGACTTCGCCATCAAGCGGACGGGTAACCGGCCGGCGCCTGAAGGCGTGATGTCCCCTCGCGAACTCATCCCCACCGTGCGGTACGACGCTCAGACGGTCCACGACGCGGCCGGGGCGCTGGAGCGATTCCAGGCGCTCTCCTGTGAGGTGCTACTGCTCGGCGGCTCCAGGAGTTCGCGCGACCTTGCCGCCTCGCTCGAGGGTCTCAGCCGTGTCCTGCCAGGCGCCAGACGAGTGGTTCTGCACGGTACCGGGCACACCGCTCCCGACAACAGTAAGCAGCCTGATCGGGTAGCCGCGGAGCTGCGTCGCTTCTTCTCGGGCTAGGTCAGGTATCGACGTTCGGATTGCCGGGGCCGAGAGGGATCAGGTGCGCCGGTGGCTGCGGCAGCGTGATCCGGGAGAGGACGCTCAGGTCAGGACGGACGTGCACGAGCTCGCCCGGGGCGAGCATCCGCCATCCGGTCTCACCATCCATCTCTTCAGACGCGACGACCACCGAAGCGTTGCCATCCAGGGCGGACACGTGCACCGAGGATGTCGTGCTGCGAACATGCAGGTCCGGTCCGGCCGGGCGCTGGAGGACGTGCAGGGCGTGCTGGTCCGGGTAGCGCAGCGCCCAGAGTTCACCCGGCGCGGCGACGACGGTGTTCAGCGCCGAGACCGGCAGATTGGCGGCGATCCACGTGGCCGCGGCGGCGATCCCGGCCCCGACGTCGCCGCCGTGCTCGTCGATCTGCTGGGTGATCAGCGCGAAGTACCGTTCGGAATCCGTGTCGCCGAGCACCAGGCTGGCGTAGGAGCCGAGCCGGGCTTCCAGCCGCGGCAGGTCCCCGAACCCGCCGTTGTGCGCCATGATGCGCCCGTTCATGACAAACGGGTGGGTATTCAGTAGCGTCCGGCCACCCGCGGTCGCCCACCGGACGTGGGCGACGAAGGCCGACGATTCGGCCTCCCGGGCCTCGTGTACGAACTCCTCGCTGCGGAACGCCGGTTCTGGTTCCTTATCCACGACGGGCGCGCCTGCGGCGTCGAAGAATCCGATGCCGCTGCCGTCGACGTTGCGCCGGCTCTCTACCTCTAGCGAATCCGGAGCGTCAAGCAGCCAGAATGTCGCCCGCACGCGGGCCTCGCCCGCCGTCAGCCCGAACAACCGGCACATGTCGCACCCTTTCCGCCGTGCCGCCGTGTACCTACCCGTTGAACCTAATCCCGGGAGGAGCATCACGTCGGCGCGGGGCCGCCGGGCCGGTCACCCGGGGCGGGCGGGCGGGCTGTGGCTGCGCAGGACCTGGGTCTTGTCGCGGTTCCAGGCGGTGGTGGTGCCGTCCGGGTGCAGGATCAGGGTCCAGCCCCAGCGGTGAATCACCACCTGATGATGGAACCAGCACAGCAATATGCAGTCTTTGATGCTGGTGGGGCCGCCGTCGGCCTTGTGCCGGACGTGGTGGACCTCGCAGGCGGCGGCGGGCTGGGTGCAGCCCCCGGTCCACTGGCAGTGCTGGTCGCGCAGGATGACCGCGGTGCGGATCCCGGCCGGGACGGTGCCGGAATAGCCGATGTCCAGCGGCAGGCTGGGCCCGGCCAGCCGGGCCCCGAGCTGCTGCCGGCGCAGGAACGACGCC
>DATJQX010000003.1:0-4232 GCA_035505275.1 Streptosporangiaceae bacterium | reverse complement strand
AGGAAGGACAACCACCAGGGCCCGTGGAACCCCGCCCACCCGGCGCGACAGCCGGGCATCCAGCCACGGCCAGCCGCTGAAAATCAGCAAACGGCCACAGCCTCAGCCAGATAGTTCAAGATCGCGAAACGTTGAGGCTAGGCACAGCCTGATGCGGGCGCTCCCGTATTTGCCGCGCAAACGGCGCCTCGCTATTAATACTGCCTGATGCTGCTAGCCTCCTGCGCAAGTCTACGAACTGGCACTCGATATTCGAGATCAAAGGCCACGGTATTAGCGATGTTTCGCTTTCCAGGATACGGCCGTATAAACGTAGCGCTCGCCGCCGTTACCGTCGCTGCGGCGGGAGGAGTCTGCTTTGTCCTGCCCGCCGCCGGGGCGCAGGCCGGCCGCGATCCCGTGATAACCGTTACCGCGGGAGGCGACAGGACCGCCGATGAGTCGGTGAGCGGCCTGGACGGGGTGCGGTTCGACTTCTACGCCGGCGTGGCCGGCACGACCCCGACCGGGAGCCCGGTCGCCAGCTGCGTCACCGGATCCGGCGGCGTGACCGGGCGGTGCAGCGTCGACGTTGCCGCCCGCGGCGGCGGCAGCGGCTCGAATCAGCAGGGTTACTGGGTGGTCCAGGCCGGCGTCCCGGCGGGCTGGTTCGCCAGCCCCGCCCTCGATACGGGGACCGCGACCTCGATCACGGCCACCAATTATTCCCGGCTGTTCGTCGGCAATGTGACGGCAAATGTATCGGTTCCGGTCGCGACAACGAGCAATACCGCCGTCGCCACGGCGAGGGGCAGTGTCTGGGCGGCGTCGCGCGACAATCCGCCGCTGCCCGCAAAATGCGGCCTGAGAGTGGCTCTGCTGTTCGACCTGTCCGGATCGATCGGCGACCACATAGGCCAGCTCAGGTCCGCCGGGACCAGCTTTGTCAATGCACTCACCGGGACTCCGTCGAGTGTCGGCGTTTATACCTTCGCCAGCTTTGCCCCGGCTAATTCCACCAATAACTCGACCCACCAGCTGACCTCGGTGTCCACGGCGGAATCGGCGGCAAGGGTTAAGGCGAAGATCGACGGCCTCACCGTCCAGACCACCGGGGCGGGCACCAACTGGGATCAGGGCTTGTGGCAGATCGCCGCGGACCCCACGCACTACGACGTCGCGCTGGTGCTGACCGACGGCAACCCGACGTACTACGGCCCCACCGCGCGCGGCCCGGGGAGCTATACCCGGTTCATCGAGGTGGAGAACGGCATCTTCTCCGCCAACGCGCTGAAGGCCCGGGGGACCACGGTGCTCGGCATCGGCATCGGCGCGGTCGGCGGGTCGAAGGACAACCTGGCGGCGATCTCCGGGCCACGGGAGGGCACCGACTACTTCGCCACGGACTTCACCCAGCTGGCCGGCCTGCTCAAAGAACTGGCCCTGCAGCACTGTGAGGGAACGGTCAACGTGGTCAAGCAGGTCGTGCCGGCCTCCCATCCGGGCGACCTGAGCGCGGCCGTTCCCGCTCCAGGCTGGCACTTCCGCGCCGAGCCCGGCACCGTCACACCACGCGAGGGCGTGACCGACGACAACGGGGCGATCAGCTTCGCGACCGCCACCAACTCAGCCGAGCCCGTCACCCTGACCGAGACCGAGAAGGACGGCTACGAGCTGATCCACCAGGACGGGAAGAACGCGAGCTGCCGGAACTCCGAGGGCATGCCGGTGCCGGTCACGAATGCCGCGGCCGGCGGGTTCACCGTCGACGCGGTCGCGAACGAGAGCATCACCTGCCTGGTCTACAACCAGGAGCTCGCCCGGCCGGATCCGGCCTCGGTGGTGGTCACCAAGACCTGGGACATCGACGGCGTGAGGAGCCCCGACGGCGACCAGGACCCGGACTTCCAGGCCAGCCTGGTCCTGCATCCGGTGCACCCGCCGGACACCCAGCCGGTGTGGGGCGAGGAGTTCCACGGCTACCTGGAGGGCGAGGAGGTGACCGTCGGCGAGGACCACGTCACGATCCCGCGCGGATGCACCAACGAGCCGTCAGGAGACCTGGGCACGCACACGCTGCACCCGGGCCGGAACGCCTTCCGGATCGTCGACACCGTGACCTGCACCACGAAGCTCACGCTGGTCAAGAAGATCAGCAACCCGTTCCCCGGCATCACGCCGGTCCCGCTGACCTCGTGGACGCTTCTCGCCCGTCCGCACCCGGACGAGCCGCCCGTCATCGAGGGGACCACGGGGGTGACCGGGGCGGTCACCGCGAGGACCAGGTACGTGCTGTCCGAGACGTCGGTGCCCGGCTACCGTCAGGTCGTCGGGCCGGACGCCATCCTGGCCGAGGGGGCTACGGGTTCGTGGCAGTGCACCGAGATCAGCGACGGCCACTCGGGGCTGGAGGACTACGACGGCACCAACGGCACGGTCGTGGTGCAGCCGGGTGAGCATGTGGTCTGCACCGCGGTCAACGTCCCGCAGCCGGCCGCGCTGACGCTGGTCAAGCACGTCGTCAGCGACCACGGCGGCAGCGCGGTGCCCGGCGACTGGACGCTCAGCGCCCGGCCGGACGAGGCCGCCGTGCCGCCAGCGCCGGTACTGACCGGCGTGACCGGGAGCCCGGAGGTCACCGGGGTCGCCATCCCGCCCGGCGTGCCCTACACGCTGTCGGAAGCTGGCCCGCCCGGCTATCAGCTCGAGAGCCTGGCCTGTGTCCGCACCGGCACTCACACCCCGGTCGCGGAACCCGGCGACATGCTGACCGCCGACGTCGGCGAGGACATCACCTGCACGTTCACCAACGTCCAGTCCGCCCCGACTCCGACCCCCACGCCGACCCCGAGCCCCACGCCCAGCCCGACGCCGACGCCGACGCCGACGCCGACGCCGACCGTCACGCCGACGCCGAAGCCCACGCCGACCGTCACGCCGACACCGGTGCCGACGCCCACGCCCACCTACCCGATGCCGACCGGCGGCGCCTCGACCGGCAACGCGGCCCCGGCGAGCGACTCGTCGGGCGTGTTCATCGGCGGCGGCATCGCGATGTGTGCCCTGGGCTGCCTGATCGGCATCACAGCGGCGTGGAGACGCCGGCGGCCCAGGGCGCCGCGCTGATGGCGCGGGCAGACGGCCGGCGCTGGTGGCTCGGGCCAGCCGCGGCCGTCAGCCTGGTCGCGGCCGGGGCCGGCCTGGGCCTCGGGGGCTGGCGGTCGCGCGGGATCTCGCTGCCGCCAGAGCCGCCCAGGTCGGCCTATGGCAGCAGCGCCGGGCCGCCGCGGGGGGCGGCGGTCCGGCCGCTGCTGTACTCGGTCCCTGTCCGTGTCGCCATTCCCGCCATCGGTGTCAACGCCCAGGTCATTCCCCTCGGCGAGAACCCGGACGGCACGGTCGCGGTGCCCTCGCTCTCGGCGCCGTTCGTGACCAGTTGGTTCGATGAAGGGCCCTCTCCTGGCCAGCGCGGGCCCGCGGCGCTCTTCGGCCACGTCGACACGGCCTTTGTCGGGCCCGCCGTTTTTTACGACCTGGGCGACCTGCGGCCCGGCCAGACCGTCAGCGTGACCCTTGCCGACGGACGCATCGCGGTGTTCCGCATCGACCGCGTCGCCATGTTCTCCAAGACCGCCTTTCCCACCACGGCCGTTTACGGTGCTACGCCCGATCCCGAGTTGCGCCTGGTCACCTGCGGCGGGCCGTTCGACGAGCTCACGCGCTCCTACACCGACAATGTCGTGGTGTTCGCGCGCCTCAGCGCGACCGGTGGATCCTGAGCGGGCTCCGGCCCGGGCCGGCGGTGGCCTGGGGGACGCGTATCCCGCCGGGATGATCCGGTAGCCTCGCCGGCATGCCAGGCCTGATCGAGGGCGCCGATCGCGACTGGGAGACCGCACTGCTGCTGCCCGTTCCGGCCGCCGAACCGGCGGTCAGCGAGCACCGTGCCCGCCTCGACGAGGCCGCCCGGGACGGAGTTCCGGCGCACATAACAGTGCTGTACCCGTTCCTCCCGCCCGCCGGAGTCGGTACGGCTCTGCTCGCGTCATTGGGCAGGCTGTTCGCCGGGTTCGCTCCGTTCGAGTTCACGCTGGACAAGGTCCGCTGGTTCGGCGACGAGCTCGTCTGGCTCGGCCCTCGTGATCCCGCGCCGTTCGCCGCACTGACCGATCTGGTCTTCGGCGCGTTCCCGTCCTGCCCCCCTTATGGCGGCCGGCACACCGAGGTGATCCCGCACCTGACCATCGGCCACC
>DATJQX010000002.1:0-45104 GCA_035505275.1 Streptosporangiaceae bacterium | reverse complement strand
CATCCAGAGCAGGAAGGAGTCGTCATCGGGGATGTTGTCCAGCAGAGGTGCGGCCGCGGTCAGAATCTCGCGGGCCGGCGCGTCACACCAGATACCGTCCAGGGCCCACCGGAGACCGGGCGGGGTCAGGGCGTCAGCGATATCGTACAACCGGGCCAGGGTGGTTTCGGTGTTGACGCTCTCGCGCAGTGCATGCTTGCGGAACGGCGCATGTTCCAGCGGTTCGAGCAGGTTGTAGTCGGTAGCGTCGTGGCAAAACGCGGTCGAGGTGATCGACGCCGCCTGGATGCCGAGGGCGGGTGTGGGGCCGACCTTGACCGACATCTCCACCGCGGCCGGTGTCTCGGGCAGCAGATCGTAGGTCCAGGCCAGGACCTCGTCCCGGAGGTCCATAGGGTAGGTGTAGGAACTGCGCAGGATCCGCTGGTGCACCGGGTAGGTGGCGAGCTCGAATCGCGTGACGACCGCGAAGAAGCCGGGGCCGCATCCGCGCGCGGCCCAGAGCAGTTCCGGGTGGTTCTCGTCGGTGGCGTGAACCAGTTCGCCGGTGGCGAGCACCGCATCGATGGCCAGGATGCTGAGGCATGCTGGGCCCCAGCTCCGTGAGTTCCAACCGTATCCGCCGCCGAGCGCGAAACCGCCGATGCCGACGGTGGGCGCATGCCCGGTGGGAAAGAACAGGCCATGCTCCGCGAGCCGCCGGTTGATCTCCGGGCCGCGCACCGCCGGGTGAACGCGCACGCGGCGGGCGGCCGCGTCGACCGTGATGTCCTGCATCCGCGACATGTCGATCAGCAGCCCGCCGTCGCGGATCCCGTTGCCGACCCAGCTGTGCCCGCCTGACCTGACGCTTACCTTGAGGCCCTGTTCCGTCGCCCAGCGCACGCCCGCCACCACGTCCTGCTCCGTGCGCGCGAGCAGGATCGCGTCCGGGTAGCGGTCCGGCTTGCGCGCATTCCAGATCGCGTCGGTCCGGACCTCCTCGTACCGGGCATCGCCACGTCGGATGAGCAAATCCTGAGGTAGGTCGACGGAGGTGGTCATGGGACTCCTGTCAGTTGTCATGGCCGGATGGCCTGCGCGGTCGGGTCAGAAGATCCGGCTGCCGCCGCGCTGGCGGGCGAATATGGTGGACAGGCCCGCGGCGGCGAACAGCACGATGCCGTCGAAAAGGTCGGAGATCCACGAGCTTGCGCCGGCCAGCGTGAGGCCGCTGACCGCCACCGCCACGAAGAAGACCCCGATCACGGTCCCGAGCGTGTTCGGCCAGCCCGGGCGTATCATCGTGGCCCCCAGGAACACCGCGGTCAGCGCCGGGAAGAGGTAGCTCGGCCCGGTGGTGGCGTCCGCGGCTCCTGCGTTGGCGGTGAGCAGGACACCGGCCAGTCCCGCGAGGAAGCCGCCGATCACGAACGTCGACAGCGTGGTCCGGTCGACCGGCAACCCGACGAGGCGGGCCGACCTGTTGTTTGAGCTGATCGCGCGAACGTACCGTCCGAACGGCGTCTTCTCAAGAAGGTACCAGATAATCACCGCTACCGGCAGGACCAGGTAGAGCATCCGGGGAATACCGAACCAGTTCAGTGATCCGAAGTTGGTCAGGGTGACCGGGATCCCGTTAGTGAGCGTGCCGCCCGCGGTGTACCACTCCATAACCCCGGTCAGCGCAGTGCTCATGGCGAGGGTGGTGATAACCGAGCTGAGTTTGTAACGCGCAACCAGCACGCCGTTGACGGCCCCGAGGGCCACGCCCATCGCGAGACCAAGGACAATGGCGGCCGGCAGCGACTGGTGATACTTCCCCAACGCGGCCGCACAGGTGATCGAGGAGGCACCGGCTATGGCGCCCGGCGACAGGTCGAACTGGTGCGCCGTGAGGGGCAACATGGCCGCCAGTGCTATCAGGATCGCGATCATGTTCCCGCTCAGGATCGCCACGAGGTTGGCGTGGGTCAGGAACAGGCTGGTCTTGCTCCAGACCCCGAAGAACGCGACGATGGCGGCAAAGAGCACCACCAGCCCGAAGCGCTCAGCCAGGTCCGCCGGCAGCCGGGGGCGACCCGGTGCGGCGGTCGTGGCCGTGTCGTCGACGGCGGCGCGGCTTTCGTTCTCGGATTCCACAGGAACGCTCATGACGTCTTCGTTTCTCCCGCGAATGCCAGTGCCGTGAGGTGGCTGGCGTCGATGTCGGGGCCGTTGACCTCCGCGACTACGCGGCCGCGGCGCAGCACGAGGACACGGTCGGTGACCCGGCTGAGCTCCTCCGGGTCCGATGCCACGATGAGGATCGCGGTACCCGCCGCGACCGCCTCGCGGACTAGGTGGTAGATGTCTGTCCGGGCGCCGACGTCGACGCCCTGGGTGGGCTCATCCAGGAGCAAAAGGGCCGGGCCGCGGGTCAGCCAGCGGGCCAGGATGACCTTCTGCTGGTTGCCGCCCGACAGTGAGGACATCGGCGCTGCCTCACTACTGGCCTTGATGCCGAACCGGCGGATGGACCTTCGGGCGTCAGCCCGCTCCCGCGACGACGCCATCTTCAGCCGCCGCCAGTACTCCAGGATGGAGGGGATCAGCAGATTGTCGCGCACGGTCAGGTCGGGGAACGCGCTCTCGCCGGTGCGATCCTCGGGAATGTAACCGACGCCGCGTCCGATCGCCTCGGCGGGCGAGCGGAACTTCACCGGCTTGCCGTTGAGCACGATCTCCCCGGCTGAGGGCGTGAGGTCGCCGAACAGAACGCGCAGCAGCGTCGTCCGCCCGGAGCCGAGCAGGCCGCCGATGCCGAGAACCTCACCGCGGCGCAGCGTCAGCGACACGTCCCGCAGCGGCCCGGCGCACAGGCCCGAGACAGACAGTACCGTCTCGGCCTCCGTGGGCTCGGGCATCTGCGGGAACACCTCCCGGACGGGACGTCCGGTGATGAGCGCGATCAGGTCGGCCTCGGTGACACCCGTCGCGTCCCTGGTGATCACGTGGGCGCCGTCCCGCAGCACGGTGATTTGGTCGGCGACGCCTACTACCTCGTCGATCCGGTGGGTGACGTACAGGACGCTCTGCCCGGACTCCGCGAGGGCGCGGAGCCGGTGCAGGAGCAAGTGGGCGTCCTGCTCGGGCAGCGAGGCAGTCGGCTCGTCCAGGACCAGGATCCCACCGGAGCCGGCGTCGGCGTCCTGCAGCGCGCGGGCGATGGCGATCATGGTCTGCTTGCTGGCCGACAGCTCTGCGACCAGCTGCGCAGGGCTGGCCTCGATGTTGAACGTCGCCAGCAGCTGCACGGCCCGGTCCCGCAGCTGACCTGTCTTGATCCGCTGGCCCGGGCCGGTCGCGTAGCCGCGGCCTAGCGCCAGGTTATCGGCTACGGTCAGCTGCGGGAACAGGCCCGGGTCCTGGTGGACGAAGTGCAGGCCCGCGCTCTTGCTCAGGGCCGGCGTCGTGTGGTCACCGCGCACCACCCGGCCCTGGACCAGGAATTCACCGCCTGGCTCGCTGTGCTCGACGCCAGCCAGGATCTTGATCAAAGTGGACTTGCCTGATCCGTTTCCGCCCAGCAGGGCGTGCAGGGTGCCCGGCTGCACGTCGAAGCTGACTGACCGCAGCGCCTGGACGGCACCGAAGGTCTTGGACACGTCGCGGACGGACAGCGCGCTGTGGCGGCTAGCCTCGTTGGTCATCTCACGCTCCCTGGCGCGGGCCCGGTCCGGGTGGCCGTCGGATCAGCCTGCACTCCAGGCCTTCTCGTAGTCCGCCTTGTAGTTCACCTGGTCGGTGTAGTTCTGGCCCGCAGGCGGCAGGTTGTGCGTGGCGTCGATGATCTGGATGCCGATGCCCTCCGGCACGGCAGGCTGGCCGTTCAGCACGCGGTTCGCCTCGTCCATCGCCGCCCAGCCGAACCGGTACGGGTCATAGGCCACGGCCAGGCTCTGGCCCCGGTTCTCGCGGATGAGGGCGAGGTTGGCGGCAAAACCCTGGATGCCCAGGACCTGCAGGGTGCTCAGCCGGCCCGCGCTGGCCACGGCCTCCGGTATGTCGGCGGCGTCAATGAGCGAGTCATCGGACGTCCAGATCGCCGTGGCCTGCGGGTACTTGGTCAGCGTGGAGGCGAAGACCTTGGCCGCGACGCCGTTGGCCTCGTCCGGTGGGCTGACGCTTACCTGGGCTAGGAGCTTGCAGCCCGAGCATTTGGCCAGCTCGTTGTTGAAGCCCACCTGCTCCTCCTGCAGCCCGGTGACGGCCGTGAGGTTGAAGTCCACGACCTGGGCCTTGCCGCCGCTGTGCACGATGAGCCAGTCGGCCTGGAGCTTGCCCAGATTCTGGCTGAACTCAGCGGGGGTTGGGGTCTGCGCGTTGTACTCCATCCCGGCGTTGAAGACCGGGCTTCCGTCGTTGATCAGCGGGCTGTTGCAGTCGTAGGAGTTGACGCTCACCAGCGCGATGCCCGCCGCCCTGGCGGCCAGGTAGGCCGGCCGCGCCTGGTCACAGTCGATACCTACCGGCAGGATCACGGACGCGTGGGCCGCGATGGCCTCACGGATCCCCGTGTTGTACAGGCCGTTGGCCCCGAACTGGCCGTCGAACACCCGGGTCTTCCACCCGAGCGCAGTGGCCGCCTGCACGGCTCCGGCCACCACGTAGGAGCAGCCCGGCGCGGACTGCCCGCAGGAGATGATCCAGGCCGTCACATTCTTCTTGGGTGCCGGGGAGGTGGCCGGCGGCGCCACTGAGGTTCCCTTGTAACCCGCCGCCAGAGCCGCCTCGAATGGCGCCAAGGACGTGTTCGAGGCATCCGCGGACGAGGTCGCGGACGAGGACGATGAGGCGGAAGACGATGACGTGGAGGAGGAGCTGCTGGAGCAGCCGGCCACGATCATCGCGGCAGCGGCTGCGAGCGCGAGAGCCCCGAGCCGTCTGGCGGGAAGTTTTCTTGAGCTCCGGGTGGCTCGCATGCCTGTCCTTTCGCGTGCCGTTTATATGTCGTGTCCTGGCGGTCCTCGCCGCTCAGGTGGCGGACCCGGGTTCTGATCCGAGTGCCTGGTTCCTAAACCATAGAGTGTCGACACTTATGTGTCTAGTACCGAGTTGGCTAATTCTCGGATTCCGCGGGTTTGGCATAGTGGGGGCAGGCGGCAGCGCCGGACGTGCGGCCTTCTACGGAGGCCATCGGCACACGGATGAGCCCTAGTGTCCGCACTTGGTCCTTTCTGACGACACCAGACGGGCCTAGCGCGCCGGTCCTGTGGTGCCGTCGCGGGACCGGCGGCGGGGTCGTTGCGGCAGGCCGGCGAACTGGATCCAGCCGCTGCGCTCGATCATCTTCAGGGCGGCGCGGGTGTGGCGGGAGATCAGCATGGCGGCGAGGTCGGCATCCCGCGCCTCGATGGCACGGAAGATCCGGTCCTGCTCGTCGGCACTGGCCTTCAGGCGGCCCGGTTGCTCGAGGCTGACGTGGCGCAGGATCAAGGTGCGTAGCGCCAGCGAATCCAGGATCGCCTTCAGGGACTCGTTGCCTGCGATCTCGGTCATCCGCTCCTGAAGCCCCACGTGCGACCAGAAGAATCCCTCGATGTCGCCGCTCGCCGCCTGGTGCTGCATCCGCGTCACCCGCCGCCCGAGCTCCGTCACCTGCGTCTCCTGCGCCCGCTCGACCACCAGGCGGGCGACGACGGCCAGCAGGTGCTCACGCACCTGGTAGATCTCGCGCACCCGGTCCAGCGTGAAGGCCGCGACCCGGGGCCGGAGCCGGGCCCGCATCTCTACCATGCCCTCTTGTTCCAGGATCATCAGGGCCTCGCGGACCGGTGTACGGCTGGTGCTGAAGCGCTGGGATAGCTCCACGCTGTTGAGGTCGGCACCAGGCCGCAGGCGGCCCTCGATGATGCCGAGCCCGACCCACGTGGCTACCTCGACCACGAGCGGCTGCCGCCGTTCGCTCAGTTTCAGCCACCGGACCAGCTGCTCCGCCCGATCGGGCAGGGCGCCGTCATCGGCCTCCCCCGCACCCTTGCCGGGGTTACTCCCATTCATAGGTAGCGGTTGGGTTGCCGAGCTTTCCGCCATGCCGGAGCCCCTCTCTGTGGGCCGTCTCATAGTCCGGATAGTCAATGACCAGCTCCCAGCGGTATCCGTCTGGATCATCGAAGTAGACGGAGAGGAAAGGCAGGCCGCCGTGGCCGTAGGGGCCGAGGATGGCGACGCCCTCGCGGCGCAGGTGGCTGAGCCACTCGGCTAGGTCCCCGCCGCCTGTGGCGATGGCGTAGTGACAAAAGTGCTGCTCGAACCGCCGGGGAACCGGATCCGCCTCGGCCAGGTTGACGACGGTGGCGCCGACCGACAGCCACGCCTGGCGGTTGCGCCCGGAGCGGACGTCCCGCTGGTCGACATCGGTGCGGCGCTGGACCTGGGCATACAGGACTCGCTGGTACCACTGCACCGCCGCGTCGAGATCAGGTACCGGCAGCGCGATATGGTGCCAGCCGCCGAGCTTCACCCGGGCACCCCCTGAAGGGCCTGGTGCAGGCGCATGGCCTCGATGCGATCATGTCGTCCGGTCCGGACTGCCGTCCCGAACCACATCACGTCCGCGTCGTCGCGGCCAGTAAACCGCGGCCAGCTGGGCACGGTAGCGCCGTTGGGGTCACCGGTGGCAACAAACCTCGCCCACGTGCCTGACATAACCCGGGCCAGGCGGCGGTCGGCTTCGGCCCAGTCCCAGTCGCGAGCGCCGAGGCTGTCGAAGACGTAGGGTAGCTCGGCGGTGTGGAAGACTCCGTACTCGGTGCCCCCGTCCGTCGGGGGCGCCAGGACGAGCCCGGCGGGCAGCGGAGGCTCGCGATCGAACCGGTACATCCAGACGGGCGCGCCCGAGGTCTTCTCGTGGGTGACCGCCCACTGCCACACGGGAAAGACGAACTTACTATCCGAGACGAAGTTCCGCGCCGAGGCGCGGGCCTGGTCCGGGTCAGCTGAGGGGTAGATCAGGCGAAACCCGGCGGCCAGCTCACCGAGCTGGCTGGCTTGCGCGCCGAGACCGGCCACCGCGGTGGCCGGAGTGTAGTTCGCGCCGTCGTCCAGGTTCGTCCCGACGATCATCGGGCAGGCCGCCTGGCGGCCGTCCTCGAAGGCGCGCTGAGTGTCACTGGTCACGATACGCCCGTCGATCACTACCCCGAAGTCGCCCGCGGCCATCAGCTCGACGGCACTGAGCTGCCGCAACGCGGCAGCGTCTGGGCATCGGACCTCAGCCGCGAACCGCTCACCCGCCGCCTCCGCCTCGGCCAGGCTTCGCATCGGCCCCTCCGCGCGGTATACCCCCGAGGAACTCTGTGCGATCACCTGAGAGAACAGGCCCCGGCTGCGCTCGGCCGCCATCAGATGGGCGATGAATGCCGCTCCGGCCGAGTTGCCGGCCACCGTGACCCGGCCAGGGTTGCCGCCGAAGGCCGATATATTGCGCTGGACCCACTCCAAAGCGGCGACCACGTCCAGCAGGGCGTAGTTGCCAGAGCCGCGCTCTGAGCTCTCGCGGGACAGGCCGGGATGAGCCAGGAAGCCGAGAGCGCCCAGCCGATAATTCAGCGTGACGACGACGATCCCCTGTCGGGCCAACGAGCGCCCGTCGTAGATGTCCTGCGACCCGTGGCCGAAGCGGTTCCCCCCGCCATGCAGCCAGACCATCACGGGCAGACCCGCGTGCCGTTCCGGTTCGGGGCTCCAGATGTTGAGATAGAGGCAATCCTCGCTCATCGTCAGCTCGCGCCGGTCGGCGAAATTCAGCTGGAACATGATCGAGTCCCGCCGGGGCTGGCGCTGCACCGGCACCGCGGCGAAGTCAGTGGCCGGGCGGACACCCGGCCACGCCGACGGCGGTTGCGGCGGCCGCCATCGGGCGGGCCCGACCGGAGGTGCCGCGTACGGCACGCCCCTGAACGCGGCGACGCCACCCTGCCATCGGCCAGCCAGTTCACCGCAGTCGGTGCTGGCGGTGACTCCCCTGGCCTGATCCGCGGTCGCGTCGTGGCGGCTGCCGCGGTCCGCGGAGGCTGGACTGCGGTAGAGATCTCCAGGCACTGCATCTCCTATTTCCACGCGCAACGCGGTTTCGTTGGCCGGCCCCGATGCAACCCGCCCACCCGGCCGGATCGGCGGGTCCGCGTCGGCCGTAACCCTTCCCAGCCTAGCTACTGTCGACACCTGTTGGCTAGAGTGTCGATCGAGGTCTAGTGAAGGTCGACAGAGTCGACTCGGCCCGTTGCAAGATGTCGACAGTTTGTCGATACCCTGCTACATTACCCGAGTCCAGAACCTGGGCCTCGGTGCCCTCCAGCGAAGGAATCGCGCCATGCAGAGGTCGCTCGCGGTAGCCGTGTCCTCGTTCAGTGCGCTCGGCGACGCGGCGCGCCACCTCGAGGCGATGAACTTCGACCGGGTATGGGCGACGGAACTGCGCTCCAGGGACGCTCTCATCCGGGCCGTGCACATGGCGGCGCGCACCAGCCGGATCGCAGTGGGCACCGGCATCGCGTACGCATTCACGCGGCATCCGGTGGCCATGGCCGCCGCGGCGGTAGAGGGGCAGGCCGCCTCGGGGGGCCGCCTGGTCGTGGGCATCGGGGCGGGGACACCCCACACCCGCGGCGAGTTCGGTATCGACTTTGACCACCCGGCCGCCCGGCTGGGCGAGTACACCGAGCTGATCCGGGCGGCGCTACGCGCCAAGGGCGGGCTGGAATTCCACGGTCGCTTCTACGATGTTTCCATGCCCGGATTCCGGTTCGGGCACGACGACAGCGTCCCCGACTCGGTACGGATCTACGGCGCCGCGCTGAACTCTCATACCCTGACCGTCCTCAGCAAGTCCTGCGACGGCATCGCCCTGCATCCGTTCGGCCTCTGGCCCGACTACCTGGACGAGGTAGTGCTACCCGCGGTCGCCGCGGGCGCAGCCGAGGACGGCCCTCCCGCCCTCGCCGCCTGGTGCATCGCCTGCGCGATGGACGATGCCGACCGGGCCCGCGGGCTGGCTAAGGCTCAGGTCGCCCTTTACGCGGCCCAGCCGGGCTTCGCGGCGTTCCTCGATCGGACTCCCTGGGGAGTGGTTGCCGCCCGCCTCAGGGAAGAGGCGCGGCTCGGCTCGGGAGTCCGGCCATGGCTGTCCCTGGGGGTCAGGCTGGTTCCCGATGAGATGCTGGACGGCCTGGCGATTGCGGGCAAGCCCGGAGACGTCGCTAAGCGCATCGCCGTCAAGGAGCAGGAGCTAGCTGAGCGCGGCGTGGCCGAACTGACGCTGCAGATTCCGGGCGTTGCCCTGCCGGATGAGGAGGCCTTGAACATGATCATGAAACTCGGTCTGGCGGCCAAGCGGTGACCGGGCCTGATCCATCACTCGAGAGGTGGAACCCATGCCCGGTCGGCTGCTAGGCAAGGTCGCCGCGGTCACCGGCATCGGCGCCGGTATCGGCCAGGGAATCGCGCTGCGCTTCGCGGCCGAGGGAGCGACCGTGATCGGCTGCGACATCGCCGCCGAGGCGGCCGCGGCGACGGTCGAGGCCGCGGCGCGGGCGGGCACGCCGATCGAGTCGGTGCACCCCTGCGACCTCACCGACCCGGCCGACGTTCAGCACTACGTGGACGCCGCCGCCGCGGCCCATGGCCGGATCGACGTGCTGGTCAACGCGGCCGCCATCCAGCCGCACATGGCGCCGGTCTGGGAGATGGACTACCAGGCCCAGTTCCGGCCCACCCTGACCGGCGAGATCGACCTGGTGTTCTTGACCTGCCAGGCGGCCTGGCCGTACCTGGTCGCAGCGGGCCAGGCATCCGTGATCAACTTCGCCTCGGTCAACGCGTTCCGCGGCAGTCGCCAGCTGGCCATGACCGCGCACTGCGCCGGCAAGGGAGCGATCCTCGCCATGACCCGCCAGCTCGCCGTCGAAGGCGGCCCGGACGGGGTGCGCGCGAACACGATCGCCCCCGGCCTCATCCAGACTCCCGCCACGCAGGCGGCGGGGGCCACCGACGGCGACCTGGCCCGGACCATCGCGGCGCGGACCCTGCTCGGTCGGCTCGGTGAGCCCGAAGACGTGGCCTGGTGCGCGGTGTACCTGGCCTCCGACGAGTCACGGTGGGTCACCGGAGCGAACTTCCCCGTCGACGGGGGCGTGACCGCGGCCTGATCCGGGTGGCGGTACCGGCGGCACCGCCGACGCCGGTCGCAACACGAGCAGACGAGCAGACGAGCAGAGGACGGTCGATGGGCATGGTCACGCAGCCGCGTCAGGCTTGGGCGCACGTGGACAAGAAGATCAGCATGCGGCCGCTGGCAGCGGCGGACTGGAGCCCCGAGGCCGTTGCCGCGCGGCTGCAGATTGCCGAGGCGTTTTACCGGTTCGGCACGGGGCACGACGAGGCGCGCGCCGACGTGGTGGGGTCCTGCTTCACCCAGGACGCGGTGTTCGAGGTCGCACGGGGCCAGGGCGAGCCGTTCGTGCACGATCAGGGCCGGGCGCAGATCATCGGGCGGATTACCGCGATCGTCGCCGAGCAGGCTGACCAGCGACGGCACTCCATCACCAACGTGCTGGTGGAAAGGCTGTCCTCAGAGACGGCGTCGGCGATCGCGTACGGACAGGTGTCGGTCGCCGCAGACGGGCTCACGCTCGGAGCCAGCGTGCTGTACGTCGCGGACCTGGTCCGTGAGGCGGATGGCTGCTGGCGGTTCAGCTACTTCTACATCGGGATGGACGATTACGCCGGGGACAGACCCAGGAGCGGCGAGGAGTAGCTGTCCGGGGCCCGGTCAGTCGTTGCGGTCCAGGAGTTCGATGAGGTTGCCTTCCGGGTCGGCCAGGAACGCGACCCTGGCCCCGGCGCGGGGCGCCGGGGACGGCGGCATCCGCATGGTCGCCCCCGCCGTGATCAGCTTGGCGTACTCGGCGTCTACGTCCTGCACGCACAGGCAGAAGTGACCGTAGCCGCGGGTTCCCGCCGCGGCCAGCGGGCTGTCCGGCTCGATGCCGGACGCGGATCCGGGCCGGTGCAGCAGCTCGATCCGGTATCCGCTGGGATGCCGCAGCATGATCCCGCGCAGGTCGGTTCCGGTGACGGCGAACTGGTTCTCGACGCTGAGCTCGAACGCACGGCAGTACCAGTCGCGGGCCTGCTCTAGGTTGGCGACAGAAATGCCGACATGATCGAAACGGGTCTGGCTAGCGGACATCGCGGTCACCTCGCTGTTTCCTCGGGCGGGCTGGTTCGGGATCGCGAGGACATCTTCCCTAATCTGTCGACAGATAGGGAGAGCGCTCGGTCGGACGAGCCGCCGGACGGTATCGTAAACTGCTGGTGAGCCTGCCTTGCATGGCTATCCGTTGTCAAGCCCGCACCTGACCGACGAGCTATCCGGTCGTGTTCTCAACTGAGTGTCGACAGAATACCGCTGAGATGACAGCATGGAACGGCGGCGCAGACCAGGTCCGCCGTGGGAGCAGCACAGCGGAGGAGGACCCATGTCGGATCGCACGCTGATAGCAGGAGCCCAGGTCTTCGACGGCAGCGGCACGGAATCATTCGCCGCAGACGTCCTCATCGAGGGGCAGCGGATCGCTGCTGTCGGCCGTGCGGTCACGCCGTCGCTGCGCGCGGACGCGGGGGTGATCGACGGGTCCGGGACAACGCTCATCCCCGGGCTCATCGACGGGCACGCGCACCTCGGCTTCGGCTCAACGGTGGAGTACACCTCGGACCGGCAGGAGACGGAGTCCGAGCGCGGGCTCCTGATTGCCCATACCGGCCGGGTACTCCTTGACTCGGGCTTCACCAGCGCCTATTCGGGCGGTAACCGGCTGCCTCAGGCCGAGGTGGCGGCCCGGACCGCGTTCGCCCGGGGCTGGCTGCCTGGCCCCCGGCTGCGCGCCGCATCCTGGGAAGGCAGCGCCGGCCTGGTAGAACCCGGTGTCTACGAGTTCCGCGGGAGTGCTGGCCGGGCATCCGATCCCGGGTCGCTGGTCCGGTTCGTGGACGAGATGGCTGACCTAGACGTGGACATCGTGAAGCTGACCTTGACCGGGGAGAGCGCGGTCGTGGCGGGCACCTCCCGCGTGATCCAGTTCACCGACGAGGAGGTGGCGGCGGCCAGCGCCGCGGCGAGTCGGCGCGACATATGGCTCACCGCGCACGCGCATTCCGCGGACGCGATCACGATGGCGGTACGGCACGGGATCCGGGCAATCTATCACTGCACGTTCCCCGACGACGAAGCGCTCGACCTGCTTACGCAGGCCCGCGACCGGGTCTTCGTGGCGCCCACGCCCGGCATCATCTACGCGCACCTGATTGACCCGGCCTTCCCGCCCGCAGATCCCGGCGAGATGCGAGACGCGATGGACAGCGTGAAGGCGGTCGTGCCGGAGCTCAAGGCCCGCGGCGTGCGCACGGTACCCGGCGGCGATTACGGCTTCTCGTTCAACCCGGTCGGCAAGAATGCCCGGGACCTTCAGCTGTTCGTGGACTGGTTCGGATTCACCCCGGCCGAGGCACTGCACTGCGCGACCGCCGTGGGCGGCGAGCTGATGGGCATGGGCGACGAGCTGGGCCTGATCCGGGAGGGGTACCTGGCGGACCTGCTGCTGGTCGACGGCGACCCGCTGGAGGACATCAGCATCCTGCAGGACGCCGGACGGCTGGCCGCGATCGTCACCGGCGGCCGCTTCCACAAGCTGGCCACCGACCGGCGCACCCGGCCGGGCGTCCTGGCCGCCCGGTAACCGGGGTACGCGGCTAGCGGGGTACGCGGCTAGCGGGAGGCGACCGGGACGGCAGCGGCGATGGCGCGGATGTCGTCGTCGGTCAGCAACCGCTCTTCGGTTCGCATCGCCTCGTGGCAGCGGCGCAGCACCTCGTCGACCTGCCCGGTGCTGGTGATCTCGACACCCAGCTGGCCCAGGATGTAGGCCATCGTGTAGCCGCCGGTATCCAGCGTCAGCGGCACCTGCCGCTGGTTGCCGACCAGACCCGGCTCGACGCAGTTGTGCAGTAGCGGGTCGACCACGGTCTCCTGGGTGATGATGTCCATCCCGCCCCAGCCGAACGCCTGCCGGCCAGTCACCGGGTGGTTCCACGCCACGTGGTATCCGGTCAGCGCCTCACCCGCCCGGGCCAGCGCGGTCAGCTGGCTCAGCTCGATCCCGGTCCGCACCCCGTACAGCGCCTCGAAGGCCAGCGCTGTGGCGGCCAGATCGGCGTTGCCCGGGCCGCCGCAGTAGCCGTTCACGGACAGCTCGATGACGTCCGCGCCCGCCCGGGCCGCGGCCACCGCGCAGGCCACGGCCAGTCCGAATGTGTTGTGCGGGTGCAGGCCCACGGAGGCCTCCGGAGCCAGCGCCTTGGTCTGGGATACCAACGCGGCGAACGCCTCCGGGCTGACCGCCCCGGGCCCGTCGAACAGCGTCAGCTCGGTTACACCGGCGCCGGTCAGCGTGGCACAGGCCTCGGTCAGCATTTCCGGAGTCAGGTAGGACACCATCAGCAGCGGCGTGGCCACCTGCAGTCCCCGCCCGCGGGCGTGCTCCACCAGCCGGGCGGCCCGGGCCACGAAGTCGGCCCGGCGGCGGGGCATCTCCGGGCGGCGCCAGTCCTCGCCCTGCCAGGCCGTCGGGTAGATGCGCTCGTAGATCAGTGATGCCTCGCCGAACCCCTGGACCCAGACCTGGACTCCGTCGTAACCGGCCTTGTCGGCCAGGTCGATAGCCTCGGTAGTGGACACCAGCGGGCAGATGGCCTGACAGTCCGGATTCTCGGACTTGATCACCGCGATCTCGTCGCGCAGGGTGGCCTCGTCCCGGCCACGCACGCCCGCCGTCACCACCTCGCTGACGCCGGACCGGACCAGCTGCCGCAGGTAATCGGCTTTGGACTGGTCAGAGGCGACGACGCCGGGAAGGGTTTCGACCGAGCGAAGCGTCGCGTCGCGCAGCCGGATCCGCTCCGGCATCGGGCCCGTCACCGCCGGGTCCCGGTTGAGCGGACTCACCGACCAGTGGCCGGGCCGGTACGCACCGGGACGTCGCTTGGCTGCCAGCTCGGCCCGGAATCGGCTGACTTCCTCGTCGGTGAAAACCCTGGGCAACTCCACCGCGCACCTCCAGCACTTGTGTCGACACTACTGCCGACAATGATTTCATATTAATCCGAAGGAATCGGCTACGAAGACATGTCACAGATCGGCAAAGCCACGGTTGAGTGTCGACACTTTTTAGACTATCGTGCGGTATACGAGGTGCCGAGCTCGCCCACACGCGGCGTTCTAAGATTGGCAAGAGTATGTGGTGGAAGGGTCGTACTGGCGGACACCCGGCGCTCGCAGGCAGCGCCGCCGGTACGGACAAGGTTCGGCATGGGTGTCGACACTAGATTGATGGCTCGCTGGCTGGTCATCACCATACGAGAGGATCGGCATGGCGCGTTTGCGGGGTGCTGCCGGCACTGGACCGGTGGCTGATCTAATCAGGCAACGCCGGGGCGGCGACCTGCGCCCGCTTGATGAGCTCCTGCTGCTGAGCCCGCCCGTGGCTGAGGGCTGGAGCGTGCTGCTCGGCGCGATTCGCGGCGAGCTGCAGCTGGACGGTGCGCTGCGGGAGCTGGTGATCCTGCGCATCGCCGTGCTCAACGGCGCCGACTACGAGTGGCGGGCGCATGAGCCCGTGGCCCGGCGTCTCGGACTCACCGACGCGGCGCTCGGCGGGCTGTGCTGCGACGCCGGCCAGGAGCCTGATGCCGGGGTCTTCGGCCCGGTCGAGCGGGCGGTGCTGGCCTACACCGATGCGATGACCATCGACGTGCGCGTCGCGCCGCAGATCTTCGCCGCGGCGGCCGCGCTGCTCAGCCCGCGGGAGCTGGTCGAGCTGACCGCGATCGCCGCGGCCTACAACATGGTGTCCCGCTTCTTGGTGGCCCTGGACGTGGGCGGGGCGGAGTACGGGACGCCTCCGGACACCGCCGGCCGTACCGGCGGCCGGCCGTGACCGGCCGGCTGGCTGGCAAGGTCGCGCTGATCACCGGCGCGGGCAGCGTCGGGCCGGGCTGGGGAAACGGGCGTGCCACCGCCGTCATCTTCGCCCGCGAAGGCGCGGCGGTGTTCCTGGCCGACCGTAACCCCACCGCCCTGGCGGACACCGCGGACTCGGCCCGGGCCGAAGGCGGCCGGGTCGTCACCCACGAGTGTGACGTCACGGACGGCGGCCAGGTAGCGGCCATGGTCGGCCGGTGCACGGCTGAACTCGGTCAGCTGGACGTGCTGGTCAACAACGTGGGCGGCTCCTTTCCCGGCGGCCCGGTCGAGCTAGACGAGCGGGACTGGCAGGCCCAGTTCACGGTGAACCTGACCAGTGTCTTCCTGGCCTGCAAGCACGTGATCCCGGTGATGAGGGCGGGCGGGGGCGGGTCGATCGTGAACACGGCGTCCAGCTCCGGGCTGCGCTGGACCGGCGCGGCCCAGGTCGCGTACGCGTCGGCCAAGGCCGGTGTGATCCAGTTCTCTCGGGTCGTAGCGGTACAGCACGCCCCGGACGGGATCCGGGTGAACACGGTGGTGCCCGGCCAGCTGCACACGCCCATGGTCGAGGCCCGGCTGGCGGGCCAGCGAGCCGACGGCGACGTGGAAAAGCTGCTCCGGGATCGGCAGGCCCGGATCCCGCTGGGGTTTATGGGGGACGGGCGCGATACCGCCTACGCGAGCCTGTTCCTCGCCTCGGACGAGGCGCGTTTCATCACCGGGACCGAGATCATCATCGACGGCGGAATGACCGTCCGCTGTGACTGACGTCTCTCCCGCCCAGCGTGACCTCGTCGTGCTCTCCTGCCCGCCGCCGCACCCGTCCCCGCGCACGCCCGTGCTGCGGCTGCCCGAGGGCAGCTGTGACTCGCACTGCCACGTATTCGGCCCGGCGGCGCGATTCCCGTACGCCCCGGAACGCACGTTCACCCCGCCGGACGCGCCGGTCGGGCAGCTGGCCGCGCTGCACCGGCACCTCGGCCTGCAGCGCGCGGTCATCGTGCAGTCCTCGTGCTACGGCACCGATCACCGGGTCCTGCTCGACGCACTGGCCGCTGGCGGCGGCCGGTACCGCGGGGTAGCCCTGATCGGCGCGGCCACGCCCCGAGCCGAGATCGACCAGCTGCACCTGGCCGGAGTGCGCGGCTTCCGGCTGCACTTCCTGCCGCACCTGGGGGCTCCGCCGACCCTGGCCGAGATCCGGGCTACCGTCGAACTGGTTGTCGACCTGGGCTGGCACGCCGAGATCCACGTGCACAGCGCCGACATCGCCCGGTACGCCGACCTGATCGGATGGTTCCCCATCCCGGTGGTCATCGACCACTTGGCCCGCCTTGACCTGGCCCAGGGCCCGGACAGCGCCGAGGCCGCTGCCCTGCTCGGCCTGCTCGACACCGGCCGGGTATGGGTAAAGACCAGCGGGGTGGACCGGCTGTCCCGCACCGGCCCGCCGTACACCGACGCCGTGCAGCTCGCAGCGCGGCTGGTGTCACACGCCCCCGAACGGATGCTGTGGGGCACCGACTACCCCCATCCCAACATCACCGGGCCGGCCCCGGACGACGGGCTGCTAGTCGACCTGCTGGCCCTCATCGCCCCGCACGACGATCAGCTGCGCCGGATGCTGGTGCAGAACCCCACGGAGTTCTTCGGGTTCCCGTGAGTCCCCGGGACCGGGTCAGGCGTGGCCGTAGCTCGGGCCCGGATGCCGACAGCGACTCGACCGACGCGTCGGCGAGCATCGCCGCAGTGGCACCGGCTGGGCTTCGTTGCGGAACTCAAGGTGTGATCTACCGCGGCGCGACGCTCGGTCCGCGGGCGCCCTTGGCCGTGCGTGCGCTACGGACCGTGGTACTGGGGCCGCGGCCGGCCGGGGACCCGGGGCTGTCATTTGCGGCGTCAACCACCTGCCGGGTTTCCCCTGCCTTGTGCCGCCGTTCCGACAGTGGGGCGGCTATGGTCACCTCGGGCTGGGGATCCGGCTGGGCATCTGCCTGGTCCGGCCAGCCCCGTGTCTCCGCCCAGGGGCTATGCTCGATTGCCGCGTGCGCTGCGCGGGTGGCCCGAGCGAGCAGCATGGCGGTCAGCTCAGGATCGTGGTCCTCGATCGCCTGCAGGATCAGTTCCTGGGCAGCCACGCTAGGCGGCAGCCGCCCAGGCATCTGCAGGCTGGCGTGCCGCAGGATAAGCGTGCGCAGCGCCAGCGAGTCCAGGATTCCCTTCAGCGTGCTGTTACCCGCGATCTCCGTCATCCGCTCCTGCAGCGCAACGTGCGACCAGAAGTAGCCATCCACGTCCCCGTTGTCGGCCTGCTGGCGCATCTCCTTCACCCGCCGCCGCAGGTCATCCAGATCCGCCTCGCCGATCTTGACGGCAACCTGGCTGCCCACGAGCGCAAGCAGGTGCTCGCGCACCTCATAGATTTCCCGGATCCGCTCCGGGGTGAACTCAGCCACCCGGGGGCGCCGGCGGGCCCGGATCTCGACCAGCCCCTCCTGCTCCAGCAGCATCAGCGCCTCGCGAACCGGCGTCCGGCTGGAGTTGAACCGGTGCGACAGGTCGACACTGTTGAGATCCTGGCCGGGGCGCAGCCGCCCCTCGATCACGCCCAGGCCTACCCAGATTGCCACCTGCACTACCAGCGGCTCCCGCCGCTCGTTCAGTTTCAGCAGCCGGGCAAGGTCCGCCCCGCGATCGGGCGCGGCGCCGGGCTCACCGCCGGCGACACTAGCTGTCGCAGCCGTGGCGTGAGCCATGCTGACCTCCAGGTCTTCGCTGGGCGATCCCATTCACCGCAGCGCACACCGGGCTAAGAACGGCCGCTGCATTTGCAGGCACAGCGGTGCGACTCACCAACCCTGGATACTACCGTACCGCCTCAGCTGCCCTGTCGACACTTACCGAGGAGCCCTTCGCGGCGGCCAGCGCCCGATCGCAAGCACCGGCGGAACCATATCCCACCTGGCATTCAGGCTCCTATGTGTTGTAACGACCGTGAGGCGGAGATCCAGAAGCTCTGGCGGGTCGTCTCCTGAGGTGGCTGACGTAGCCGGCAATGGATTGGGCACGAACGGATTGCGGTCGCGTCACCGGGCGAGCGGATGACTAGTGGCTCCGGGCTCGGGGGATGTTCCCGTAAGTGCACACTTTTGGCTGGATAGGTGGGGCGCTGCCGAGCCGTCAAGAGCCTTCGGTGAGTTGCCAGAGAGCCGGAGGCTACCTGATGATCAGCCACGACGCTCGCTGACGTGGCTAGGGCTTAGCGCGGTCTGCGGGGCGCCGGATGCGTATCTCATTGGTGCGGATATCGGGCGGATCCCACGTCAGGATCTGCTCCTGGATCAGCACCCGACAGCAGCACTGCGGGGTCGTGGTAGGCGGAGCCGTTCCATTCCGGGTTGTTCAAGCCAAACGGGGCGAACCTAATACTCCAATCGGCCTGCTCGCCGTCGGGTTTTAGCCCTGGGGTAACTAGCATAATGATTGCCATGACCATCCAGGCGGTCGTGTTCGACGTCGGCGGCGTGCTGGAGATCACCCCGGACCTGGGCGTGACCGAGATGTGGGAGTCCCGGCTCGGTCTGCCTGCCGGCGAGCTTAACCGGCTCATGTACGACGCCTGGCGTGGCGGTACCGTCGGCGCGGTCAGCGAAGAGGGCGTACGCCAGGCGGTCACCGAACGCCTCGGCCTGGACGGCAGGCAGCTCGCGGAGTTCATGGCCGACGTCTGGCGTGAGTACCTCGGCACCGCCAACACCGAGTTGATCGAGTACGCTCGCCGGCTGCGCACGCGATGCCGCACGGGAATCTTGAGTAACAGCTTCGTCGGCGCCAGGGAGCGGGAACAGGCGGCCTACGGCTTCGAAGATCTCGTCGACGAGATCATCTACTCCCACGAGTGCGGACTGAGGAAGCCCGATCCCAGGATCTATGCCCTCGCTTGCGGGCGTCTCCGGGTCGAGCCAGCCCAGATGGTGTTCCTCGACAACGTCGGGCCGTGCGTCGAAGGAGCACGGCAGGCGGGCATTCACGCGGTGCTGTATCGGGACAACGCCCAGGCCATCAGGGACATCGAGAACTTGCTTGCCCGCTGACAGCACATTCTCGGCGCGAGCCAACGTGATCAGGCCCCAACTGGCTGGCTTGTCGCTCGTAGGGGCCAGTTCTGGCGCGGTGAGGGTGGCGGGGTTAGGCGAGGATGGCAGGGTCGCGCTTGGCCATCTGGCCGGCGATGATCATGCGCTGGATCTCGCTTGTGCCTTCCCAGATCCGCTCGACGCGTAGCTCGCGGTAGAACCGCTCGGCCACGTTCTCGCGCATGTAGCCTCGGCCGCCGAAGACCTGGACGGCCCGGTCGGCGACCCGGCCGGCCATCTCTGAGCAATAGAGCTTGGCCATCGAGCATTGCGCGTGTGACACCTTCAGGTCGGCGCCGCGGTCGACGCCGCGCGCGGTCTCGTAGGCCATCGACCGGCCGGCGAACAGCTCGGTCAGGCTGTCCGCGAGCATCCCGGCCACCAGACCGTGCTCGATAATCGGCTGGCCGCCGGAGCGACGGGTGCGAGCGAACGCGGTCATCTCCTCGGTGAGCCGACCGGCCGCACCGAGGCAGCGGGCGGCCACCATCAGCCGCTCGAACCTGAACCACTCGTAGGCGAAAGTCATCCCGTCACCCTCCGCCCCGACCAGGTTCGCCGCGGGGACACGCACATCGGTGAACGCAACGATCGGATGATGGTGGCTGATCGTGTGCGAGTACGCCGGGGTCCTGACGACCTGAACGCCCGGAGTCGGCAGGTCGACCAGGAACATCGCGTGCTCGCCATCGTGCGGACCGCCCGCCAGCCTGGCCTGGAAGAAGGCGAAGTCGGCGGTGTTGAACGAGGTGACGTGCCACTTGACGCCGTTGAGAACGTACTGGCCGTCGTCCAGGTACGCGGTCGCCTCGATCGCGTCGACGTCGGTCCCTGCGCCCTCCTCGGTGATCGCGTAGCACTCCTCGCGGTCCCCGGCGATCGCGGGCCGGACGTAGCGCTCGAGCTGGTCGGGGGTGGCCACGGCGGGCAGCCACGACGGCGGGGTCGTCGCCACCCAGCCGAGGGCGTTAGTCACCCGGCCCATCTGCTCCTGCACCAGCACCTGCTGAACAGTGGTGCAGCCACCGCCGCCAAGGTCGACGGGCATGTTGGTGGCGGCCAGGCCAAGCTCGCGGGCCCGCTTGGCGTGTCCGGCGGTGAGGTCCGCGGGCAGTTCGCCAGCCGAGGCCTCGGCTTGCTCCTCGAACGGGATCAGCTCATCCGCGAAGCCGCGGGCCCGGGCCTGGATCTGGCGGTCTTCTTCGGAAAGTCCGTACATCCCGTGGCACCTCCAGGGCGCGTGACCGAGCGCATTGTGTTGACTGAATGTTCAGTCTATGCCAGCATCGGTCCTGTGCCAATGAGGACTGCGGACGCCGTCGTAGTGGGCGGGGGGACGGTGGGGGCCTGGTGCGCCTACTTCCTCCGCCAGGCCGGGCTGGACCGGGTCATGGTGCTGGAACGGGGCCTGCTCGGGCAGGGGGCGAGCAGCCGGGCGGCGGGCGTCGTACGGATGCAGGGCGGGACGCCGGAGGCCGTGCGGCTCGGCCAGTGGTCGCGCCAGTTCTACCTGGGCCAGCGGGACGAGATCGGGACCGATTCCGGGTTCACGGAGCAGGGGTACCTGCTGCCGTGCTTCACCGAGCCCGAGGTCGCCGCGGCGCATGAGCGGATGGCCATGCAGGTCGCCCTCGGCGTCCCCGTGCGCTGGCTCGACGCCGATGAGGTGGACGCCGTCAACCCGACGCTGGCGCCCGGGCTGACGCTCGGCGGCACGTTCTGCGCCGAGGACGGGTTCATCTCCCCGCCGCGCAACGTCGCCGCCTACACCGCCGCCCTGCTCCGCGCCGAGATCGAGATCGCCGAACGCACCGAGTTTCTCGGCCTGACCGGACCGGACGGCCTGACCGTGGATACCAGTCATGGCCCGATCGTCGCTGGCCTGGTGGTCCTGACGGGCGGGCCGAAGCTCGCCGAGGTCGGCCGGCTGGTCGGCGTGCGGATACCAGCCGGCGGGGCCCGACATCAGGTCGCGGTGACCGAGCGGCATCCTGACCTGGCCCCCGCCCGGGTCCCGATGGTGTTCGACCTGCCCGCGGGACTCTACTGGCGGCCCGAGGAGGGGGGCCTGCTGTTCGGGATGAGCAACCCGGACGAGCCACCGGGTGACAACCGCGAGGTCGACGAGGACTACCTGGCCAAGATGCGGGCCAGGCTGGCCAAGCTGGTCCCGGTTACCGCCGGGCTCGGGCTGCGCCGGGTCTGGGCCGCCACCATCGACTACACCCCGGACCACCTGCCGATCATCGGCCCCGTCCCCGACCGCGACGGGGTCACCGTGGCCAGCGCCGGCGGCGCCGGCATGATGTGGGGCCCCGGTGTCGCCAAGGCCGCGGCCGACGTCGCGCTGACCGGGACGTCCGAGGTGGTTGACGTCTCAATCCTCGGATTGGACCGTTTCGACGAGGCCGGGCACAGCCGCCTGGCCACCGACCCCATCGCCCTACCGTTCCCGGAAAGGATCACCACGTCATGATCACCGACACCCCGTTCCTGGCCGCCGCATTCGACGCGAAGCTCGAGGACTGGGGGCCGCTCGCGGAGGCGACCGGCGAGCCCATGCACACCTCGGGAACGACGCTCTGGGCCGGGGATGGTGCGCAGGAAGCCGGCGTCTGGGAGTGCACGGCCGGGCCGTCCCGCTGGACACTGGAGAACAACGAGTTCGTGCACATTCTGTCCGGCCGGATGACCGTGACCCCCGACGGCGGCGAGCCGGCCGACATCGGCCCCGGTGACACCGCCGTGTTCCCGCGCGGCTGGACCGGCACCTGGCAGATCCACGAGCCGATCAGGAAGCTGTACGTGCTGTTCTAGGGAGGCGAGGCCCGGTGTCGCTGGCCGATTTCCCGCGGTACCCGCTGCTGTTCGGGCCGAGCCCGGTCCACCCACTGGAGCGGCTGACCGCGCACCTGGGCGGAGCGTCGCTGTGGGCCAAGCGGGAGGATTGCAACTCCGGGCTCGCCTACGGCGGGAACAAGACCCGCAAGCTCGAGTACCTGGTCCCGGACGCGCTTGCGGCGGGCGCCGACACGCTGGTCTCCATCGGCGGGGTGCAGTCGAACCACACCCGCCAGGTCGCCGCGGTCGCCGCCAAGCTGGGCCTGAAGTGCCGGCTCGTCCAGGAGAGCTGGGTGAACTGGCCCGACGCGGTCAACGACCGGGTCGGCAACATCCTGCTCTCCCGGATCATGGGCGCCGACGTCCGCCTGGTCGAGGAGGGCTTCGGCATCGGCATCAAGTCCAGCTGGGAGCAGGCACTCCAGGACGTACGCGCGGCGGGCGGCAAGCCGTACGCGATCCCGGCGGGCGCCTCCGACCACCGGCTGGGCGGCCTGGGCTTCGCGAACTGGGCTTACGAGGTCGTCCAGCAGGAGCGGGAACTCGGGGTGTTCTTCGACACGATCATCGTGTGCAGCGTCACGGGATCCACCCACGCCGGGATGATCGCGGGCTTCGCCAGCCTTGGGGAACAGGGCCGCGCACGGCAGGTGATCGGGATCGACGCGTCGGCCAAGATCGAGGAGACCCGGGCTCAGGTCGAGAAGATCGCCAGGAACACCGCCGAACTGATCGGGCTGGACCGGGACCTGCGGGACGACGAGATCACTGTGTTGCCCGGGTGGGCCGGGGACTACTACGGCATCCCCGTCCAGTCCACGCTGGACGCGATCCGGCTGACCGGGCGCCTGGAGGGCATAATCATCGACCCGGTGTACGAGGGCAAGTCGATGGCCGGGCTCATCGACCTGGTCCGCACCGGGCGGATCGGCCGAGACTCCACGGTCCTCTACGCCCACCTGGGCGGGCAGCCCGCCCTCAACGCCTACAGCGCCCTGTTCCGCTGAGCGACCTCCCCGGGAGGGAGGGTGGTGACCGCGTTTGCTGAGCGCTGCCCCGGCCCGGCCGGCAAGGTAGGTATATCTCCATTGACCGCCCTACCTGGGTGAACCAGGCTGAATCCCATGACCTGGCGGATCCACTTCACGGCCGAGGATCTGGCGCGGATTCAGGTCAGCCCTACCCTCGGCCCGCTGGCCGAGACCGTGCTCGCGGTGTCCCTGCTCCGGTGCCCGATGCAGCCCCGCGGCCTGTTCGGTCAGTGGCGGGATCAAGTCAAGGGCAAGCTCACGACCGAGATGACGCCGCTGACTAACCTGATGCCCCCCGACACCAGGGGCGTGGACCTGTGCACCCTCATCGGCACGGCGCCCACCATCGAGCAGGGCATCGCGGCGCTGATGGCCATGAAGCGCGACCACGTCCTGGTCGAGATCGAGTACGTGGCCAAGGACCATAAGCTGCCCGAGGCCGCGTGGGCAATCGCCGAGCCCGACGGGCCGGCCCGGCACGAGCTCGCTGCCGCGACGCTGGCCGCCCACCGCGCGCTGGTCGAACCATACTGGACCCGGATCCAGGCCTGCCTGCACACCGAGCAGGTTGCGCGCCGCCGGGCGCTGGCCCGCGCCGGGCCCGAGCGGCTGCTGGCCTCGCTCCAGGGCCAGCTGATCCGCTGGCGGCCGCCGGTCCTGGAACTGCTCATGCCGTGCGAGATCGACGTGCACCTGGACGGGCGAGGCCTGGCCATCGTGCCTTCTCTATTTGTCGGCGCGCTCCCCGGCCTGCACACGAACCCCAACGACGAGTCGGCGGCGCCCGTGCTGATCATGCCCGCCGACGAGCAGGTCCGCCAGGGCGACCTATGGAACGCGCCACGGGCGCGGGGCAAGGCGCTGGCCGCGCTGGTCGGCAGGAACCGGGCGGCGGTGCTGAGGGCGGTGGCCGAGGGCTGCACCACCACCGAGCTAGCCGACCGGGCGGGGATCTCGCTCGCGGCGGCCAGCCAGCACGCGTCCGTCCTCCGCGACGCGGGCCTGGTCGTCACCTGCCGCCAGGGCAGCGCCGTCCTGCACGTGCTCACCCCGCTGGGAGCCGAGCTGCTGCAGGCGGGTTAACGGACAAAGCGGACAACGCCATGGTAGGTGTATGTCCATTGACCGCCCTACCGGGGCGAGCCAGGCTGAATGCCATGGCCTGGCGGATCCATTTCACCGACGAGGATCTCGCGCGGATCCAGATCAGCCCCACCCTCGGCCCGCTGGCCGAGACGGTGATGGGCCTGGTCCTGCTCAGATCCCCGTGCGCGCCGCGGAGGATGTTCGGCGAGTGGCGCAGTCAGGTCGAGGGCACGATCACGAGCAGGATGACGGCACTGACCAACCTGATCCCGCCGGGCTCGACGGGTGTCGACCTGCTGACGCTCACCGGCGAGGCGCCGACGATCGGGCAGGGCCTGGCCGCGCTGCTGGCCATGCCGCGCGAGCACGTGCTCGTGGAGATGGGGATCACGGACCGGTGGTACGCCCTGCCGGCCGCCGCGTGGGCCATGGCAGAACCGGGGGCCAGGGAAGAGCTCGCCGACGCGGCCCGGGCCGCCCACCGGGCCCTGCTGGAACCGTACTGGAGCCGCCTTCACGCCCGCCTGCACGCCGAACAGGTGGTCCGCAGCCGTATCCTCGCCCGCGGCGGCCCTGACCGGGTGCTGGCCTCGCTGCAGGGGCAGCACATCCGCTGGCGGGCGCCGGTCCTCGAGGTGGCCAATCCGAGGGACGCGGACCTGCACCTGGGCGGCCGGGGTATCGCGATCGTCCCCTCGGTCTTCGTCGGCCGGGCCCCCCAGCTGACGCATGACCCGAGCGACCCCCGGAAACCGCCCAGGCTGATCATGCCCGCGGTGGACGGGGGGCTCCGGCAGGGTGACCTGTGGAGCGGGCCGCAGGCCAAGGGGACGGCGCTGGCCTCGCTGGTCGGCAGGAACCGGGCGGCGGTGCTCCAGGCGGTCGTCGAGGGCTGCACGACCACCGAGCTAGCCGACCGAGTCGGCATCTCCCTCGCGGCAGCCAGCCAGCACGCGTCCGTCCTCCGCGACGCGGGCCTGGTCATCACCCTCCGCCAGGGCGGCGCGGTCCTGCACGTGCTGACCCCGCTGGGAGCCGAGCTACTGCACGCAGGCTTACCGGAACGGCAAGCCGGTTACCGGTTAACCGGTACCGAAGCGAAGCGGGCTGGCCACCGTCGGCCGGACAGCGGCCAGCCCTCCTTCGGATCGGACCACCGGCATGTGGTTCCGCTGCCAACAATGGCCCTGGGCGCAACCTGCCCGCAAAGCCTTTCGGCTGTGGCCAAAACGTGCAGCAACCGGCGATCGGCCCGGACACACAAGTGGGTCGGGATCGATAGACAGCGGTCACTCAGGAGCCTTACGCTGCCGACTCAGCGTGTCGCTGGAGACGATCGGGCGCGACCTGCGCGGGCTGCGGGACCAGGGCCTGCTCGAGCGCTTATACGGCGGCGCGCTGTCCGTTCGGTCCACCGAAGGCACCTTTGCCACCAGGATCAGCCTGCACGCCAAAGTACGTCTTTAGTTACCACCCGCGCTGGTACAGTGTGGGCGCTCCGCCCATCCTGGCCTGTGGACGAGCGTACTTGCAGAATGAGCTCCCAGAGGACTACGCAGTGGCGCACACAGCCGATGCAATCGTCATCGGAACCGGCATCATCGGTGCCGCTGTCGCGTACGAGCTTGCTCTGACCGGACTGCGGGTCATGTCTGTCGACCGGCTGGGCGATGTCGGTTCGGGCTCTACGAGTTCCTCCTCGAGCATCGTCCGCTTTCACTACTCGACTTTCGAGGGAGTGGCCGCTTCCTGGGAAGCAAAGTTCGGATGGGAAACCTGGCGGGACTATCTGGGCGCTCCAGCGGATGAGACCCTCGTACGGCTGCTAAGGGTGGGTGGCCTGATCCTCGACGGCAGCACCGATCGTGAGCGGGTTCTGTCGCTCTTTGATCAGATCGGTATCCCGTACCAGTGCTGGGACGCCGAGACCATCCGGCAGCAAGTGCCTGGTTTGGACCCCGGACGGTACGGTCCGCCCAAGCCGGTCACCGACGACGCGTTCTGGGCAGATCCTGACGGCGAGCTCGGTGCCTACTTCACGCCTGAAGGTGGATTCATCGACGACCCGCAGCTGGCGACCAGGAATCTTATGGCCGCGGCAATGCGGCACGGAGCTGAAGTCCGGCTGCACGAAGAGGTGGTGGCGATCCTCGAGCAGGGCGCGCGGGTCCAGGGCATACGTCTGCGTTCGGGAAGCGTCGTTGAGTCCCCCATCGTGGTCAATGCGGCGGGGCCGTACTCAAATCAGGTCAACGCTCTCGCGGGTGTCACCGGGGAATTCCGAATCCGAACCCGTCCGCTGCGACAGGAGGTCCACTCCGTGCCCGCGCCGGCTGGCTATGCCCGAGGTGAGCTGGGTCCGGTGGTCGCGGACGGGGACCTGGGCACCTACTTCCGCTCGCACCTCGGCGGGCAGCTGATCGTCGGAGGCGCAGAGCCAGCCTGCGACACCCTGCACTGGACAGATGATCCTGATACATCCGACCCGCAACCCACCATGCCGGTGTGGGAAGCGCAAGTACTCCGCTTGGCGCGAAGAATCCCGTCGCTGGGCATCCCGCCTCGTCCTATTGGTTTCGGCGCGCTGTACGACGTCGCCGATGACTGGATTCCCATCTACGACCGCACATCATTGGCCGGCTTTTATGTGGCCATGGGCACGAGCGGCAACCAGTTCAAGAATGCTCCTGTCGTTGGGCGCTTTATGGCGACCCTGATACAGGCATGTGAGAACGGGCATGATCACGACTCCGACCCAGTCGTGTTTCACGGGCGCTTCACCAAGAACGCCATCAACCTGGGGCACTACTCACGCCTCCGCGAAGCCCATCCGGAGAGCGCGTTCGGCGTGATGGGCTGACGACCGGGGGCAGCGGGCCAGGCGGCGGGACCTCAGCTGGGGCGCGCCAGCCAGGCGCGGATCTGGTCACCGTGCTCGTCGAGCTTGGGGGGCGGGAGCGGGTAGCTGGGCGGGGTGGCCGAGAAGGTCACCGGGTGGCGGATCCCCCGCCGGGCGGCTGCCCCCTCCCCCGCGGTCACGACGGGGTCCAGGCCGATCTGGGCGGCGAATTCGATGCCGGCGTCGACCGTGTTGATGGGGCCGCACGGGACGCCGGCGGCGATGAGGATACCGAACCAATGCGCCGCGGGGCGCTCAGCCAGCAGGCCGATCAGCAGGGAGCGCAACTGCTCGCGGTTTCCGGTGCGGGCCGGGTTGGTGGCGAAGAGGGGGTCCATACCGAGGTCCGGCGCACCGAGGACGTCACACAGCTTGCGGAACTGGGTGTCGTTGCCGACCGCGATGACCAGGTCGCCGTCGGCGGTGGGGAATGGTTCGTAGGGGTACACGCTGGGGTGGGCGTTGCCCATCCGGAACGGCACCGCCCCGCCCGCCGCGTACGCGCTGGTCTGGTTCACCATCCCGGACAGGGCCGAGGCCATCAGGCTGGCCTCGACGTGCTGGCCCTCGCCGGTGGCCGCCCGGTGGTTGAGCGCGGCGAGGACGGCGATGGTGGTGTGCAGGCCCGCCATCACGTCGAACAGCGAAATACCCGCACGGTACGCCGGGCCGTCCGGCGAGCCGGTCAGGCTCATCAGCCCGGACATGGCCTGCACCATGAGGTCGTAGCCGGGCAGGTCCTTTCCCTCGCCGCTGCCGAACCCGCTGATCGAGGCGTAGATGACCCGGGCGTTGACCGCGCTGACCGAGTCGTAATCCAGGCCGAACCTGGCCAGCCCGCCCGGCTTGAAGTTCTCCACGAGGACGTCGGCCCGGCGGGCGAGCGTGCGGGCCAGCACCAGGTCACCCTCGTCGTTCAGGTCCAGCGCGACCGACCGCTTGTTCCTGTTGATGGCCAGGTAGTACGTGGACACGCCGTCCGGGGCGGCCGGGGGCGTCCAGTTGCGGGTGTCGTCGCCGGCCGGGCTTTCCACCTTGATCACGTCGGCGCCCAGGTCGGCCAGCAGCATCGTGCAGTAGGGGCCGGCCAGGACGCGGGAGAAGTCGGCGACGAGCAGCCCAGCCAGCGGGCCGGGACGAGCGGTCGGGGCCGACCCGTTCTGACCGGTCATGAGGCCCCTTCTGTCTGCGGTTCTCGGCCATGCGCGGCGTGATCTCTTCGCACTTTAGCGCCGTTATGGGCCCCCCATTGACACCGGCCGGGGAGACGGGCCAGGCTTCCGATCAGGCCGCGTTTAGTCCGGTTAAACATTTGTCCGCCAGCGCGGCTACAACCTGACAGCGCCCACAGGGGAGGTTCCCATGACGACGGCAGCGGACCTGGTAGCGGGACGGCCGCTGGTTTTCCGCAACGCGACGGTGCTCACGATGGACGGCGGGCACCGGGTCCTGGCCGATGCCGACGTGCTGGTCAGCGGGGAGCGGATCGCCGCGGTGGGCCACGGCCTGGCGGTGCCGGACGGCACCGTGGAGATCGGCGCGGCGGGCGGCATCCTCATGCCCGGCATGATCGACACGCACCGGCACATGTGGCAGACCGCGATGCGGGCGTACGGGGCCGACTGGACGCTGACCCAGTATTTCGTCTGGTACTACCTGAACTGGGGCAAGAAGTTCCGCCCGCAGGACGTCTACGCCGGGAACCTGCTGTCGGCCATCGAGTCGATCGACGCCGGGGTAACGACCACGGTGGACTGGTCGCACGGCCTCCAGACGACCGAGCACGCCGACGCCGCCACCGACGCCCTGGAGGAGGTGCCCGGGCGTTTCGTCCTGGCCTACGGGAACATCCAGCAGGGATCCTGGGAGTGGAGCACTACACCGGAGTTCCGCGACTTCTACGTGCGGCGGTTCGACGGCAAGGGCGACATGCTCGGGTTCGCGATCGCCTTCGACATCCCCGGCGACGACCCGGCGTTCCCGGAGAAGGCCACCTTCGAGGTGGCCAGGGAGATGGGCGTGCCGGTGACCACGCACGCCGGGGTGTTCGGCATCACCCTCGACGCGGGCGTCAGGAAGATGTACGAGAACGGCTTCTGCACGCCGCAGACGGTCTACGTGCACTCGGCGTCCCTGTCCGCCGACTCGTACCACATGATCGCCGCCACCGGCGGCTCGGTGTCGGTCTCGACCGAGAGCGAGTGCAGCGCCGGGCAGGGGTACCCGCCCACCTGGAAGCTCCGCAAGTACGGCATCCCGGTATCGCTCTCCCAGGACACCAGCGTCTGGTGGAGCGGCGACATCTTCTCCGCCATGCGGGCCACGCTGTCCGCCGACCGGGTCATGGATCACTTCGAGAACCACAACGAGGGCAAGGCCGTCACCAACCACCACCTGCGGGCCGAGCAGGTCGTCGACTGGGCCACCCGCGGCGGGGCGAAGGCGATCGGCCTGGACTCGGCCGTCGGCAGCGTCGAGGAGGGCAAGAAGGCTGACCTGGTGCTGATCAAGAACGACGACTCGCCGGTCAGCTTCCCGGTCCTGAACCCGTACGGCCACGTGGTCTACCAGGCGCAGCGCGGTGACGTGCACACCGTGGTGGTGAACGGGCGGGTGGTCAAGTTCGATCACGAGCTGATCGGCGTGGACCTGGGCAAGGCCAGGCGGGCGATCGACGAGACCATCGGGTACCTCAAGAGCGAGCTTGGCGAGCAGGCCTGGAACGAGGGCATGAACCCCGAGATCCCCGAGCACGAGACGCTCTCCAACCCGTACACGTACACCGGCGCGGCCGCGTGGAAGGAAGAAGAGGAGAGCTAGCCTGACCTTGCCGGTCGTGGCAAATCAAGCCTCAAGCGCTTGAAGTCAAGGGCTTGGCTCAGCTCTGGTGCAGGCGGGACCAGGCGTCGGCGCCGACGGCCAGGAGCAGGATGCCGCCGAGCGCGATCTGCTCGTAGAGCGGGTTGAGGCCGAGGAGGTCGAATCCGTTCCCGATCAGCGCGATGAACAGCACGCCGACCACCGTGCGCCACATCGCGCCCTCGCCGCCGAGGATGCTCGTCCCGCCCACGACGATGCCCGCGAGCACGGTGAAGGTCAGCGTGGTCTCCCCGTTGGACGCCTGGGCGCTCAGCACCCGCGAGGCGTCGATCACCCCGCCGAGCGCCGCCGCGCCGCCGCTGATCACGAAGGTCATCGTCCTGATGAACTGCACCCGCACGCCGGACAGGCGCGCCGCCTCCGAGTTGCTGCCGCTCGCGTAGATGTAACGGCCGGCCGTGGTCCTGGCGAGCACGATGGCGAGGGCCACGACCACGGCGAGCATCGTCCAGGTCGAGGTGTTCACGCTCAGGAAGGACGTGCGGGCCAGGTCCGCGAAGCCGGGACGGCTGTAGTCGATCACGAGGTTTCCGCCGGTGACCAGGCTGGCCAGGCCGCTGACCACGAACGACATGGCGAGCGTGGCGATCAGGGCGTTGATCCTGAAGACCGTGGTGATCACGCCGTTGACGAGCCCCACCCCCAGGCCGACGGCGATGCCGGCGATGATGGCCACGGCCGGCGAGGAGAACAGGGCGAGGTGCGCCGCGGTCACCCCGGCCAGCGCGTAGATGGCCCCGACGGACAGGTCGATGCCCCCGGCCACCAGCACCAGCGTGCCCGCGGCGGCGATGATCAGCGTCGACGCCTGCTGGTCGAGGATGTCGAGCAGGTTGACCTTGGTGAAGAACGGCCCGCTCCACAGCGACAGCACGATGAACAAGATGATGAACGGGTACAGGATCCCCGCCCGGCGCAGGTTGCCGACCAGCGCCGGCGAAGGCCGCGGCCTTCGCGCGCCCCGGCTGGCGGGCGCAGGCGCCTGGGTGATGTCCTGCTGGTCCATCACGCACCTCTTCCTCTGCCTATTTCCGGGGTTCCGAACGCGGCCCCGAGAATCGCGGCTTCGGTCATGGCGTCGCCGGTGAGTTCGGCGGCAATCCGGCCGGCCCGCATCACCAGGACGCGGTGTGCCAGCCCGAGGATCTCCTCGGCGTCCGAGGAGATGAGCAGCACCCCGAGACCCTCGGCGGCGAGCGAGGACAGCAGCTCGTAGATGGCGCGCTTCGCGCCGACGTCCACGCCCCTGGTCGGCTCGTCGGCGACCAGGACCCGCGGCCCGGCCAGCAGTACCCGGGCGAACAGCGCCTTCTGCTGGTTGCCTCCGGACAGCGTGTTCACCGGCGCCGCCTGCGCGGGAACCCGCACGCCGACCTGCCCGAGGACGGTCGCCACCGCCTGCCGCTCCTTGCCGCGCCGAACCAGGCCGAGTTCGCTGAGCCTGCTTAGGCTGGCCAGGCTCACGTTCTCCGCGATCGGGCGGCCGAGCAGCAGGCCTTGCTCCTTGCGAGACTCCGGGATCATCGCCAGGCCGGCGCGCAGCGCCCCGCGCGGGCCCCCGGTCAGCTTGCCGCCGCTGGTCGTTACCGTCCCGGCGGTGATCCGCTGCGCTTGGCACAGCGCGCGGGCGAGTTCGGTCCGGCCGGAGCCCACCAGGCCCGCGAGGCCGACGATCTCCCCGGCCCGGACCTCGAGCGACACGTCGTGCACCCCGGGTGCGGACACCGAGCGCGCCGCGAGCACTATCTTGGCCTGTGCCGGTACCGGCCGCCGGGCCGGGAACGTGGTGCCAAGCGACCGGCCGAGCATGGCGCTCAGCATCGTGTCCTCGGTCTCGTCCACGGCGGGCGCGGTGCGGACGATGCGCCCGTCGCGCAGGATCGTCACCTCGTCGGCGAGTTCGGCCACCTCGCGGAGGAAATGCGAGACCAGGACGACGGTGGTGCCGCCCGCCGCCAGGCGCCTGATGACCTGGTGCAGGCGCTCGGCGTCGGGCCTGGGCAGCGCGGCCGCCGGCTCGTCCATCACGATCAGCCTGGCGTTACGTCCCAGCGCGCGCAGGATCTCCACCTTCTGCTGGTCCGCCGTCCGCAGGCCGCGGCCGCGCAGGTCACCGGCGAGCTCGAACCCCGCCGTCGCGGCGAGCTCGGCGTACCGGCGGCGGAGCGCCCTCCGGTTCACGAAGCCCGCCTGGCGCGGCTCGTCGCCGAGGAAGACGTTCTCCGCGACCGACAGCGCAGGCACGACCGCCAGTTCCTGGGCGATCAGGACGATCCCCCGGGTGATGGCCTCCCGGGGGGAGCGGAACGCGACCGGCTCGCCGTCGATCAGCAGCTGACCGCGATCGGGGGGCAGGACGCCGGAGATGATCTTCCCGAGGGTGGACTTTCCCGCGCCGTTCTCGCCGACGAGCGCGTGGATCGCCCCCCGGGCGATCTTCAGGCTGACCTCATCCAGGGCACGCACGCCGCCGAAGGACTTGGTGACCTCCACAAGCTCGGCGTGCGTGCCCCGGATAGCCGGCGGCTGGGGCACGGTCAGCCCGGCCACTCGGCGGTGAACTGGGACGCGTTGGCCTTGGTCACGATGCCGTTGTCCGGAAGTTCAGCCACCGGGTCGATGCCGCCGCTGTCCTGGCCGGTGCGCAGCGCCTTGATCATCGCCTGCACGGCGAGGCGTCCCTCGCTGGCCGGAGCCTGGGCGACGTCGCCGTACCAGGCGCCGGAGGCCACGCCCGCCAGCGCGGCAGCGCTCGCGCCGTAGCCGACCAGAATGATCTTGCCGGTCAGGTGCTTTGCCGCCACCGCCTCGACGCCGCCCTCGATGCCCTGGTCAGACCCGACGATCAGGTTCAGGTCCGGCTTGGCGGCCAGCATGTCCTGGACCGCGGTCAGCCCGTCGGTCGGGCTGAAGAAGCTCTGGCCCTGCGCGACGACCTTCACGCCCGGGTCCGCCGCGATCGCCTTGTCGAACGCCCCGGAGATCGCCACGTCCAGCGCGGACGCCTTGATGTCGTAGAGGTATCCGACGTTGCACGGGTTGAGGTTCTTCGACTGGCACGCCTGGACCACGAGATTGCCGAGCTTGGTGCCGATCTCGGTCGGCACGAACATCACGTTGGCCGCCAGGCCAGGAACCTGGGGGGCGTCGGTGGAGTAGTTCGGGCCGAGGACCTGGTCCATGTTCACGACCTTGATGCCCTTGGCGATCGCCTGCTTGACCAGGGTGATCAGGCCGGTGCCGAAGATCGGCTGCAGGATGATGCCCTGGTACTGGCCGGAGGCGATGACGTCCTGGAGCTGGGAGTACTGCGTCTGCGGGCTGTTGTTCGCGTCGAAGACCTTCAGCGTCGCGTTGCTGACGTCGGCCACGGCCTGCGCCGCGGCGAGCATCGGTGCGTCGTAGCTGTTCTCGACGGCGAACGACAGGTAGGCGATTGTCAGGTGCTTGGTCGACGAACTCGCTGCCGCCGGCGAGGAGGATGACGTCGCGGAGCTCGAGGAGCTAGAACTGCAGGCCGCGACGGTGATGACCATGGACACCGCGGCAGCAAGGGCAACGCCGCGGCGCCAGTGCCGCGGCAGGGATGTGATTGGTTGCACGGCCAGACTCCAGTGGTGAGTAGGACTGATCCGTGACGGCCCGTCGCCGCAGGGACGCGCCAGCCGTCGTGTGGTGGGCTAGGTCAGGTACGGAGCCAGGGCCGGCCCGCGTTGCCGCGCGTCTGGGCTTCGACGCGCTGCCACGGTCCGGTCCAGCGATAGGAATGGCGGCCGGGCGGCTGCGGCGCCTGGGTTTCGATCCACCGCACCCGCCCGCTGCCCGTGTTGTAGAAACCGTGCGTCGAGCCGACGCCGGCGAACAGCACATCGCCGGCACCCAGCTTGTACGCCATGCCGTCGAGTTCCGCCTCGATCTGCCCCTCGAGGAAGAAGTACGCCTCCTCGAACGGGTGATCGTGGGCCTGCGCGGCGCCGCCAGGCTCGTAGTCGACCATGAACATCGTGAGGAGTTCGGCCCCCAGGCCTCGGTCGACCATCATCTTGACGGAGATGCCGCTGTAGGCGAGCAGGGCCGTATCCATGCCGGCCGGTTCCCGCTCGCGGACTCTGGTGTCCACGCGCAGCGCCTCTTGCTGCGGCGGCGTGCCCGCGTAGTGGCCCACGTAGCGGCTGACCGGGTTCTTTAGCGCGGGCCTGATCGAATTCTGGCTGGTTCCCTGGGCCGCGGGCAGGAAGAAGGTATCGCCTGGGCGCTGCCCGGCCGGGCGGCGCTGCGGCGTGCTGAGGGAAAGCAGGCGGGCCTGCTCGCCGGCTGGATTCGCCCAGCCGTGCGGCATCCCGATGGGCAGCAGCGCGTAATCGCCGGTGCGCAGCTGATGATGGTGTCCGTCGATGTTGAGCACCGCAGTGCCCGCCAGGACGTACACGGCCGACTCGAACGAGTGCAGGTGCAGGCCCGTCCAGCCGCCGGGCTCGAGTTTGCTGACGGACAGGTCGGTATGCACCGCGCCGGTGTGGCTGCCGACCAGGGAAGAACTCGAGTAACCCTCCGCGGAGCCGGCGTAGCCCGCGGGCGGCTGCGAGAATTCCCACTCGACGCGCCCCACGTAGTGCATGCCGCATCTCCTTGTGTGATCGACCTGCACGCCCAGCCGCCCGCCCGGATGATGAGCCCGGGTGCGGCTGGAGTTTTAGTAATACTAAACAGAGTGGTCAAGATCACTACACATCGTTCGGGACACGGGTGAGTAACGTTTAATTCATCCGGGCCTGTGGCGTGGGGCGGCCCCCGGGCTTGCGCGGCTGCCTTCGGCGCGGCCGGCTAATGCCGGTTGATGATGACCCAGATGGCCCTGGCCGGAACGTCTCCCGCGTTCCAGAACCGGTGCGGGATCGTGGAGTCGAACGTGAGCGAGTCGCCGACCTCGAGGACGTAGCGCTCGAAGCCGATCTGCGTGAAGAGGGCGCCCTCGATGATGACCGCGTACTCCTGGCCGTTGTGCTGGATCGCGTGCTCGGCCTCCGGGGCGCTCTGCCCGACGCCGTAGCACACCTCGAGGAATTCCATCTCCTTCTCGGCCATGGCGGTGAGCCGTTCCCAGACGACACCGCGCTCCAGCCTGATCCGCGGCCTGGCGTTCCGCCGGAGCACGGGGCCGCCTGCGGTGGCCTGCGCGTCGTCCTCCGGCTCGTCCTCCTCTTTGGTGGCCGGGCCGTCCTGGGCCGGGTCGAAGAGCCGGTCCATCGAGATCCGCAGCGCGGTGACCAGCGCCCAGAGCGTGCTCACCGAGGGAACGGCCCGGCCCCGCTCCACCTGGGAGATCAGGCTCGGCGAGCAGTCCACCCGGCGCGCGAGCTCACGGGCCGTCATGCCGAGTTCAAGCCTGCGGTGGCGCAGCCTCGGGCCGATGAGCATGCCGCGGTCCAGCGACGACGGGTCGCCGTTCCCGTCCGCGAACACTCGTGAGGCCACGGGTGCCATCCTACCGGCGCGGGAGATGACCGCCCTGGCCGGCGGCTGTCACGCGAGTGAATACGTTAAACGTCACTTCACTGCGTGAGCCATGCTGGCGCGTTGGGCGGGTGTCGGCTGGGGCCGGCTGGGCCGATGGCGCGGGGTTGCCTGTTGCCGAGGCGTGGCGGTGTAATCAGGACAGATCGTCCGCTTGGGGGAGGGATAGCCGGTGGGTGGCGATTCCGGCGGCCGCCGCCTGCACGCGTTCCGCTCGCTGGCGGGCAACCGGGCGCTGCTGCGCGTCCTGGGCGGGTACGCCCTGTTCATCCTCACCGAATGCGCGGCCTGGATCACCGTGCTGGTCTACGCCTACAGCCACGGCGGCGCCACGACGGCCGGGCTGGTCGCGCTGGTGCAGCTCGTGCCGGGGGCGGTCCTGGCGCCGGTCGCGGCGGCTCTCGCGGACCGGCGATCACCGGTGGTCGTGCTGGCCGGCGGATACCTGTTCCAGGCCGCGGCGATGGCCGTGATCGCCGCGGCCGTCTTCACCGGCCTGCCGTTGCTGGCGTACGCCTTCGCCGCGGTCGCCGCCGTCGCGGTGACCACCATCCGCCCGGCGCAGTCGGCGGTGATCCCGTCGGTGGCCGTGACCGCCGACCAGCTGACGGCGGCCAACGTCGTCGTGAGCTGGCTGGAAGCGGCGGGCCTGGTGACGGCCGGGGTGCTGGTCGGGGTACTGATCTCGCTGGCCGGCGTAGGGAGCGTGTTCGTCGCGTGCGCGGGCCTCGGCGTGCTCGCCATGGTGCTGGTCGCCGGGCTCCGGGTACCGGCGCTCGCCGATCCGCGGGAGGGCAGCCCGGCGGTGCTGGCCGGGGTCGCGGAGGGGCTGCGGCTTGCGGTGAGCCGGCCGCGGCTGCGGCTGATGCTGGCCTTGCTGACCGCCGAGGCCATCGTGGCGGGCGCGCTGGACCTGCTGTTCGTTATCCTCGCGCTCGGAGTGCTGCACCGCTCGCAGGCGTGGGCCGGTTACCTGAACGGCGCTTACGGCGTCGGCGCGGTACTGGCCGCGACGGTGAGCGCGATCCTAATCGGGCGCCGCCTCGGCGCGCCCATCCTCGGGGCCGCCCTCGTGCTGAGCGGCGTGCTGGCCGCGCTGGCGTTCGGCCTGGGCCTGGCCGGGACCCTGGCTCTGCTCGCGGTGGCCGGGGCCGCCAGCACCCTGCAGGACGTCGGCCTCCGCACGCTGTTGCAGCGTTCGGTCCCGCCGCAGCTGATGGGCCGGGTGTTCGGCGTCCTCGAGGGGCTGACGATGGCCGGGTACGCGGTGGGCGTGCTGCTCGTCCCCCTGCTCGTGCACCTGGGCGGCAACCGGCTCGCGCTGCTCGGGATCGCCCTGGTCCTGCCGGTCGCGGCCGTGGCCGGCGGGCGGGCGCTGTTCGCCCTGGACGCCGGGGTCCCGGTACCCGTGGTGGAGATCGCGCTGCTGCGGTCGCTCCCGTTGTTCGCCGAACTGCCCGCGCCCGCGATCGAGGGGCTCGCGGCGGCGCTGAAACCGGTCGACGTGCCGGCCGGTGCCGTGCTGATCCAGCAGGGCGACCAGGGAGATGCCTACTACGCGGTCGCGTCGGGCGAGCTCGATGCGGTGCAGGACGGGCAGTTCCTGCGGCGCTGCGGACGCGGCGAGGGAGTGGGGGAAATCGCCCTGCTGCGCGCCATCCCGCGCACGGCCAGCGTGGTCGCGCACACCGCCGCCACCGTCTACGAGCTCAACCGGGAACTCTTCCTGACCGCGGTCGTCGGCCATGCCGCCACGGCGCGGCGCGCCGACCACATCGCCGATGCGCGGCTGGCCGCCGGCGGTGTCCCGGGTATCGCAGGTGCCCCTGGCGCCCCGGACTCGGACGACGGCGCGGGGGCCGCCGCGGCGGAGCCGGGCTAGGCCGGCCGTGCCGCGTCAACCCTGGGTCAGGAGGAACGACCCGCCGACGCAGGTGCGCGCACGCGCACCGGGGGCGGTTGTCAGCTCCGGTAGACCTGGAACGGGGCGAAGCTCTGGCTGGTCGCCATCAGCTCGATGACGTTGACGTTCACGTGCGGCGGCTGGCTCGTGGCCCACTCGATCGCGGCGGCGACGTCGTCCGCGGTCAGCGGCTGGGTCCCGGCGTAGACGGCCGCGGCCTTCTCACGATCGCCGCCGAACCGGACCTGCGAGAACTCGGTGCCGCCGGAGAGCCCCGGTTCGACGCTGGTGACCCTGACCCCGGTGCCGTGCAGGTCGGAGCGCAGGTTGAGGCTGAACTGGTGGACGAACGCCTTCGTCGCGCCGTAGACGTTGGCGCCCGGATAGGGGTAGGTGCCCGCGATCGAGCCGAGGTTGACGACATGCCCGCTGCCGCGCGCGACCATCTGCGGCAGCAGCGCGCGGGTCATGTAGACCAGGCCCGTGCAGTTCGTCGCGATCATCTGCTCCCACTGATCGACATCGGCCTCCTGGGCGGGCTCAAGCCCGAGGGCAAGCCCTGCGTTGTTGACCAGGATGTCGACCTCGGCGAAGTCTTCCGGCAGGGTCTTCGGGATCAGCTCGACGCTGGCGCGGTCGCGGACGTCGAGGGTCAGCGGCAGCAGGACGTCGGGACCGAGTTCGCCGGCCAGATCGCTGAGCCGGTCGGTGCGTCGCGCCGCGGCGATGACGCGGTCCCCGCGGGCGGCGAACCTGCGGGCGGTCGCCGCGCCGAAGCCCGAGCTGGCGCCGGTGATGAATACAGTCCTCACGGAGCATGACCCTAGCGAATAAGGCGGTCGCGCCAGGCGTTTCGTATCAGGTAGTCCCCCACGCAATGCACGATAGAACGGCCATGACGCTCACCGACCTCCTTCCCGCGGCCTTTGACCCCGACGCGGTCTTCGACACCTTCGCCGGATGGGCGAAGCGGCGCGGGCTGGCCCTGTACCCCCATCAGGAGGACGCCCTCATCGAGATCGTGTCGGGGTCGAACGTGATCCTGTCGACCCCCACTGGCTCGGGGAAGTCGCTGGTAGCGGCGGGCGCCCACTTCGCTGCGCTCGCGGAAGGCAAGCGCACCTTCTACACCGCGCCGATCAAGGCGCTGGTGTCGGAGAAGTTCTTCGACCTGTGCGACGCGTTCGGCCCGGCTCAGGTCGGCATGATGACGGGAGACGCCAGCGTCAACGCGGAGGCGCCCATCATCTGCTGCACCGCGGAGGTCCTGGCCAGCATCGCCCTGCGGGACGGCGCCGAGGCGGACGTGGGCCAGGTGGTGATGGACGAGTTCCACTTCTACGCCGACCCCGAGCGCGGCTGGGCCTGGCAGGTCCCGCTGCTCGAACTGCCCCGCGTGCAGTTCGTGCTGATGTCGGCGACCCTGGGGGACGTCTCACGGTTCGAAGCGGACTTGACCCGGCGTACCGGGCGGCCGACTGCGGTGATTGCTTCGACGGAGCGCCCGGTGCCGCTGGTTTTCTCCTACGTGGTGGAGCCGCTGCACGAGACGATTTCGGACTTGCTCTCCACCGGTCAGGCGCCCGTCTACGTGGTGCACTTCACGCAGGCGGCGGCGCTGGAGCAGGCGCAGGCACTGATGAGCGTCAACGTGTGCAGCCGCGCGGAGAAGGACGCCATCGCCGACATGATCGGTAACTTCCGGTTCTCCGCGGGCTTCGGCAAGACCCTGTCCCGGCTGGTGCGGCACGGCATCGGCGTCCACCACGCGGGGATGCTGCCCAGGTACCGGCGGCTCGTGGAAACCCTCACGCAGGCCGGGTTGCTGAAGGTCATCTGCGGCACGGACACCCTCGGCGTGGGCATCAACGTGCCGATCCGAACGGTGCTGTTCACCGCGCTGTCCAAGTACGACGGGAACCGGACCCGGCTGCTCCAGGCCCGTGAGTTCCACCAGATCGCCGGGCGGGCCGGGCGGGCGGGTTACGACACGGTCGGCCGGGTCGTCGTCCAGGCCCCCGAGCACGTGGTGGAGAACGAGCGCGCCCTGGCCAAGGCGGGCGACGACCCGAAGGCCCGGCGCAAGGTGGTCCGCAAGAGGCCGCCCGAGGGTTTCGTCTCCTGGGGGAAGCCCACCTTCGAACGCCTGGTCGCCGCCGATCCCGAGCCGCTGACCTCGAGCTTCAAGGTCACGCACGCCATGGTGCTCAACGTCATCGGACGTCCGGGTGACGCCTTCGCGGCGATGCGCCACCTGCTGACCGATAACCACGAGGACCGCGCCGCCCAGCGCAAGCACATCCACCGCGCCATCGCGATCTACCGGGCGCTGCTGGCCGGCGGGGTGGTGGAGCGCCTGGCTCCGCCCGATGATTCGGGCCGGCGGGTGCGGCTGACGGTGGACCTGCAGTTCGACTTCGCCCTCAACCAGCCGCTCTCGCCGTTCGCGCTGGCGGCCATCGGGTTGCTAGACCAGTCTGAGCCTTCGTACCCGCTGGACGTGGTGTCGGTGATCGAGTCGACCCTTGATGACCCGCGGCAGGTCCTGTCCGCCCAGCAGTTCCGGGCCCGCGGCGAGGCGGTCGCGCACATGAAGGCGGACGGCGTCGAGTACGACAAGCGCATGGAGCTGCTGGACTCGGTCACGTACCCCAAGCCGCTGGAGGACCTGCTCGAGGGTGCGTATGAGATTTACCGGCGCGGTCATCCCTGGGTCGCGGACTACGAGCTGTCGCCGAAGGCCGTGGTCAGGGACATGTACGAGCGGGCGCTGACCTTCACCGAGTTCGTCGGCTTCTACGGCCTGTCCCGCTCCGAGGGGCTGGTGCTGCGCTACCTGGCCGACGCCTACAAGGCGCTGCGGCAGACGGTGCCCGACGACGCGAAGACCGAGGAACTGACCGACCTCATCGAATGGCTCGGCGAGATGGTCCGCCAGGTCGACTCAAGCCTGCTCGATGAGTGGGAGCGGCTGCGCAATCCGTCCGACGACCCGGCCTCGCGGCGTGACGCGGGGCCTGCGCTGGTCACGGGTAACACCCGGGCGTTCAGGGTGCTGGTCCGCAACGCCCTGTTCCGGCGGGTCAGGCTGGCCGGGCTCGGACATTACGACGAGCTTGGCGCGCTGGACGCGGACAGCGGCTGGGATTGCGACGCCTGGGCCGACGCGCTTGATGGCTACTTCGACGTACACGACGAGATCGGCACCGGACCCGACGCGCGCGGCCCTGGGCTGCTGATCATCGACCAGCAGCCGGGGCGCTGGGTAGTCCGGCAGATCTTCGACGACCCGGCGGGCGACCACGACTGGGGTATTAGCGCGGTGGTCGACCTAGCCGCCTCGGACGAGGCTGGCACGGCCGTGCTGCGCATCACCGACGTCGGCCAGCTGTGACGGGGTAGGCCTCAAGGGTCGCGGGTCCGGGTGGTAGGCAGTGCGTCGCCGACCCGACTTGTGCGGCCCCGCATGTCGCGGCAGATCCGAGGGCCGCGAGCGTAATGTCCGGCTGGGACGACCGCAGGGTCACCGGCGGTTCGGGCGGTTCGACCTGTTCGCGCGGTTCGACCTGTTCGCGCGGTTCGGCCCGTTCGGGCCGTTCGGGCGCACGACGCCGGAGCGCGCGGGGGGTTCATCTCGTCAAATCCACAGATCCCGCGGATCGGCCAGGGGTGACTGATTCCCCCGCTGTGCGCGCAGGGCGTTAATCGCCTCCCGCAGGGCCGCCAGGTGGTCGGTGACGCTTCTCAGCCCCGCTCCCATGGTGTTGATGGTCAGGTGGGTCGCTCCGAGTGCTGCCCAGCGGGCGGCCCATCCGGGGCGCCCGGCCGAGCCCCGGCCGGGCGCGGACAGGTTAAGCGGCGCATCGGCCCACTACAGTGGATGGACGTCTTGCCGCAATCGAGCGGCCGCGGCCCGAGGCAAGGAGACGAATCATGTGCCCCATGCCCGGAGATGATATGACATCCCCGGTTATCGCAGGGTCCCGGCCCTCCCATCATTCCGGCCCCGGCTATGTGGCGAACCCCAAAGCGCCCGACTTCGAACTAGACGAGCCGCTGCGAGAAGCCGCGGCGCGGTGGCTCAACCTTGTTCCCGCCGGACACCGCCGCGATGGCCGGGAATCGGCGAAGGCTGCTCTGGAGACGCTGCGGGAACACACGCGCAGCTGCCCTGATCATCCGGTTGGAGCCCTGTGGGTGGCTCATCGCCACCTGAGGGATCCGGTGCCAGCGGTCCGGATCGCGTCGCTCGTGCTCGCCTCCGAGGCGCTGTGGTGGCTCGGGCATTTTGAGGATGCGCGCAGCGCCGCCCAGGCGGCGGCCGACGCTGATCCGGCGTCGGCGCAGGCGCTGTGGCGCCTGGCGGTCGCACTGTACCGCCTGGGCCGGTTCGAGGAGGCGGGCGGACGCCTCGATGACCTCCTGGAATCGGCCAGCCGGTTCGCTCCCGGGTGGGCGCTGCGCGGCCAGGTCAAGGTCTGGCTCGACGCGGACAACCCGGAGGCGGGGCGGGCCGACTTCGCCGCCGCGGCGGCCCTGACCTCCGGTCCGGGCACCTGGGTGGTGCCGTACCGGATGGCGGGCGGCGACTTCCAGGCGCAGGCTGATGCAGAGATCAAGGTTCATGACGCCCAGACGGGCGGTTCCTCCGGCGCCATTGCGGACGTGGCGCTGCTGCCGGACAAGGCGCGGGTCGAGCGGGGTGTGGATCCGGATCGCCGGTGGCATCTGGAAGGGCCCAGCACTGGGGGCGGCGATTCGGACAGCTTGTTCGGCGGGCTGGGCGGGGACTTCGCTGCGGGGGCACGCTCGCGCGTCTCCTTCGGGACCAGGTTCGTTCTTTATCAGCGGAACATCGAGAACCTCTGCCAGGACAGGGCGGCTTTGCGCGAGGAGATCCGCAAGTCGGTGGCCGAGCTTTTCGACGCGGCTCTGGAGCCCAACGCGGCGATCGCGCTCAAGGGCGCGCCCGAGCAACACGCCGAGAGCGCAGACATCCCAGGGTGATCTTGTCGATGCCCGGCGCGGCATCATTCCGGCGCACCGCGACCCATGCGCGCCACAGCACTTCGCTGCGGCTGACCTTGTGATATAGCGCGTGGAACCTCCGCCCGGAATCGGCCTTGGCCACCCGGTACAGCGCATGCTGCAAGGCACGGACTGGATCGGCCGGGACACCCCGGCCCGACCCCGAAGCGGCGGGACTAGCACGAACGGCACTCACCGGGCCCCTCCTCCACCTCACGCGCACCGGCGAAGCAGCGGCCCTTCCCATCGCGGAGCGCAGCCAAAGAGCCGACGTGGCCGGTACTGAGCCGCGGTCCTGGTTCGGTGGTGGGTGCTGGCGTTTCTCGGTAGGCTCCGGGTGAGGTGCCCGAGCGGCCAGGTGGGCAACGGTCGCGCGAGGGGGGTGAAGGTGCCATGACCACGATAACCACCGGCAGCATGGACACCAGCAGCCACCCGGCGTCGGCCGTGCCGCTGGGCCGGATGTTTCCTAGTGAGGGAGTCCCCCGCGATGAGTGACCTGATTGTCATCGGTTACCCGGACGAGACCACGGCCCAGAAAGTCTGGGAGGAACTCGTCAAGCTGGAGCACGACTATCTGGTGGACCTGGAGGACGCGGCTGTCATCAGGCGCGATATGAAGGGCAAGTTGCATGTCACGACGCCAGCCCATCACGCGGTGGCTTGGGGAACGTTGAGCGGCCTGTTCTGGGGAGTGCTGATCGGGCTGCTGCTCTTGTTCCCGATCGCGGCGCTGGCCGGAGTGGCGGGAGGGCTGATAGGGGCCGCGCTCGGCGAGGCCAGGAACCTTGACATCAAGGACGACTTCAAGCAGCGCGTTCAGGATCTGGTGCAGCCCGGGACATCGGCGATCCTGGTCATCGTCCGCAAGGCCACCCCGGACAAGGTCGAGGAAGCGCTGCGGCCCTACGGCGGGGCGGTGCTGCGGTCCTCGCTCACCCGCGATTCGGAGCAGCAACTCATGAAGGCCCTGCACGGGGATGACCCGACGGCGCCGACCTGGGAGCAGCCGGCCACCAGCGGCACTTCAGCGAGCTAACAGCTGAATGGTCCCTGACAGGGCGTGTCCTGCACTGCGGCGGGCAGCTGCCTGGCTGTCGGCGACCCAGTCCCCGCCGCCCTCAGCGGCCACTGGCGGGTCGCCGCCCGCAGCTGGCCCGGCGGCTCCTCAGCGGCGCTGATCGCCACCGCCGTGCGGGAGGCCTTATGCGGATCCACCCCGATCATTACCACCGCCATGACTGGCGTCTCCTTCCGCCACCGGGGGATGAGGACCGTGGCGGGCACGCCCAATTCCAGGTATTACAGCGGCGCTCGCGCCCCTCTTTTGAGCCACGCCACGGCGAGGCCCCGGCAAGCAGGCACGTGGTTCGAAAGCCAAGCCCAGTGGCTTCGCAGTCGGCGACCGCTTGTCTAGCAGGTGGCCACGGCCCGGTGGGTACACGTGATGTCGTGACACCGTTCCGGCGGGCGGCCCGGCTTCGTACCGCGCGGCAGCAGCGGCTCCAGCACCGCCCACTGCTCGTCCGTCAGGTCCGCCCGCCCCGTCACCGTTAAGGTAGCCACGAGGCCTGCGCGCAGATGCTCTACTTGGTCGTTGACTCATCCACCGGAGACCTCGCCCATCCCCGGTCACCGGCACGCGGGCATTTCAGCGGTGTCACACTGGAAGGGGCCGGCGTGGGCCGGCTCCCTGCGATCGGCCCCGATCGCGCCGCCCTTATCGATGGACAGGTGAACCGCGATGCCTCGCCCCATACTGAGAGCCCCGGGCCTTCCCTTCGGCGGAGGCCTCAACTTGGTGCTAGTTGCTGGCGCGGCGTACTTCGCGTCGGAGCACGAGAAGGGCCGGCACGGACGGCCGAACGTGCTGTGCCCGCTGTGCTGGCTGAACAAGATCGCCCCAGCCCCTAAGGCGTCCGGTGGCTCTAGTCCGGCCGAGCCGCCGGAACAGGCCTGACTGGCACGCCAACTGGGTGTCACCACCTGCCGCGCTCACCGCCTCCCGATGAGCTGCTCACCGAGATCGCGGATCAGATCCTAATGCCGCTGATCCAGCCAATGCGCCTGCCAGCGGCGGCCGCGGGCCCCGGGGTGGCAACGGAATGCGGCGAGTTCTTCAGAGCGTCCGATGACCTGATTGGCGAATGCCCGCGGCTCTCGTCTAGGCCCGCTTTACTGGGCGACAGCGCTCCGATCGTCCCAATTCTGGCGGTGGTGTGAAGATCCCGCGGCTGGTACCCGTAAAGTGACGGCGGAGGCTCGAAGAACGAATTACGCGCTGACCTTCGCCGTCACAAGACCAGGCGGGTGCAAGCATCGCCAGCGTGTTTGGAGGCCGGGCTGGGAGCCTTTCCCGCGTTCCCGCAGGAGTCTCGGGAGGCGATGCGGCCGGGACGGGCCGGCCGAGATCAATGAAGCCAGGCCGGGGGCCGTCAGGTCGATGACGGAGGATCCGGCTCATGAGCACAGGAGCGCCGTCACTATGAAGGGCATTATCAGGCAGGTCGGCCAGGACGCCGACGCCACCCAGGAGAACATCGAGAAGACCCTGGCCGGAAGTGAGTTCTTCTGGCTGGACCTCGACCTGCACGACCCGGGGCCCGACGACGATGTCGAGGGGCTGCTGACCGGCACCTTCCACTTCCACCCGCTGGCGGTGGCGTCGGCCGTGAAGTTCGGCCTGCGGCCCCGGATCGACGACTTCGACGACTTCACGCAGGTCATCACGTTCGGCATGGCG
>DATJQX010000001.1:0-28595 GCA_035505275.1 Streptosporangiaceae bacterium | reverse complement strand
CTCTGCGGCGTGGTGTTCCGCGACTTCGGCGCGCTGGTCACCGGCGGCAACATGGAGCCGCTGACCGCGCGGATGGACTTCAACCTGCCCGAACTGCCCGAAGGTTTCCGTGACGCGGTGCAGGCGGCGTGCAACGCGGAGATCCAGGCCGACCGGCGCATCGACGCGCGCGTGCTGCCCAGAGACGAGGCGTTCGCCCTGCCCGACATCATCCGCACGGCCACGAACCTGGTGCCGCCGCAGGTCAAGGAGGTCCGGATCATCGACATCGTGGGCCTTGACCAGCAGGCGGACGGCGGAACGCACGTCGCCTCCACGCGTCACGTCGGCCGGATCGACGTCGTCAAGATCGAGAGCAAGGGCAAGGGCTTCCGCCGCCTGCGGATCCAGATCGGCGACTAGCTCCCGTCGTCACGTCATTACCTTCTGTAACAGATTACGGGGGGATGAAGGCACCTGCCGGTGACCGGCCGTCGTCAGCCCGGCTGGTTACGATGACGGCGGATCACCCATTCCGGGCGGTGGCAAGCGGGCCCGCCCACGAGGTGTTCACGTACGCCCACGACCCTGGCCGTCGCGCACCGGAGACCGAGATGACCACCCGCATCGTCCGCCTGGTCCCGCTTATCGCGGCGGTGATCACGCCCCTGGCCTCCGGGTGCGGCACCGCGGCCAGTACTCCGGCGGCACCTCCGCCGGAGGAACCGGGCATCACGGTCGCCGCCCTCCCGTCCGTCGACCTGGCCGGCCTGTACGTCGCGCAGGACCAGGGGCTATTTGCCCGGCAGGGGCTGCACGTGACGATCAGCAAGATACCCAGCAGCCAGGCGATCATCGCCGACCAGCTCGAGGGCCAGGTCGATATCAGCGCCGGAAGCTACGTGCCGTACATCGCCGCGCAGGCCGCGGGGGCCAGGTTCCGCATCCTGGCCGAGGCCTCCGTCCTGCAGCCAGATACGCGCGTGCTCGTCACCACCGCGGACTCGCCCGTCACGACCGTGGCCGGGCTGGCCGGCAAGAAGATCGGAGTCAACGGAACCAACAGCATCGGCACCCTGCTGATCAGCCTGCTGCTCTCCGAGAACGGAATCTCGCCCAGGAAGGTGACCTTCGTCACCGATGACGCAGGCTTCCCCGCCATGCCGAGGCAACTCGCCGAAGGCGCATGGAGCGCGGCGTTCCTGGCCGAGCCGTACATCACCCTGGCGGGAGAGGAGTACGGCGAGCGGATGCTGGCTGACCTCGACCAGGGCGACGCCGTGAAATTCCCCATCGACGGGTACGTGGCCACCCGGGCGTGGGCGGACAGGTACCCGAAGACCGCGGCCGCGTTCGTCCGGGCCGTCGAGCAGGGGCAGGCGCTGGCCGACAGCGACCCGACCGCGGTCCAGGCCGCCATGGCGAAGTACGACGACCTGCGGCCGCAGGTGACCGCGGCCATCGCGCTGCCCGGCTATCCGGTCGGCCCGGTGGAGCGGACGCGGATCCAGCGCGTCGCGCAGGCCATGCTCCAGTTCGGCTTCCTCAGCCGCGGATGCGCGACCGAAGTCGACCGGGGAACCCTGGTCGCATCGATGGTGGGCTAGCCGGTCGGCGGGTCCTGGTCTTCGGGTGCCGCGCGGCCGGCCACCGCCTCGGGGTCCGGCTCCCTGGCCAGCACCAGGCCCAGGGCCAGGCACGCGAACGGCACCGCCGAGATCGCGTACCGGTAGTCCATCTCGTGCGCCGCGACCGGCACGACCAGGTTGACCAGGGCCACGCTCCAGGCCAGCCCCGCGCAGGAGTTCCCGCGCCGCCACCGCCGGATCAGCCCGGCCAGCCCGGCGGCCATGACCAGCAAGAACACGACCCCGGGGAACCAGACGGGCTCCTGGTACAGCAGCATCAGGTACGCCCACGGCTGGACCGCGCGCGTGTTGGACCCCGTGTGCGCGTACTGCTCCTCGTACCGCTCTATGGTCCGGCCGAGCGCCGGGATGTACGGCGTCGGCGTGAAGTGCAGCGTCAGGTAGCTGTCCGACCGGTCGGTCCCGACGAAGGTCAGCAGCACGCCCTCGCCCACGGTCCTGGCGTAGGCCAGCGGCTGGGCCTCGATGGCGCGCTCGGCGAACTTCATGGCCAGGCTGTTGTTGTAGGCGTTGATCCCCGGGTGGGAGTCGACCGAGTACCACGCGCCCGCCGCCCACAGGTACTGGGCCGGGGTGCGCTCGTCCAGCAGCGCGGACACCGACCAGGCCGGGGCCGGCCCGGCGGGGTGGTCCGGCTGGTTCTGCGGGCACAGCGGGACCAGGTCGGCGGGCGGCTTGATCACGGCGCAGTTGGCGAACGACATCGTCCGGGACCAGAGGAACATGCCGGTGCTGTTGGTGATGTCGAACTGGCCGTACTCGGAGAAGAACAGCAGCGTGTACCCGAGCAGCGGGACCGCGAACGCCGCCACGCACGCCGTGACCACCCGCCAGCCGACCCGCCGGACCAGCAGGAAGACCAGGATGACGACGAACACCGGTGCGCCGTTGCCGCGGATGACCGAGGCCCACGAGACGAGCACGCCGACGGCCGCCGCCTGCCCGATGGTCAGCGCGGGCGCGACGATCAGGATCGCCACGGCGATCATCAGCACGAGCGTGAACAGGGTGTCGGGCAGGATGGACGACTCCATCCAGATCTCCCGCGAGTCGAACAGCGTCGGCGCGGCGGCGAGCGTCGCCCCCCAGGCCGGAAGCCCGCGGGTGCGCAGCACCCCGTAGATGATCGCGGCCAGCGCGATCCCCATCAGGTGCTGGAGCGTGGTCACCAGCAGCAGGCTGTGCAGCGGCTTGAGCACCCACAGCAGGAGGGGGTACCCGGCCGGCCGCAGCTGGCTCAGCGGTGTGAGGTGGTTAGCCTCGGCCATGTAGGAGAACGAGTCCTGGATCAGCAGCGCGGGCCTGAAGCCGAGCGCGGCGACGAGGCGCGGCAGGACGGACACGAGCGCGGTGACGGTGAACAGCCGGTGGTTCCGCCATAGCGCCGCCGGGGTCAGGGCCGCTCCGGCCCGCGCCGCCAGCGCGGCGGGCCCATCCATCCAGTTCTCCGGCGGCCGCGCCCGCCAGCCGCGCCCGCGTTCCGCGGCGCCGCTATCATCGGCGGCGCGGCGCTTGCTCGTGCCGAGACCGGTCAACGACTTCCCTCCTCCCGGCACCAGAACAATAGTGGGTGAGCATGCGAACCGAGAACCACTCGCCAGGCCAGGCGGCCAGGCCGGCCCGCCGGGCCCTGGACCAGGACGCGCTGCGGCGCGCGGTCGTCCGGCCCGGCGGCCTCTGGCGGGACATCGAGGTCGTCGGCGTCACCGGCTCGACCAACGCCGACCTGCTGGCCCGGGCGGCCGACGGCGCGCCGGAAGGGGTCGTGCTCGCCGCCGAGGAGCAGAGCGCGGGCCGGGGCCGGATGGGCCGCGCCTGGGTGTCTCCGCCCTGCGCGGCCCTGACGTTCTCCGTGCTGCTGCGGCCGCTTCCCGTGCCGCCGGCCCGCCGCGGCTGGATAACACTGCTCGCCGGGGTGGCCGCCGCCTCGGCGGTCCGCGCGGTCACGGCGGTCGGTGCCCGGCTCAAATGGCCGAACGACGTGCTGGTCGGCGACGCGAAGCTCGCCGGCATCCTCGCCGAGGCGGCCGCCGACGCCGTGGTCGTCGGCATCGGCGTGAACGTGTCCACCGAACCGGACGAGCTGCCCCCTCCCGGTCCCGGCCCGGCGGGGCCGCTCGCCGCGACCTCCCTGGTCGCCGAAGGCTGGGCGAGCCCCGACCGGGACCTCCTGCTCGCCGCCGTGCTGGGCGAACTCGAGCACTGGTACCTGGCCTGGCGCCGGGCCGGGGGGGACCCCGGACGGTGCGGGCTGGCCGAACAGTACGCGCGGCTGTGCGCCACGCCCGGCCGCCTGGTCCGGGTAGAGCTGCCCGGCGGGCAGCTCATCGAGGGGGTGGCCGCCGGAATCGACCCGGCCGGACGGCTGCTCGTCCGCGTCGCCGACGGGGAGCTGCCGGTGGCGGCCGGCGACGTCGTGCACGTGCGCTGAATGGCGGCGGGCCGTGCCACTATGTGCGGTATGGCCCATCAGCATCCGCTGACCGCGGACGAGCAGCTCGTCCTGCTGATCCGCCCGCACTGGAAGACGCTGATCCGCCCGTTCCTGCTCGCGGTCATCGTGGTGGCGGCGGCGCTGGTGGCGGAGGTGTTCGCGTCACGCAGCAAGGACGCGGCGACGATCGAGCTCGCCATAGCCGTGGTCGCGATTCTCGCCCTGATGCTGTGGCTCACCGTCCCGCTGCTGCGCTGGCGGACCACGACCTACGAGCTGACCACCAAGCGGCTGCGGGTGCGCGAAGGCATCGTGACCAGGCGCGGCCGCGATATCCCGCTGGTGCGGATCAACGACGTGTCGTTCGAGAAGGGGCTCCTCGACCGGCTCCTTGGCGCGGGCCGGCTGGTGGTCGAGTCGGCGGGCGAGCACGGCCAGATCCTGCTCAACGACATCCCGCACGTCGAACAGGTACAGGGCACGCTGTTCCGCCTGGTCGAGGAGGAGCAGCGGCGGCTCGAGCATGAGCAGCGGAACCAGCCCTGAGGGTTAGCCTGGGAGCATGAGCTGGGAACTGCCCGAGGCGATCTCGGTACGCGAGGTCGGGCCGAGAGACGGGCTGCAGAACGAGGAGCCGGTCCCGACCGACGCGAAGGTGGCCCTCCTGGACGCGCTGTCCTGCACCGGAGTGAAAAGGATCGAGGCGGTGTCGTTCGTGCGCCCGTCGGCGATCCCGCAGATGGCCGACGCGGACGAGGTGTGGAAGCGCGCGGCCAGGGCGCCGTCGGTCAGGTACTCGGCGCTCGTGCCCAACCTCCGGGGTGCGCTCCGGGCCCTTGACGCGGGCTTCACCGAGCTCGAGGCCGTCGTCTCGGCGTCCGAGACGCACAACCGCAAGAACGTCAACCGGTCCACCGGGCAGTCGCTGGACGAGATCGCCGAGATCATCTCCGAGGCGCACGCGCGCGGCGCGACGCTCCAGGTCATCGTGTCCACCGCGTGGGGCTGCCCGTACGAGGGCGACGTGCCGGTGGCCCGGACAGTGTCCGTCGCCGGGCGGGCCCTCGCCGACGGGGCGGACTCCGCCTCGTTCGGCGACACGACCGGCATGGCCACCCCGGCCCGGGTCCGGGCCCTGGTGGGCGCGTTCCGGTCCGCGCACCCGGACACGAGCCTTAACCTGCACTTCCATAACACCCGGGGCACCGGCCTGGCCAACGTCCTGGCCGCCCTCGAACTCGGCGTCGCGGACTTCGACGCGTCCGTCGGCGGCCTCGGCGGGTGCCCGTACGCCCCGGGCGCGACGGGCAACATCGCCACCGAGGAACTCGTCCACATGGTCGAGGACATGGGGGTGACGACGGGGATCGACCTGGAAGCGATGATCGACGCGGCCGCCGAGGCAGAACGCATCGTCGGCCGCACCCTGCCCTCCCAGGTCCTCCGCGCCGGCCCCCGGACGAGGACAATCGCCTCATGACCGATTTCGGAAAGCTCCGGGAGACCATCGAGCAGGGCGGGGCTCCCCGCTACCACGAGGCCGCCGCCGCGCGCGGCAAGCTGTTCGCGCGGGAGCGGATCGCGCGCCTGGTCGACGACGGCAGCTTCACCGAGGACGGCCGGTACGCGAACGCCCTGGCCGACGGCCTGCCGGCCGACGGCGTCATCACGGGCACCGCGACCATCGGCGGCCGGACGGTCGCGGTCATGGCGAACGACTCCACGGTCAAGGCCGGGTCGTGGGGGGCCCGCACGGTGGAGAAGATCATCCGGATCATCGAGAAGGCCTACGACGCCGCCGTCCCGATGGTCTACCTGGTCGACTCCGCGGGCGCGCGGATCACCGATCAGGTGGACATGTTCCCCGGGCGGCGGGGTGCCGGGCGTATTTTCCGCACCCAGATCCGAGCCTCGGGCTCGATCCCGCAGGTCTGCGCGCTGTTCGGGCCCTCAGCGGCGGGCGGTGCGTACATCCCCTCGTTCTGCGACTTCACCGCCATGGTGGAGGGCAACGCCTCGATGTACCTGGGCAGCCCGCGGATGGTCGAGATGGTGGTCGGCGAGAAGACGACGCTGGAGGAGATGGGCGGCGCGCGCCTGCACTGCACGGTATCCGGCAGCGGCCACTACCTGGCCTCCTCCGAAGACGACGCGCTGGACGCCGTCCGGCGGTACCTGTCGTACCTGCCGCAGAACTGGGCCCAGCCGCCGCCGGCGGCGCAGGCCAGGCCGCCCAAGCCCACCGACCTGCGCGCGCTGGTGCCCGAGAGCGAGCGCGTGGCGTTCGACATGCGGCGCTACGTCCGCGGCCTGGTCGACGAGGACTCCCTCTTCGAGGTCCATGCGCTATGGGCCAGGGAGGTTCTCACCGGGTTCGGCAGGCTGGCCGGGCACGCGATCGGCGTGGTCGCCAACAACCCGCTGCACAAGGGCGGGGTCTTGTTCGTCGACTCGGCCGACAAGGCCGCCAGGTTCATCGGTGTCTGCGACGCGTTCGGCATCCCGCTGCTGTTCCTCGCGGACGTGCCGGGCTTCATGGTCGGCACGGCCGTCGAGCGGCAGGGCATCATCAAGCACGGGGCGAGGATGATCGCCGCGATGTCCGACGCCACGGTGCCGAAGATCTGCGTCGTGGTGCGGAAGGCGTACGGGGCGGGCCTGTACGCGATGGCGGGCCCCGGGTTCGATCCGGACGCCACGCTGGCGCTGCCGACCGCGAAGATCGCGGTGATGGGGGCTGAGGCCGCGGTCAACGCCGTCTACGCGGGCAAGCTCGAGCAGATCGCCGACGATCAGGAACGCGCGGCGGAGATCGAGCGGCTGCGCCGCGACTACGAGCAGGACATCGACATCGTCCGGCTGGCGTCCGAGCTCGTCGTCGACGACATCGTCGAACCGGAAGACCTGCGCGACGAGCTGGAGCGCCGGTTCGCCGCCGCCCGCGGCAAGGACCGCACCCCGCCCCGCCGCCGCCACGGCATCAGCCCCGCCTGAACACCGCAGGCACCTACCGCGGTTCGCGCCACGATGCCAGCCACTGGCCCGCCGCCGGGTGGACCCGGCTGCCGAGCACGCCAGCGAGCTGGTCGTCGGTCAGGGCGAACGCGTCCCAGAGGCGGCGGAGCACGCTCGGGCCTGCTGCGTCGACGAGGTCCTTGGCCATCATCGTGAAGCGGAACTGGTACCAGACGTAGGTGAGCGGCTCGATGTACGGATAGAACGCCTCGAAGTACCGCAGGTCACGCGCGACGGGCTTGAGCAGGTGGTTCTCGAGCGCAACCCGCGGGAGCGTCTCCAGCGGCAAGCGCCGGCCGGGTTCTTCGGCCACAACGAAGGCGTAGAGCGCCATGTCGGCGAACAGCTCCATCAGCCACGACCGCGGGAAGACAAAGGGAACACCGTCGTGGAAGGCGTGCGCCAGCTCATGAACGATAAGGAGGTCGGCGAACGGTACCAGCCGGTCGGCGCCTGAGCCGTAGACCTGATCGAGGATCTGGGCTGCTCCAGGAGGAGCAGAACTGGCCACCTCCTCCAGCCGGGCGGTGAGGTCTGAGGGCTCGCCCGCGAGGAAGAGGTTGCCGGCGCTGTAGTACGGCATGCCGTAGAGCGGGTTCGACGCGCGCTCGGACCAATCTGCCCGGTTGAGCACGACGAGTGCGCACCGGGGACGGAACGCCAGCAAGTCGCCCAGGTACAAGTAGGCCTTAGCGCAACGGTCAGCCAGCCGCCCAGCCTGCTCACGCGTCGAGGCGCTGGTGAAAACCTCGAACGGGAAGCCCGATAGGGGAGCAAGCCCTTGGTGCTTGGCTACCTCCACCACCGCTTCGGCGTCGTCTGAGCCATTCTCTCGCGGCACGACAGTGTCCTTTCTCCCGATCGTGGCCCTCTCGCGGGACCCGGCCCGGAACCGTTCCTTGAAACGGGGCATATATTTTACTGTTCCTTTACTATTTCACATATGACCCGCGTGCTACTCGCCGAGGATGACACATCGATCTCCGAGCCCTTGTCCCGGGCCCTGCGCAGGGAGGGGTATGAGGTGGACGTCACCGCGGACGGGCCGGCGACGCTCGACCGCGCCCTGGGGGATGGCGTCGACCTGATCCTGCTCGATATCGGGCTGCCGGAACTGGACGGGCTCGAGGTGTGCAGGCGCGTCCGGGCCGGCGGGCACTCGGTGCCCGTGCTGATCCTCACCGCCCGGGCCGACGAGGTGGACACGGTGGTGGGGCTCGACGCGGGTGCCGACGACTACGTCACCAAGCCCTTCCGGCTCGCGGAACTGCTGGCCAGGGTCCGCGCCCTGCTGCGCCGCGGGACGGCCGAGGGCTCCGCGGTGCTTGGCGTGCGGATCGACCCCGACGCCCGCCGTGCCTGGCTCGGCGACACCGAACTCGACCTGACCACCAAGGAGTTCGACCTGCTCTGGATCCTGCTGCGGGAGGCGGGCAAGGTGGTCAGCCGCGAGCAGATCATGCGCGAGGTCTGGGACGCGAGATGGTGGACGTCCACCAAGACGCTCGACATGCATATTTCCTGGCTGCGGCGCAAGCTCGGCGACGACGCGCACAGCCCCAGGTACATCACCACGGTCCGCGGCGTCGGGTTCCGGTTCGAACGCGGGGACTGATGCGCAGGAGGCTGTGGTTCTCGATCTTCGCCGTGGCGGCGGTCGCGGTCCTGGTGCCCGGCGTCCCCGCGCTGGTGGCCTCGGCTGGCCGCCATCCCCTGCCGGTGGCGGCCGCCGCCGCGCTGCTGGCCGCCGGCGCGGCCCTGGCCGCCTGGCTGGCGGCGTTCCTGGCGACGCGATTGGCCCGGCCGGTCGAGGAGCTCGCCGAGGCGGCCGGGCGGCTGGGCGCCGGGGATCCGCGCCCGCTCGGCCGGCGGTACGGGCTGGCCGACCTGGATCAGGTGGCCGACGGGCTCGACAGCTCGGCCCGCCGCCTGTCCAGCCTGCTCGCCGCGGACCGCGAGCTCGCCGTGGACGCCTCGCACCAGCTGCGCACCCCGCTGACCGCGCTGTCGATGCGCATCGAGGAGATGATCGCGGCGGCGGACGACCCCGATGTCGTCAGGGAAGAGGGCCGGGCCGCCCTCGCTCAGGCCGAGCGCCTGGCGGACGTCGTGTCTCAGCTGCTCAGCCCGGCCCGGGCGACGGCGGCGTCGGCCGCGCTGACCGGCATCGATGAGATCGTCCGGCAGCAGGTCAGCGAGTGGGAGCCCGCGTTCAGGCGGGCGCGGCGCAGGCTCGAGGTGATCGGCGTCCGCGGCCTGCAGGCGCACGTCACCCCGGGCGGGCTGGCCCAGGTGCTGGCGACCCTGATCGACAACGCGCTCATGCACGGCGGGGGCACGGTGACGATCCAGACGTCGCAGAGCGCGCGTTCGGTCGTGATCGAGGTCCGGGACGAGGGTAAGGGCGTGCCGCCCGACCTGGTCACCCGCATCTTCGAGCGAAGCGTGAGCGGCCGCCCGGAGGGCACGGGGCTGGGCCTCGCGCTGGCGCGGACCATGGCGGCCGCCGACGGCGGCCGGGTCGTGCTGGTCAAGGCGAAGCCAGCTACGTTCGGCGTGTTCTTGCCCGCGGGCCCGCTGCGCCCGGGAACCCAGCCCGTGCGAGGCCCCGCGTAGCCCGGGCTAAAAGTGCGGCGCGTCAGAATCGGCCGGGGTCAGTTCCTCCCAGGGCGGCCCGTAGGTGGGCGGCACGGCGTCGGCAAGCGCGGCCGCCGCAACGACGGGCGCCGGGGCGAGGAAGACCCACTTCTTGTACGAGAAGTAGCGGAAGATCGTCCCGAGCCCGGTTCCCAGCACGCTGGCCGCGTTGTACGCCAGCGCCGACTTGTAGCCAAGCCCGTACGTGGTGGCCGCGATGACCGCCTCGGCGATGGCGAGGCCGACGACGTTCAGGACGACGAACAGCGTGCCCTCGCGCAGCAGCGCCTGGTTGACCCGGTGCCTGAAGGTCCAGAACCGGCTGCCGAGATAGGTGACCACGGTGGCGACGGTGATGGACAGCGCCTTGGCGCTGAGCGCCTCGACGTGCATGGCCCCGTGCAGGTAGGCCGCCCCGCCGAGGTCGATGATCGCCCCGGTCACCCCGACCACGCCGAACTTCGCTAGTTCGGGGATCAGTTCGGCAAGGCGCTGGCGCAGCTCAGCGATCCTGGGCATACGAAACGGTCCTTCCGGCACGACGTCAAGGTGCGGCCCGCGCGTCAGGCACCCCCGAGCAGGCCTTTAAGCGAAGACCTGCACATGGTACCGGTTGCGGCCTGGTGTTTGCCTCCGTCTTCCCTCAGCCCCCGCTATGAAACGGCAGCAAGTTCACGAATTAGCCGGCCGGGTGCGTCTCCCGCCCTGTCCTGGCGATGGCGTGCCAGCCGAGGTAGACCGCCGCCGTGATCAGGAAGCCTGCCTCGAACGTCACGTCCCCGAACGACGGCACCTTTGTGGGCACCAGCCCGACGTACTCGGTCTGGTTGGAGAACAGGTAGATCGAGACGCCCATCCCGACGAGCATGGCGACCGGCCCGGCCCAGTTCGTCCGCCGCTTGTCGAACAGCAGGGACTCGTCCGGGTTGCGCCGCAGCAGCATGTCGCAGAAGTAGACGGCGAGCCAGGGCGCGATCCAGTAGGCGATGACCAGCAGGAAGTTCTCGTACTTGGCGCCCGCGTTAGCCAGCCCGCCCCAGGCCAGGAAGAACCCGATGGCGCCGAACCCGAGCGCGACGATCGCCCGGCGCAGCGACAGCGGCAGCTTGATGCCGGCCGCGTTGAACGACAGCGCGCCGGAGTAGATGTTGAGCACGTTCGCCGCGATGGCGCCGATCGCGATGCACAGCAGCGTGAGGTCGGCCAGCGGCTTGGCCAGCAGTCCCGTGAAAGCGCCGGTCGGGTTGGCGCCGAGCGCGCTGTTCGCGCTGATCACGGTGGCGGCCGCCGCGCCGACGATCTCGAGGAACGCGCACGAAATGAACAGCCCGAGCCCGGCCCACCAGGCCAGCGCCGCCCGGTTCACCGTCGGCTGGTAGTACCGGGTGTAGTCGGCCGCGTAAGGGTTCCACCCGGCCGCGTACCCGAACGACGCGCCGAGCGTCAGCAGGAACCCGCCGGGGATCGTGTGGTGGACCGCGCCCGGGTGGGCCTTGCTCAGGATGACGATCGACGCGATCACGAAGATGACGGCGAGCACCGGGAACGCGTACCGCTCGAACAGGTGTACCAGGTTGTAGCCGAAGAACGCCACCGCCACCTGCACCAGCACGATGATGAGCAGGCAGAGCACCAGCGGCATGTGGGTGAGGACGTTCAGCGCGAACGTGCCGCTGATGCTGTTCACCGCGAACCAGCCGATCCCGGCGGTGACCGACATCAGCCCGGCGGGCAGCGCGTTGGCCCAGTAGCCGAACCCGAACCTGCTCAGCACCATCTGCGGCACTCCGTACGTCGGGCCGCGCATCGACAGCACGCCCTGGATGAGCCCGCCGACCGCGCTGCCGAGGATGACGGCCAGCGCGGCCTCCCACAGCGACAGGCCGAACAACGCGACCGCGAGCACGCCGACGAAGATCGTGGCGAACTCCATGTTCGGCGAGGTCCACGTCCAGAAAAGCTGGACCGGCCTGCCGTGCCGCTCGTTCAGCGGGATGAACTCCGCGCCGCCCGGCTCGATGGTCATGACCTGGGTGCCGTAGCTACCCTCGCGGACGAGGACGCCCGCCGTCGCATCGTGTGTAACGTCCTGATCGCGTGTTGTCATAGTGGCGCGCCCTTCTCCAGGCCATGATCATGAACTTCTTACCCAGGTAAAGGGCCGAAAAAGCCCCTTTTCCCCGAACGTGCGGTGGTGCTCGGTCCAGGCCGCCCTCGCCGGTCTCGGGGGTCCCGTAGGGTACGGTGCGTGACCGATTCCGCGGACGTTCCTGTCTTGCCGCACCCGGCCCGGCCGGGCGGACCGGTGGTCCCCGTCGTGGGCATGGTGGGTGCCGGCCAGCTGGCCAGGATGACCAGCCAGGCCGCGATCGGCCTCGGCGTCGGCTTCCGGGTCCTGGCCGGCTCGGTCACCGACAGCGCGGCCCAGGTGGCTGCCGGGACCGTCGTGGGGGACTACCGTTCGCTCGATGACCTGCGCGCCTTCGCCGCCGGTTGCGACGTCCTGACCTTGGACCACGAGCACGTGCCTGGCGGGCACCTGGCCGCGCTTGAGCGGGCCGGCGCCCAGGTCAGGCCCGCGCCCGCGGCGCTGTACTTCACCCAGGACAAGCTGGCCATGCGGCAGCGGCTGACCGGCGCCGGCGTCGCCTGCCCCCGGTTCGCGCCGGTGGCTGACCTGGCCGGGGTCGAGGAGTTCGCGGCGGGCGCCTGGCCGGTCGTGCTGAAGGCGGTCAGCGGCGGCTACGACGGCCGGGGGGTGTGGGTGTGCGAATCTGCGGCGCAGGCCGCGCAGGTCCTGGCGCACGGAATCGCCCTGATCGCGGAGGAGTACATCGTGTTCGAGCGCGAGCTGGCGGTGCTCGCGGCCCGCTCGCCGCACGGGCAGGGCGCGGTCTACCCCGTGGTGCAGACGGTTCAGCGTGACGGGATCTGCCGTGAGGTGGTGGCGCCCGCGCCCGGCCTGGCCCCTGCGCTGGCGGCGCAGGCGCAGGCGCTCGCGCTCCGGATTGCCGCCGAGCTCGGCGTGACGGGACTGCTCGCGGTTGAGCTGTTCGAGACCTCCCGCGGGCTGTTCGTCAACGAGCTCGCGATGCGCCCGCACAACTGCGGGCACTGGACGATCGAGGGAGCGCGCACCTCCCAGTTCGAGCAGCACCTGCGGGCCGTGCTGGACCTGCCGCTCGGCTCCCCGGCGCTGACCGCGCCGGTCACGGTGATGGCCAACGTGCTCGGCGGCGACGACGGCGACGTTTACGACCGGTACATCCACGTGATGGCCGCCGACCCGGCGGTCAGGCTGCACATGTACGGCAAGGCGGTGCGGCCGGGCCGTAAGATCGGCCACGTCACGGTGACCGGCGACCGCGCCCACGCCGATCCCGCGGGACTCGCGGACCGGGCCAGGCGCGCCGCCAGTTATCTCCGCTGGGGACGGGAGGACGGCGAGTGACCGGCACCAGCCAGCCAGCCCACCCCCCCCACCCCCCCCATCCCCCCCAGCCCCCGCAGGTGGGGATCGTCATGGGCAGCGATTCGGACTGGCCGGTGATGCGGGCCGCGGCCGAGGCGCTGGCCGAGTTCGCCGTCCCCTACGAGGCGGACGTGGTGTCGGCCCACCGGATGCCGCGGGACATGATCGAGTACGGCGCCTCGGCGGAGGCCCGCGGGCTGCGGGTGATCATCGCGGGGGCCGGCGGTGCCGCGCACCTGCCCGGCATGCTCGCCGCGGTCACGCCGCTGCCCGTGATCGGCGTGCCGGTTCCGCTGGCCAACCTCGGCGGGCTCGACTCCCTGCTCTCGATCGTCCAGATGCCGGCCGGGATCCCGGTCGCGACCGTGGCGATCGGCGGGGCGCGCAACGCGGGGCTGCTCGCCGTCCGGATCCTGGGGGCCGCGCCCGGGCCCGAAGGCGAGGCGCTGCGCGCCAGGCTGGTCACGTTCGCGGCAAGCCTGGCCGATACGGCCCGCGCGAAGGGCGCCACCCTGCGCGACCGCGACCTGGGCCGTTGAGGCCCTCCTTTCGCAAAGCCGCTGGACGCGGCCCGGTTCCTCGGTAACCCTTGGACGATAAGGGATTCGATCAACGGGCGGGGTGAGGAGGCGGCGGCGATGAGCATCGGCGCCACCCTGGCCGCGGCCCGCCGCCGGTCCGGGCTGACCCTCAGCGAGGTCAGTGACCGCGCCGGTGTCACGGAGCCCGTCATCCGGGGTATAGAACAGGACGACTACGCTGCGTGTGGCGGTGACTCCATTGCGCGGGCTCATATCCGCGCCATCGCCGGCGCTGTGGGGGAGGATCCTGTGCCGCTTATGGACGAGTTCGACGAGAGGTGGCGATCCGCGGACGAGACCGCCCCGGACGAAAGCCCCGCGGATGTCACGACGCTCGTGGAGGACTTCGTGCCCGCGGCGCCAGCGAGGACTCGCGAGCGGCGCCGGGTCCGGTTGACGGCGGCCCTGGCCGTCCTGGTCCTGGCCGTCTTCGGCTTCGCCAGCTACGAGTTCGCCGCCGGGGTCGGCCGCGCGCACCACGCGGACGCCGCGACCACCCCGCGTCCGTCCCACGTCGCCAGCTCGCCCGTGACGGTGCCATCCATCACCCCGAGCGCCCAGGTCACCTCGGCCCAGCCCTCTCCTTCCCCCACCCCCTCGCCTACCCCCTCGCCCACCCCGCCGCCCGTGCGGACGCTGACCCCGGCCAGCGTGGCGGCGTTCGGCCCCGGCGGGACGGCCGACGGTGACAACGCGGCGTCCGCGGCGCGGGCGCTGTCCGGCGACCCGGCCACCCCATGGGTCAGCGACTGGTACGCCGACCCGGACCTCAATAACCAGGCGGGAACGGGCCTGCTGCTGGACATGGGTAAGACGGTAACGGTCACGTCCGTGCAGATCTCGCTCGGCGGCCGCCCGGGCGCCGACGTCCAGCTGCGCGCGGGCGGCAGCCCGGCGCTGTCCGGCCTGCGCTCGGTGGCGAGCCGGGACGGCGCCGGCGGCACCGTGAAGCTGACGCTGAACACGCCGGTGCAGGCCCGCTACCTGCTCGTCTGGTTCACCCAGCTGCCGCCGGACACCTCGGGCACCTACCAGGCCAGCGTCTACGACATCACCGTCCAGGGCCGGCCCTGAAGGGGCGACTCTCCCATGTGCCCTGGGCGGCTTACGATCGTGGCATGAGCCTGGATTTCCCCGCCTTCGCGTTGTCGCAAGAGCACGAGGCGCTGCGCGAATCGGTCCGCGCCCTCGCCGACGACAAGATCGCCCCGCGGGCCGCGGAAGTGGACCGGACCAGCGAGTTCCCCTGGGATGTCTACGAGGCCCTGGTCAAGGCCGACCTGCAGGCCGTGCACATCCCGGAGGCCTACGGCGGCGCGGGCGCCGACGCGATCGCCACCGCGATCGTCATCGAGGAGGTGGCCCGGGCCTGCGCCTCCTCCTCGCTCATCCCGGCCGTGAACAAGCTGGGCACGGTGCCTCTCCTGCTCGCCGCGTCCGAGGAGGTCAAGACCGCCTACCTGGCGCCGGTCGCGCGCGGGGAGGCGATGTTCTCCTACGCGCTGTCCGAGCCCGAGGCGGGTTCCGACGCGGCGGCCATGAAGACCAGGGCGGCGCGGTCCGGCTCCGGGTACGTGCTGAACGGCGTGAAACGGTGGATCACCAACGCCGGGGTGTCCAAGTACTACACGGTGATGGCCGTCACCGACCCGTCGCAGGGCCCGAACGGGATCTCGGCGTTCGTCCTGGAGGACGGGGACCCTGGCTTCTCGTTCGGGGCCCCCGAGCACAAGCTCGGCATCAAGGGCTCGCCGACCAGGGAGCTGTACTTCGACGACTGCGCGATCCCGGCGTCGCGGCTCATCGGCGCCGAAGGGGACGGGTTCAAGATCGCGCTGCGCACGCTGGACCACACCCGGATCACGATCGCCGCGCAGGCCCTGGGCATCGCCCAGGGCGCGCTGGACTACGCGCTCGGCTACGCCAGGGAACGCAAGCAGTTCGGCCGCGCGATCGCGGAATTCCAGGGCCTGCAGTTCATGCTGGCCGACATGGCGATGAAGCTGGAGGCGGCCCGCCAGCTCACCTACGCGGCCGCGGCCAGGTCCGACCGTGCGATGGCTGGCGAGAAGGTCGACGACCTGACCTTCTTCTCTTCGGCGTGCAAGTGCCTGGCGTCCGACGTGGCGATGTCGGTGACCACCGACGCCGTCCAGCTGCTCGGCGGCTATGGGTACGTCAACGACTTCCCGGTGGAGCGCATGATGCGAGACGCGAAGATCACCCAGATCTACGAGGGTACCAACCAGATCCAGCGCATGGTCATGGCCCGCCAGCTGCTCAAGGGGTGATCCCACGCTCCTGGTGCCCGCCACGACGTGGAAGCCCTCGTCGTGGCGGGCGTGCCGGTGCTGCGGCGGTTCAGCGGTGTGCCATCCGGTGGCCGGACCGTCCGGTAGCCAGGTGGTAGGCCAGCAGGAGGACGGCGGACCCGGCGATGGCGGTGAGCCAGGTGGACAGGTTGAAGAATCCGTTCAGGGTGTGCAGGTGGAACACCCGGCTGGCTGCCCAGCCGCCGCCCAGCGCGCCGGCGACGCCGATCACGCAGGTGAGGATGAGGCCCTGTGATCGTTTGCCGGGGATCAGCATATTGCCGAGCAAGCCTGCTCCCAGGCCGAGAACAATCCATGCGATGATGCCCATGATCGACTCCTTAAGTCGGTGACGTGCGGGTTGCCGGTGGCTCGTGAAAGGTTCCGGCGGGAGAAACGGCGTGTCGCCGCTGTCTGGCCGTGCTGCGCAAAGTGTCCGGATCTGCTGGCCGCGGTTATCCCGGCTGCTCACCCGGCGCGGCCTGGCGCCGGCTGCGGCGCATGACCCGCCGCAGCTGCGTGATCCGTGCGGTCCCCGCGGCGGCCATCACCAGCGCGCCCGCGATGGCGGCGAGCAAGAGCGCAACGGCCAGCGGCAGGTGCAGGTGCGCGCCCAGGAAGCTGATGTTGACGGCGTGCGTGTTCTGGATGATGAAGATCAGCACCACGGCGAGGGCGGCGGTGCCCGCGATCAGCGCGGTGCGCATGCCGCTGATCCTGGTGCGCGGCCGTCCAGGCCTGGGCGCCTGCGGGGCGGAGCCGTTGGCCGACGGGGGCGGCAGAGTGCTGGTGGTGCCTGCGGGTTCGGTCATGGCGGGGATTCCCTCTCGATCGGGGGCCGGGTCGCTGGCGACCGGGGCCGTTCCCTCGTGACTCCGGGTAGCTGGCCGCCGGCGGCGGCTGGGTTTCTCGGTGTCTGTTCCTATCTTATGCTGGAAATAGAAAACTAGCAATATTTTTCTAGAATAGAAAGTACAGGGCTGCCAGGCGACGGAGGGCTGGAGCTTCCCGGCCCATCACGCCTGATGTGCGGCGGTACGTAGCCGTGAGGAAGATGCAGTAACATATAAATGTTGCTCCGGACCCCGGCAGCTGCATCGGCGATACATTCGCGGGTGCACGGCAGGGCCCGGATTTTTCGTTATACGCAGCAGCGCAGGCTAGGACGCCGCAGGCCGGTGAACCGCCGGGGAATTATTCTCCCGCCGCGATCGCCATTTCGCCGGTGTCCAAGGAGTCGGTTACGGGCATCAAAGGATCACCATGGACATCCTGAGCACCATCGCCGGGCTCGGCTCCTCCCTGGCCCGCGAGCAGGCCGCCGCCAACCCGACGGCGCTGGCCGCCGCCAACGGAACAGCCGGAACAGGCGATCAGACCTGATGTTCCCGGTTGTCGCCCTTCACGCGCCCGCGGATCCGATGCCCGGGCGCCGCTTGCTCAGGTCAGTGATCTACTCGACCGGTCGGCGCCAGGTCGGCCACCGGACAGCGCGCCGGTGAACAGGCCCGGCCTCGTCCAGCCTGCGGACTACCGGCAGGTGATGAGCACTGGCGTGGGCATCACCCTGGTCATGGCTGGGGCGATCTTGCGGTTTGCGGTCCCCGCAACGTTCATCCACGGCCTGAACGTGCACGTCATCGGCGTCATCGTGATGCTGGCCGGCGTCCTCGGCCTGCTGCTGTCGCTGCTGGTCTGGGGCCCGCTGAGCCGTCGCCGTACCCACTCCGGCGGTTACGGGCACGGGCGCCGGCGCTCGCCCGGCAGCCGAGCCTCTACCGGGACCAGCTACCAACGCGGGGCTCGTCGCCGCTGGTCAGCCGTTACCGGACCCTGGTCTCGTCGTGCGTCCAGCGATATAGGCACGGCCCTGAGCCGGCTGAAGACCTGGTACAGGTGGGCTACGTCGGCTTGGTCGCTGCGATGAACAACTTCGGCCCGGCCGTCGGCTGCTCCCTTGCCGTCTACCGCTAGGCGAGGCCGGAGATACGCCGTTCTCGTAAGGAGCAATGCATGGACACAACAGACGTGTGGGTCGCGAACGATGAAGGCAACGAGATCGTCCGCGCGCGAGACATCGCGAGCGCCAGCCTGGACTATGACGGCAACGTCACCGTGCGAGTGGCCGGCGGAGACGGTGCCGTCGTGACGATTGCCGGGCACCGGACGCATAATGAGCGGCACAGACCTGACGACTTTCACCGCCAGCTGGTCCGTGTCATCGCCGAGCTGTCAGACGCGGCGGGGCCCTTCATGGTGCAGGCGGTACACCACGAGACCCGTGGCTGGCAGTGGGTCAGCGAGCCGCTTTAGCGGCGTGGCGGGCTGTCGGCGGGGATCCGCTGCCCAGGCGGCGGCCGCTGTCACCATGCCGGGTCGCGGTCGGTATCGGTGCCGGTCAGCAGGTCCAGGATCTCGCCGATAGTGCGTTCCCGCCCGTCCGGTTCCGGCAGCGGGAGGTGGGCCTGGAGGTGGTAGCGGTTGCGGCGGCCGTTCTTCTCCTTGACTACGTAGCCCGCCTCGACGAGGTCCGTGACGATGCCGAAGGCGCTGCGTTCGGTGATGTTCAGGCTGGCCGCGATGTCGCGCAGACGCACCCCGGGGTCACGGGCGACGAGCAGGAGAACCCGGGCGTGAGGGGTCAGGAAGGTCCAGCTCGCCATCCCGACAGCTTACCAGATTCCGGAAAAAGTTTGCTTGTTTACCGGTGCAGGTATAGGTTCTGAACCATGCGCCGAATTCGCCGCGCTTTGATGGACTCCGATCTCCCGCAGACCATGGGCCACGAGGCGCCGGCGGTGCCGAGCACGTCGTCACGGTCGCCGACTTCGGCGGCGCCCGGGAGCATGGGGTGAGGTTCAGCAGCGGTGAGACGGGCCGCGCGGTCCACGCGCTCGGCGAGATCGGCGAGCTGATCGAGTCCGGGCGCTTCTCGCTCCCGGTCGTGCAGACCTTCCCGCTCGCCGACGCTGCCGAGGCGCACCGGGTAAGCGAGCAGGGTCACGTACGCGGGAAGCTCGTGCTCCTGGCCGGCTGAGATGGGGCCGGGTGATCAGGCGCCAGTTCGCGCAGCAGCCGCCGGGAGATCTTGCCCGTGGGCCCCAGCGGCATCTCCTCCACCACGACGAACGCGCTGGGCCGCTTGGCCCGCGGCAGGCCCGCCTCGCACGCCTCGCGCAGCGCGTACTCCAGCTTGTCGGGCGACCAGGACCCGGCCGGCACGACGTACGCGACCGGCCGTTCCCCGAGCACCTCGTCATGAGCAGCGACGACGGCGGCGGATGACACGCCCTCCTGCGCGAGCAGGAAGTCCTCGATCTGGATCGGGTAGATCTTCTCGCCGCCGCGGTTGATCACGTCGTCGGACCGCCCGGCCAGGAACAGGTAGCCGTCCTCATCCAGGCGCCCGAGGTCGCCGGTGTCCAGCCAGCCCTCGGGATCGATCGCCCCGGCCGGGCCGCCCGCCGCGTACGCCGTGATGACCCCCGGGCCGCGGATCTGCACCCGCCCTACGGCGTCCGCCGGCCCGGATACCGGGACGACCCTGACCTCAGCCCCGGCAGGCAACCCCACGGACCCCGCCTTGCGCGGCCCGTCCAGCGGGTTCGCGGTGATCATGCTGGCCGCCTCGGTCATCCCGTAGGTCTCCACCACCGGGATGCCGTACGCCACCTCGAACCGCTCGAGCGCCGACGGCGCCAGCGGGGCCGAGGCCGACCTGATGAAACGGACGCGCCCCCCGGGCCGTTCGGTCTCGACGGGATCCATGGCCAGCACGGTGATGATCGCGGGAACTGCGTTGATCCAGGTGATCCGCTTCTCCTCGATCAGCGGCCAGAAGCCCCGGCGGCTGAACTTGCGGTCGAGCACCAGGCAGGCCCGGGCCGCGAGGCTGGCCAGCAGCCCGACCACCTCGGCGTTGATGTGGAACAGCGGCAGGCAGCAGTAACCCCGGTCGGCCGGGCTCAGCCGGTGGTGGCCGGCCACGGTGGCGGCGACGTGGCCGATCTGGTCGTCGCGGAGCAGGATCCCCTTGGGCGTGCCTGTCGTCCCGCTCGTGCACAGGAAGATTCCGCCGGTCCCGGACGGGCCCGTCGGCACGGTCGGCCCCGGCGTCTCCCCGGCCGGCGCGTCGGCCGGCCGGAGCAAGGCCAGGCCCGCCGGAAGATCATCGCCGGAAGGGCCGCCGTCCGGGTCGCAGACCATCGCCTGCGGCCGCGCCACGGCCAGCATCCGGGACATTTCTGTGCCGGGGGCCGCCGGGTCGAGCGGGACCGCCACCCGGCCCGCCCCGATGATGCCGAGCAGGGCGGTGGCGTAGCCGAGCGGATCCCGCAGCCGCAGCGCCACCGCCGCCCCGGGCGCTACCGCGGCGCGGTCCAGGCAGCGTTCCCAGCCGCTGGCGGCCCGGCGCAGCCCGGCGAAGGTCAGTCCGCCGGCTCCGGCCGCATCCTCGAGGTAGCTGGCGTCGCCCCGGCTAGCCGCCGCTTCGTCAATCCATTCCGCTATCACGGTCAGGTTCCGTTCTGGTTGTCGGTCGTGCCCGCGACCGCCGCGGGTTGGGGAAGGGCCGTCTCGGCCGCGCCGGGCCGCGCGGGGTCCGCCGCGGGCGTCGCGGTCGGCCCGGCCCGCCACTGCGCCGGTATCAGCGTCGACCAGGGCACCTGCGTGCGCCCGGTGAGCGGCACCGCCAGCGGTGTCCTGGCCAGCAGGGTGGTCAGCATGACGGCGCAGGCGTAGACGATCACCACGGTCAGGACGATCACCACCGGCCAGGGGATCACCTCGTTCAGCCGTGACCAGTGGTGATCGTTCAGCAGGGTGATGAACAGGAACTGCGACAGGTAGATGCCGTAGGCGTCGCTGGAGCCCGAGCGCACCAAGGCCCTGACCCGCTGCGACCGCCAGGGCTGCACCAGGGCCACGCCGGCCAGGTACCCGCAGGCGATCGCGCCGATGTTGAACGGGATGACGCTGGGCTGGAACGGGTCGCTGCCCGATCCGAGCACGGTGGTCACCCCGTGCTCGGCCAGGTAGAACACGACCTCGGCGAAGATCGCCGCGAGCAGCGTCAGCGCCACCACCAGGTGTGCGTTCATGCGCACCCACCGATCGACGTCCTCCAGGTGGAACGCCACGACCGCGCCGCCGACCAGGTACAGCACGTAGCTGAAGGCATTTTCCTGGGCGTAGGTGACCAGCACGCTCGGCAGCAGGTTCCAGTGGGTCACGATGCAGATCGCGAGCTGGGCCAGGGCCGTGACCGCGAGGACCAGGCCGTGGTGCCCCCTGGTCCGCTTAAGCAGCGCGAGCACGAGCGGGTACACCAGGTAGAACTGCATGATCACCAGCAGGAAGTACAACTGCCAGTACCCGGTGACGAGCAAGTGCCCCAGCTGCGCGAACGCGGCGGACGCGCTGGCGTAGTCCGTGTTGCGCAACCCCCACATGAAATAGATGAGGGTCCAGCACAGGTAGGGGATCACGACCGAGACGCACCGCCGCCAGTAGAACCGCCGCATGCCGCTCCGCTGCAGGTCCATGTAGGCGTAGGTCAGCATGCACGCGGAGATGAAGAAGAACGCCTCACGCGACACGTGCAGCAGGAGCAGCGCTTCGTTCGAGGTGGTGTTGCCCCACGACGGCGTGAAGAAGATGAGGACGTGGGTGGCGACGACGCCGACCTGCTTGATCGGGCGCATGGCGTCGATCTGGTCGAGCCGCGGGCGGCCCGCCATCAGTACATCATCCGCGGATCACGGTAGTGCTTGAACTCCAGCAGGTTCCCGGACGGGTCGACCAGCACGAACGTCCGGTGCTCCTCCACCATGGCCTCGAAACGGGTCGAGACGTCGCAGTAGAACGGGATCTTCCTGATGACCGCGCACGAGTGCAGGGCGTCGAAGTCCGCCGCGCGGCGGAACGTCACGCCGAAGTGCCGCGGGTACAGGCTGGCCGGCTCCTGCGGGGGAGCGCCCTCGGTGAGGTGGCACACGAGCTGGTCGCCGAAGAAGTCGAGCGTGATCCGGTCGGCGTAGCGGCGGGCCAGCTTGCAGCCGAGCAGGCTCACGTAGAAGTCCTGGGCCGCGTCGAGGTCGTGGACGGGAATGGCCAGGTGGAAAACGTCGTCGTTGGTGCGCATCACACGTTCCTCACTCGAAGGCGGCCAGCGTGTCGGCCCGCAGCCCGAGCCGGAGGGTCTCCAGGCCGATGACACCCGAGGCCGGGACGTTGCCCAGGTTCACGTTGGGCCCGATCCTGGTGACGAAGTGCGCCTGCAGCGCGGTGGTGGGCGCCTCGAAGAGCAGCTTCTCCTGGCTTATGCCCGAGGCCAGGATGTCCTCGATCAGCCCGAACCGCAGCGCTCCGTCGGGCCGGCAGATGCCGGACTTCCCGCTCTCCCTGGCCTCCAGCGTGACCAAGGCCGCGCCGGCCTCGAGATCCTCGTTGATGTATTCGACCCACTTGCTCGGCGGCAGCTGCTCGGACCGGGCGGGGTCCTTGAACCCGACCTCGGAGACCACGCTGAACTCATCGGAGAGCTTGCGTACGTAGCTCGCCTTCTCGGAGTTGGATAGCGCTATCGTCCCGTTCGAGACCTCCACGCGCCGGCAGGACCAGGTGTGACAGAACTTCCTGAAGTCCTCGAGCCGGCCCTGCATCAGGTATTTCTCGAAGAGCGTCCCGCCGAAGTAAAACCCGATCTGGTGAGCGTTCAGCACGTCAATCTTGGCGCCGAGCTTGCCGGTCACGACGGCCGTGCCCCAGCCGAACTTGACCAGGTCGATGTACTCCGCGGCCGACGACACCAGATCGGCGAAAAGCGATACAGGGATACCGCCGTCGATTACCATCGTGAGCCCGGTGCGGCGCGGCTTCTCTGTCCGTGTCGGCAGGCGCAAGGCGGTCGGATTCATCGGTTTCCTTTCTTAGGGGTTGGTCAACTGAGCGCACGAGCGCAGGATGCAGCCATTGCCGAGCGGTTCCCAGGCCATCTGCTCGACCGGCACGCCGCGCAAGCGGGCGTGCAGCATCCGGAGCGTGCCGCCGTGCGCGACAATCGCGATTTCCGCCGCCTCACCCGGGCCGCGGGACAAGCCGGGCATGCGCTGCTCCTCCAGGTCGGCCACGAATCCGGCCACGCGCCGGTAGAAGTCGCGGAGGGACTCGCCTCCTGGCGGCCGCGCGTCGGGATCGACGACGCGGTTCGCGCTGATCCCGCTGACGGCGGGGGTGACCGCCGCGGTGGCGGCGCCCTCCAGGTCGCCGAGGCAGCGCTCGCGCAGCCTCGTGTCGGGGGTGACGGCCAGCCCGAGCACCGAGGCCAGCGGGGCCGCGGTGGCCAGGGCGCGGTGCAGGTCGCTGGCGTACAGTGCGCCGATCGGGCGCCCGCAGAGCCGGCCGACGACGCGCCAGGCCTGGCGCACGCCGCGCGGGGTCAGCCGCGCCTGGTCACAGTGCCCCTGGGCCAGGCCGGCGGCGTTCCACGTGCTCTCGCCGTGCCGGACGAGCCAGATCACCCGGTGGGCGCCCTCGACCGCAGGGACCGTGTCGCCGGTCAGCGTGCCGTGAACCATGACCGGCAGCGTCGGCGGTGTTAATGAAGGACCGATGAAATTGTGGCCGCCTACGGCAACATTCCAGCAACTTCTCAGCCAGGACTGATTCGATAACAGTGATGGTCACCGATCCGTCCCTTATGCCTCCGGCGCCCGCGCCGGGCGGCGGGACCAGGCTGCTCGTCGTCGACGACGATCCCGACATCAGGCTTTCCCTCAAGCGCGCGCTGGACTGTGCCGGGTACTCGGTGACCACGGCCGTGCACGGCGCGGCCGCCCTCGACTGCCTGGCCCAGGCTCCGGTGGACCTGATCGTGCTCGACGTGCTGATGCCGATGGTGGACGGATTCGACACCTGCCGCAGGCTCCGCGAGCGCGGCGACGCCACCCCGATCCTCGTCCTGACCGCCAGGGACAGCGTCGACGACCGGGTGACCGGGCTGGCGACCGGGGCGGACGACTACCTGGTCAAGCCGTTCGCCCTGCGCGAGTTGCTGGCCCGGGTCCAGGCCCTGCTGCGGCGCTCGCAGCCTCGCCGCGACGTGCTCGGGTACGCCGACCTGACCCTGGACGTCACGGCCAGGCGGGTGGCCCGTGACGGCCAGGTGATCGAGCTGACCAGGATCGAGTTCGCCCTGCTGGAACTGCTGATGCGCAACGCCGAGCAGGTGCTCAGCTACGACGTGATCAGGGCCAGGGTGTGGGGCTACGAAGATGCTCCCGCGTCCAACGCCCTGCAGGTCTTCGTCGGCCTGCTCCGCCGCAAGCTCGAGGAGGCCGGCGGCCGGCGGCTGGTGCACAACGTCCGCGGCGTCGGCTACGTCGTCCGGGCCATCCCGTGAGCCCCGGGCGGGCGACCGTTCCGCCCGTGCGCCGGCTGCGCCGGTGGCGTCCGCTCATGCTGCGCACGCGCTTCGCCATCGCCGTGGCGCTGGCCGTCGCCGCGGTCACGCTGGCGATCACGGCCGTGGCCTTCCTCGTGCTCCGCGCGGACCTGCAGAACCAGGTCAAGCAGGAACTGCTGGCGCGAAGCGCCACCGTGCACCATCTGGCCCGCCGCTACGACGGGGACATACCCACGGGGTGGATCCCGCCGCAATCCGACCGGTTCGGGGCGGCCAGCCCGTACACCCAGCTGGTGACCGCGGGCGGCGACGTCTGGGCGCCGGCGGGCGACTCCGGGCTGCTGGCCGCCACCGCCGCCGCCGAACAGGTCGCGGCCGGGCACGCCGCTATCTACAGCCAGACCACGATGGACGGGGTCCACGCCATGGTCCTCACCGCGCCGCTCGCGCCGGGCCTCGCGGTGCAGCTGGCCGAGCCGCTCGGCACGGTGGACGCCGAGGTGACCCGCGTCGCCGCGACGCTGGCGCTGCTGAGCGCGATGGGCGTCGGCCTGGCGGCGCTGGTCGGACGGGGCGTGGCCAGGGCCGGTCTCGCGCCGGTGGGCCGCCTGGCGGCGGTGGCCGAGCAGGTGACGGCGACCGGCAACCCGGTCGGCCAGGTCGAGGTGCACCGCCCCGACGAGGTCGGCCGGCTGGCCGCCTCGTTCAACAAGATGCTGCACGCGCTGCAGCGGTCCCTGGCCGCCCAGCGACAGCTGGTCAGCGACGCCAGCCATGAGCTCCGCTCCCCGCTGACGAGCCTGCGCATCAACGCCGAACTCCTGGCCGCCAATCCCGGGCTTCCCGAGGCTGACCGCCAGGAGGTACTCGATCGCGTGGTAGCCCAGGTGGCCGAGCTCGGCGACCTGGTGGCCAACGTCACCGAACTGGCCAAGGGCGAGTCCGCGACCGCGGTGCTCGAAGATGTCGAGCTGCACGGTATCGCCGCCGCCTGCCTGCGGGCCGCGCAACGGGACTGGCCGGGCACCCCGTTCACCGCCGAGCTTGAGCCTGTCGTGGTCTTCGGCAGCGCCGAGCGGCTGCAGATCGCCGTCCGCAACGTGCTGGACAACGCGGCCAAGTTCAGTGCGCCAGGGGCACCGGTGACCGTGCGCCTGTCGGCAGGCGAGCTCACCGTGCAGGACCAAGGGCCGGGCATCGCTCCCGCCGACCTGCCCCGCGTCTTCGACCGCTTCTACCGCTCGCGGTCGGCCCGGGGCGTGCCGGGCTCGGGCCTCGGCCTGTCTATCGTCCGCCAGGTGGCGGAAAGCCACGGCGGCACCGTCCAAGCCGAATCAGTGCCCGGCCAGGGCACCCTGATCCGCCTCTGCCTGCCCGCCGTGGCCCGGCCACCGGAGCAGGTCGGCGCCCTCACGCCTGCGGTGGCGGCCGAACCGCGACAGCCGAGTCACAGATGAGGCCGCCCCGTGCCGCAGGCGCGGGAATCACCCCGTGCTCCCCCAGGATCGCCGCCACCTTCAGGGCGATCTGCGTATCGCCGCCGGCCGTGGGGTGCAGCCGGTCGCGGATCTGCGGGAACACCCACCGTCCGGTCAGCGGGTCCATGATGATCACGCCGGGGTCCGCGGACCGTGCGGCCGTCACGATCGCCTCGTCGGTCCGGTAGGCCCTGGCTGCGCGCGACCTGCCGGCAAACACGGTGAGCAGCGCGATCCGCGCCTGCGGTGCCTCGGCCCGGATGAGCGCGATCGCCTGCGCGACCCGGCTCCGCTCAAGCGGCAGCGGCTCCCCGATATCGTTGTGGCCGGCCTGCACGATGACCAGCGCGGGCTTGAGCGCCCGCAGTCCCACCCGCGCTAGCTCGGCGGCGACCGGCCCCCGGTGCTGGACGCCCCGCCGCACGTAACCGGCCCCGGGATCGCCGAAGACCACGGCATCCCAGTGCTCCATCCTGGCCAGCAGCACCGCCCACGACCGGTCCGGATTACCGGGCCCGACGCCCGCCGTGAAGGAGGCGCCGACGATCGCCACCCGCGTCGCGCCGCGTACCTGGGTACCCTCGAGCCCGGCCTCGCACCCAGCCAGCCCCCGTAGTGTCCTACGCACCGGGGCCGGACCACGGTGCCTATCCAGCAGGCTCCGTGCCGCACCGAGATCAACGTGCCCCCACGACGGCAGGGCCGCCCCCCGCGCTGCCGCCCAAGGCGGCAACACCAGCGAGCCGACCGCAGCCACGATCAGCACCACCCCGCGCCAGGTCACGGCCAAGTTTCAGCGTTCCCGTCGACCGTGTCAAGGATCGTCCGGATGTACCTGAGTTGGCCGCCACCCGCTGACCGGCCGCCCTAGCGACAAGATGGTCAGCTATGTTGATGAAATACAATCATTATGTACATCATCAATAACAACGGGAGGTCACCGTGGCGGTGACTCAGATCGACATCGACGAGGATGCCCTTGCGGAGGCCATGCGGCTATCCGGCGCAAAGACGAAGAAGGACACCGTCAACCTGGCGCTGCGGGAGTTCGCCGCCCGGCACCGCCGGGTGGCTGCCCTTGAGCACTACGCAGTGCTGGCTGCCGGGTGGGACTTCGAGGAGTGGGAGCGCCTGCGGGCGGCTGGAAAAGACCCGGCCACGTGATTCGCTACCTGCTCGATTCGTCCGCTCTGTGGCGGGTCTTGCGGGATGCCGCGTTGCGAGCGTCCTGGGCCGAGGTAGTTTCCCTGGGCGTGATCGGCTCCTGCCACCCCCAGCGCGTCGGATTCCGGCGTTCAGCGCGGACCGCCGATGAGTACGAGCAGATGTCGCAGATGTTCGATGTGCTCTATCCCGATGCGGCGGTCCCCAAGGGCGCATGGCGGTGGATCGAGTCTGCGCAATACCGCCTGGTCCGCCACGGGGCACACCGCGCACTGTCAGCCGTGGACCTGCTGATCTGCGCGACGGCCGTACATCACGATCTCATCGTCCTGCACGACGACGGCAACTTCGTGACCGCCGCGCGATACCTTACCGATCTGCGGGAGCGCAGTATCCGCGACCGGCCGCCAGCGGACTTATCAGCTTGCCCCGGCTCGCCCCCCAAAGACGAAGCGCCTCCCGAGGCCCGTCACCGGAATCCCGGATCGTGACCGCGGGCCGCTACTCTGTCACCATTCAGGTAAAGGGGAAGGACTTCTTGTGGCCTACGCTCAGCAGTTGCGGGAGCGCACGCTTGTCGTGCTGAAGCCGGATGCCGTCGCCCGCGGCCTGGCCGGACGCATCGTCCAGCGCTTCGAGGACGCGTCGTTGAAGATCGTCGGCATGAAGATGCGCCAGATCGACGCGGACTTCACCCGCAAGCACTATTTCGACCTGGAGGAGCGGCTGGGACCGGTTGTGTACAACGCCACGGCGGCGTTCATGCAGCGCGGGCCGGTCATCGCGTTCGTGGTCGAGGGTGAGGACGCGGTGGCCACGGTGCGCAAGATCGTGGGCTCCACCTACCCGAACGAGGCTCAGCCTGGCTCGATCCGGGGCGACTTCGCGCACCAGTCCAAGGCGGTGGCGATCACATCGGGCAAGGCGGTCGCGAACCTGGTGCACGCCTCGGGCAACGCCGAAGAGGCGAAGTACGAGGTCGACCTGTGGTTCGACGCCGCCGAGCTGTTCGAGTACCGCAGCATTGCCGACGTCTTCGAGTGGTGACGTCTCCTACTGGCGGGCCAGGTTAGGCGCCCCCTTCCGCAGCACGAACTTCTGGATCTTGCCGGTGGCGGTCTTCGGCAATTCGCCGACGAACGTGACACCGCGCGGGGCCTTGAAGTGCGCCAGGTGACCCCGCGCGAACGCGATGATGTCGTCGTCCGTGGCGGTGGCACCCTCGCGGAGCACCACGAACGCGTGCGGCGTCTCCCCCCACCTCTCGTCGGGCAGGCCGACGATCGCGGCTTCCTGCACCGCCGGGTGGCGCAGCAGCACGCCCTCGACCTCGATCGAGGAGATGTTCTCCCCGCCGCTGATGATCACGTCCTTGAGGCGGTCGCGGATCTCCACGTAGCCGTCGGGGTGGACCACCGCCGCGTCTCCGGTGTGGAACCAGCCGTCACCCATCGCCCGCTGCGTCGCCTC